>CAWJSS010000005.1:0-252739 GCA_963845605.1 uncultured Acidimicrobiaceae bacterium
GCCAATATGTCGATGCCATGAGCTTGACCCACTAACGAACCTGACTTGTGCCCGACAGATAAAGGCCCCACTTTCGTCCCGGGGCCCTTGCCGAGCTCCCCTCCCCTCACCCAGGTGGTCCTACGCCAATAAGGAACAGGCAATTTTCTTCCCCGTATATCACTTCTAGTGAGGCGCGTGCCCGGGTTGCCTCACCGCGCCAGGACCTACTGAGGCAGCATGTAGAGCTTGAGGTCAGTCTGTTCGCTCGGGTACCCGAAGCCGGCACCAGCATCGTGGTAGCTCTTTTGGGCTATCAGCGAGCCTGGCCCAGGGGCCGAGATGGTCCACTCTTTGAGGAGGAACTTGGGCTGGGCCACCGTGGCCGGGTCGGAGATCATCTCGCCCTGGTGCAAGTACCTCCAGGCGTACCACCACAGGCCCCCTTGATCGGTGAACGGGCCTTGCCACCCTGCACCCGGACAGTCCCGGTCGAACTCCTCACGGCTGTTGCCGGGTTGGAACGTGACCTCTATGTCCGGCTCGGGCTGTAAGTAACCCAGGCCATGCGTCTTGGCGTACCGGATGAGGTCGAGGTCGTCGTCCAAGCCGAGGTTGTAAACCTGGACCGGCTGGATGTACGGGGCCACGGTCTTATAGGCGCTGCAGTCGGCGCCGGCGCCGACATGTGATCTGCCAAAGCGTGAAAACCGGGTCGGAGCTGCCGGTCACTGTGCCCCCGGCATCCATGGAGAGGTCGATCTTGGCCGACAGGTCAGCCAGGAAGGTCACGTTGCCTCCCATATCCTTCAAGTCCGACGTGACCTCGAGCTGGAAGTGGCCGCAGCGCTGGGCGGCGTCGCTCAACGAGCCCAGGTCGACGCCCAGCCCTACAGCCTGGCGCTGGCCCAACAAGAGCTGACGGAGGTCCCCCAAGTCGCGGTTGGCCTTGCAGTGCTCGTACACCTTCTGGGCCTCGTAGACCAAGAGCTCGGTGAGAAGGGGCAGGTACTTTCGGAAATAGGCCGCCGTTTTCGAGTCGGTTTTAAAGCCCAGGCTCTCGACCGTGTTCGCCCAACCGAGAAGAGTTTCGACAGCGACGTCCATCTGGGTATAGTCCTTCAACCCCTGGTTGACCAGGGGCGTCACGACCTGCGTGAAATACGCGACGAGCAGCGAATCTATGGTGTCCACCTGTGCGTCCCGGAGCGCAGCCACCAGCAACTGCTGGAACTGGGCCTCCGTGGTGAAAGGAGGGTTGGCCAGGGCGGTGCTCACTTGGGCATTGGTGGCGCTGGACACCCCGTAAGTGGACAGCGTGCTCACGCTCATGGAAGTCCCACCAGCGTCGTCGCCGGCCAGCGCCGGGGCTTTCCCGGGCGTCGAGGCTTTCCCGGGGGCCGAGAGGGGGTACAGGCTGAAGTCCTTACCGCCGGAACCGGCGGCAAAACCGGAGTCTTGCTGCGGCGAAACGTGCTGGGAGGTCATTATCGTCAGCGTGGCCGGCTTGACCAGCTCCATACCGTCCGGGTGCTATGGCGACGGCCCCCACCAAGTTGCCAAGGGGCGAACCCTGGACGGCCGAGACCGGCGTCATGGACACCGTCTCGTCGCCGGCGACGGCACCGGGCGGGAAACGGAGCACGTATTGCACGCCATTGGCGCCCGTCGCCTTCAGGGTGCCGCCGGCCGCGCTCGAGATTGCACCTGAGACCGCCGCCTTGGTGTCAGTGGACACCGAGACCGTCAACTGGTGAGCCGTGCTGGGGGAAAGTCGCCGGCGCGGCAGTCGGAGCTCCCTTCTGTTGGGCCGAGGCCGATGAGGTTATGGGTTGGGCGACGCTGACGAACACTGCCCCCACCACCACCATCGTGCTCAGCGCCGGCCGCCTTCTCGTGCTGCCGTAGCGCCTTCCATGGGCGTCCTCACATTGGCCATCGCCGAGGGGGCGACAGCTCCTGGTTAGGCCTGAGCGGAAGTGCGAGCCGTCTTTCATGCTGCGGACTTCGGTTTGCTCTTGGTGTAGAAGAGCGGGAGGAGGCGGTCGGCCAGGCTCTTGATGGCGTTTTGGTGCGCTTGTGGGTACGTGTCCATACCGCGCGACCCGACCGGTACCGGCCACTGCGAGGTCAAGGTGCTGACGATCGAATAGCCGTCGGCGACCTCCATTTGGATGCCGAAAAGGGAGTTTTTCGGGATCCCAGAAATCCAAAAGATAGCCGTCACCTTCCCGTGGCCCGGGATATCGCCCAGCGCGCTGGACCCGTCCGGGGCCAGCCGGCCAAGGTGCGGTAGGATCGATATCTGCTCGTGGCTATCGGGCGTATGGGCCGCCCGCCATTCCGCTTCTGCGCTCAACCCGGACGCGTACAATGTGCCTTCCAGGACCGAATTGAAGGCGAGTTCCTGCGCGAAACCGTTTTTTGATGTGATGCCGAGTTCGCATGCCGTCGGCGTATTTGTAGCGGTCTCCCACCCGGTACCGAAATTGGCGTCGACAAAGCTCGATTCCACGCCACACAATTTGCCGGTGGACGTTGCTGTGACGGTCACTGCTCCAGAGACCTCGCGGCCAGAGGCTGTGGCGCCGTTGATGCCTTTGAGCGCCACCGAAATCGTGGGTAGCGCACCCGAAGCCCTGGCAGTTGCGGGGAGAATGAACGCGCCCGCAGTGGCGAGCACGCCGGTGGTGGCTATGAGTGCTGCGAACCGTTTCGTCATTTGTTTGTACCTCCGATTGTTGGGTAGCTGGCGTCCGGCCCACAACGCGGCTTCGGCCCTGCTCGCTGAACGGCAACCCGAACGTGTCATGTTGTCCTGTGCCGCGGCGCCGAGCCGTACGGCTGCATGAACGCCAACTCGTCCGCCCCGCCTCGCTGATCGGCGCCAGGATCCTGTGCATCGCGGCGTCTTCTCCTCGTCATGCTTCAGCTGCCAACCTCGGTTTGGAGCGGCGGGGACGGCAGCTCGATAGCCTCGACCACGTCGGTGAAAGGCACACCGGCTTGCTGGTTCACCGCCCTCACTTGCTCGGCATCGGGCCCCTCGAACAGGCACAGAGCGGTGGCTTTGGCGGGCAGGAAAAAGCCGCGGAGGTACCACACCGGCTGGCCGGCCGCCCGGGCCGCAGCAGCCTTGGCCATAGCGGTGCGTTGGGCGGCGACGAACTGGTCCCGGGTCACGCCGGGCAGCTCACGGAATACCAGGTAGGTCGGCACCTGACCTCCAAGGTGGCGCGGTCGGAGAGGGATTGGGCCATCGAGTGCGTCTTATCCTTACAGCGGTCGGACGAGCAGCGAGCCGATGCCCTGCTATTTGGTTATCGCGCCAACCCGTGCGGGGCGCATCGGTGAAAAGGCGTATTCGGGTACGTATATCGGGTTGCGTTCCCGGCTCGTCGGCCCGACGCCCGCTCGGGCATGGGCCCTGGCGGCCGGTCAAGTAGAGTTGACGCCTGCTCGGCTCGGCTGAGAAGGGGGTTCCCCACGGTGATGTCACGGGTGGTGCCGGCGGATGGCGGGCACGCTCGATGGCCCGAAAGGCTCCCGGTCCCCCTGACAGGTTTCATAGGGCGCACTCAGGAGCGGGCCGAGGTAGCGCAGCTGTTGTCGAGCGCCCGGCTGGTGACGCTCCTCGGGGCGGGCGGGGTGGGCAAGACCCGCCTGGCGGTCGAGGTGGCCGCCAACGTGGCGCACGGCTTCGCTGGCGCCGTGGACTTCGTGGACCTGGCCCCTGTCCACGACCCGGCGTCCGTGCCGGCCATGGTGGCGCGCGGTTTGGAGCTGGAGGAGTGGGGCGGCGCCGCCGTCGAGGACCGGCTGGCCCGGTTGTTGCGCACTCAGCGTCGACTAATGGTCTTGGATAACTGCGAGCACCTACGGGTGGGGTGCGCCAATCTGGTCGCCCGCTTGCTGTCGCGTTGCCCGCTCCTGGTGGTGCTGGCCACGAGCCGGGAGAGCCTCGGTGTGCCCGGAGAGGTCACCTGGCGGGTGCCGTCGTTGTCGTTCCCCTGGCCCGAGCGCCCACCCACCGTCGACGAGGTGGAGAACTACGAAGCCCTGGCGTTGTTCTTGGACCGTGCCCGGGCGGCCCGCCCGGGGTTGGTGGTAGCCCCCGACGAGGTGGACGCGCTGACCCGGATTCTGCTACCACCTCGACGGCATCCCTTTGGGCCTGGAGCTGGCTGCGGCCCGGACGCGGGCACTGAGCATGGCCGAGATCGCTGAGCGCATCTCGGGTCGCTTCGACCTGCTCGCCGCCGGAGGGGCCGGCCCGCCCCGACACCAGACTTTGCAGGCCTCGGTCGAGTGGAGCCATCAGCTGCTAGACGGCGTCGAGCAGGCCATGTTCCGCCGGCTCGGGGTGTTTGCCGGGGGTTGGTCACTGGCAGCCGCCGAAGCCGTCGCAGGGGGTGCGCCAGTCGCCGGTGCCGAGGTGGCGGGCGTGCTGGCCCGGCTGGTCGACAAGTCCTTGGTCCAGGTCGAGCAGTCAGGTGGTGAAAGCCGATACCGCCTGCTCGAGACGATCAGGGTCTTTGCCCTCGAGCGTCTGGAGCAAGCCGGCGAGCTGGACCGGTTCCGCCAGCGGCACGGGGAGCACTTCGTACAGCTCGCAGAGCGCTCCGGGCCACGCATGCGAGGCCCCGATCAGGTGGGCTGGGCGCGACTGCTCGACCGCGAGGACGCCAACTTCCGGGCCGCCCGGGCGTGGTGCGACGAGGACCGGGGCCGAGCCGGACTGGGGTTGGCGATGGCCGCCGGGTTGTGGGAGTTCTGGCATATGCGGGGCCGCCTCCTGGAGGGAGCCGACTGGCTCACCGATGCGCTCGCTCGGGCCGAGGAGCCGTTGGCCGCTCGGGCCGAGGCGCTCAACGGGTTGGGGGTGATCGTCTCAGTCTCGGGCGATCACCCCCGCGGTGCGCCGCTGTTCGCCGAAAGCGTGGCTGCGTACGAAGAGGTCGGTGACCTGCAGGGGTTGTCGCGGGCGTGGACGCATTTGGGCTATGCCCGGACGCTGCGAGGCGAAATCGCCGCCGGGGAAGAAGCGTTCGCCCGTGGCCTGGAGCTGGCCGAGCGTTCGGGCAGCAGCTGGCACAGGGCGTTCGCGATGTACCTGTGGGGGTCCGGTGCCTCCACCCATGGGGCCCTGGACCGAGCGCAAGAGCTACTAGCGTCGAGCACTGCCACCTTCAACGAAGTGGGGGACGGTCGCGCCGTTGCTTACGGGCGTACCTTGCTTGCAGAGTGCCTGGTCCAGCAGGGCGCCAATGCCGACGCGGTGGCAGCCCTCGGCGAGGCCATCCACGGTTTCGCATTGGTACCTGAGCGCTGGGGGCTCGTCAACGCGTGCAGCCTGTTAGTGAGCGTCGAGGCGGCTCGTGGCGACTGGGAACGCACGGCCCTGGTCCTGGGCGTAGTCCAGGGCCTGTGCGAGCGCACCGGTGGCGAGCTGTTCCCCTACCAGCGGCAACGGATGGCGCTGGTGGCGGCGGAATGTGAGGCACAGCTTGGCTCCGAGCGCTTCGCCCGCCACCACGACGCCGGAGATACGGTCGGTCGCAGCGACGGCATCGCAGACGCCCTCTGGCCGCCAGGGCCCGCGCCGGCCAAATTGGCCAACGCCGGTAGAGCCGGCTCGCACCCGCGACTCCTCGCCCTGACGCCACGGGAGCTCGAGGTGGCTCAACTCATCGCTGAAGGGCTGACTAACCGCCAGATCGGCCAGCGGCTCTTCATTGCCGAGCGGACAGTGGACACCCACGTCGGCCGCGTCCTGACCAAGCTCAGCTGTGCGACGCGCTCTGAAGTTGCCGTCGTGGTGGTCCGCACTCCTACAAGCGAGCAGCGACCAGGCAACCGATAGGGTCCGTTCGCGGACCCTATCCGGCGCTGCCCGCTCTGCGTGGCCGCAGGCGAGCGAGGCATCCCTGCACTTCTCCCAGCGTGCTCGAGACGGAAGAATTATTGGTGCTAGTCGGCGGCGCGGGCGTATTCGGCATCGACGCCGAGCCGGCGCCGGACGGCTCGCCGAGCCATCTCGAGCATCGCCGGGTCGTTGCTCATCACGAAGTTGGCGTTCGCCGCAAGGATGATGCCGTTCAACTCGAAGACGAGCAGGGTGATGTCCTCGCCCGCGGGGAGCTCTCCCAACTCCTGCGCCTTCGACGCGAACTCGAGGATCAGGCCGACGAACGACAGCTGGAACGCGCCGATCCGCTCTTTCACAGGGCCCGGCGCGTCCCCATCTCGAGGATCGCCCCGGCGAAGAAGCAACCGCCGGGGAACGTCTGTCGCTGCAGATGGTCGAAGAAGTGGTCGCAGACGCTGATCAATCGGGGAAGGCCTTCGGGCGCTGCCAGCGCCGGATCGATCACTTCGAGGTGAAAGACACGGTCCGCCTCCTCGATGGTGGCCAGCTGCAGTTCCTGCTTGGAGCCGAAATGCGCGTACAGCCCGCTCTTGGAGATGCCGAGCGCCTTGGCCAACCCGCCGATGCTCAGACCTTCGAGGCCCTCGACAGTGGCCAGCGACACGGCCTGGTGGAGGATGGCCTTGCGCGTCCGTACCCCGTCCTCGCGCGCCTTGCGCATGGGAGGTCCGTCGGGTCCCATAGCTACCTCCTTGACAACTAGGACGATCGTTCGTACTATATTTCTCTAAGTACGACCGATCGTACTATATCACGCTGAGCCCCAAGGGCTCTCCGGCCCCTACGAAAGGAACCAGCAGATGAACCCGAACAAGGCACTATGGGAAAAGGGCGACTTCACCCGTATCGCGGAGAGCATGCGAGACAGCGGTGAGGCGCTGGTCAAGGAACTGCAGATCACCAACGGGCTCGAGGTCCTGGACCTCGGGTGCGGCGACGGGACCACGGCCCTGCCGGCCGCCAGGCTCGGGGCCAACGTGCTCGGCGTGGACATCGCCCGCAACCTTGTCGAGGCGGGCAACGCCCGCGCCCGGAGCCTGGGTCTGACCAACTGCCGGTTCCAGGAAGGCGACGCGTCGGACCTGCACGAGATCGCCGATGAGAGCTTCGACCTCAGTGTCAGCATCTTCGGGGCCATGTTCGCCCCGAAGCCAGCCGACGTGGCCAAGGAGATCGTCCGGGTGACGCGGCGAGGCGGTCGGATCGTCATGGGGAACTGGATCCCGAACGACCCGACGCTGGTGGCACAGATCTTGAAGATCAGTTCCGCCTATTCACCGCCGCCTCCGGAAGGGTTTATCAGCCCGATGACCTGGGGGGTGGAGGACAACGTGGTCGAGCGGTTCGCAGCGGCGGGGGTACCTGAAGAGAAGATCTCGTTCCAGAGGGACACGTACACCTTCAACTTCCCGGGTGCGCCGTCGGAGCTGCTGGCCGAGTTCAGGACGTACTACGGGCCGACGATGAACGCGTTCGAAGCCGCCACCGCCAATGACCGCCAGGCTGACCTGCAGGCCGAGCTGGAGGAACTGTTCAACGAGCAGAACGCCAGCCGGAGCAAAGATGCCACTTCGATTCCCGCCACGTTCCTGCGCGTCACGGTTGCACGCTGAGCGGCACGGACAAGCGGTAAAGGGACACGGTGACCGACAGCACCAAGGAGGAGCGAGGGTCAGCGGTGACGATCGAGATCAGGTTGCTGGGAATGTTCGAGGTGCGCCGCGGCGGGGAGCCCGTCCCGGCCAGCGCCTGGAGCCGCCGCCACGCCGCCGCGCTGGTCAAGCTACTCGCCCTGAGCCCTGGGCGACGGCTGCACCGCGAGCAGGTGATCGACGCGTTGTGGCCTGACTTGGGCGTGGACGAGGCCGCCCCCAGGTTGCACAAGGCCGCCCATTTCGCCCGCAAGGCTGCCGGGGACGACACCATTGTCCTGCGGGGCGAGTCGGTCGCCTTATTTCCCGACCAGTCCGTCGCGGTGGACGTGGCCCTGTTCGAGGCCGCCGCGGACGAAGCCCTTCGGGCCGGGGCGAAGCCGCTGCTCCAAGCCGCGTCGGACCGCTGCGGAGGCGACCTACTGCCAGAGGACCTCTACGAGGAGTGGGCCGAGGCCCTCGACAGCGGGCCCGCCAGCTGCGCTCCGACCTCCTGCGGCGACTTGGCCGCTGGGACGAACTCCTGCAGCTCGATGGGGCCGACGAAGAGGCCCATCTCGAGCTAATGCGCGCCCTCTCGGCGCGGGGCGACCGGCACGGGGCGCTCCGCCAGTTCGAGCGGCTCGACCGGGCCTTGGCCGGCGAGCTGGGTGTGGCGCCCAGCAGGCAGGCGGTGGCGCTGCGCGACACCCTCCTGGACGCCGGGGCGGTCGAGCCTGCTCCCACTCCCGAGGACGACCTTGTCGGACGGGAGGAGGAGCGCGCCTTGATCAGCTCCGTGCTGGGGGCGGTCGGTGACGGACAGGGCGGACGCACACTGCTGTGGGCCGGTGCGGCCGGCGCCGGCAAATCTGCGCTGTTGGCTTGGGCCCGAGGCGAAGCCGAGTCGCGGGGGTGGCGAACGGGCCACGGCGTGGCCGCCGCCATTGAAGGCGCCTGGGCCTACGCGCCGGTCCTGGAGGCTGTCGCCGACCTCGGCCGGCGCCATCCCGCCCTGCTCGACGGGCTCGACGACAACTACCGGGCCGAGATCGAGCGGGCCCTGGCCGGCGCGGACTTGCACTGGAGCGGCGAGGGCGGGCACCAGCGGCTCTTCGTAGCCGTCGCCGAGCTGCTGCGGCTGGCCGCAGCCGACCGCGGCGCCATGCTCGTGCTCGACGACCTTCACGAAGCCGATGAGGCCAGCTTGCGCCTCACCCACTACCTCGCCCGCTGCGCCATTACCGAGCGCATCGCGCTGTTGATCGGGTACCGGCCGGTGCCGCTCACCGACGGGTTCGAGCAGTTCCGCGCCAGCCTCACCACCCGCGCTGGGGCCGTCGCCCGCGAGCTCGGCCCGCTCACAGCGCCGCAGGCCGAGCAGTTGGCCCGCCGCCATCAGCCGAACCCCGGCGCCGACACCGTGGCCCGCATCGTGGAACTGGCGGGCGGATCGCCGTTCGCGGTGGTCGAGCTGGCCTGCCGGGCCGGGACCGCCCTCTCTTGGGAGCGGTCCGCCGACTCGGTCGCGCTGGCCGCCCTCAGCCCGAAGACCCGGGACATCCTGCAACGAGTGGCTGTGCTGGGCACGACCTTCGACACCGACGAGTTCGTGTCGCTCGCCGACCTGCCCGACGACGACGCCTTCGTCCATCTCGACGCCGCCCTCGACGCCGGTGTCATCGCACACACCGGCGCGCACTACCAGTTCCGGCACAGCCTGGTCCGCGACGCTCTCACGGTCGATGTCGCCCCCCACCGTCGCCGCCATATCCACCGAAACGCTGCCGCCCGTCTGGAAGCCCTGGGCGCGTCCCCGGCCCGCGTCGGCCACCACTTGGTAGAGGCGGGCGACCCCGCCGCCGCCGGCCCGTACCTGGTCCGAGCGGCCGAGCGCGAGGCCGCCATCGGCGCCTACCGCGACGCTTTCGACCTCGTCGAGCGGGTCCAGGGCCACGTAGAGGGCCCACTGCGAGCCCGGGCCCTGGCGCTGCGGGCCGACCTGCTGTTCGCGCTGGGCGACCCCTCCGCCACGGTCGCCTACCGGCACGCCATCGAGCTGGCCGACAGCGACGGGGGACGGCTCCTCCGCGCCCGCCTGGCCCGCGCCGCGGTGTTCGCCGGCGACATCGACACCGCGGCCGCCGCCGTAGAAGGCGTCGAGCCGAACGGCGGACCGGCCGATGGGGACATCCTGCTGGCTCGCAGCCAGGTCGCCTATTTCACCGGCGACATGGACGCGGCGCGCGCTCTGACCGAGGAGGCCCGCCGCCGCGTTCTGGGCGGCGACAAGACCTGGCAGGTGCTCGACCTTGTCGCCCTCGAGGGATTGCTCGCCCACGCCAGTGGCGAATGGTTCGACCGCATGCGCGTCGAGCTGCAGCGCATCTCCCAGAACCCCGAGCTGGCCCTGGTCATCTTCGACGGCTACCTCTGCCCGGCCGAGTACCTGCTCTACGGGCCGACCCCTTACGGCGAGGTCATCGAGCTCGCCAACGGCCTGCGCGAGACCGCCCGGCGCGCGGGGGTGCTGCGGGCGGTGGCGTTCGCGGGCGCGCTCGCCGGTGAAGCCGCACTCCTGGCCGGTGATCTGCAGACCGCGCAACGCGAGCTAGAGGAGGCCGTGGACCTGCACCACGTCATCGGTGCCGCGGCGGGGGAGGCCGCCTCCCTGCAACGTCTGGCCGAGGTTCATTTGGCCAAGGGCGACCCCGGTGAGGTGAGCCGCTTGCTGCGGCGGGCCCTGCCGCTGGCTCGCTGGTCTGCGATCTCCCTGCACCTGCTGCAGCGGATCTTCGGCACGATGATCCGCGCTGCCCCGGACCTCGACGCGGCCCGTGCGGTCGTCGACCGGGCCGAATCGACGCTCGGGACCGAGGATCTCTGCCCGTTCTGCAACATCATGCTGGCTGTTCCCGCGGTCATCGCCTGTGCCGATGTCGGCGATCTGGACCGGGCGCGATACCACCTCCAAGTGGCCGAGAACTCAGCGCGCCTATGGGAGGGAACCGCGTGGCAGGCCGCCGTGCTCGAGGGCCGCGCCCATCTCGCCGACGCTGAGGGCGACACATCTAGTGCTGACCGGCTGCTGGCCGAGGCGGCCGCGCTCTTCGACGGCGCCGGACAGCCTCTCGACGCCGCCCGCTGCCGCACGGATAAGGCGCTCAGGACTTAGGGGGCCCCCAGTGCTGGAGCGCGCCCAGCGACATCGGCACCTCCGGCCGCGACCGCAGCAGGCCTACCAAGACGGGTTCACAGGGAATGGCGTCCTCTTACGGCCGGGGTCGGCGCGTCCTCCTGTCCCGTGGCCGGTCACCGTGGGAGCAAATGCATGACCATGAGCGAGCAGGCGTAGATCCCGCCGCCGCACACAACTAGGCGCAGCATCGAGGCGCCGCGGGCAGCGAGAACCACCCCGGCTCCCATGGCCAGCAGCGTCGGCACTGCAGCCGTCCCGGCGGCACCGTTCTTGGTCGACACAACGATCAGTGCAGTGATTGCGGCAGTCCCAGAGTTACGAACTACCCGGTCGGCTCGCTCGCTAAGCGAGATCCGCTGGAACAGCAGTAGGGGCGCCAGCCGGAACACGAAGCTTCCTGCACCAACGGCGAGAACCACGACCCAGGTCATGACCGGCTCCTCTTGTTGTACGCCAGCCCGGTCCCGCACCCGGCCGCGATTGCGGCCAGCAGTCCAGTGCCGGCCGGCCAGCTGGCGGTGGCCAGCGCCACCGCGGCCGCCATCACCATTACTGATCGTGCCGCGGCGGCGCGAAGCCCGGCTCCGACCAGCCCGAGCAGGCACAACGGGATGAAGATCTGGAGATCGAGCCCGTCGATGCGAGCCCCCATAACCGCGCCGACGGCCATTGCGCCTGACCATACGGCACCGAGGGTTAGGCCGGCGGCCAGGAAATAGCGTCGCTGTTGACCGGGATCGGTGGACTGGCCGGCATGGCGCTCGGCTGCCGCCCAGGTGGGGTCGATGATCAGGCCGGCGGCCACGACCCGGAACCAACCTGGTTGTTCGGGCCATCGACGAGCAAGCGACGTGCTGTAGACCAGGAGGCGGGCGTTGACCAGCAGTCCGGTGAGGATCGCCGCCAGTGGGCCGGCCTGGTCGAGGGTGCGGAGCGCGGCCAGGTGGGCACTGCCGCCGAAGATCAGGAAACTGCCCGCCCATCCGGCCAAGGCGGCGCCGTGGTCGGCGGCGGAAGAGCCAATGACGAGAGCGAACGGGATGTAGGAGGCCAGCAGCGGCAGCATGGCCAGCGCGCCGCTGCGAGCCGCGGAGGGAGCATCGCTCTCGGGCGACACCCGGCGGGTCGACATCGCGGAGGGGGTGGTCATAAGTGGCAATGGTCGTTCCTGCCTCTTCCTCCGAGCTTCCCTCGACGCCTGGGGACAGGGAAGGGCAAGGGAAGGCCCGCTCCGTACGGTCGTCCTATCTCGTCCGCTCCGGCGAGGCAACTCACACCAAGGAGAAACCAATCAATGTCCACGACCGCCGACACGCCGACCCGCAACGGTGTCGATACCGACACCCTTTTCGCCACCCTCGATGCCGTCAAGGGCAACAACGAGATCGCCAAGTTCCAGTTTCGGGCGACCAACAAGTGGATCAGCGGCACCCACAACCAGTCCACCATTCACGGCTTCTACGGAGCGATGCAGGAGATGCAGCACGCTCACCCGCATGTCTTCGACGCCGATCATCCTGCCGTACTCGTCGGCGCCGACAACGCCCCGACGGCGGTCGAATACGTGCTGCACGCGTTGGCCGCCTGCCTCACCTCCGGCATCGCCAACATCGCGGCGGCTCGCAAGGTCAACCTCACCGAGGTCGAGTCCACTGTCGAGGGCGACATCGACCTGCTCGGCATCCTCGGCCTCGGCGACGGAGTCCGCAACGGGTACCAGCAGATCAAGGTCAGCTTCAAGCTCAAGGGCGACGACCCCGCCAAGCTGCGCCAGGTCGTCCAACAGTCCAAAGCCCGCTCGGCTGTCTACGACGTCGTCACCAACGGCGTGCCCGTGGCGATCGAGATCGACGCCGGGTGATCACCGGGGCTTGAAGATCACCCATCTGAACCCGCGACGGGTGGTGCTGCCACGAAAACCCGACCAGCACCGCCTGCCTCCCATCGATAGGACACGACAGTGCGAACCACCAACACCCTCATCCTCGGCGGCGGCCAGGCCGGCCTCGCCATCAGCAGCTGCGTCACCGGGATCGGCTGTGACCACCTGGTGGTCGAACGAGGACGCATCGCCGAGCGCTGGCACAGCGAACGATGGAACTCCCTGCGTTTGCTCACCCCCAACTGGATGACCCGCCTGCCCGGCTGGACTTACGACGGCCCCGAGCCCGACGGTTTCATGACCGCACCGGAGGTGGCGTCGTTCTTTGCCGGCTACGCAGCCTCGTTTTCAGCCCCGGTGCAGCAGCACACGACCGTGCAACAGGTCACCTCCCTCGTGGGCCGACTGAGCGGCGTGGACGGAACCCGGGTCACGCTGGCCACCAACCTCGGCGGCCTCATCGATGCCGCCGACCGCCAGGCGGCCCGTGTGCTCGGTCGCATCGACGCCGCTATCGAACGATGCGGCCTGACCGCCGAGGTGTTCGACGCCGAGCCGGTCCCCCCGATAACCCCAATGAGCGTCCCCGCCTCACTCGACCTCGACGCCGCCGGGATCAGAACCATCGTCTGGGCCACCGGCCATCGCCGCCCCTACCCATGGCTCGACCTTCCCATCCTTGACCGCCACGGGGAGATTTGCCAGTACCGGGGGGTCACTCCCGTGCCCGGCGCCTACGTGCTCGGCCAGCGCTTCCAGCACTACCGCAACTCGAACTTCATCGACGGCGTAGGCCGCGACGCCCACTACATCGCCCAGCACATTTGCAGGACGCGTCGCCAACTCACCGCCGTCTCCACCGGCCCACTCACCGAACAGAAATGAAGTCCAACATGTATGCCGACGACCAACCATCCACGCTTCGCAGCGGGGCCTCGCACGACGTCATCGTCGTCGGCGCCCGAGCGGCCGGTGCCGCCACTGCCATGCTGCTTGCCCGAGAGGGGCTGCGAGTGCTGCTCCTCGACCGCGGCCCTTTCGGGTCAGACACACTTTCCACGCACGCACTGATGCGCGGCGGGGTGCTCCAACTGTCACGTTGGGGCCTGCTCGACCAGATCATCGCCGCCAATACTCCACCGGTGACGCGGACAACGTTCCGCTACGGCGCCGAGAGCGTCGTCATCACGATCAAACCGTCGTACGGGGTCGACGCTCTCTACGCACCGCGTCGCACCATCCTCGACCCTGTCCTTGTGCACGCCGCCGTCGACGCCGGGGTTGAGGTCTACCACTCCACCTCGGTGACCGACCTGACCAGACGCCACGGCCGGGTGGTTGGAGTGCACGCCACCACTTCGGACGGAAGGTCCGTTGAGCTCGGCGCCCCGATCGTGATCGGCGCCGACGGTATCCGCTCAACTGTCGCAAAGTGTGCCGGCGCGGCGTTTGCCAGAGTGGGCCAGCACGCCTGCGCCACCACTTACGGGTACTGGGACGATCTCGCCACCGACGGCTACGAGTGGAACTTCCGTCCGAACGCCTGCTCAGGGGTCATCCCCACCAACGGCGGTAAAACGTGTGTGTTCGCCAGCGCCTCCCCCAAACGCATCGCCAGGGGCGGCGTCGCCGTCCTCAGTGACGTCGTCGCCGAGGGCACACCGGAGCTGGCCGAACGACTACGCCGGGCGTCGCCTCCGCCTGGCACGCGAACCTGGCCCGGCCAACCCGGCTACATTCGCCGCTGCCACGGTCCCGGATGGGCCCTCGTCGGCGACGCCGGCTATTTCAAGGATCCCATCAGCGCCCACGGGCTGACCGACGCCCTCCGCGACGCCGAGCTCCTGGCTCGTGCCGTCAGCGGCGGGCTCCGCGACGACGGCTCCTTAGACGACGCGCTCGAGAATTACCAGACCGAACGCGACCGGCTCAGCATCCCGCTGTTCGACATAGTCGATCACATCTCCAGCCAGCAATGGGACGACACCGAAATCGCCGACTTGTTGCTGCATCTCAGCTCCGTCATGACCGAAGAGGTCGAAGCACTCGCCGCCCTCACACCCGAACCAGTGCCATGAGCCGCCGCACACTGCTCGGCGTGTGGGCGCACCCCGACGACGAAGCGTACACGTCCGCCGGCCTGATGGCCTCCTTTCGGCGCCGCGGCGATCGCGTCGTGGTCATCACCGCCACCCTCGGCGAGCACGGCACCGGCGACCCGGAGACTTGGCCGCCGCGCCGGCTGGCAGAGTTGCGGCACACAGAACTTCGCAACAGCCTCGCCGCCCTCGACGTCGACGAGCTGCACCTGCTCGGTTACCAAGACGGCGGCTGCGAGCGGGAGGACGGCGCCAAAGCCGTCGCCCGCTACATCGCCCACATCGCCCCCGATCTCATCGTCACTTTCGGGCCCGACGGCATGACCGGGCACCCCGACCACCGGGCCGTCAGTCGCTGGACCACCGACGCCTGGACAAGCACACGGTCCCACGCCGACCTGTTGTACGCCACCCTCACCGCTGACTTCCACCGAAAATGGGACCCTCTCAACAGCCAGATCGGGTTGTGGGCCGATCAGCCGAACCCGCCCTGCAGCGCCGCCACCGACCTCGCGCTCAGTACCCGGTTGCCCGACGCCCTGCTCGATCTCAAGGTCGCCGCCCTAGAGGCCCACGCCTCACAGACCGGGCCCATCGTCGAGCTCCTCGGCGCGGCCACCTACCGCGAGTGGTGGCGTACCGAATCGTTCCGAAGGCCCTATCCCGCTGCCCGCGAGATCACAACCGCACCCTCACCAGAGCATGACCACCACTGGTCCGGCCGTCGCCTGACCCCAACTATTTAAGGAGGAACTATGACCGCAACGTACACCAAAAACGGAATGGCAACGCTCGACAGAACGGCGGAAGCCACCCTGACGCCCCTACCCCGCGCCGCGGCGCACGGCGTCCGCATCGAAGTCAAGGAGCTGTCCCGCCGTGTCCGGGCCCGCGGGCAGGGCGAGGTGACGCTCCTGGACGCAGTGTCGTTCACGCTCTCGGCCGGTGAGCTAGTGGCGATCGTCGGTCCTAGCGGCGCCGGCAAGACAACTCTGTTGGAGGCCATCGCCGGCATCGCCCCAGCGACCTCAGGGTCGGTGTGTTTCGACGGCATCGACATGTACACCCACCCGGGGACATTCCGCAACGTGCTCGGCTTCGTGCCCCAGGAGGACATCATCCATGCCGACCTGTCCCTCCAACGTATGCTTCGCTACTCCGCTCGCCTCCGGCTCCCCTCTTCGACAACCGGAGCCGAGGTTAACGACGCTGTCCGTGACGCCATCGACGCCGTGGGCCTGACCGGCCAGGTCGACCTCCGGGTCGGCTCGCTCAGCGGTGGGCAGCGCAAGCGGGCCAGCATCGCCGTCGAGTTGCTCACCGACCCGCACGTCTTCTTCCTCGACGAGCCGACCTCTGGCCTCGACCCCGTCACGAGCGCGGAGCTGATCGCCCACCTGCGCCAGCTTGCCGACCGCTCGGCGACGGTCGTGTTCACCACGCATTCGGTCGAGGACCTCGCCAGGTGCGATCGCGTCGTGTTCATGACCCGAGGTGGGCGAGTGGGCTTCGTGGGGGCCCTCGATGAGGCTCTCCAACGGTTTGGCGTCACCTCAGTCCCCGAGCTCTACCGTCGCCTCGGCGACCCGGAAAGCATCACTCACCCTGCCAGCACGGCCGGTTCTGCAGTGGCGGCGTCTGAGGCCGGTCCCCGAGACGTGAACAGGCGACCAGTGGCGAGGGGGCTCACGCAATGGGGTGTTCTCACCCGCCGGACCCTCGAGACGTTCGTGCGCAACCGGTTGACGCTCGCGATCCTCGTCGGGTCACCGGCGCTGGTCGTCGGCATGTTCGCCATACTGTTCCGGCCCGGCGCCTTCGACTTCCAGGACCCCAGCCCGAGCTCGATGGTGATGATCGGCTTCTGGGTCGTCTTCGCCGCTTTTTTCTTCGGGCTCACCTACGGTTTGCTCCAGATTTGTACGGAGCGAACCATCCTGCGCCGCGAACGCCTCGTTGGCTTGCGGCTAGGCGCCTACGTGGCGTCAAAGGTGAGCATCCTGGTGCCGTTCCTGATCCTGGTGGTGGCGGCGACGCTGGGTATTCTTCGTCTCTTGGACCGCTTACCCAGTCGCCCCCTCGCGACCTACGCCTCGATTGGTGTCGGCCTGCTCCTCTGTGCGGTCGCGGCCCTCGGCCTCGGCCTGCTCACCTCCGCCTCCGTCAGAAACGTGGCTCAGGCCACACTCGCCCTACCGATGTTGTGCTTTCCCGCCGTGTTGTTCTCCGGTGCCATACTGCCGGTCAACCTCATGGCGAGTGCCGGCGCCGCCCTCAGTGTGGTGATCCCATCGCGCTGGGCCTTCGAAGCCATCGGTCACGACCTCGGGGCGCGGCGCATCCTCGCTCAGGGCGGCTCGCCCCTCGGCCCTCCGCTGCTGGCGTCCTACGGCGATGCCGGCACCCAGTCCACCGGCACCTACTGGCTAATCCTCGGGGCGTTCATTGTCGTGTTCCTCGTCGCCACCTGGGGAGTGCTTGTTCGCAGCACACGCAAATCGATGCGCTGAGCGGCGTGCTAAGCGGCTACACCGGCTGCCGATTCGGCCCTTTTGCGTGCCCTTCTGGATGCCTGAGCCTCCAATGACCATCGGAGCCGTGCGCGGGGCCTCGACGAACTACGAACTCCGGGCTGACCAGTCCGGCTACACCGTCCTTTCTCTCCTTGGCGGCCTGCGTGCACAGGCTCGGATGAAGGCCGGGGCAACGTCTGAACCGGACTTGCCGTCGACGGGGGTCGCCCGGAAGTCGCCGCTGAGCTGCGGGCACATGTCTTAACAGGCGCGTTCGTCGTTTAGACCCGCACTGCTCACTGCCTGTTCCGTCAGCCGTCACACTCCCGTCACGCCTTCTTGATTGACCGCACGACCGCGGTGAACCGAGAAAGGACGCACCCACCATGCACCCCACAAGACCGAGCAGATACATATTGGCCCTCGCCATTGCAGTTGTTGCAGCGCTCTTCGTCCCAGCCGTAGCTAGCGCCCTCCCAGCGGGAGGGGGTGGAGGCGTTGCACCTCCGACGACGGCACCGAAGAAGACGGCCCCACCGACCACCACGACGCCGACCACCACTCCGGCGCCTAAGGTGACCAGCCCTATCGGCACCCTCCCGGGGACGACCGGGGTCTTCCAACAAATGCCGCCGCCCGCTGTCCCGGGCATCTACCCCTTGCAAGCCTCCGAGTACTCGGTCGTGGTCTCGTGGTACGACCGTTCGAACGATGAGAACTCGTTCGCCGTGTACCGCCGTGATGGAGCCGGGAACTGGCAGAAGGTCTACGACGTCCCCACCCGCGACACGGCTGGGGTAGGCGATAATTACTCCTGGGTCGACGACAACCAGGACCAGAGCGGCCAGTGTTACATGCTGGCGGCTGAGGGCTCTTACGGTACCGGCTACAGCTCCGAGGAATGCACCGTCCGGCCAGACCCGAGGCAGTTCCCTCAGTCTTTCCCGCCCAGCACCCAACAGTGGTACGGACTGAGCGGCACCAACGACGGCACCGGGCCGCTGGTAACGGGCACCCGGGAGGCCTATACCAACCTGACCTGGAGCAACCAGACCTTTGGCGTCAGCCTCGACTGGAGCGACAGCACCTCACTGTGGAAGGTACAAGCACCGGGAGGACCTGAGGTCATGTACGGGGAGGCCGTCGCTTTGCGCGTCTGGGGCGGAGGTTGGCTCAAGTACGGCCAGCAGACCTTTGGCGTCGACCTCCAACTTTCCGACACCCCTTCGTATGAGTGGTACCTACTGGGAGAGCCACCGGGCAATCAGGTTGACAGTGGGGAATTTGCGCTGTGGGACAGCGCGGCCCACGACTACCTCGTGCTCAGCAACGAGACCTGGGGCGTCGACCTCAACTGGTACCAGAAGACCCAGCCCCAAAGTTCTTCCACAACAGCACCACCGCCGCAAGGATGGGCAGCCGTCGTCGCCTACAACTGCACCCAGGAGGCCCGGCCCCTCGAGATGTGGGTCGAGGACTACACCGCCGGTACCGGCTTTGTCGACAAGGGCCAGCTCAACCCGCTCTGGTCTGACGAGGAGGGCGGGTGCTCAGTTACCTCCGACGACGTCACGACGTACAACCTCATAACCGGGCACACCTACCTCTTCAGAGCGATCGACTTCGATGCGCCCGGCTGTTCCAACGACCCGACACTAGGGGCATGCGATAGAGACGACCTCACCATTATGGGCAACGCCAACGGCCCGGCCTACCCTGACGAGATCGGCTGAAGCCCCTGGGGGATGCGCACCAGTTATATGTCAAGGCCGCCTGGCGGTTCTTTGTCCAGGCGGCCTGACGATGTCTGGTTAGATGTCAAACAGGTGACGGCGGACCAGATGGGCCGCTTGCTTCGCGGGTGGAGCGATGGCCTGTTCCCACCTGGGCCGCCGAGAACGCCTGGGGCAGCCCCAGTGATTGCGGGGCCGTGAGTGTCTGGGCCTCCGATGGTCGCTTAATGGCCGTCCTTGGCGACTGGTTTGGCTGTCACACATGGTTTAGACCATTAGGCTCAATTTTTGCTCAATCTGAGCTACCTTCGGCTTTGCTGAGCTAACCTCGGGCGCCGAGTCCTTCCGGTCGCACCCCTTTTGACATGCCGTTTTCTTTGCGGAACTAGCCTGCGCTACCCCCGGCTACCGGCCTTGTAGCGAGGTTTAAGCCCGCTGTGTCTACCGATTTCACCACGCGCCCTGGTTTGGCTCTTTACAGTGCCCGGGCCGGACAACACGTGTCGGGAGCGGCCAGGCGGCTGCCCGAGACCAATCATGAACAGCGGTGTGCCAAACTCACCAAATCTGCACGGCATAACTAAATAACAACAGAGAGGGCGCATTACTCTAAGAGCAGTCCGACGGGGTTTCGCCCATGGACGAGGAAAAAGAGGAGATAAATCGGATGTACACGAGAAACAGGCTGTCGTCTGCGCGCAGGGGCCTGCCGTTAGCGGTTGCAGGCGCGCTGACCGCCGCGCTCGTCGCAACGGGGACCGGCGCGGCAACCGCCGCGGTCCCGGCCAGCGTCAAAATGACCCCAGCGGCCGTGAACCTCAACAACCCGACCAAGGCGCTGTGCAAACTCAAGAACTACAAGATCGGCTACGACGTCTTCTCAGACAGTCAGCCTTTTGCCGTGTCGCTGAGTGACGGCCTGAAGTCCGCCGCGGCCAAAGTCGGGTGTGCGCAGATCGTCCAAACCGTCGACAACATGAGTGGCCCCACAGCCATCGCCAACCTCCATACCCTCATAAACGAGCAGATCAACGGGTTTGTCGACTTCCAGGTGCTAGCCGCGTACCAGCCCGCCATGGCGAAGGTCCTGAAGTCAGCCAAGATCCCGGCGGTCACGGTCGTGGGGGCGACGCTGCCCGGGTTCCCGCAGGTGGGCCTCGACCCCTTCCACACAGAGGAACAGGGCGCCATCTTTATGGCTCAGCAGGCCAAGAAGCGGTTCCCGGGCCAGGTGCCCTACTTCCTGGGAGGCGCCGAGCCGGCGTCTGGCGCCGCCGTATTTGCCCGGTACCAGGGCGCCGTGGCCGGGGTCAAGTCCGTTTACCCCGGCATCCCGAAGAGCCACATCATTGAGGTGATAACCAACGGTTTGGCCGACACTGCCTACAACAATACGCTGTCGGCCCTCTCGGCCGTCCCGAAGAACGGCGTGGTAATGGTGCAAGCCGTCAACGACGAGGACACCGGAGGGATGTTCAAGGCTGTTCAATCCCGGGGCTTCACCAACTACCTGGCGGAAGACTACGGGGGCGACTCGTACGGCCTGAAGCAGGTCTGCCTCTACCCGACGCACTACGTGGGCTCCTGGTACCTCAACCCCGCCGGTTGGGGGCCTGTGCTGCTGTCGCTGGAAATGATGCAAATGAACGGGCAGAAAGTTCCTGCGGTAACCAATATCGCTGGGTTCGAGGTCACTCATACCAGTCCTGTCGCCCACTGCAGTTAGCCACTCGCTCACCTCGGGCCTCCACTTGAAATGAGCGCCCGCGAAGTTGCGGTGTTGCCCAGGGAGGCGCTATTCGAGCGCCTCCTAGGGTGGGAGTGGGACGGGCCAACGGTGGCGGAGCTACCCCGGGGACCCGCTATCGTAAGGGCTCTGTAAGGACGCAGGAGGGTCTCAAAATGGCCAGGTCGCCACTGACGAGGGTGGAGGCGAGCCACCTTGGCGCGCTGGACGAGGCCTCGGAGGCCGCTCGCGAAGTCGAGGAGCAACGCCAGGCCACCGAGCAGGAGAGACGGCTGGCCCGGCGCCGCAAGGTTATCGAGCGGGCTCAGGGAGAAGGCCTGCTGCTCGTTCTGGCGATCGTAGTGATCGTGATGTGGGTGAGCTCGCCCTATTTCATGACCACCGCGAACCTGCTCACGGCGGCCAGCGTGGTCAGCATCCTCGGGATCATGGCCGTCCTGGAGACACTTGTCATCATTGCCGGTGAGATCGATATCTCCATCGGCAGCGTGATGGCGGCAACGTCGGTGATCCTCGGTCTGCTCGTCACCCAAGGCATAAACGTATGGCTTTCGGCTGTTATCGCGTTGTTGTTCGCCGGCGCGATTGGAGTGATAAACGCAGTCATCACGGTCTTTTTCAAGGTCAACTCATTGGTTACGACCCTCGGCACGTACTCGATATTCCTCGGTATAGCGTACGTACTTTCCAATACCATGACCGTCACAATCGGCGGCCAGGGTTTCGGGTGGCTGGGGAGCGGGCATATCGCATCCATACCGGTGCCGGTGTACTTCTTCGTAGGTACCTGGTTGATCGGTGCCGCCGTGGCCCGTTTTACCGCCCTTGGCCGTCATATTTATGCAACGGGTGACAATTACGAGGCGGCAGTGCGCGCCGGTGTACAGGCGGACAAGATACGCGTCGCCTTGTTCATTTCCATTGCCCTCAGCGCCGGTGTGGCGGGCATAATCGTGACCTCCGAACTGGCCGCGGCCGCGCCTCAGATCGGCGACCCTTACCTACTGGCGGTCGTGACCGCAGTGATCCTGGGAGGCGCCAGCCTGAAGGGGGGCCGTGGGACCATGCTCGGCACGCTCATCGCCGTCGCCATCCTGGGTGTGCTTCAAAATGGGTTCGCCCTTCTGCAGTTCTCGAGCTTTCTCGAAGACACGGTGCTGGGCTGTCTTTTGATTATTGCCGTGTTGACCGACCGTCTTGTCCGGAGGGCAGAACGATGACCGAGGCCGCCGCGCCGCTGCTCGAAGCACGCGGGATTGGCAAGAGTTACGGGGCGGTGACCGCGCTGACCGATGTTAATTTCGAGGTCCGGTCTGGTGAAGTAGTCGGGCTCGTGGGCGACAACGGTGCCGGGAAATCGACCCTGTTGAAAATCCTGTGCGGCGCCGTCCAGCCCTCTTCAGGTCAGCTTGTCGTTGACGGTATGTCGGTAACGTTCCATTCGCCGAAGGATTCCAGGGAGCGAGGCATCGAGGTGGTGTACCAGGACCTCGCTTTGGCATCCGAGCTATCGGTGACAGAGAACGTCTTCCTCGGTCGCGAGCGCCGCAAAGGTGGCTTGCTGGGACGCCTTGGCGTGATCGACAGGCGTGCGATGGCGGGTGAAGCGGAGCGTACCCTCACTTCTCTAGGGATCGAGCTCGCTGACGTGACGTCACGCTGCGGTCTGCTCTCGGGTGGTCAGCGCCAAGCCGTGGCCGTGGCCCGGTCTGTCATGTGGGGGTCGAAGGTCCTACTTCTGGACGAGCCGACGGCGGCGCTCGCCGTTATGGAGGCGGAGAAAATCGGCACCCTCGTGCGCGAGGTCGTCAAGCACGGCGTGGGCGTAGTGCTGGTCAGCCACAATATGCCCCAGGTCCATGAGCTGTGCGATCGGATCGTTGTGCTCCTCCGCGGGCGGGTAGTGGCTGAGCTGCGCCGTGGCGAGGTGACGATACCCGACATCGTGATGTGGATCACCGGCGGTGCCCTCGTTCAGGGTTGACCGACGCCCCTCCGGTCGATTGTCGACTGTCTTTACTAGGGCGTTATCAAGGGGTGCGGGCTCTCGGCGCTGGTAGGTTAGCAGCGTGGCAGTGCTTGCCGCCCTGGCGGCGGCTTTGTTGTACGCGCTTGCATCGGTGCTCCAACACTGGGAAGCCGAAAAGCAGCCGGCTGACACGGCGCTTCGCCTTAGCCTCGTGGCCCGGCTGGCCAAGCGGCCTCGCTGGGTAGCCGGCTTCGGTTTCGATGTAGGGGGGTACGCGGTCCAGTGGTGGGCCTTGACTATAGGGTCGCTGGTGCTGGTGCAACCGCTGCTGGTCCTGGGCTTGCTGTTCGCACTGCCCATGAAGGCCCGCTTTACGGCCTATCGCTTTCACGGCTGGGACTGGGCGGGCGCGCTGTTGACAACGGCTGGCCTGGCCGTGTTCCTGGTTGTTAGCCGGCCGGCGGCCGGTCATACCAACGTGAGCGCACTGACCTGGACCGTGGTGTTGACTGGCGCCGGCGTATTAGCGGGTGCCCTGGTGGCCCTCGGCCGCCGGAGCTCTCCGCGGTGGAAGGCGGTGTCCTACGGCGCGGCCGGCGGGATCATCTACGGGGCCTGTGCGGCGCTGACCAAGAGCTGCGCTCATTTGTTGTCCCTCGGGGTCTCTCACCTGTTCCAGAGCTGGCAGCCCTACCTTCTGGCCGGTGCCGGCGTGGCCGGCATGGTCTTGGCCCAAAGCGCGTTCCAGGCCGGGCCCCTGGACGCATCGTTGCCCACGCTCTCGGCCACGGACCCGATTGTCAGTGTCCTCGTCGGGGCGGTGGCCTTCGGGGAGGCGCTGCGAGTGGGAGTGGCGGAGACGACGCTCGAGGTGTTGTCGTTTTCTGCCGTCGTGGCGGGCATTTTCCTGCTGGCGCACACCGAAGCCGTGAACGCGGCCCAACGCCGCCATCTCGAGGTGGAAGCCGGGGAGGTTGAGCGTCTAGTGCCAGACAAGGTCCCGGCCGGCACCAGCTAGCCGGCGCGCCGGCGGCTGCTCACCGTTCGCGCTGGGTTCGACACGCAGCGTCGTCGACACGGTCCGACTGCTCACCATTAGCGCCGGGTCCCACACGTGGCGTAATGAACGTCGCCGGCTCTCGGCGCCTTGTCGTGTCTCGGCGCGATTTCCGCTCGGATCGGGCCACAAATACACCGAAAGGGACTGGTTGCACCGAAAGGCCCGGTCTCTACCCTTCACAATGCGGCGCCTGGCCTAAAAGGGCCGTGGCCCGGCCAGAAACGGATGAAAAGGGTGGTCGCCGTGGCGGTATAAGGGCGAGCCGGCGCCGGCGCCGCCCGCTGCCGCCAGCAGGTCCACCGGCTCTTAAGCCGGTCGGCCCCCGCCCAGCAAATTGAGCTCGTAGATGGGTTGGATCATCACGTCCTGGCCCGTCTCTGGTGCGTCGACCATGCTGCCCCCACCGACGTACATGCCTACGTGGTAGACGTCGGTCGGAGTACCAAAGAAAACCAGGTCGCCGGGCTGGAGATCGGAGAGGGGGATCCGAGCGGTCATGTTGTACTGGTCCTGGGCCGAGTGCGGCATGGATACGCCGGCCTTCGCCCACGCCACCATGGTGAGCCCGGAACAGTCATAGGTGGCCGGTCCCGCCCCGCCCCACCGGTAGGGCTTGCCGATCTGCGACTCGGCGAATGCCATCGCCACCTGCCAGCCACTGGCGGGGAGCCCGCTGTCGGCCGCGCTCGCCGCTGCCGTGGTGGAAGTTGTGAGAGCCGGAAGAGATGTCGGCTCGGCGACAGTGGTGGTAGGGGAGGCCATTTCTTCGGCTGACGGGCTCGCCGTAGTTGTGGTACTCAGGCTGGTCGGCGGGGTTGTCGTCGAACTGGCGGAAGTAGACGAAGAGTAGACGAGCGAGGTGGCCGCCGTGGTAGAGGTGGTGGCCGAGGTCAGCGACGTCTCTGTCGTCGAGGTAGTGGACGGCGGGGCGGTGGTGGCCGCAGTGGTCGGCGACAGGATGGCCGTAGAACTGGACGTCGGTTCCGGGGTGGAAGACGTACCGGCTGATGTAGTCGCGGTCGACGGAACCGTCGTCGTTGGTGCCTCCGTGGTTGTCGTGGGTGCTGCCGTGACGGCCGTGGTCACGGCGGCCAGCGGCACCTCGCGCTCGGTGACTGGGGTTGTCGTTGGCGCTGGCGCGGCGGTGGTGGGTTCGTCCCCCGTCCCGCTCGAGGCCGGGACGTCGGCTCCGGCTCGGGCGCTGGCTCCCCCGGCCGACGGTAACCGTTGTGCGGCCATGACCTGGGTGGGCTTTGGAAGCTGCTTGAGGCTCTGGAGCAACGCCTTTTCTTCTTCGGCTTGCACCGCCGCCTGCTGTCTCTCGACATCGGCCACGGCCAGGGCCAGGTCGCCCTTGACGCCGCCCAGCGTGCGCCGGAGCGAGGATTGCTCTGCAGAGGCGGCGGCCCGGTCGGCGGCGAGCAGGCGCGTCGCCGTTCTCACCGACGCCTTTTGTTTCGACAGGTCGGAGAACACCGCCTGGTCCTTGGTCAGCGCGCCTCGGTAATTGCGCAAGGCCAACTGTTGACGCTGGGCGACGGCCTCGGCATACGCGGCGGCCACGACCAGGCCGCTGCCCTGGACAGCGCCGGGGCCGTAAGAAAAGGCACCTCCATTGGTATAGGCCGCCACTGCCTGAGCCACGAGGAGACTTCTCGTGCTTAGCACTTCCCTGGTGGCCGACGCGGCCGCACGCCCTGTGGCCCTTAACCGAACATCAAGCTGCGCAGACCTGACGGACTCTGCATCGGCGCGCTCGGCGTACTTGGCCAAAAGCAGGCCTTTGGATTGGATCTGAGCCGAGATCGTGGCCGCTCTGGCCTGGTCCTCGGCGACGCGCTGGTTGGCATTGGCCAACCCCGCTTCCGCCGGGACGGCAGGACGGCCGGGAATCACGGCCGCCTCTGCGCCGGGCACCGTCAGCAGCGCCGATGCGAGCAGGCCGGCCAAACCGAGGGCGAACGAGCGCCAGGCCGGCCACGACAACAGCCGGCCCAGTCGAGGTGGTCTGTCGGGATCGCCTCAATCGCCTAAGAGAGCTAGCTCAGCCAAAAGCCGTCCTGCTCCTGGTCGTCCTCACACGTCACTCTAACAACTCTGGCCACAGCCGTCACCGGACCCCGGCCAAACACCCCCGGGACCGCACGGGCCAGCGTCGCCTGGCCGCGTCGGTGGTGGGCCGGCACTACTAGGTTGCAAGAGATGACTGCGCGCGAAAACACAGCACAACGTGGGCCGGTCGAGGAAGGCGGCTACCGGGTGGAGCATGACTCGATGGGCGATGTGCGGGTGCCGTTGACCGCAAAGTGGCAGGCCCAGACGCAGCGGGCCGTCGATAACTTCCCCGTTTCGGGCCAACAGATTGACGCCGCCCTCGTTCGCGCTCTGGCTCTGCTAAAGCGGGCGGCGGCATTGGAGAACGCCGAGCTCGGGGTCATTAGCAAACCGGTCGCTGACGCCATCGCCGAGTCCGCCTTAGAAGTAGCTGGCGGCGGTTGGGGCTCGGAGTTCCCGATTGACGTGTTCCAAACCGGGTCCGGTACCTCGTCCAATATGAACATGAACGAGGTCCTGGCCACGTTGGCGTCGGAGCGCCTGGGTGAGCCGGTCCACCCGAACGACCAGGTCAACGCCTCTCAGTCGTCCAATGACGTGTTCCCGTCGGCCATTCACGTGGCGGCCGCGAGCGAGATTTCAAACTCGTTGATGCCGGCACTGGCTCACCTGAGCCGAAGCCCTACGGCAGAAATCCGCGCAGTTTGCCACAGTGGTGAAGGCGGGCCGCACCCACCTCATGGACGCCACCCCGGTCACCCTCGGCCAAGAGTTTGGCGGTTACGCCGCCGCCGTCGAGCACGGGACCGAGCGCCTCGCCGCCTGCCTCCCTCGGGTAGGCGAACTGCCACTTGGCGGCACCGCCGTGGGAACGGGTTTGAACGCCCCGCCCGGTTTTGCCAGTGGGACCATCAAACGGCTCGCCACCGAGCTCGGACTGCCGCTCACTGAGGCCAGGGACCATTTCGAGGCGCAGGGCTCGCGCGACGCCCTCGTGGAAGCGTCGGGCGTGGCCCGGACGATAGCCGTGTCGTTGTACAAGTGCGCCACCGATATCCGGTGGATGGGTAGCGGCCCCGTGCGGGCCTGGCTGAGTTACGCATCCCTGATCTGCAGCCCGGCAGCTCAATAATGCCGGGAAAGGTCAACCCCGTTATCCCCGAGGCCGTTTCACAGGTAGTAGCGCAGGTGATCGGCAACGATGCGGCCGTCGCTTTTGGGGGCGCCGCAGGGAACTTTGAGCTCAACGTAATGCTGCCCGTGATTGCCCGTAATTTGCTCGAGTCTTTGCGGCTGCTCGCCAACGTCAGCCGCTTGTTCGCAGACCGGTGCATCAGCGGTCTCGAAGCGGACGTGGACCGGTGCCGCAACTACGCCCTTTCGTCTCCAGCCATAGCCACCGCCCTCAACCCCTATATCGGTTACGAACAAGCAGCCAAGGTCGTCAAGCAAGCCGTGGCCGAGGGTCGAGACCTGCGCAGTGTCGTGCTGGAACAGGGCCTTTTGGACGAGGAACAGGTCGACAAGGCGTTGGATGTCGAGGCGATGACGCGGGGTGGCATCATCAAGTGACCGCTATCGACCCGCAACCATCTGGTGTGGGTTTCGAAACCTTTGTCCTGTTGCACATAATCTGCGCTGTGGGCGGTTTTGGCGCCCTGGTCTACCGAGGTTGGGTGCTCGATCTGGCCAGGAAAAGAGGGCCTGCGGCTTCAGCTGGCGTGCTGGCCGTTTATGGCCAGGTCTCCCAGATCGGGGAAGTGCTCATTTACGGGCTCGTGGTCTTCGGGATCGCGGCCATCGGGGTGTCGGGGGACCATGACCTGTTCAACAAGCCCTGGGTCATCGCCGCCCTAATCGTCTTTGTGGTCATGCTGGGCGTCCTGCATGGCCTGGTCAGGCCGGCGGAGCGGCGCTACCGCGAAGCCATGCTCGAACTGGCCGAGGCGCCGGCCATGGCCCCACCCCGACGGCCCCCACAGATGGCCGAAATGGACCAGCTTTACCGGCGTATCGGTATTGGGATGGGGGCGTTCAACGTCCTGCTCTTGGGGGCGCTGTACCTTATGGTGTTCAAGCCTTAGGCACCGGGGCCGGAGGCTTCTCGCCATTGCTTGCCCACTGATCGGCATCCTTAATGGGCTCACCGTCAAAGGAGACTTCAACAGTCTGCTCGGGCCGGCGGATGTTTTGTAGCGCTTGGGCGGCGATCGACCTTCGGTCCGCGTCGGTAAGAGGTGGTTGCACAATCGAGCGGGGCCAGAGATGTTTGGCCAAGACCACGTTCAGCTCTGCCGCGTAGACGGTGAGCTCAGTTATCAGGTAAACCCAGGCAAAAAGTCCGAGCACGATACCAAACAGCCCATAGACGGAGCTGTCGTTCTTGAGGTAATGCCCGACCACGAACCCGCCCAGGGCCTGCAAAATGGTCCAGCCTATGCCGGCCACGGCGGCGCCGGGCGCCAGTTGCCTCAAGCGGATTTGGGCCGGCGTTAGGACATCGAAAGCGAATAGGTACAAGGCGAAGTTGACGATGGCCGACGCCGCACCCCCCCCGACCGCCAGCAGCATCGAACCTCCGCGCACGGCGGGGATGACGGCGGCCAGGAAGGTGCTAGTGGCCAACCCGAGGGCCAGGACCAGCAGGAAAGTGACGCTGCGGGCCAGGCGCTTCCAGTAGTTCGGACGGTCAGGGCCGGGAAGGTTCCATACCTGCGACATCGTGAAGATACCGTTTTGGGCCAGGCCGAGCGAGCCCCAGAGCAAGCCGACGATAGAGATGACGAGGCTGATCACGCTGTTGCGGTGGAGGGCTTTGATATTTTTCTGTAGGTCCGTGCCAATTATCGGGAACTGGGCGAAGGTCGAATCGAGGACTTGCTTTTCGAGGCCGGGGTGGCTAGCCAGTACAAGGCCGAGGATTGTCACCAGTAGCAGCAGGAGGACGAAGACCGAACCAAAGGCCGTATAGGCCAGGTTGGCGACCAGCGTGCCCCCATTGTCGTCGCCGAATTTCTTGATCACTCCGAATAAAAAAGCGGTGGCCGTGTGCCGCTGCTGGAACTTGTCGACTCCGCGAAGGCCCTTCTCGAAAACGTTCACTGCCGGTCTCCCGGCCCGCCCACGAACGTGGCCTCGACGACGCCGCTACCCTGTGGCACAGACCATTCCTTCCCGCCAACGCCCAAGAGCATGCCTCTGCTGATCGTCACCGAGACAGGCTGGGCGCAGCGCCTCGGGCTCGTGAATGGAAAGCAGGCCATATCCTGGGTGTGTGGATGGCCTGTCTCGTCCAGCGTCAACTGATTTGGCGAACCTCGATAGGACGGGGCCAGCAGCGCGATCATATGTAGCCATGCCTGACGAGACTGGGTTTGCTGGGACTGGGTTTGCTGAGACTGGGCTTGCCGAGACTGGGCTTGTCGAGACTGGGCTTGCCGAGACTGGGCTTGCTGAGATTGGGGTCGTGACAGGCGACGCCGTCGAAGCTCCGCGGGGCTTTGTAACGTATGCCGCCAATGCCGGCATCAAGGACGAGAGCCTGGATCTCTCAATCGTAGCCAGCCACACGCCCTGCACCGCTGCCGGGCTGTTTACCCAATCGCGCTTCGCCGGCCCGAGCGTGGCGCTCTCCCGCCGCCACCTCGCAGATGGTTCAGCCAGGGCCATTGTCACGGTGTCGAAGAACGCCAACGTGGCCACGGGCGCACAGGGCGACCAGGACGCCGCTGAGCTCGCTGATCTCGTAGCCACAGTGACGGGGTCCGAAGCCGAAGACGTCCTCGTCGGTTCGACGGGGGTCATCGGGAGGCCTTACCCGATGGAGAGGATCCGCCGTCACTTCGAGGGTTTGCGGCTGCCGGCCACCGCCGATTTCCCGGCGGTGGCCAGAGCCATCATGACCACCGATACGGTGCCCAAATTGGCCAGCACCCGCGTGGGCCAGGCAACGGTGACGGGGGTGGCCAAGGGGTCCGGGATGATCGAGCCCAACATGGCTACCCTTCTCGGCTACGTCGTCACGGATGCCGCTGTTGCACGCGACGAGCTGGAGCGGGCGTTCGAGCGGGTGGTGGATGTGACGTTCAATTCGCTTTCGATCGACACCGACACTTCTACTTCGGACACGGTGCTGCTCCTGGCCAATGGGTCGGCCGGCCCGGTCGGCGTTACGGAGTTCGAAGCCGCTCTGCGCCGGGTGTGCGGCTCTCTAGTCCTCCAGCTCGCCGCGGACGCCGAGGGCGCCTCCAAAGTGATCGAGGTCACCGTGCGCTCGGCGCGGGATAGCGCCCAGGGCAAACGGGTGGCCAAGGCCGTGGTGAACTCGCCCCTCTTGAAGTCCGCCGTCCACGGTGCCGACCCGAATTGGGGAAGGGTCATAATGGCCATCGGGAAATGCTCAGACGACACAGATATCGACCCGGACGAGGTGCGGGTGTGTTTCGGCGACCTCGAGGTTTACCCGCGGCCGCTCGGGACGGAGGACCTCGAGAGGCTGTCGGGGATCATGCGCTCTGATATGGTTCACATCGATATAGCCCTCGGGGTCGGCGAGGCCACGGCGACGGTCTGGGGCTGCGACCTATCCGCCGAGTACGTGCGCATCAACGCTGACTACACAACATGAGACGATGAGCGTGCACCCCCTGGAGCAACTCCGTTACATAGCAAGACAATGGGACAACGCGGACGACTTCCCGGCCCAGGAGGTCGCCGCCGTACTGGCCGAACTGGCCGACGAGAACCCCGCCAGCTTGCTCCAGGCCTGCAGGCGCCTGATCGAATACTACCCATCGACGGGGGCGGCGTGGTGGCTGTCGTCGCGGGCACTCAGTGCGGCGGGCGCAGTCGAGGGGATCTGGGAGGCGGCCGAGGAGCTTTCCTCTGACCCGACGGCGAGGCTGTGCGCCCAGGCCCTCCCCAAGGACGCCAGAGTGGCTTTCCCGGGGCCGCCGCCGTCCCTCGTGCGGGCGCTACGGCAGCGAAACGACCTGGAAGTGTCGCACAGGTCTTCGCGCAAGACCGACTTGCTCCTTCTACGCGCTCGGGCGGCCGGCCCGGCCGGGTTGCTGTTCCCCCGCAGCACGAGTGGCCCCCTGGCGTCAGCGGCGCAGTCAGGCGTCCCGGTGTGGGCCGTCATTGAGCGCGGCACGCTCCTCCCCGAAGAACTCTGGCAGCAACTTCTCGAGCGGGCCCTTAAGGGAGGGGTGGCGGTCGAGGTGGCGAACGCCGACGATCTGGCGGCCGTGGTAAGCGAGCACGGGCGAGAAGAACCCGACGCTGCTCTCTCCAAGGCCACGTGCGCTCCCGTAGCCGAGCTACTTGGGTGGAAGGCCTGAACCACGCCCGGTTAGGTATGCGCCACCGAGGGTAGTTGTTTCCTGGGCGTAACCCAGGTTTCACTTTCGGCCCGTTTGACGCAGGCGTGCAAGTGGCTTATCCAGTACGCCGACCACCTGCCTGTAGCCGGCCCCGGTTCGTTGGCGGGCGACGACAATCCCCCTCGCTCCCCGGTTTCTTCGCCGACCTCGACCGGTAAGGAGCTCCGCCGGGACTGCCCCGGCCTACAAAACCGGCACCGTCATGGCCTGCGGGCCATAACGGTGACGAGCGGGGGCAGGACCACGGAGTCGACGCCGGGACCGACGCCCGTGAGGTCCTCCAGGTATTCGGCCACCGGCCCGGGTCCGGCCCCGGCCTGGGCCTCGGCCCAGGCATCGACTAGCTCGAGCCCGGCCTGTTTCACCAGGCCCGGCAGCAGAGCCCCGACGTCCGGGTGCCGGGCGGACGGCATCGACATCGCCGTCCCGGCGACCCGGCCCGCCGAAGTGATCGGCTCCTGCGCCACGAGCCACCCGTGGCGGCGAGTTATCGACGCCATTCGTTTCAGCACCACGAGCGGGTCGACGACGTGCATTAGGAGGAACCGGCAGTAGGCGAGGTCGACCTTCTCCGGCAGCACGAGGTCCTCAGCCGCCTGCGTGATGGCTACCACCTGGGCTCTGCCCGCTTCAACGGCGGCCTGAGCCACCTCGTCCCGACGACTGGGGTCGATATCCACTGCGTACACGCGGCCCTCGAGGCCGACCATGGACGCGAGGGCTACCGTCACGTCACCGCCTCCTGCCCCTATGTCCGCGCAGGACCAGCCCGAGCCGAGACCAAGCCGTTCGAGGGCGGTCTGCAAAGGTCGGCGGTATACGTCGTTGCGCAAATCCAGCTCGGGCATGGGTGGCCAAAACCCTAGTTCTGGTGGTCCCCACCGCGCCGGTCCCGGGATCCCACTCGCCGGTCCGACGCGGGACGGAGCACCAAATGGACGACCCAATGGAAGAGGAACACGCAGTCAAGGCCGCGTCCCCTCACTATTCGTGGTATTCCACGCGCCGGTGGTGAGACGAGCTTCGCTCGAGCGGAACCCCTTTTAAACTCCTACAAGGGCCGGGACAAAAGAGAGGACCACTCATGGAATTGGCGGCACTGGGCTCGGGCAGCGTACTTCGGGACGCGGATGTGGTCACTTCTCGCGAACAGGCCCGTCAGGCTCGCCTGCGCCGCTTGCTCGTCGTTCTTTTGGTCGTTGGTGTCCCGGTCATAGGGCGCTCGGCCGCCGGCGTCGTCAGGTACCTCCAGGGCAACTATTTAGCAGCGGCGGGCGACTTTCACTGGCCGCACCCGGGGATCCCGGCCTCGCTCCTTCCTTATTTCCCCGGCCTCCTCCTGCTCGTCCTCCTCGGTGCGGTCATGGCGGGACCTCTGCTAATGGCCGGCCGGTCGCCGCACGTGCTGTACCGTCCCGAAGAAGTGGGCATAACGCTGGCCGATGTGGTCGGCAACGACGCCGTGGTGGAAGAAGCCGTGAAGACGCTCAACCTCTTCCTGGCCCACCGGACGTTTGAAGAGGGCATGGGCGGTACCCCCCGCCGAGCGGTGCTCTTCGAGGGCCCGCCGGGTACGGGGAAAACCTATATCGCGAAGGCAATGGCCGCAGAAGCAGGAGTCCCGTTCCTGTTTGTCTCCTCATCGGCTTTCCAGTCGATGTACTACGGCCAGACCAACCGCAAGATCCGTTCTTATTTCCGCGCCCTGCGCAACTATGCCCGGCGAGAAGGGGGCGCCATCGGGTTTATTGAGGAAATTGACGCCATCGGCGCCACCAGAGGGGGCCTGGGCGCCGGGCCGGGCCGCGAGGGCATCGCCGGCGTAGTCAACGAATTGCTCATCCAGTTGCAATCTTTCGACGTGCCTCCGTTCGGGGTGCGAGCCATAAATGCGGTTATCGACGTGGCCAACCGGTGGCTGCCGCCGGCCCACAGCTTGCGTAAACAGGTGGCGAAACCCGCCAACTTCCTCGTGATCGGCGCCACCAACCGGGCCGCCGACCTCGACCCTGCGCTATTGCGGCCGGGCCGGTTCGACAAGTGCATAAGGGTCGACGTCCCAGGCCGCTCCGGCCGGCGCGAGGTCATCGACTACTACCTGGCCCGAAAGGCGCACGATGCCGAGCTCGACGACCCCGCCAAGCGAGACGCGTTGGCCGGCTCGACCTTCGGTTATTCGCCCGTCATGTTGGAGCATCTTCTGGACGAAGCGCTCGTCTGGGCCTTCCGCGCCGCCCGTTCCGCAATGAACTGGTCCGACCTGCAGCGAGCGCGTATGACCGAGGAACTCGGCCTGGCGCAACCCGTGGCGTACTCGGCCAGCGAGAGAGCAGCTATAGCCACCCACGAAGCGGGCCACGCCACCGTCGCCTATTTCGCCGCTCCCGGTCGGCACCTCGACGTCCTGTCGATAATCAAACGGAGCGAAGCCCTCGGGCTGCTCGCCCATTCCGATAGCGAAGAGCGCTTTACCCGTACCCGCGGCGAGTGCGAGGGTCTTTTGCGCATCGCCATGGGCGGTCTGGTAGCAGAGGAGATCTTCTTCGGCGAAGCGAGCACCGGCCCTTCGGGCGACCTGGCCGGTGCTACGAGGCTGGCCGCTCAAATGGTGGGCTCATACGGGATGGCCGGGAGCCTCATTTCGCTCGACGCTTCTCGCAGCTCAGCCGACATAGTGAGCAAGGTCCTGTCGGACGAAGCCAGCCGCCAGTCCGTCGAAGTGTTGCTGGAGACGGCCCGGTCGAGCGCCCACGAGGTGCTGGCGGCCCGGAAGCACGTCGTGGTGGCCCTGCGGGACGCCCTTTTAGAGCGGGACGAACTGGTAGGAGACGAGATAGCGGCCGTTATTACTGACGCCGTGCGCCGCCCACGGCCGGGAACACCCGAGGTCGTCGATCTGCCGGCGCCAGTGGTGGATATTCGTCATTGACGGCGACAACTGGGGCGCTTGGGACTATTTCTGACGCTTTTTACGCATAAACCGTCCCCAGCGAGACCCCGCTGGACGCACCGGTCAGCGCTCGTCCTCGAGCAGGGCCAAGAGAAAAGCATGCACCCGCGCCTCGTCGCGCCAGGCGTCGTAACGGCCCGACGGCCCCCGGTGGCCGGCGCCCATCTCGGTCCGTAATAACAACGGGCTTTCCCCGGTTTTTGTCACACGGAGCTTGGCCACCCATTTGGCCGGTTCCCAGTAACCAACGCGGGGGTCGTTGAGGCCCGCCGTGACGTACATCGACGGGTATTCCGCGGCGTGGACGTTGTCGTACGGCGAATACGACTTCATGTAGGCGTATGCGTCAGCGTCATCGCGCGGGTTGCCCCATTCCTCCCATTCGGTAATGGTGAGCGGCAAGCTCTCGTCCGACATCGTCGTCACCACGTCGACAAACGGGACTTCCGCCACCACCGCCTTGAACAGCTCCGGGCGCATATTTGTCACGGCCCCCATGAGCAGCCCGCCGGCGCTACCGCCCCGGATAACGAGACGGTCCGGGCTCGTCCAACCCTCATCCACGAGCCGTTCTGCGCAGGCGATGAAATCGCTGAACGTGTTCTTCTTGTGCATCAGACGGCCCTGCTCGTACCAGGGCCGGCCCAGCTCACCACCGCCACGCACATGGGCAATGGCAAAAACGAAGCCGCGCTCTAGCAAATTGAGCCGAGTGTGGGAAAAGGACGGGTCTATCGGGTACTCGTAGCTCCCGTAGCCATAAAGGAGGCAGGGGGCCGAGCCGTCGAGGGACTGGTCGCGGCGGCACACCAGAGAGATGGGCACCTTGGTGCCGTCCGGTGCTTGTGCCCACAAGCGTTCACTTCGGTAATTCCCGGGGTCGTAACCTCCACCCACCGTGGCCTGCTTGACCGTTGACCTCTGCCGGAGTTCCATGTCGTATTCGACGCTGGACGGAGGGCTGGTGAGCGAGCTGTAGCCGAACCGGGCCACGTTGGTGTCCCACTCGCGACCGGCCTCGCCGCTCAATTTGTACGCCGGTTCGGGTTGGGCCACCACGTGCTCGGTCCCGTCGGCCAGCCGGAGCACTCTCAGGTGCTCGAGGCCGTCGGAGCGTTCGAGGATGAGGGCGTGGCGGGCGAAGCAGTCAACTGACTCCAACTTCACCTCTGGCCGGTACGGGAGCAATGGCCGCAGCTGCGCGGGGTCATCCTGGCCTACCGGCAGTTCAAACAGGGCGAAGTTCTCGAGCTCGTCGCCCGTCGGCCCGCGGTTGCAGCGCACCAGCCACACATCACCGTTCACGGGATGGACGGCGTGGTCTACGTCGTACTCGACCCCCTCGCGCCGGGCCATTACGACCGAAAGTTGGCCGCGGTCGCTGTCGGCGGGCAAGTAACGGATCTCCGTCGACATCTTCGACTCGCTCGTGATAAGCACGAAGCGCATGCTCCTCGTGAGGTCGACCGAGACGAAAAACCGTTCGTCATCTTCCTGGAAAACCAATTGGTCGTGAGCGGCCGGAGTACCCAGGCCGTGGCGCCACACCTGCCACGGGCGCATCGCTTTGTCGGGCCGGACGTAATAGAAGCTCTTACACGTCCTCGACCACGCCGAGCCGTAGTAGACGTCCTCTACGACGTCGGCCAGGTCGTCGCCCGAACCCAGGTCCCGGAACCGCAACTTGTAGCGTTCGGAGCCGTCACGGTCGGTGCCGTAAGCCAGGACCTCATGGTCCGGCCGGATGTCGAACACGCCGAGGGCGAAATAGTCGCCGGCCCCCGCCAGCTGGTTTTCGTCCAGGACGACCTCGCCGGCGTGGGCACGCACGGTGGCTGCGGCGGGGCCGTTGCCCGCCGGCGCCGGCGTACCATCTCCGGCCACGCCGGCCCCGGGCAAGGCCGCCCGGGCCGCCGCCAGCACCTCGGTCACCGATAGAGCGTGGCCAGGGTCGGCCCGCCGGCAATGCACCGGGTATTGCTTCCCGGCCAGTGTGCGGGACCAATACCACCATCCGTGGTGGAAGATCGGCGTCGAGATGTCGGTCTCGGCTACCCGGGAGCGGATCTGCTGGAACAGGTCTTCGCGCATCGAGTCCGTGGGGGCGAGGACGGCGTCCGTGTAGGCGTTTTCTGCTTCGAGGTACGCAATTACCTCGGGGTCGTCCCTGTTGGCGAGCCACTGCCAGTCGTCGGGCCGGATGTCACCGTGAGCGACATGAGCGGCCGGCCGGCGCGGCGGAGCAGGAGGTTGAGGAAGAGTAGGGAGGAGCATGGTGTTACCACTAACTGTGGCACGCCGTTTTTACTCTGTGGGTTCGGGGCGCGCAAAAGTGACCTGCGACGTCGATGAGGCCGCGGGCGCGGTAGCGAGCGGGGCTCCTGTCGTCCTGGTGGGCAAAGACGCAGTGGCCCTTGGGGCCGCAGTCTCCTCCTCCGCCGACCAGAAGGGCAGGGAAAAGTTACTGGCGGTGGTCGTCGGTGACCCGGACGACCCAGCCGTCATGCTGGCGGCGCACGAGATGGCCGGCGAGCTTTGGCAGTGGGCGGGCGACGAGGCCGGCGCCGGCCCCTAGAGGCCGGCCCCTAGAGGCCGGCCCTGTAGAGCCGCCTCGTCCCGGCCGTCCGGCTACGCCAGCAGGGTTGTTACTATCGGGATAGGAGAAATCCCTAGGAGGGAAGCTCGAATGGCTACTGCCGCGCAAGAACTTGACCTTGGCCGCTACCAGCTGGGCTGGAGCGACGTCGAGGACTATTACGTCTTCAAACCGAAGAGGGGCGTCAACCAGGACATCGTGCGGGAGATGTCCTGGATGAAGGGTGAGCCCGAGTGGATGACGGAGCGCCGGTTGAAGGCGCTGCGTTACTTCGAGCGCCGGCCGATGCCCACCTGGGGCGGCGACCTGTCAGGGATCGATTTTAACAACATCTTTTACTACATCAAACCCATCGACAAGCAGGTCAACGCCTGGGACGAGTTACCCGACTCGGTCAAGGCAACTTACGACAAGCTGGGCATCCCGGAGGCGGAGAGGAAGTACCTGGCCGGCGTGACCGCCCAATACGAGAGCGAGGTTGTCTACCACCGCAATCGCGAGGAACTGGCTAGCCAGGGGGTGTTGTTCTGCGACATGGACACCGCCCTGCGGGAGTACCCGGATCTCGTCAAGCAGTACTTCGGTCGCATCATCCCGCTGAACGACAACAAGTTCGCTGCTCTCAACTCGGCCGTGTGGTCCGGCGGGTCGTTCATCTACGTACCCCCCGGCGTCAAGGTAGACATGCCGCTACAGGCCTACTTCCGGATCAACGCCGAGAACATGGGCCAGTTCGAGCGGACCCTGATCATCGCCGACGAGGGTGCGCAAGTCCACTACATAGAGGGCTGCTCGGCCCCGGTGTACACGACCGACTCCCTCCACTCCGCCGTGGTGGAGATCGTGTGCAAGCAGGGGAGCAGGGTCACGTACACCACCATCCAGAACTGGTCCAACAACGTGTACAACCTGGTCACCAAGCGTGCCCGGTGCGAGGCCGAGGCGCACATGGAGTGGATCGACGGCAACATCGGCTCGCAGCTGACGATGAAGTACCCATCCGTCTACCTGATGGGCCCGAAAGCGTCAGGCGAGGTCCTCTCGGTGGCCTACGCCGGTGCGGGCCAGCACCAGGACGCCGGGGCCAAGATGGTCCACGCCGCTCCCGAGACATCCTCGACCATCATCTCGAAGTCGATATCGAAAGACGCCGGTCGTACCTCGTACCGCGGCCTCGTGCGGTTCGAGGAGGGCGCCAAGCGCTCCAAGAGCTTCGTGCGCTGCGACGCTCTGCTCCTGGACGAGAAGTCCCGCTCGGACACGTACCCGTACATCGAGTTCGGCGAGCACGACGCTCAGGTGGGTCACGAAGCCACCATCTCCAAGGTCGGCGACGACCAGCTCTTTTACCTCATGAGCCGGGGACTTTCGGAGCAGCAGGCGATGAGCATGATCGTCAACGGCTTTATCGAGCCAGTGACGCGCACATTGCCCATGGAGTATGCCGTCGAGTGGAGCCGGCTGATCGAGCTGCAAATGGAGGGTAGCGTCGGCTAGAGCCGGCTCGCTTTCAACGGACGTGCGGGCCACATCAGGGAGAGCTCAAAAAAGCCCTCCTGGCGTGCCCTAAGATCCAGCTGTGGGAGCGGCCTTGGCACTGGCAATCATGCTGGTGGTCGTGGTCGGGGTGCTGAGCCTGGCCGTCAACGCTCAGGGGCCTTTCCAAGGTACAGGGGGGGTCGGGCAGGCCCGGTCCGCCCGTACCGGCCACCCCGGTTCGACGGCGTCGTCTCCTCCGAAGCCGCCTCGCCGTCCGCCTCGAGACCGCACGGAACGGCGGGACCGGCAGGCAGGTACGCCCGTGCCTCAACCCGCCAGTGATCCCCCGCCGTCGCCGGAGCAGGACCAGTCTTTCGGCGACCTGAGACCACTCAACACTCAGGCGCAGGCGCTGGTCATGTCGGTGGTCGACGAACGGACCCTGGGGCCGGTCACACGCAGCCGGCTCACACTGAAGGTCCAGCCCTCGGAGGGGGAGCCCTTCGAAGTGACCACCCGGGTGGCCTTCCCCACGCCGGAGGAACGGGCTCGCGTCAAAGTCGGGGGGACCATCCCCGTCCGGTACGACTCCTACGATCACCGCCGCGTTGTGGTGGACACGGACCAGCCAGACCCGGAAGCTGGAGGCTAGGAGCCTTTGTTCGAGGGCCTGTTCGCCGACCGGGCCGACGCTGGACGAGTGCTCGGCGAACAGGTGGCCCGCTGCGAACAACTTGTACGGCCCGTGGTAGTGGCCTTACCGAGAGGAGGCGTTCCTGTCGGTGCCGAGGTGGCCCGAAAGATCGGCGCCGACCTCGTGGCCATGCCTGTCTCCAAGGTCGGCGCCCCGGGCCGGGAGGAACTGGCTATCGGCGCAGTGGCACCCGGAGGGGTCAAGGTCCTCAACCATGACGTGATCGCCGCCCTCCGGCTGAGCGACGAGCGGGTGGAGGAATTGGTAGCCAAGGCGGCGCAGAGGGTAGAGCGCCAGATGGTGTTGTACAACTCCGGGCTCCACGATGGAGGCGGCGTCGGCGCCGTGCTGACCGGGAGCTCCGCTGTCGTGGTCGACGACGGCTTGGCCACCGGTGCCTCCATGTGGGCGGCACTGATCGCCGTCCGCGAGCAACGTCCCGAGCGATTGGTCCTGGCCGTCCCGGTGGCGCCGCCCGAACCGCTTGCCCTCTTGGCCCCGTTAGTGGACGAGGAAATCTGCACGGTCCGGCCGGCGCACATGCAGGCGGTCGGCGCCTGGTACGAAGACTTCAGCCAAAGCACGGATGCCGAGGTCGCAAATCTACTCGCAGAGTTCGCTGACCGGCCTGAAACCGCAGGCCCGAGAAACTGGACGACTAAACCCGGTACGTCCCGGGCTTGAGCAGCGGCAGCTGGAGCAAAGTACCGAGTGGGCCGGGAAATCCCAGACGAAATAGTGCTGCCCGACCTGTACGGTCCAGGTCCTCGTCCCCACCCTGTCCGGGTGGGTGTAGGTGTTGTAGGCGGTCGGCGTGGGGCCGTCCAGAACCGTCGCCTTGACGTAGCGCGGCGCACCGATATGCCCGGGGTCGACCTCGGCCAACACACGGCGGTCGGGGCTTACGTTGATGACTAGTAGCTACAACTTCCCGTTAGACGAGCTGGCCACCGCCTGGAGCACCGGGACTGGGCCACCCGGCTCGGCGGGCATCGTGGGGTCTCCTCGATGTTGTCATTGAGCCTTTCGCTACGGCCCAGCTGGGCCATAAGCCCCAACGCCTTGCCAGAGGGCTCGGTTATGAAGGAGGGGCCGGGCCGGCGATCATGGCACTGTTTATGCTCAGCCCGACAGGTTCGACGCTCAGGTCGATAGGGTTGTCGACGATAAACGGCGTCGATACCAGGAAGTACTTTTCGGCCAGCAATATGCCGTGCAATATCCATTGGCGCAACTGGGAAGCAACGAGTAAACCCTCGTCTAGGGACAGGTTGAAATCCGGGTCGGCGAAGGGCATCGGCGTTATGGGCTGGCCGTACTCGGTGATCACTACCGGGATGTTCCGGCCGGCATATTGACGGATCTGGCGCTGGAGGGCGGCCAGCTTGGCGCCCTCGGCCAAAGGCGCGCCCATGAGATTTTCTTCGTAGGTGTTCATCGTCGCACTAAGGTCAAGCGGTTTGGCGTATTTGTGCAACTCGACACAGTCGTAGCGGGTTGAACGCGCCCTCGGCGTTATAGGGCCAAAGCAGGTTCGCTCTAAATAGGTGAGGGCTGATCCAGCCCAACGTGCGCTGGCCTAACTGGATGTCTACCAACGCGGTAGGGAGCTCCATTTTCTTGATGGCCCGGGCCGCAGTGTGCGACCCGGGCGCCGCCACGGAGGCGGCGACGAGGCTGACGCCGGCCAGGCTGGCACCGGCGCGAGCGGTGCATGCCCGTACTGACCACGCCCCCGGCTGGCCTACAATCCGAGGCCGGTGGCGAAGCGCGATCACGGGCACGTACTCAGGGTGCCATTGGCGGACCGCCCGAACAATTCGGGCACCGCATAACCTAAGCTGCTCAATCACTGTGCCAGGTCCTTTAACTTCTGAGTTCAACGCGGACGCCGTCGCCGCGCTGCCCGGCCCGGCGTGGCTGTTGGACCAACGCCGATCGTCTTGGGAGCTCTTTGCCGGTCTGGACCTGCCGAGAGAGTCCGAGGAGATCTGGCGCTACAGCCGCATTGAGGAACTTGACCTCAGCCGCTACGCGCCTGGTTCGCCTGGCCCGGTGCTAGCCCTTGACCAACTGCCCGCGCCGGTGCAGAGATTGGTCGAAGCCGCCGGCCCGGACGCCACCCTCGTGGTCAGCCACAATGGCGGCGAAGCTCCCCTATTGCGCCCCCAGCCGGGGGTGGAGGTGGTGCCCATCGGGCACGGGCCGCTGGTGGAGGGTCGCGAACCGGTCACGGCGCTGGACGGGCCGCGGGCGGATGTGTGGAAGGCCATGAACGGCGCCTTCGTGAGAGCTCCCTGGCGGGTGACGGTGCGTGCCGGTGCCGAGGTGGCCGCCCCGCTGGTCTTCGTCCACTGGTTGGACGAGGACGGGAGGGCGGTGTTCCCCAGGCTCGAGGTCGAGGTGGGCGAAAACGCGTCGGTGCGGGTGGTCGAGATCATCGCCTCTGCTGATGCGGACCTCTTGGTCGTCCCTGTGACGGAGCTTTCTGTCGGTCGCGGCGCCCGCCTCGGGTTCGGCCAGGTCCAGCTCCTCGGCCCGCGGGCGTGGCAACTGGGCAACCAGGTGAGCCGGGTCAGCCGGGACGCCACCTTGCGCTCAATGACGGTGGCGTTGGGAGGCGATTACGCACGTGTGCGCACCGACTCCGTGCTCGAGGGCCCCGGAGGCGACAGCCAGCTTTTGGCTGCCTACTTCGGTTCTGGTGAGCAGATGCACGACCTGCGGACCGTCCAGCTCCACGCGGCGCCCAAGACGCGCTCAGACTTGCTGTTCAAGAGCGTTGTAGCCAATAAGTCCCATTCGGTCTATTCCGGCCTCATCCGCGTCGAAAAGGGGGCCAAAGGCACAAACGCCTTCCAAACAAACCGAAACCTGGTGCTGTCCGAGGGCGCGCAGGCGGACTCGGTCCCCAACTTGGAAATCGAGGACAACGACGTCCGCTGCTCGCATGCTTCAGCCGTCGGGCCAATAGACGAATCGGAGCGTTTTTACCTGGAAAGCCGGGGTGTACCCTCTCGCGTAGCCGAGCGGTTGATCGCGCTGGGGTTCATGGAAGACGTGCTCGAGCGCTTCCCCGTGGCCAGCGCTGCGGCCTGGTTACGTGGGGCGTTTGCCGGCAAACTTAGCGCCGCCGGTTTTGGTGCCTCTGAGGGCCCTTACGCCAGCCACCGGCCGACAAGCACGGAAGGTCGAGGCTCGTCGTTTTGAGTAAAGAGATAAAAGTGAAACTGGTGGATATCCCCGACGGCGAGGCAGTTCGTGTCGAAGGCGGGCCGTACGGGATTTGCCTGGCTCGCGTAGGTGATGACGTCTACGCCCTGGCCGACCGGTGCAGCCATCAGGAGTGGCCCCTTTCCGACGGCGAGGTCGAGAAATATGGCTGCAGCATCGAGTGCACCAAACACGGCAGTACCTTTTCCTTGAAGGATGGCGCCCCCGAATCTCTGCCCGCCACCACGCCCGTGCAGGTTTACGCCGTAAGGAGAGAAGGCGACGAAGTTATTGTGAGCATCCCGTGAGCGAACTGGTCATCAGTGACCTTCGCGCCTCGGTGAGCGGGAAAGAAATATTGCGCGGCGTCGATCTCCGGGTGGCGAGCGGCGAAGTCCACGCCGTAATGGGGCCGAACGGCTCCGGCAAGTCCACCCTTTCTCACGTCATTGCCGGCCGTCCTGGGTACGAGGTCACCGGAGGCACCATCCTGCTGGACGGGGCCGACCTGCTGGCGATGCCGGCATGGGAACGCGCCCGGGCCGGCCTGTTCCTGGCGCTGCAGTACCCGATCGAGGTACCGGGCGTAAGCCTGGTCGACGCACTCGGTGAAGCGTTCAAGGCGTCCGGGCGCGATCCGGCGGAAGTGCCGGCGCTGCTGACCTCCGAAGCGCGTGCCGTCGGGTTTGACGAGGCCTTCCTGTTGCGCCCCCTCAACGTCGACCTGTCAGGTGGAGAGCGCAAGCGCAACGAGGTGCTCCAGCTCGGGGTGCTGCGCCCCAGCATCGCGGTGCTCGACGAGATCGACTCCGGCCTCGACATCGACGCCCTCCGGGCGGTGGCCCGGCGGGTGGCCGAGCTGGCCCGGGGCGGAGGGGTTGGCGTCCTGGCCATCACGCACTACTACCGCCTGCTCTCCGAGCTCCCCGTCGACCAGGTCCACGTGCTGGCGGGAGGACGCGTTGTCGCCACCGGAGGCCCTGAACTGGCCCTCGAGCTCGAGGAATCTGGCTACGTCGCTTACGGGGAGGAGGCCGAGGAAGCCGGAGGCGGTGCGGACGAGGCGCCGTCCCCAGCCCAGTCTTTGTGAGCCCGGTCTTTGTAAGGCCTGAGCTCGGCGCTCCGGCCTCGAGTTAGGCCGGGTGGCGCTCTACGGGGCGGGGCTCTACTGGGCGCCTCAGTGGCCCCGGCGGCCCCTGGAGTGGCCGAGCTTGTAACCGACCCATCCGGCGACGAGGGCCAGAGCTACGTACTCGGCGATGTGAAAGGCCACCGACAGGACCCCGGCAAACGCCCACACGAGCAGGCCGCCCACGACTATGGCGACGAGTATGGCCCAGAACGAGCTCGTGCCCTTTCCGCCCCGCCTGGCCGGCGCTTCGTCGGCCTCCCGGGTGGCGAGGGCGCCAGACGTGCGGCCATTGGACAACGCGGCTACGGCGTCGGGCGGGCTAACCACCTTGGTTTTCGTAGCCGTGGGCTGAGGCGGGCTGCTCCCGAGTGTTTGGCAAATAAGGCACTCGCCTTGGGGGAACCCGTGGGCACAATTAGCCACCAACACCAACACTACCGCTACATCGTCCTAAGTGGTCCGGCGCCCCGTCCCCGAGGGGGAACAGGGCGGCCCGACCCTTGCCGTCCGCCCTTCGCGGCCTAGTCTCCGCGGTGTTCCCTCAGGTAGCGCTCGACTTCGGCGGCCAGGCGGTCGCCCGAGGCGGGGGTCAGGCGGGCGCCTTCCTCTTCAGGCCCCAGCTCGGCCTCGGCGGCGTTGGCCTCGGCGTCCTGTTCTTCCAGCCTGGTCACATAGGCAGACGCATCCTCGTCGGAAGCAACGAGCTCGTTTATCTGGCGCTCGTAAGCCGCCGCCGAAATGCGCAGTTTCGCCAGGTCCACGTCCGTCCCGAGGACCCTGGCGGACCGTTCGACCAGAGCCAATGTCGCCTTGGGGGAGGAGCTCTGCGAGACGTAGTGGGGGACGCTGGCCCAAAGCGAAGTGGTGGCGATGCCGGCCCGGCCGAGGGCGTCTGCAACGACGCCGACTATGCCTGTCGGCCCCTCGTAGTACGACGGTTCTACGCCCGCCAGCGCAGCCAGTTCGGCATTGCCAGCCCCGCCGGTCACCCGCACGGGCCGGGTGTGGGGGACGTCGGCCAGGAGGGCGCCGAGCAGCACGGCCAGGTTGACCCCAAGGGCCACGCACGTGTCCCGCACTTCGTCTGCGAAGCTACGCCACCGAAGCTGCGGTTCGGGCCCCGACAGGAATACGACGTCCCTTTCGGTGGCCGGGGTGGTCGCGCTCGACAGTGTCACCGTGGGCCACTCGAGGCGCCGGGTCTCGCCAGACTCCAGCCGCACCTGCGGCCGAGCGGAGGTGAAGTCGAACAGCTCCTCGGAGTCGAACACGGCGAACGTGCTACCTCCCCAGGCCCGGGTGAGGTAAGCGGCCGCTTCAGACGCCGCGTTCCCGGCGTCGTTCCAGCCCTCGAAGGCGGCCACCAGCGCCGGCTGGCGCAGGCTCGGCCGTCGTTCCCAATGCAGCAGCTCCATCCCGAACAGGCTATACAGGTCTTTGCCCTTGCACTATCCCTTCACGGCTCCCGCCGTCCGGCCGGCCGTTATGTAACGCTGCAATATGAAGAACAGGATCGCGATGGGCAGGATCGTCAACGCTGAGGCTCCCAGCTTCAAGGGGAACTGCGCTCCAGCTCCCAACCCGCCACCGACAATATTGGCCAGGCCGGTCGTCAGGGTGTAGTACTTCGGGGAAATGGTGGCGATCTCGAAGAACTGGAACTCGTTCCACGAGCCCTGGAACGACAGGATGGTCAGAGTGATCAACCCCGGCCTGACGACAGGGAGGACGATGCTCCACCAGATCCGCCCGATGCTGGCGCCGTCCACCTTGCCCGCTTCCTCCAGCGAGACGGGCACCTGCAAGAAGAACTGGCGCATCAGGAAGATCCCCGTGGCGTCGACGATCATGGGCAGGATCATCCCCGGGTAGGAGTTGAACAGGCCCAGCTCTTTCAAAACCAGAAAGCGGGGGATCAGGAGCACGACGCCCGGTACGGCGAGGGTGGCGACGACGAGGCCGAAGACAAGCTTCCGGCCCCGGAATCCCAGGCGGGCCAGCGCATAACCAGCCAGGCTGTCGAGGAAGACCCGCCCGAGGGTGATACAGGTGGCCACTAACACGCTGTTCATGAACCAGCGGGGGAAATCGGTCACCGAGGCGTTCGGCCCGATGCCGAAGATCTGCTGCCAGGCTGTCAGCGTCGGCGGGTGCGGTATCAGAGATATGGCGTTCGCCGAGGCATCGGGTTCGGTCTTGAACGAGGTGGCCACGGTGATGGCGAAAGGGAAAATGAAGACCAGTGCCAACAACACCAAGAAGCCGTAGCTCAGAGCCCGTCGCCAGGGGGGTTGGTAGCTGCGGGTGCTCATTTGGTGAGGTCCTCCCTGATGAACCTGCGCTGCAGCACGGTCAGGAAGACGATCAGGCAGAACAACAAGAACGCCACCGCCGCTCCCACGCCAAAAGCACTGTCTTGGAAGCTGACCTGGTAGGAGTAATAGGCGGGCGTGATGACCGTCGGGTTACTGGCGGTCAGGAATATCTGGTCGAAGATCTGCCAGGTGGAAATGAAGCCGAGGGTCAGGACGAGCACCAGGGCGGGCCTCAGCATGGGTAGGGTTACCTGCCGGAACCTCTGCCACCCGGTAGCGCCGTCGATCTCGCTGGCCTCGTCGAGTTCCTCTCCTATGTTGGCCAAGGCGGCCAAGAAGAAAAGCATGAACGTACCCGAGGTCGTGAACACGGCCAGGATAATGATGAAGACCATCCCGAGAGATGGGCCCGAAATCCAGTCCCAGATCGAGATCCCGAGGACCATGTGCTGCGCCCACCCGGGTGCGCTGTTGACTCCGAAAATGCTGAGGAACGACCAGAAGATGCCCTGCTCGTCATAAAGCCAGTTCGGCCCCTTGATGCCGACCCAGCCGAGGACCGTATTGACGACGCCTTCGCCCTGGAACAGGAAGATGAAGATCGTGGTGATGGCGATGGAGCTGGTGATCGAGGGGAAATAAAAGGCAGTCCTGAAAAACCCCCTGCCGCGCAAGAACTTGTTGTTGACCAGGACGGCCAGCCATAAAGCAAATATGGTCTGCAACGGGACAGTAAAGATCACGAAATAGAAGTTGTTCCGGATCGCCGCCCCAAAGTCCGACTGGTACAGGCCCGGCTGGGTGATGATGGTGCGGTAATTATGCAGCCCCACCCACTTCACCGCGCTGCTCGTCGGGACTGGTCACCCCGGACCAGTTCGTGAAGCTTATGTACAGCGCTAGGAGGATCGGGGCTACTAGGAACAGTAGGAGGAGAGCAAGCGACGGGGATATGAACAGCCAGCCGAATAGGTTCTCCCCCCGGTGGAGCGCCGAACGTCTGCGGCGTTGTCGGCCCGGCGGCTGTCCTGACGCTCTTCGTCGGCTTGGTGCGGCTTCCCCGCCGGCCGCATGGGGGCCCGGGGGTTGACCACCGCCAGAGAGCGTGTCCATGACGTCACTCCTAATCGCCTGCCAACGACCGCGCCTCGGCTTCGTCGCTGGGCATTGAGTTTTTGAGAGCCGTACGGATTGTTGCCAGTGAGCGCCAGGTCGAAACCCGCCGTGGCCGCATGTCCGGCGGCGCCAGCCCCTCGAGAAGGGCCGGCGCCGCCGGCGCAGCTATGGGGTTACGGCTGCAGCAGCGCCTCGGCGTTGGTCTGCAGTTGCTGGAGCATTTGCTTCGGGATTGGACGAGCCATTGGAGAGCCCGAGTATCTGGGATTCGAACGCAGCTTGCACGGTCGGGAAGCCGATCGTTGCCACCTGAGGCAGCGCATAGGCATCACCTTGGACGAACGCCGATACGTTCGGGGTGCCTTTAGGGCCACTGGCGACGGGCGTGGTGTGCTCGGCGGCCCACTGCGTGGCCACGCTCGGACGCGACGGCATGACGCCGAAAGCGTTGGCGAACTTGAGCTGTTGGCTGGCCGAAGCCAGGTACTTCACGAAGCTCACGTCTGCCGCCGTGTACTTGCTGGAAGCGGCGATGCCCCAGCAGTTGGTGAACACGAGCGTGCCATGGTGACCGCTAGGGCCTGCAGGCATCGGTACGATCTCGTAATTGATCTTCGGGTAAGTCGACTGCATCGCCCCGATGATCCAGTTGCCCTCCACCGTCATGGCGGCGGAGCCGTCACCTATGGCCTGGCCGCCCCAGCCGGCGTCAACTTGCGTACGCGAACTTGAGGTAGCCCTTCTTGGCCAGACCCTGGATGTACGTGAGCGCTTGCACGTTTTGAGGCGAGTCGAACGTGAAGGCGGTGCGGTTCGCGTTCATGTACGAACCTCCGGCCTCCGCGAAGAAGGCGCCCAGCCGGTCGAGCGAGGCGGATATCGACGAGGCCAGTAACCTTGCCTTTGGTCAGCACCTTTGCGTCATTAGCGAGCTTGGCCCACGTCGTCGGCAGATCGGCGTTGGTGAGGCCGGCCGCTTTCCAATCAGCGGTGTTGATTTCTATGGCCAGGGTGGAGGAGTCTTTCGGGACGCAGTAGAAGGAGTGGTTATAGCTAAAGGCACTGACAAGTGATGGGTAGAACGAACTGGGGGTCGTGATCAGATTGCCGCTATCGAGGAGCTGGCCCTGCTTCGCCATACTCTCGAACAGCGGGGTCTCGCCGTAGAAAACGTCAGGCGGCGAGCCGCCCGCGAACCCCTCGGTCAGCTGCAGGGTCAGGTTGGACGAATTGATGATGTCGACTTTGTTGCCGGTCTGTTTGCCCCACGCGGCGGCGGCGGCTTTGTCCGCATTGGTCTCGGCCGTGCCGGAAGAGGCGATCATGAAGTTAATGGTCACACCGTGCGTCTTGCCTGTGAGTTTCGGCGCGCTCTGCGCCATGGCGGTGCCGGGCGCCACCGCGACCAGCGCGGCGGAAACCGTCAGGCCGCCTATCAGCTTCCATCGTTTCATTTGGTTTGTTCCTTTCTTTTGCTGATCAAGTAGAGGGGGAGTAGTCAAGTAGAGGGAGAGTGGTTAATTAGGGGGACTGGGCCTGCCGGCGTGTTTTATGGGATCGCCCCGGAGCGTTTTTGGTTGGGGTGGCCAAAGCCGCCGAGCATTCCCCGGAGCTCTCGCGACGAACGAGCCATGGCGACAATACGACGCGCGATGGGCGTCGCTGTGTACCGGCGAGCTCCGAAAGTAGGACCTCGACCAGTTTGTGAGCGACGCTCTCCACCGGTTGGCGCAGGCTCGACAGCCGGGGCCGGATCACCGAGGCGATCGGGCTGTCGTCGAAGCCGACGACCGAGATGTCCCGTCCTGCCACCAGGCCGCGGTCCTCGATCGCGCGTAGCGCTCCGACGGCCATGGCGTCGCTGACGCAGACGAACGCCGTTGGCGGGTGCGGGCCATCCATCATCTGCTGTGTCAGCGCTTTCCCAGTGGCGATGCCGTCTTCGGCCCGAGCCACGAGCCCGGTTACAGGCAACCCGAGGTCGTCCATCGCTCGTTGCCAGCCGTGGTGGCGGTCGTCGCCTACGCCGTTGCCCTCTCCGAGCCCCAGGAAAGCGATGCTGGTGTGCCCGAGGCTGGCAAGGTGGCTGACGGCCTCCGACGTACCCCCCGCCCCATCGACGTCGACCCACGAATGCCTCGGGTGCTCGACCCCCCAGGGCCTCCCGAAGGCAACGAACTGGGTGCCCTGGTCGAGCAGCCAATTCGGCCTGACATCGCCATAGTGGGTGTTGGCCAGTACAAAACCGTCGACCGCGTTTCGGCGCAAAAGGTCGTCGAAGACGCCAATCTCTTCATCGTCGGTAGCAACAGAAAACGCCAGCACGTTGTACCCACTGGAGCGGGCCGCGTCACATAAAGCGTGGATGAGCCGGTCGAGCACCCCGCCCGTACCGCCGTAGTCGCTCGGCAACAGACGGCAACCGATCACGCCGGTGGCCCGGGTGCGCAGCGAACGAGCGGCATGGCTCGGGCGGTACCCCAGTTCGTCGATGGTCCCGAGCACGCGGCGCAGCGTTTCGGGCCGCAACCGGTGGGGCGCGTTGGCGGCGTTGGACACGGTCTGGCGGGACACCCCCGCCCGCTCAGCCACCATCTCGATGGTCGGTCGCCTCTTCACTTCGCCAGATGACGCCGGGCCAGATCGACGTGGGGCCGGATGACGCCGGGCCAGATGACGTGGGGCCGGATGACGCCGGGCCAGATGACGTGGGGCCGGATGACGCCGGGCTTCCCTTGTTCCCCCGTTGTGCCAATGCCGCACCGCCTATCCGTGCTGCCTGTTCGCGCTGCCTATTCGTCCTACTTGGCCCTGCCTGCCCAAGTTGATCGTTCAAACGACACTATCGTCAGGGGTATGAACGATCAAGTCGCCCTCCCACCCGTTGCCGATGGGGCGCCCGGCTCGGAGGGGGCGGCAGCAGTGCAGCCCTACTTGAACAATCTGGTGACTGCCGTTTTCGCCCCCGCCATGTCGTTGTCGGGCCGTGACGGGCAGATGCGGCCCGAAGGTGGCGTAGAGGGGCTCTACGTCCACGATCTCCGTGCGCTCAACCAATTTGTGCTGACGGTCGATGGCTCCGAGCCGGTCCAGCTCGGTTATGAGCTGGTGGGTGGCGCAGCCAATGAGTTCGACGGCGCCGTCGTCGGGGCCGGCAACCCCGGCCCCGACCTAACCGTGTTTGTGTCGCGACGAAGGACGCTGAACCCTTCCGGGATGGTGGAGCACTTCACCCTGAGGTCTTACGCCCGGGCCGCTTTGCACTGCGAAGTCGAAGTGCGGGCGGCCAGCGACTTGGCCGCCATTTCGGAGATCCGTTCGGGACGGCGCCGGGCGGCGCAGACCGCCACCATCACCCCTCACCACGATGGACTGGCGTGGTCCGTCCCCGGTCGGGGTGCTGTGCGCCTGGTGGGTACTCCGGGGCCGGCGGCCGTTGACGCCGCCGAAGGGTCTCTACGCTGGGACTTTGCCGTCGAACCGGGCCAGGTGACGAGGTGGTCCGTGCAGGTCGAATTGCAGGACCAGGGAGTACCGCCCATGTTCGTTGCGCCGGGGCCGTCGGTGTCGAAGGGTTTCCCTGCGCTGGACCTGGAGGCAAGTGACCAGAGGCTAGCCCGCCTGCTCAGCCTGAGCCTCGCCGACCTCGCCCGCTTGCAGATGGTGACACCAGGAGGCCCTTCAGATGTGTTCCTAGCCGCGGGTGCGCCCTGGTACTTGACGCTGTTTGGCCGCGACTCCATCTGGGCGGGCCGGCTGCTGCTGCCGTTGGGTGGCGATCTTGCTCGTGGCACTTTGCGCACGCTGGCCAGCCGGCAGGGTCAAAGCTACGACAAGTACACCGGCGAGGAGCCCGGGAAGATATTGCACGAGGTCCGACCGGTTGACCGGTCGACCTTCTTCATGACCGAGGACGGCCATAACGAGCGAGCGGTGTCGCTCCCACCTGTGTATTACGGCACGGTCGACGCCACACCTCTGTGGGTCTGTCTGCTTCACGACGTATGGAAATGGGGCATGCCTGCCGAGGATGTGGAGCCGCTGCTAGCCCCGATGCAACGTTGCCTCACCTGGTTGTCCGAGCAGGGTTGTCGCCCGGACGGGTTCGTCAGCTACATGGATGAATCAGGGCAAGGCCTCGCCAACCAGGGCTGGAAGGACTCGTGGGACGCGGTGCAGTTCCGCAATGGGCGCATCGCCAGCGCCCCTCTCGCCCTTTGTGAGGTCCAGGGGTACGCCTATGAGGCGGCGATGGCTGGCGCCGAGCTGCTGGACGCGTTCGGCCAAGACGGGGCCGACCGCTGGCGCGAGTTCGCTATCGGCCTGGCGGAGCGGTTTCGCGCCCGGTTCTGGGTCGAAGACAGCCAAGGGGCCTACCCCGCCATCGCCCTCGAGGAGGACGGCGCCGCCGTCGACTCGCTCACGTCCAACATCGGGCACCTGCTCGGCACCGGGTTGCTCAGCGAGGCCGAGAGCGACCTCGTGGCCCGGCGCCTCCTCGGTCCCGAGCTCAACAGCGGTTTTGGCCTCAGGACGCTGGCCACTTCGTCGGCGGGGTTCAACCCCCTTAGCTATCACTGCGGGTCGGTCTGGGCTCATGACACAGCCATTGCCATCGCCGGTCTGGCCCGCACTCCGGGCTCCACTGCCGCGAAAAGCGCTGGTTGCATTGGCCGACGGTCTGCTGTGCGCGGCCGAGAGCTTTCGCTACCGCCTGCCGGAGCTCTTCGGAGGCCATACGCGGGGAGACCTGACTGCTCCGCTCCCGTACCCTGCCGCCTGTCACCCTCAAGCGTGGGCGGCCGCCTCCTCCATAGCTGTGCTGGCCGCCCTTCTGGGCATCAGGCCCGACGTCCCGGGCGGCACCGTTGCGCTGTCCCCGGTAGCGACGGGGATGGTCCCTCGGCGGGTGAGCGGCCTCAGGATCGGGGGTGCCGAAGTGGGCGTCTACATCGGGCGGGACGGCGATAACCGGCTTACGGGCGCCCCCACGGCCATGCGGGTTGTGGGCTGAGGGCTCGTATTTTGCTGTGTTACTAGCGTCCGCCCGAGCGGCACGCTATCCTCGCTCGTCAAAGCGGTAAAGCGAGATTAACCGATGTCGTGTGGGCCGCTTCGCACGGGCTCGACTGCAGGGAGGCACGATGGCAACAGTGAACCTGGAAAAGGTGACCAAGGTCTACCCCAACGGCAAACCGGCGGTCCTGGACCTGGACCTGGACGTGGCCGAGGGGGAGCTGATGGTGCTGGTGGGGCCGTCGGGCTCGGGCAAGACCACGGCGCTTCGGATGGTGGCGGGCCTGGAGGACATCAGCTCGGGCACGCTGCGCATGGGGGGCAAGGTCGTGAACGACCTGGCCCCCAAGGACCGCAACGTGGCCATGGTGTTCCAGAGCTACGCCCTGTACCCCCACATGACGGTGGCCGAGAACATCGGTTTTTCCCTGAAGCTGCGCAAGGTGCCCAAGTCCGAGGTCAAGTCCAAGGTCAAAGACGCCGCCAACCTGCTCGGCCTCACCGACTACTTGGAGCGCAAGCCCTCCCAGCTGTCGGGCGGCCAGCGCCAGAGGGTGGCCATGGGCCGGGCCATCGTGAGAGAGCCGTCGGTGTTCTTGATGGACGAGCCGCTGTCCAACCTGGACGCCAAGATGAGGGTGCAGATGCGGGCCGAGATATCGCGCATCCAGCGCCGGGTGGGGGTGGCCACCTTCTACGTGACCCACGACCAGACCGAGGCCATGACCATGGGGGACCGGGTGGCGGTGCTGCACATGGGCGAGCTGCAGCAGTGCGACACCCCCCAGTACCTCTACGAGCACCCCGACAACATCTTCGTGGCCGCCTTCATCGGCAGCCCGGCCATGAACCTGTACGAGGCCATCGTGTCGCCCGAGGCCGACGGCATAAAGCTGGGCTCCCAGGCCCTGTCGCTGCCCGAGGCCACCCTGGGCGCCCGCCCGGCGCTCAGGGGTTACCGGGACCGCAAGGTCATCGTGGGCGTGCGCCCCGAGGACCTGGAGGACCCGGCCTTGGCCGACGCCGCCGCCGGCCCCGGCAACACCCTGGCGGCCGACGTCGAGCTGGTGGAGGCGCTCGGCAACGAGCTGCAGGTGCACTTCCTGACCGACGCCACCAAGGCCCGCTCCGAGGTGGCCGCCGCCGCCCAGGAGACCGAGGAGCTGGGCGACCTGGCCAGCTTCCAGCCCGGCGAGGCCCGGGCCGAGGGGGTGGCCCGCATCTCGCCCCGCAGCGACTTCCGGGCCGGCTCCCGGGTCACCATGGTGGTGCGTACCGCATCGCTCCACTTCTTCGACGCCGACAGCGGCAACGCCATCTGGGACTGAAGTAACGGGGTTTGGCCTGGCTCGTCGAGTCGTCCTTACGCGGCTGAAGATCGCCCCGTCGTCCGGACGCGTACCTGCCCGTGCCGTACCTGTTAGGTGCCAGGGCGGGGTGACCCCGGCGTGAGCGCAGACTGGGATGGCGCTTCGTACGACCGCGTGTCGACGCCCCAAGCGCGCTGGGGAAAGGCCGTGCTCGGGCGGCTCGAGCTCTACGGTGACGAGACGGTGCTGGACGCAGGCTGCGGGAGCGGTCGCGTCACCGAGGAGCTCATAGCCCGCCTTCCTCAGGGCCGGGTCATTGCCGTCGATTCGTCACCGTCAATGCTCGAGCAGGCCCGGGCCCGTCTGCATACTGCCGCCCACCGGCTCAACTTCGTCCAGGCCGACCTGTCGACATTGCGGCCGTCGGACCTCGACGGCATGGCTCCGGTCGACGCCGTCCTGTCGACGGCCACTTTCCATTGGGTCACCGACCACGACCAGCTGTTCGCCAACCTGCACGACGTCTTGCGTCCGGGTGGCCAGTTGGTGGCGCAGTGCGGCGGCGACGGGAACATCGCCAGTGTGATCGAGGCGGTCAAGTCTCTGGGTGTCGAGCGAGCCGGGACGTGGCTGTACGCCAGTCCAGAGGACACCGCCGAACGCCTGCGCCGAGCCGGATTCGTCGCCGTGCAGACGTGGGCTCACCCCGAGCCGGTACCTTTCCCGGACCGGGCCGACCTCACCCCGTTCCTGGAAACCGTGTGCCTCCGTGAGCACCTGGCCACGTTGCCCGAGGCAGACCGGCAGCCATTCGCAGAGGCCGTGGCTGCGGCTATGCCCGCCACAACAATCGACTACGTGCGGCTCAACATCGTGGCCCGCCGGGACGGTCCCGAGTAACCGAGTAAATAGCCCGCACCGGTCGGCACACTAGATAGCACTGTGGTCCTGGCCGACGATGAGCTCATCTCTCGCTCGCTGAGCCTGGCGTCCGAGTTGGCCGACCGGGCGCGGGCGCTCGGCGGGCCGTCGATGCGACGCCAGCAACGCCGGCTGCGCCGCCTACTGGCTAGTGACACCGGGTCGCACCTGGTCTTTTCACTGGCAGACCGGGTGCTGCGCCCGGTAGACGCTTCGACCGCGGCGGCCCAGCTTCGCGAAGTTATGACCGGGCCCCTGGAGGGCGTGTCCGCGACAGACCGCGCCATGCTCCGTCTCGCTGGAGCGACCGCCCAGGTCGCCGCTTTCCCCGTGGTGACGCTCGGTGCGCGCCCGGCTCCGCCACGAGACGAGGTCTCTCGTCTACCCGGCTCAACCACGGTCGCTCGGGCGCCGCCTGGCCGCGCTGGACGGTCGGCCGAATCTCAACCTTCTGGGCGAGGCGGTGCTGGGGGTGGAGGAGGCTCGGAGACGCTTGGCCGCGGTCGAGGCGCTGCTGGCTCGCCCGGATGTCGATTGTGTTTCGGTGAAGGTCTCGGCCATTGCCTCTGGCCTCTCCTTGGTTGATTTCGAGGGTTCAGTGCAGCGCATCTGCGAGCCACTCCAGAGGCTGTACGGGGCGGCGGCGTCGGCCGCGGTCCCGAAGCTGGTCAACCTCGACATGGAAGACCACCGGGACCTCGACCTGACGGTCGAGTCGTTCACGCGTTGCCTGTCTTTGCCAGAGTTCTCGGGTTTGCGCGCCGGGATCGCCCTGCAGGCCTACCTCCCGGATACCCACCAGGCCCTCGAGCGGCTCTTGGGGTTTGCCGAGGAACGGGTCAAGGCGGGTGGAGCACCGATCCGGGTGCGGCTGGTAAAGGGCGCCAACCTGGCCATGGAGAAAACGGCGGCCGAACTGGCTTGTTGGCCCCAACCCACGTACCAGGCCAAGGCGCAGACCGACGCCTCTTACAAGGCCCTCCTGGTGCGGATGCTGGGGGCAGCCAGGGCGGGCGTGGTCGAGGTGGGCGTGGCGTCGCACAACCTCTTCGATGTGGCGTTCGCTCTGGTGCTGTCTCAAGCGCTGGGCGTCACGGCGGACATCGAGATGTTGGCGGGCATGGCGGACGACCAGGCCGCCGCCGTCGCTGAGCGCACCTCCCGGGTGCTCTTGTACACCCCCGTCGTCGCCCGCCGGGACTTCCGGAACGCTCTCGCGTACCTGGCCCGCCGGCTCGACGAGAACGCCACCCCGGACGGGTACCTCCACCACGCCCTCGATCTTGCGCCGGGCAGCGCCGCCTGGCAGGCCGAAGCCGACCGGTTTGCCGATGCCGTCCGGGCCCGGCACCACGTCAGGACCGAGAGGGCACAGCGCCAGGACCGTACGGAGGAGGCGGCTGGGGGGCCGCTCTTCGAGGGGCGGGCGAGACCAGAGAGCGAGGCGCGGCCGGCGGCCGGGGAGACAGGGCCAGGGACCAATCGCGCCATCCGGCGTCGGCTTCGCCAATGAACCTGCGACCGACTTGACCGTTCCCGCCAACCGGCAATGGGCCGTGGCCGCTTTGGGCCGGCCTGCCCCCAGGGGGCCAACGCCGGTGAACTCCGAATCGCTGGTGCAAACGGCCGTCAATACGGCCCGGTCAGCCGCCGGTGGCTGGGATGCCCTGGGCGGGGCCAAGCGGGGGGAGCTGTTGACCAGCGCGGCGGACGTGATGGCGCGTGGGCGTGGTGACGCCCTGGCGGTCATGGCTTCCGAAACGGGAAAGACGGTGGAGGAGGCTGACCCGGAGATCTCCGAGGCCATCGACTACGCCCGCTGGTACGGGTCCGCTACCGGATCTTTCGAACGGTTGCTGGCCGACGTCGACGGCGAACTGGAGAGCGAGCCGCTGGGGGCCGTCGTAGTGGCGCCGCCCTGGAACTTCCCGTACGCCATCCCGGCGGGCGGGGCCTTGGCCGCTTTGGCCGCCGGCAACACGGTGGTACTGAAGCCGGCCCCCGAAGCCCGCGCTACGGCGGCATTGCTGGTGGGCCAGCTTCACGAAGCCGGGATCGATGACCGCGTGCTCCAGCTCCTGCCGTTGGAGGACGGCCCCAGTGGCCGCTCGCTGGTAACCCACCCCGACGTGGGAGGCGTCGTACTGACCGGCTCCTACGAAACGGCGCGGCTGTTCCTCGAGTGGGTGCCGCGTCGGAGGCTCCTGGCCGAAACCAGCGGCAAGAACTCGATAATCGTCTCGGCCACAGCCGACGTCGACCAGGCCGTACGTGATGTGGTCACCTCGGCGTTCGGTCACGCCGGCCAGAAGTGTTCCGCGGCCAGCCTGGCCATCGTCATCGCTCCCGTGTACGACAGGAGCCCGTTCCTACGCCAGCTGGCGGACGCGGTCAAAAGCCTGCGCACCGGTCCGGCCACAAGCCCGGCCACCCAGGTCGGCCCGGTGGTCGGTCCTTTCACCAAGTCGCTGGAGCAGGCACTGACGAGGCTGAGCCCCTGGGAGTCATGGCTGGTCGAGCCGGCCTGTCTCGACGCCCGGGGTGCGGTCCGGGGGCCAGGTGGGCCGCTTTGGTCGCCTGGCGTGCGCATCGGCGTCAGGCCGGGCTCGTGGGCGCACACGACCGAGTGGTTCGGCCCGGTGCTGGGGGTGATGCGGGCCGCCACCTTCGAAGAGGCCCTGGCGTGGCAAAACGCCGTCCCGTACGGGCTGACCGCCGGCCTGTCATCTCTGGACCCCGAAGAGCACCGCCGCTGGGCCGAGGCCGTCGAGGCTGGCAACCTGTACGTGAACAGGTCGACGACGGGGGCCGTCGTCGGCCGGCAGCCGTTCGGAGGCTGGAAGCGTTCCAGTGTCGGCCCCACAGCCAAGGCCGGGGGCCCAACTACCTCATCGGTTTGCGCCGCTGGCGGGACGCATCGCCCACCGGCCCCGAGCAAGCAGTAGCCAGCTACCGGCGCTGGTGGGAGCGCCACTTTGGACGGGCCACCGAGCTGGCCGGCCTGGCCTCCGAGTCCAACGAGCTCCGTTACCGCCCCTTCCTCCCCGGCGTAATAGTGCGGGCCGGGGAGGGCGTGGCGGACGACGAGCTGCGCAAGGCCGTCGAACTGAGCAGGCTTACGGGCACGCCGGTCAGCTTCTCGTTCCCGCGGGCGCGTCCGGGTTTCGGCTTGCAGTACTGGGGTCGCCGTCGAGTGCGGGGTCGTCGTAGAGAGCGGGGAATCCTTCGCCGTATCACTCGGGCGGCGGCAAGGGTCAGGTGGGCGGCTCCGGTTGCTGGGCGAGGTGGAAGACGTAGTGGTTGAGGCCGGTGCCGAAGCCGGTCTGAGCCTGCTGGACGAGCCTGTCTGTTCGTGCGGCCGGGTCGAGCTGCCTCGGTGGCTGCGGGAGCAAGTGTTGACGCGGAGCCTGCACCGGTACGGCAATATCGTCTATCGCGGTGAAATCGCCTGGCGGCAGCTCCGGTGAAATCGCTGGCGAGCTCGCATCGCCTGGCGCAGCTCGGTGAAATCGCCTGGCCGCAGCTCGCGGTGAAATCGCCTGGCGGCAGCTCGCGGTGAAATCGCCTGGCGGCAGCCTCGATGGCGGCGCAAACTAGGCTCAAAGGCCACCACATGACTCCGATGACGTCACGCCGAAGACCGATATGAGCAGGCTCAGCCGTTCTGTCCAGCAGGCCAGCGCCTTGCTGGTAGAGGCCGACCTGAGCGCCATTGACGTCGTCCGCCAACTGCTGGAGCTGACGTACGCCCGCCGGCGGATGGACCTGAGCGACCTGTCGCCAGCCGAACAGGCGGCGCTCGTGGCCGAGCGCTGTGAGCAGCTTCAGCCGTCTCCTGAGGCGTTGGTTAAGCGGGTGGAGGAAGCGGGCGAACAGCGCCGCCCCTTTATTGCCAAGTTCGGGATCGACCCCACGGGCGCCGAAATCCACATCGGCCACACCGTCCCGATGCTCATGCTGAGCCGCTTCCAGCGCATGGGCCATCTGGTCGTGTTCATCGTCGGGGACGTGACGGCCAAGATCGGTGACCCGAGCGGTCGTTCGGACGAGCGGCCCCACCTTACGGACGAGGACATCGCCCAAAACCTCGCCACCTACAAACGGCAAGCGTCGCCCTTTTTCGATTTTGACAAAGCCGAGTTCCGCCACAACGGGGACTGGCTGCGCCTGGTCACGCTGCCGAGGCTGATCGAGATCACCGCCCACGTCCCCCTTTCGATGTCGCTCCAACGCGAGGACTTCCGCACCCGGCTGGCGGCCGGCCACAGCCTGTCGCTAGCCGAGCTGCTCTACTCCGTCGCCATGGCCATCGACTCCGTGGAGGTCCATTGCGACCTCGAAGTGGGGGGGATCGACCAGTTCCTCAACATGCAAATGTGCCGGAGAGTGATGGAAATCTGCGGTCAGGAGCCGGAGCTGGTGGCGGCCACGCCGCTGCTGGAGGGGACCGATGGCACCGGGGCGAAGATGAGCAAATCGGCCGGGAACTACGTGCCTTTGACCGCTCCGCCAGGCGAGGTCTTCGGCAAGGTGATGTCGATCCCGGACCGTCTCATGGAGCCGTACTTGAGGGCGCTGTCGGAATGGCAGGGCCCGAGCTGGTCTTGGTCGGCAACCGGCTGAGCGACGGTTCTTTGCACCCGATGGACCTGAAACGGATAGTGGCCGGCGAGGTCACGGCTGCTCTGCACGGAGTTGATGCGGCCATGAAGGCGCGAGAGGACTTCGACGCCCACTTTTCCCGTCGTTCTTTCGCTGATGTAGAGGATCTGCCCACCGTCTCCGACCTCGGCCAGCCAGTAGTCGAGGTGGTCAAGAGCCTCGGCTTCGCCAGCAGCAACAGCGAAGTGCGCCGGGTGGCCGAACAAAATGGCCTCCGTCTGGTTGTCGAAGCCGGCGACGGCGCCGGCCAGGAGCAGGTCCCGCTGGGGCCAGAAGATATCCGGGTGCCCCTTTCGGAGGTGCTGGACGGAAAGCTCAACGGGCAAGCTGGTCGTTACTACTTGAGGGTGGGCCGCAAATTGGCCCGCATCGATACTCGAAATTAGGGATTCGAGGCCAGGCCGGCGCTGCCGTAGGGGGTAGGGCTGCGTGTGCAGTAGCCGGCGTCGGCGGGCGACGGTGATCAGTGGACGGCTTTCGCCGCAAGAGGCCCCGGCTTTCGCCGCAAAGGCCCGGCTTTCGCCGCAACAGGCCCGGCTTTCGCCGCAACAGGCCTCGGCTTTCGGTGCAGTAGCGGCCTTTCGGCATCGTTCTTGTCGAAATCAGGCGTCAAACACGCCGAGAGTGGCAAATTGCACCGAGACAGCCTGCTTAGGCGGGCACATCCATCGACGAACCGACGGGAAGTCCCCGCTGCCGCGCCGAGAGTGGCAAATTTCGCGAGACGGCCTGCTTAGGCGGGCACATCCATCGACGAACGGACGGGAAGTCCCCGCTGCCGCACCGAGAGTGGCAAATTTCGCCGAGACGGCCTGCTTAGGCGGGCACATCCATCGACGAACCGACGGGACGTCCCCGCTGCCGCGCCGAGAGTGGCAAATTGCACCGAGACGGCCTACTTGGGCCGGCTAAGCCATAGACGACGCCGACGGGAGGTCCCCGCCGCGGCCCGAGACGATTATCGAGGCGCCCGGGACGGCCCAAATCCGGCCCCGGTCGACTCGATCGCCGTGCGAGACCTCGTCCAGCTCCGCCTCTGTCAATTTTAGGGTGGCCGCCGGCAGCCAGCCGTCGACCTGGCTCGGGCTGCGCCCTCCGACGATCGCCCCGGACACTCCGGGCCACTCAAGCGCCCACGCGATGGCCACTACCCCGGCGCCAACCGAGCGCCTTTCCCCGATCTGGCGCAGCTTTTCCGCTAGCGCCAGGTTGCGTTCCAGGTTTTCGCCTTGGAATTGCGGATCACGCTTGCGCCAGTCGTCCTGGTGCAGGTTGGCCACGCGCTCGGTGCTGAAGGCCCCGGTCAACAAGCCGGCTTGCATCGGGCTATAGGCGATGACGCCCGTCGAGTGAGCCGCGCACCATTCGATCTCGGGCGCCGTGCCGCGCTTCACGGCGGAGAAGGGCGGCTGCAGGCTGTCGACGTGGCCAACCGCCTCGGCCTCCTCCAGCTGGGCGACGTTGTGGTTGCTCAGGCCGACCGCACGAGCCTTGCCCTCGTCCTTCAGTTCGAGCAATGCGCCCCAGTACTCCTCGATGGGAGAGCCGTCACCTGGAGGCCAGTGCATCTGGTACAAGTCGACGGCGTCCACCCCCAGCCGGCGCAGGGACGCCTCGGCGCCGGCCCTGACGCTCTCGCGGGTGCCCACCCGGCGAGCCGGCTTGTAACGGTCGGTTTCGTCCCAAACTTGCCCACCCTTGGTGAAAATGAAGGGCCGGTCGGCCTCCGGGATACCTTCCATGGCCGCCGCCACCACTTCTTCAGAATGGCCCAGCCCATATACCGCCGCCGTGTCGACCCAGTTGATGCCGGCTTCGACGGCATGGCGGATGGCGGCGATCGATTCCTCGTCGTCCTGAGGTCCCCACGAGAACGCCCAACCGCCGCCGCCGGCGGCCCACGCCCCGAAACCCACATGCGTAATATCCATCCCGGTCTTGCCCAGGGGTCGCGTAGGTAGGTCCATGGTCAAACTCTCCTTTTCCGGGTTGCGTGTCCCGGAAGGCTCGTGCTGTTCCTCGCGAACTCTAGTGCTGGCTCCAACGACGGGATCGCCCGGCGCACCCCTACGGCGTGTTGGCGTTCACGCCCACGGCGATGGTGGCCCAACCGACGGCGTGACCAGGGCCTTCCGCCTTCACCCTCCAGTAACCGTCGGCCGGCAGCCGGGCATTGAACCAGCCAGACCCGCCTCGCAGCGCTACGGCCCCGGGCAGCTTGGCCGCTGGCGCTCCGGGCGGGCCGGCGACCGACAGGGTGACCTGGCCGGTCAAAGCCAGATCCGGGTTTAGGCCCGGCGTTTCTGCGCTGAGGTCCACTCTGAAGGTCTGGCCCAAGGGGGCGGTGTAAGAAGCGGAGCCGGGGCCGGTCACGGTTATCCGGAATGTGGCGGGCGGCGCTGCCGGGGGCAGTTGCGGCGCTTTCGGGGACTGACCGAAATCGAAGTGGTTCATCAGGTTGGGCGCCAGCGCGTTGGTCGTGCCCAGAGCGGGCAGGTGCCACAACGTTTGCATGAACGACAGGACCGAGAGGTTGGTTGTCGTTTGGCTGATGAGCCCCGGGCGGGTATAGGGCGAAATCACCACCATTGGCGTACGGGTGCCGTAGCCGGAGGGGTCGACCTGCGGCGGCGACACGTGGTCCCAGAAACCGCCCCCCTCGTCATACGTGACGAAAATGGCGGTAGACGGCCAGTCCGGCCCGTTCATGACGGCCAGCACGAGTTGGCCCAACCACGCGTCGCCGAGCGACGTGTCCTCTGGGGGTTCCTCGCTATAGCCGTAACCCGGCCGGACAAAGGAGAAGTCGGGCAGAGTGCCGGCGGCGGCTTCGGCGATGAACTGGCCTGTACCTACCAATTGGCCCGTATGGCCGGTCGGCATCAGCCGGTCCCAGACCGTCCCTTTGAGCAGGGCCGGTGACACTCCGTAAAAGATGTCCCAGGAGCGGCGAGCGGCCTGGAGTTCGTCAAAAATCGTATTGAACCTGTCCGATGCCGGCGGGTCGTCGTTCGAGTACCAGCCGTCTGAGGTGCCGGCCAGCGAGGCGAGGACGTTAGGCAGTGTGGGGGCCACCTCGGGTTGGAAGTTGGCCTGGGCCAGGGCGTAGTGCTTCCCTAGGAACTGAAGGTTGGGGTCGACAGAGGGCGGGAAGACGGTGATGGAAGCCAGCCCATCGAATGGGGTCGTCGTGAAACGGTCCATGGCGAAGGTCCCGTTGGGCTGGCGGTCCATGGCTCGCTGCTCGGCCGAGCGAGAATTATCCAGGTTGGGCCCGACGCTGCCCTGGTTGGCCGGCGCCACCAGAGGGCTCACCCGGGCGCCAGGGACCGTGGGGCTCGGGAAATTGGTGCCGGTGGGTACGCCGTTCGCCCCCTTCAGCGACCCGAAAAGGTTGTCGAAGCTGTGGTTTTCCAGCATTATCTCCACGACGTGGTGGATGGGCGGCGGCGTCGTGCCGAGAGGAAGGACGGCGACGGCGGCGGCCGAGGCCGAAAATGCCGGCCAAAACGGCCCGACGGCGAGTTCCGGCCCGACGGCTAGTGCCGTCGCGACCAGGATTGTCCCGGCCAGGACTGTCCCGGCCAGGACCGACGCAGCCCGGCCAATCCCGGTAGGTCCTGTCCTCGCCTTAGCTGTCGCCGCCCGAACCCTACGTGCCAAACCTAAGTGCCAAACCTAAGTGCCAAACCTAAGTGCTCGTAGGTCTCCGTAGCGCGGCGATCACAATGAGGTCGACGAGCATGAAGAAGGCGCCCAGGCCCATCAGGGAGTACCGGAGCGGCGGTGGCTCGACCAGGAAGATGGGCGCCACGATGAGGAAGACCCCCGTCGCCAGGACGAACAGGTGCTGCTGGCCCTCGTCGCGACCCATCGGTTTCATGGCCATGGACTGGAGGTTAGCGGCCCGCCGGCGGCAACCCCAAGCCCGCCGTGGGCACGGCGCCTGCTACACGCGCTCGACGCCCACCGGCACGATGGCCGGCTCCCCCCTCTCGTCCGAAGCATCGAGGTCGACGTCGAGCAAGATGGCCCATTCGTGGTACCCGGCCGGGTCGTCGAGCACTTGCCGCACGCGCCAGCGCCGGCCCTCCTCCTGCAGCTGCCAGAGAGCAGGGCCGCGCGCCACGGGGCCAGTCCCGACCGAACCGTGCTCTGCAAAGTAGCTTGCGAACGGTGCTTCCCATCGCGCTGCGTCCCACCCCGCGTCCTGGTCCAGATCCCCGAGAGTGGCCCAGTCCCGCCTCGCGGCTAGTTCCACCCGCCGGAAACTGGCGTTGCGGACCATGACCCTGAATGCCCGCAAGTTGGACGTGAGCGGCGGCGGCTCGCCTTGAACGAGGCCCGGGGTGGGCCGTTCGCCCCTGGCCAGTGCTGCTTCGAGCTCGTCCGGGTGCATGAGAAGCTCCCACTCGTCGAGCAGGCTCGAGTCCACCTGACGGACCATTTCCCCGAGCCACTCGGACAGGTCGCGCAAGGTGGCCGATTTCAAGTCTTCGGGGACGTTTTGCACCAATGCTTTGTAGGCGTCCGATAAATACCGGAGCAAGACGCCCTCCGAACGGGAAAGCCCGTAGAAGGCCACGTATTCCGCGAAACCCATCGAGCGTTCGTACATGTCCCGGACAATCGATTTGGGGTGCACGTCGTGGTCGCGCGCCCAGGGATGGCGGATGCGGTACTCGTCGAAGACGGCATAAAGAAAATCGGCCAGTGGTTTGGGGTGCTCGAGCTCTCTCAGCACCTCCATGCGTTCCTCGTACTCGACCCCCTCCTGTTTCAGGCGGGCCAGCGTCTCGGTGCGGACCCGCTCCAACTGGGCCATGAGGACGGGCCGAGGGCCTTCCAACGTCGATTCCACCACGGACACGACATCGAGATCCCACTCGGGCGACCCACCGTCAAGGCGAGGGACGGCGTCGAGCACAAACAGCGAAAGGGGCTGGTTCAGGGCAAAATCGTCCTGCAGGTCCACGGTCAGGCGCACCCGCCGGCCCATTTCGTCCGGTACTTCCAACCTTTCCAGGACCCCGGCCGCCAGCATCGAGCGATAAATGGCTATGGCCTGGCGGATGTGACGGCGGCGGGCCGGCCGGCCCTCGTCATTGTCGGTCAGCAACCGTTTCATCGCCGCACAACCGTCACCGGGACGGTCCAGGACCTCGAGGAGCATCGAGTGCGTCACTTTGAATTTGGAAGCCAAGGGTTCTGGCTGGGCGGCCACGAGCCGGTTGAAAGTGCCCTCATCCCAGTGAACGAAACCCTTGGGAGGTTTTGCCTTCACTATCTTGCGTCGTTTGCCAGGGTCGTCGCCGGCGCGAGCCAGGGCACGGTCGTTCTCGCTCACGTGCTCAGGAGCTTGGGCCACGACGCTGCCCGTCGAGTCGAACCCGGCTCGTCCCGCCCTCCCCGCCATTTGGTGGAACTCACGGGCCGTGAGGAGCCGGCTCGTCGACCCGTCGTACTTCGACAACCCCGTGAAAAGAACGGTCCTTATTGGCATATTTATCCCGACGCCGAGGGTGTCGGTGCCGCATACGACCTTCAGCAAGCCTTCCTGGCAAAGCCTCTCGACCAGCCGTCGGTATTTCGGCAGCATCCCGGCGTGATGGACGCCAATGCCGTGCCGCAGGAACCGGCCCAGAGCTTGGCCGAAGCCCGAACCCAGCCGCGACTGCGACATGGCCACAGCAATGGCATCGCGTTCTGCCCGGGTGGCCAGTTGAGTACTGGTTAGCGCCTGAGCCCGCTCGACGGCCGCTTTTTGCGTGAAATGAACGGCGTAAATCGGCGTCAAACCCTGCGTCGCCAGTTCACTTATGGTGTCGTGGACCAGCGTCCGGGCGTACCGGTAATCCAATGGGACGGGGCGTTCGAGCGAGCTGACCACTGTCGTGGGCCGTCCTGTTCGCCGCTCGAAATCTTCGACAAATCGTGACACATTGCCGAGGGTGGCCGACATGAGGACAAACTGGGTACCTCGCAGTTCGATCAGAGGCACCTGCCACGCCCAGCCCCGGTCGGGGTCGGCGTAGAAGTGGAACTCGTCCATCACCACCTGGTCTACGGGCGCGCTCTCGCCATAGCGAAGGGCCAGGTTGGCCAGGATCTCGGCCGTGCAACAGACTATGGGTGCGTCAGGGTTGATGGATGCGTCACCGGTCAACATGCCGACGTTTTCTGTGCCTAGTTGGGCGCAGAGATCGAAGAACTTCTCCGAAACGAGGGCCTTGATGGGTGCGCTGTACCATGACCGGCCCCCGGAAGCGAGCACGGAGAGGTGGGCGCACAGGGCCACCAGGCTTTTGCCCGAGCCGGTGGGGGTGGCCACTATGACGTGGTCACCGGCCAAAACGGCCAGCACCGCCTCCTCCTGCGCGGGATAGAGATGGAAGCCGCGCAAACGAGCCCATCCGTTGAAAGCCTCGAGCACGGCCTCGGGGCTCGAGCCGTCGCCGGTGAGGTGGCCGACCAAATTGGTCATTGGAGCATCTTTAAAGCGCGAATGAAAAAGCAGCGTATTTGGTCGGGGACCACAGGAAACCCTTCCAACGCAAGCGCAGAACTGGCATACTACCCGTGAAACGCCTAGTTGAAAGGCCTGACGTGAGCGATTCCGACCCGAGCGCCACCGGTGGCGACCAACCGTGGGGGTCTCCTCAACCCCCACCGCAACCTACAGGCGGTTGGGGGGCTCCGCCAGGTGCCGCGCCCCCGCCCGGCGGTCCACAGTACGGCGGCCAACCGTACGGGGGGCAGCCGCCCCCATATGGCGGCTCGCCGCCCGACGGTGGCCAACAGTTGCCGCCTTACAGCCAGTTCGGGTCACCCCAGCAGGCCAACTGGGGACCTGCGGCCGGGACCGGCCAGTTAGCTGACTGGGCGCCACGAGCGGGTGGTTTCGTGATCGACTGGCTCATCATTTTCGTGCCGTCCCTGGTGCTCGACATCCTCACTAGCGCCACCAACAGCGCCTTTTTCGAGGTCCTGGCGTACATCTGGGGCATCGGGATGTGGATCTGGTTCTCGGTCCAGGTCGGGACGACCGGTTCGTCGCCCGGGATGAGGGTGGTCGGCTTGAAGTGCGTGCGCAAGTCGACCGGAGAGAACATCGGCACCGGCACGGCCATTCTCCGTTGGCTCCTGCACATCGTCGATTCGATCATCTGCTTTATCGGCTGGTTCATGCCGATCTGGGACTCGCAGCGCCAGACTCTGTCCGACAAGATCGTGGGCTCGCTGGTCTACCGCGTCCAGCCCCAGGGCTTCAGTTTGCTCCCCAAGAAGGCCGCCTAGGCCGTGCTGGCCCGCCTGTACAGGCCGTGCCTCCCGTGGGACTGGCCCGCTTGGGCCAGGCCGTTCGGGGCCGCGGGGGCATTAGGTGCGGCTGTGACGGCCGTGGCGGTGGCCAACCCGTTCAAGTACCACTTGTCACCGGCATGCCCCCTCCACGCCCTGACAGGGCTTTACTGCCCCTTCTGCGGTGGCACGAGGGCTACGTGGGCAGCCACCCATCTGCACTTCGGGCTCATGTGGCACGAAAACGCCCTCTACCCGGCTATCGTCCTGGCCGCACTATGGGGCTGGTTGGCGTGGCTGGGCCGGGCCACGGGGCGCTGGCGCTTACCGGCGCTGCGCGGGCGCGCTTTCGACGTGACGGTCGCGGTTGTCCTCGTGACCTTCATGGTGTTGCGCAACGTGCCCGGTCTCGGGCTGGCCCCGCCGACGGTGGCGTGAGCGCTAATCAGGTCTGCGAGATCCCGACGCCACCCCTGGTACTCGCACCGTAGCGGCGCTTTTCCGCGTCGATGTCAAGGTGGCCGATGGCGGCGCGGGCGGACAAGGCGGCTTCGTCCAGGAGATCGGCGGGGACGACCCAGGCCACCTCGAACTCCAGGCCATTGGGATCCTTGGCGTAGAGGCTCTTGGTCGTGCCGTGGTCGCTCGAACCCACCAGGGCGCCGGCCTTACGCAAACGGTCAGCTAGCTCCTCCAAGTCCGTCAGGGTGTCGACCTCCCACGCCAGGTGGTACAGGCCGACGGTGTCCCGGCCCGCACCAGACGGTTTGGCCTGGTCCCCAATAGAAAAAAGACCCAGGTCGTGGTCGTTGGTCGAGCCCGGTGCGCGCATGAACACCGCTCCCGGGAAACCCATCGGGAGCCGCTCGAAGTCGAGGACGGTTTCGTAGAAGCGGGCCGTCGTTTCAGCGTCACGGACGTAAAGGACGGCATGGTTAAGGCGCTTGACTGCCATGATTACGTTGTATCCCAACTGGTATCGTTCCGTCATGACCAAACGGGCCGTGATGCTTGCTGCGGGCTTGGCGACGGTGGCGCTGGCGTTGGCCGGTTGCGGTGATTCTGTGCACGCGGGCGGGGAAAATGCTGCCATCCACCCCTCGAGCGGCATCTGGGTCTCGCCCACCGAAGGCGCGGCCAACATCTCGGGTCACAAGGGTCCCCCCGTTCCTCCAGCGGAGCCGCTCCCCGCGAAGACGCCGACAGCCGTTCCGGCCGGGCAGATCTCGACGGTGACCGACATACAGGCCGTGGTGAATGGCGGCTGCTGGCAAAACGCCGGTCTGGGCAACGTCTACGGCGCCTACGACCAGCACTTCTGGTGGATGGGCAGTTGCGCTGATACGACCGCGCAGGTGGCCGTGGAGCTGTACCCAACGGCCGTCACCGCTACCGCCAATGCTCACCACCCGAGCCCGACGTCGCTGCTAGACCGTTACCAGGACGGGAACGTTCTGGTCGACGTGTACTCCGACGCTCCGGAAAACGTGCTCACACAACTGGCGACGGTCAAAGGGCTCGAACCGGTCCCGGGTTACGGCGGGTAGCGGATCTCGGATTGATTGCGGCCCCTGGAGGGCCGCCATCCGACTGAGAACTATCGGCGGCCCACCGGACCTTTCCGCCGGCGGCCCTCAGGCGGCGGCGGGAGGGAGCGGGCGTCCGGCCCCGGTCTTGACGAGCCCCGCAGACGGGTGCATCGCCATTGACGCTCGCCGGCGCCTCTCCATCTCTCGCGTAGGCGCTTCTGCCATACTCTCGGCCAGCAGGGCGTCGATGGCGTCCAGCAGCTCCTTGGTCTCGTCGGCGTCGTCGCTATTGCGGACGGGCTCTACTACCCTGATGGCCGGCACGGTAAGCTTCATCGGACCTCCTTCTTGGGCATATATCGGCTGCCCGCCTGCTGTCCTCAAGAAACTGATTCCTCTGGAAAGCTGAGCGCGTGACGGCGAGCCAGATACCCCGAGTCCGGATCCTCAGTAGATACTTAGGAGCGGGCGTCTCAGACGAGGTGGGAGATGTCCCGGAAGACCAGCGTGGCCACCATGATCATCACTGCCAGGTACACGACAGCGGCTAGCCATCTCCAACGGTGATCAGCCTGGAAGAAGCGCCTCATAGCCCGCACGTCGAACACCAGGGCCAGGATGCCGACCGGGATCCCGATGGCCGGGCCGACGAAGGGGAGGGCGCCCAACCAGGGCGTCAACAAGCGGCAGGACGATGTAGGAGAGCAGGCACCTGGTGCCAGACAGTGCCATAGAGGCGCTGAATATGTTGTGGACCTCTTGGCCATCGACGGGCTCTCGGACCCGAAGCGCCCATCGGGCGAAACGGTCTGCCGGGCTGCGACGAACCGGAGCCGTAACGGCGCTGGGTGCCGGCACGCTTGGGGTCGTCCCGGGCGACATCACCGCCAACCCGGCGGCCCGGTCCCTCGGCGCCTGGGTCAGTTCCTCAGGTAGTCCAGTTTCGACGCGAGTGCCGCCGCCGTCGACCTCCAGCACCGGGTCGGCCATAGCTCGCTCCACAGAGGACAGGTTACGCGCTGACGGACTACTTGGTGATCGCCCGGCCCGCCGGTGAGACCAGCCACCAGATGCCGCCGTACGTTTCGACGCCCTGGCCGCTGACCATGCCAGGGTCGGAATCCTCCTCGTACGTGTAAAGGGCGTGGTGGTTGTACAGCACCTGTTTGGCCCCGTCGCTGCGGGTAAAGCTCGACAGCAAAGACGCTTTGACGCCGGTCCCGGCCTTCAGCGGGTGGCCGGCCACCAATGGGGGCCAGACGATGGCGCACGAGCCGGTGCAACTGGTGCCGTTGTGCGGGTCGGAGGTGAGGAGGTAGAGAGAGGCACCCGAAGAGGTGACCAGGATGTCCCCGTAGCCTTTTACAGACCGGACGTCGACCGTCCCGGAGGTGACCGAGGCCACCGTGGTCACGGACGACCCGCCCAGGTAGTTGGAACCGCACGCCACCGTCAGCAACGGGCAGGTGGCCAAGATGACCGCTGACATCTGCCGGAAGCGCCTCTTCGGCTCCCCTCTTCGTACCAGCTTCACTTACGCGGGACCTCTCGTGTTTCATCAGCGGCAACGGGGCCGATCTGTGCCGCCGGAGCTTACCCTGGCCCAGCCGCCGTCCTTGTGCGGCAAAGGTGGCCGAATCCGCCCCGCGGGGATGACCCTGAGCCCGTGCTGTTTAGGTGGCCGGCGCGCTGGGCCGGCGCAAGAGCACCTCCTGGGCCACGCTGGCCACCAGGGTGCCTGCCGTCGAAAAGACCCGGCCCTGCGTGAGACCGCGAGAGTCGTACAACGAACTGCTCGACGTCTCGAACAGCAACCAGTCGTCGGCCCGCAAGGGACGGTGGAACCAGATGGCATGGTCCAGGCTGACGGGCCGCCACGCCTCCGCCGGCGCAGACTCTTGGGCATGAAGGGCGGCCACGACCCAAGCCGGGCTGCTGTCAGAGGCGTAGGCCAGAGCGGCGGCATGGAGCGCCAGGCCGTCGCCCAGGTCCTCCAGCACCTTGAACCAGCTGCACGCCTTCTGAAGGCCCTCCGCCCGGTCCAGGGACCCGCCCAGGCGGCGCGCACCGGCGCGACCGACGCGGGTCTCCTCGGTGACTTGCCCGCTATCGCCGTGCCCATGGGGCCTTTCCCTGGTGCCGGCACGCCGAACACCATCGCCGGCGACATCACCGGGGACGAACCTCAGCTCGAACACCGGGCCCCAGCTGACGTCCACTGCCTCTGATGGCGAACCGGCCTCAGGCGGCCGGGCTACCTGGATGTCCATGGTCGGGGTGCCCTCGACCTGGAACGAAGCCGACATGTTCAATATGGCGCCGGTCGACTGGCGCGCCACTACCTGACGAGCGACGAAACTCCTGCCGTCCCGCAAACGCTCGACTTCGAACCGGACGGGTTCTTCAGCGTCTCCCACCCTGAGGAAATAGGCGTGCAAAGAGTGCGGCAGATACCCGGCCTTTACCGTGAGCTCGGCAGCTCGTAGCGCCTGGGCCACTATCTGGCCTCCGTACAGGCCTCCCCATGGATAGCTTGGCCCGCTACCGACATAAGTGTCGGGACCGTGGGCTTCCAGCGCCATCATCGCCTCGAAAGGCGGCCGCCGTTCCTCGGGTTCAGGAGTTGTCAAAGCGGGGGAAGACGGTTTGCTCGAGGACTAGTTTTATGCCCGCCGCGATCGGGATGGCGACCAGGGCGCCAATTATCCCGAGTAAAGCGCCTCCGATGACGACGGCCAAAACGGTGAGGACCGGTGACACATTTACGGCGTGACGCATAACTCGGGGGACCAACAAATAGTCTTCGATAAAACGGTAGGCGATATAAAACGCCGCCGTCGAAGCCGCCACCGGCAACGATACGGACAATGCCACCAGGCTGACTATGACGCCGGCGATGGTGGAGCCAACCACTGGTATCAAGTCGAGGAAAGCGACCAATAGCCCGAGCAATATGGGGTAAGGGATGCCGAGGACGGTCGCCCACAGGAAAGTTCCGAGGCCGGCCACCAGCGACGTGAACAGGTTGCCGAGCAAATACCCGCCTACGCCGGCTAGCACCTCGTCGGACAGGACCACGAACCGGCGCCGGCGGCTCTCGGGCACCAGGTGGGAAGCGAAGCCTTTGATCGCCGGCAGGGCGGCCAAGAAATAAATGGTGAGCACCAGCACAATGAGGAAATCGCTAACCGCGCTCAGGACTATCTTGCCGGCGCCGAGGGCACCGTTGGCCAGGTCCTCGGCGATACTGCCGGTGCTCTTCCCGCTCAGGTAGTCGCTCAGGTGAAGCTGGCGTGCCACTTGGCCGATGGTGCCTTTCCCGGAAGCGATCTCGGCCCGCCATTTGGGTACTTGCTGGGTCAAGTCGTTGATCTCGTGCTCGATGGGTGAAATAGCTGAATAAACGAAGCCGGCTACCACGGCGGTGGCCATAAAGACGACAATGAGGACGGCCAACGAACGTCTTACACGGTGGCGAGTGAAGAACGCCACGGCGGGCTCCAGGCCGACAGCGATAAACAGGGCCAAGAAGATGAGCACCAGGGTGCTGCGGATCGAGTAAATGGCCGCACCCAGGGCCAAGGCCAGCAGCACGCCCATGGTCGCGACGAAGCCGGCGATGAAGGGGCTCTGCCTATCGAAGGGCTGGCCCAGCCGCCGGACCGTCCGCTGACGGGCGCGCTCGTCAGCGGCGCCGCCCCGGGCCGGGAGCTCGGTGGAGATCACACGATCCTCCAGCCCGGTTGTGGTGCGCTCTCGTGGCCTTGCCGGTCTGTCAGCCATCAATCACAAGCCGTTCAATCACGATCGTACGCCGACTTCAGGGGGACAGTGGCCAGGGTCGGCACCGACAACTGACAAGGTCAGGTGCAGCTCACCGGCGAGGGTGGAGGTGAGCTGCGTCCAGCCCCCCGGCCCTCGGCTCACGCACGATTGGCTCGCCCCGGGCCCTGGACCGACCAGTACGGGGACCAGCGCAACCGAAGGACACTGCGCCCCGGTCGAGAGGTCTCAATAGTCACCGACCGAGGCGTGATCGACCGGATCCGGGCCGGGCCGCTGGCGAGGCCGGGGCTGCCTGCTACCCGCCAGAGTTGCCAGTGAGCCGTTCGCCAAACGGGCTCGAGGCCCTTGGCCTTTCCCGAGCGCAGAAGGGCGCCTTCCGCTTGGGCGGCATAGTCGAGCGGTGCATCGGGCAGGGCGACGTAGGAGACCCCGTTGGCCAGCAGCCACGAGCGGTAAGCGGGCGCCCGCAGCGGCCCCCCGGCGTAGAAGAGCGTGTTGTAGGCCACGTCCAGTTGCCTTTCCCACCCGCGGGCCAGTGGGAACGCCGGGGCCACGTACGCCGATTCCCAATGGTGCACGGTCGGGGGGATCTCGACCCGCACAGGTTGTCCCCGGGTCAACAGGTCAAGCTCGCCGATGAGGGACTGGTAGTAGGCGGCCGTGCTCGAAGGGCCGTTGGCTGAACCGTCGAAGGCTTCGACAATTGGCGACCAGTGCCAGATCACCAGGAAGAGGGCCATGGCGGCGGAGACGAAGGCGCCCAAAGCCGTCCGGAGGCGCGGCTCGAAGCCAGCGGTAAGGCCTCCGGATTGAGCGCTTCGGGCCCACATCTCTTTGAGAAACCGGGGCAGGTAGCAGAGCACCAGCGGGACGCCTATGTAGGCAGCCAGCCGGGCGTCGTTGTCCCCCATCTGGGTCGGGGTCAGGAACAAAGCGATGCTCCCCGCCCCGTAGAGGACCGCCGCCAACCGGACGGGGCGGGTGGCCCGCAGGGGCGGGCTGGCCAACAAGGCACAAATGGCCAGGACGACGAGGAGGTCGGCGAAACCGAAGGGGAAATAACCCGGGCCGGGGAACAGGAGGGGGAGCGCGGCGGTGCTCACGAAGACCAGTACGCCGGCCAACAGTTCCATCGCTACGGTTCGCCGCGCCTCCCGGCCGATGTCCGCCACGCCCCAGGCCAGCAGCACCATAGCCAGGAAGGCGCCGACGACGGGGGACGTAAGGGCGGCGCCCACACCCAGCACCAGACCGCCCGCCAGCGCCCTTTCGCTTGCCTGCCGGCCGCTCATACGACGGTAGGTGGCCAAGCAGAGCACCGAGCCGAGGGCCAACGCTTCCGCGGCCAGCGTCGGCAACTGCCCGATAGCCACCTCAACGATCGTCGCGGCGGCGAAGTACCAGCTCCCGGCGGGCCGCCTCCCGAACTCGCGCCCCACCAACCGGTCGAAGCAATACGCCGAGCCCGCCACTGATACCGCGGCCACGAACCACAGGCCGAGATGGCCGGCGGCGAACGGGTACACGAGGCTGTAACTGAGCGGGTATGTGCCCCCGTACCAGCCCGCGTCCCAGGTGGCGAAGCCCCAGTGCGATGCTTGGGAGACCCGGTAGACCTGGGCGGCCCAGTCCGTCCCGCGCCAGTGGCCGAGGAAGCAAAACGTCCACCCTGCCAACGCCACCGCCACGGGGCCAGCGCTGCTCAGAGGGCTTGGTCCTCTCGCGCCCGGTCGGACCTGGCGCGCCACTCCCACTTTCGCCGGCGCTACCAGCAGTTGAGGCGCCTCGAGGTCGTCGATGGAACTGGTCAGGATCCCAGTCTTACAGCCCCATCCTCGGGCTCACGCTCATGCCTGCGCCAGGTTCTTGCCTGGCGCCCCCACAAAGGCCAAAGGGCGGCCAGCAAAGCGGCGTCGAATTGCGGCAAGCTCTTGGCATGCCAGACAGCGGCCCCACCCGGGAGATCCTCACGACGATGCAGGACTTCCCTCTCACCATCACCCATTTGCTGCGGCACGGGCAGACCGTCCACGGCCGTAGCGAGGTGATCAGCTTCGACGGCGAGCAGACGTCGTCCTCGAGCTTCACCGAGGTGGCCACCCGGATGGAACGCCTGGCGGCCGCCCTGGCCGGGCTCGGAGTTGGGCCAGGTGACCGGGTGGCGACGCTCATGTGGAACAGCCAGGAGCACCTGGAGGCCTACTTCGCGGTGCCGTGCATGGGCGCCGTGTTACACACGCTCAACCTGCGCCTGGCCCCCGCCGACCTGGCCAGGATCATGGCTGAGGCGGGCGACAAAACCGTCCTCGTACATGCCAGCCTGTTGCCACTTCTGTCCGCCGTTCTGCCGGGGGTGCCCACTGTAGAAACAGTGCTGGTAGTGGCGGACCCCGGCCAGCCGCCCTTTTCTGGTGGCGGCAATGGGCCGGTTGCGCACCTGGATTACGAGGAATTACTGGCGGCCCAGTCGCCCGGTTATGCGTGGCCGGAAATCGACGAGCGGAATGCGGCCGCCATTTGTTACACCAGCGGCACCACAGGGGTCCCGAGGGGCGTGGCGTACAGCCACCGGTCAACGTTTTTGCATGCCTTTTCTTGTTCTTCGGGATCGGCGTTCGTCGTCGGCGCCGAGGACAAAGTCTTGCCGCTGGTCCCCATGTTCCACGTCAATGCATGGGGCCTTCCTTTTGCCAGCTGGATGACAGGAGCGACGTTGGTAATGCCGCAGCGATGGCTCCTTGGCGGCCCGGTGTGCAAATTGATCAAATTGGCCCGACCGACGTGCGCCGCGGGAGTACCGACGATTTGGGGGTCGCTGCTGGCCTATGCAGATGAGCACCCCGAAGATATTGACTTTTCCTCTTTGCGGCTGGCGATGTCAGGGGGCTCGGCGTTGCCCGTGGCGATGATGGAGAAATTCCGGGACCGCCATGGGGTCTTCATGTCACAAGGCTGGGGCATGACCGAGACCAGCCCGGTCTGTACTTTCGGGCTCGTCGGCCTACCCGAGCCGGATGGGGCGAGCGGGGACGAGGGCGGGGCCAGCACCACTACGAGCAAGAGCGGGCCTCTCAGCGCGGGCCGTCTGTTGCCAGGGGTGGAGATGCGGATCCTTACCCAGGACGGCGATGTCGCCCCCTGGGACGGGGCCACCGTGGGTGAGGTGGAGGTGAGAGGGCCCTGGATCACCGGCTCCTACATCGGCGGCCAGGAACAGGCCCAGTTCCATGACGGCTGGTTCCGGACGGGCGACCTCGGGGCGCTGGACCCCGACGGCTTTCTCTACCTGTCCGACCGCCTGAAGGACACCATAAAGTCCGGCGGCGAGTGGATCTCGTCCATTCGGCTCGAGGACGAGCTGATGGCCCACCCGGACGTGGCCGAGGCGGCAGTGGTGGGTGTGCCGGACGAGCGTTGGGGGGAGAGGCCACTGGCCGTCATCGTGCGCCGGCGAGGTTCCAGCGTTACTGCCGAGGAGCTGAAGGAACACCTGTCGTCACGCGTGGTGCGCTGGTGGGCCCCCGACCACTGGGTGTTCGTAGACGAGCTGCCCAAAACGTCGGTGGGGAAGTACGACAAAAAGGTCCTGCGGGCCCGCTACGCCGCTGGCGACCTGGGCTCTGCGTGAGGCTTCGCAGTTAGGGCCACGGCTACCGGGGCCTCAGGCTCGGGCGCCGGGGCCCCAGGCTCGGGCGCCGGGCTCACCGCCGGCCCCACGCTCCCCGGTGCACCACTTCGGCGACGGTCTTGCGGGGCCGGTTGGCCGACGTCGAAGGTTGGTCGTCAGGGCTCGGCCACCCGACGGCGACGGCTCCGAGAGGCTCCCAGCCGCCGGGGACGCCAAGTGCGTGAAGCAGAGGCCCTGCGGGCTTCCGGAGGGAGAAAAACAGGGCGCCCAGCCCCTCCTCAGTCAATCCCAGCAGGAACAGCATCGTGGCGAAGGCCGTGTCCACCAGCCAGTAGGGCACCTCCCATGCGACCATGCGCTGAAGGCCGGAAGGGGCCTTGTCCGGTTCGGAGTAACGATCGATGTAGTTGGCCCGGCTGGCCAGGGGCAGGACGATGATGGGCGCATTGAGCAGGCCGGGGTGGCTGGGGTGGGCCAACCACGAGCTTTCGGCTTGATAGGCCCAGAACTGGGCTGTCTCGTCGCCTTCGAGGACTACGAACGCCCAGCCCTGGGTGTTGCCGGCCGATGGCGCTCGGGTGGCGAGGGCCAGGGCGCGGTCGAGTACCTCCCGGTCCACCGGGAGGTCGATGAAACTGCGGCACATGTGTCGCCTGACGACTGCAGAGTGAAGCTCCAACGCTGTGCAAAGCTAGTTGCCGCAGCGGACGCGGCCAGAATGGAATGCCGACCCAGCTGGTAGGGTTTCAACTGGTATGGCAAGTTTTCGTGAGCTCCTGAACAGCGCTCGCTCGCGCGTGACCGAAGTGTTGCCCGCCGAGGCCGCTGAAATACTGAAGGCCCGCGGCACGGTGGCACTTGACGTGCGCGAGGCGGACGAGTTCGAGCAGGGCGCGCTGCAGGACGCCCTCCACATCCCTCGTGGCAACCTCGAGCTGCAGCTGGCGGGGAAGATCCCAGACCCCAACACCCGGGTGGTTGTTTACTGCGCTGGCGGGGTCCGGAGCGTTTTCGCCGCTGAGACGCTGGCTCAGCTCGGGTACGAGAACGCCGTAAGCATGACCGGCGGCTTCAATCGCTGGAAGGACGAGGGGCGGTCGTGGGAAGCGCCCACCGTGCTCAGCCCGGAGCAGCGCAACCGGTACCACCGCCACCTTCTGCTGCCCGAGGTAGATATGGCGGGCCAGGTCAAGCTGCTGCACTCCAAAGTCTTGCTCCTCGGGGCCGGCGGCCTGGGCTCGCCGGCTGCCCTCTACCTCGCCGCTGCTGGGGTGGGGACGCTCGGGATAATCGACATGGACGTGGTGGACGCCTCCAACCTGCAACGCCAGATCCTGCACAACATGGACCGGGTGGGCGACCGAAAGGTGGACTCCGCCAAAAAGACGCTGGTGGCCCTCAACCCCGACGTCAACGTGGTCACCTACGACGTGCGTCTTGGGGCGGACAACGTCCTTGACATATTTGCCGGGTACGACTTGATCGTCGACGGAACAGACAATTTCCCCACCCGGTACCTGGTAAACGATGCTTCGTTGAAGCTCGACATCCCGGTGGTGCATGGTTCGATCTTCCGGTTCGAGGGCCAGGTGAGTGTGTACCTGCCGCACGAAGGGCCCTGCTACCGGTGCCAGGTACCTGAGCCTCCGCCCGCTGAACTAGCACCCTCTTGCGCCGAGGCCGGCGTGCTCGGCGTGCTCCCAGGCATCATCGGTTCGATCCAGGCCATGGAAGCCATCAAGATCCTGCTCGGTATCGGCGAGCCGCTGTCGGGTCGCCTGCTGGCCTACGACGCCCTCGAGGGGACCTTCCGTACGTTCAAGCTCAACCGGGACCCTGAGTGCGCCGCGTGCTCAATCCCGAAAGAGGACCTGGTCATAGCTGAGTACGATCAGCTGTGCCTGCCGCACCCGATTCAGCCGCCGGCGGCCTAGCCGGTCGTGCTGGTCCTGGTGCTGGTGCCAGTCGCGCCAGTGTTGGCTTCAGCGCCGTCATCATCTCGGTTGACGAGACCACACCCCGACTACTGTCGGTCAGCCACGGGCCAGAGGGCCTAGGGCTACCGTCCACCCACCTCGACGACCGCGTCGACCGGACACTCCAGCAAGGCGTTAGGCGGCTGGTCAGCGGCGAGACCGGCCTCGCCGTCAGGTATTTCGAGCAGCTGTACACGTTTGGAGACCGGGGGCGCGCGCCTGGCGGGCGAGAGCTCGCCGTGGCCTACCTGGCTTTGGCTCGGTTCCAGGCCGTCTATGGCCCCAACGAGCCCCGCTGGATCAGCTGTTACCAGCTCTTTCCGTGGGAGGATTGGCGGTCGGGCAGGCCGGCGTTGCTCGACCAGGTCATCCTGCCCGCCATCGACGGCTGGTTGTCCGCTTCCACTCCGGACGAGCTGCCGACCAGGCGGGAGCGGGCGGAGCTCACGTTCGGCGTGGGCCACTCGTTGTGGGATCCCGTTCGGGTCCTCGACCGTTACGAGCTGGCTTACGAACTAGGCATCGTGGAGGAAGCGGCAGCGGTCGGCGAGGCCGCGGTCGCGGGCGCAGTCGGGCCTCGGGCCGCCCGGCTTACCGGCCCTGGTTCGCCGGGTACCGGTTCGCCAGGTACCGGTTCGTCGGGTACCGGGTCGTCGGGTTCCGGGTCGTCGGGTACCGGGTCGTCGGGTTCCGGGTCGTCGGGTACCGGGTCGTCGGGTTCCGGGTCGTCGGGTATTGGGTCGTCGGGTACCGGTTCGTCGGGTACCGGTTCGTCGGGTACCGGCACGCCGCTGGTGCTTGACCATCGCCGGATCGCGGCTGCTGCTCTGGAGCGGCTGAGGGGAAAGTTGGCCTATCGGCCCGTGGTGTTCGAGGTGCTTCCCGAGACATTCACTCTTTCCCGCCTCCAGCAGGTCATCGAAGCCCTCGCCGGCCAGGTCCTCCACAAACAGAACTTCCGCCGGCTGGTGGCCTCGGCCAACCTCGTAGAGCCAACGGGGGAGTGGGACCAGCGGACAGGGGGACGGCCGGCGGAGCTGTACCGGTTCCGGCGCGAGGTGTTGAGGGAGCGGCCGGCGCCTGGATTGGGGCTGCGCCGGCTGGGTGGGCCGTGAGGGAGCCGGCGGGCGGCCGGCAGATTTCGGCCAGGTTCCGGCCGGCCTCGGGGCACTAAGCGGCTCTCGGCGCGAAACCGCTCGGATCCGGCACCAAACACGCCGAAAGCGCCGAACTGGCCCGAAAGGGAGGGTTGGCACCGGCCCGGCGCCACTACGGGTGCTGGGACCCCCACCGATCGTCCGCCCTCGATCATGCGCCGACCCGCACCGGCCGGTCTCGGGGCGCTAAGCGGCTCTCGGCGCGAAAACCGCTCGGATCCGGCACCAAACACGCCGAAAGCGCCGAACTGGCCCGAAAGGGAGGGTTGGCACCGGCCCGGCGCCACTAGGGTGACTGACATCCCTACCGATCGTCCCGCCCTCGCTAATGCGCCCGCCCGCCCCCTCCCTGCACCTGGACCGCACGATGGCCGACCCAGGCCGCGTCGCCTCTCTCAGCCCTGGCCGGGAGAGGCTCGAAAAAGGTGGTGGCATAATCCTTTTTCCACTCGACCCGGGGCGACCCTCGCTTCGGCGGAGAAATGCCGGGTAAATCAATCTCTCTTGTTACGACAGCCGGTGCGTGCGCTATAGTGAGCATATGCTCATTCAGAGTATAAGTCGCACAGAAGACGAAGTCGCCGGCGAGACCCAGGACCAAGTGGGCGACTTCACTGAATGGGCCATGGAGGTACGCCGGCTGGCCGAAGCCCGCAACGCCGTGATCCTGGCCCACAATTACCAGGTCCCGTGGGTGCAGGACGTGGCGGACCATGTAGGCGACTCCCTCGCCCTCTCCCGGCTTGCCGCCCGCAGCGATGCTGAAGTGATCGTGTTCTGCGGCGTCCACTTCATGGCCGAGACGGCCAAGCTCCTGGCCCCCGACCGGACTGTCCTACTGCCCGATCTGGCCGCCGGCTGCTCCTTGGCCGACACCATCACAACTACAGACGTACAGAGGTGGAAGCAAGACCATCCAGACGGGATGGTGGTGGCTTATGTAAACACTTCCGCCGCGGTAAAAGCCGAGTCTGATATCTGTTGCACCTCGTCCAACGCAGTGGAAGTGGTTGAGTCCCTGCCAGAAGACCGCGAGGTCCTTTTCCTTCCCGACATGTTCCTCGGCCAGCACGTAGCTCGCCGGACCGGACGAAAAATCGATATCTGGATGGGCGAATGTCATGTCCATGCCGCGATATCGCCCACGGACCTGCGCCACAAAGTGGCGGAGAACCCCCGCTCCGAGCTGTTCATCCATCCGGAGTGCGGCTGTACAACCAGCGCCCTCTGGTTGGCTGACACGGGTGATTTCCCCCGGGAACGCACGCATGTGCTTTCTACTGCCGGAATGGTAAAGGCGGCGCAGGAGCTGGGCGACGGGCATGCCCTGGTGGCTACGGAAACCGGGATCTTGCACCAGCTTCGGCGGGCCAACCCGAAGGCGAAGTTCGACGCTGTCTCGCCCCGGGCGCAATGCCGGTTTATGAAAATGACCACGCCCGAGCGGCTGCTCGATTGCTTGCGTGACGGCGTTTATGAAATAGACGTCGATGAAGATGTGGCCAACCGTGCCCGCTTGGCCGTGCAACGGATGATCTCTGTCGGTTCACCTGGTGGAGGCGAGTGAGGTGCGCGAGCGGTCCGATGGTCTCGATGTACTCGTGGTGGGGTCGGGGATCGCTGGCTTGTCGGTCGCCCTTGAGCTAGCCGGCCGGCGGCGGGTCGCCGTTGTCTCGAAGGAGAACGCCGGCGGCGGGAGTACCTTGCTGGCCCAGGGCGGGATCGCGGCCGCACTGGGGACCGGGGATAGCGCCGGGGCGCATGCGGCGGACACGGTAAGGGCGTCGGCCGGATTGGGTGACCCGCTAGTAGCGCAATCGGTAACTGACGAAGCCGTGGAAGCCGTGGCCATGCTGGCTCAATTGGGAGTTCGCTTCGACTCTGGCGCCCTGGCCAAAGAGGGCGGTCACAGCGCAGCCAGAGTCGTCCACGCTCACGGTGACGCGACCGGAGCCGAGATAACGCGCGCCTTGCTGGCCGCCGCTCACCAGCGGGACGTACCGGTCATGCCGGGCGTGTTCCTGGTCGACCTGCTCACGACGCCCGGCGACGGGCCTGATCACGGCGCGGTCATCGGCGCTCTTGTGTGGGACACCGAAGAATCAGCGTTGCGCCGCATTTACGCCGGCACCGTGGTCCTGGCCACGGGGGGGTACGGTCAGCTGTGGGCCCGCACCACCAGCCCCCGGGCGTGTAGCGGTGATGGCCTGGCCGCGGCGCTGCGGGCGGGTGCCCAGGTAGCCGACCTGGAGCTGGTCCAGTTCCACCCCACCGGGATGGACCTCGGCCGCGACCCCCGACCTCTCGCCTCGGAGGCATTACGGGGGGCGGGGCCCGGTTGCGGGGCTCCGACGGCGAGTACCTCAACGGTCAGGACGGGGCCGGTGACCTGGCGCCGAGGGATGTCGTCAGCCGGGGGATGGCCCTGCGGATGGCAGAACTGGGCACCGACCACTGCTACCTCGACGCCACCATGCTCGGGGCCGACGCAGACCAGATACAGCGACGCTTCCCCACCTTCGTGGCCGCGTGCCTGGCTGCGGGGCTGACTCCGGACAGGGACTGGGTGCCGGTGTCGCCGACCACGCACTACACAATGGGTGGAGTTTTGACCGATAGCTGTGGGCGCACCACCCTGAGCGGGCTTATGGCGGTGGGGGAGGTGGCGTCGAGCGGCCTGCATGGGGCGAACCGGTTGGCATCCAACTCACTGCTCGAGGGAGCCGTTATCGGCCGCCGGGCCGCTCAGCTAATCCTGGCGTCCGACGGGCCGGTGGCGCCGAGGGATGCCGTCACGATCACGGAGATCTCTAGCCACCGCGCTGATCTGGCTGGGCCTACCACCGGCACCGCTGCGTCGACGATACGAGCGCACGAGCCTCTCAGCCGGGCGTCGCTCAGAGCTGCTGTACAGGAGGGCGCAGGAGTGGCCCGCGACGCGTCGGGTCTCGAGCGCCTGGCTGATTACCTGGCCACGGCCAAGCCGCCCCACCTTTCAGATGGGCCTGAGGCGTGGGAGCTGGCCAACATGGCTCTGGCCGCCGGCGTGGTGGTGGCGCTGGCGTCCAGGCGCCGGGAGTCCCGGGGTGCCCATTGGAGGACGGACTACCCCGACAGTGGCCTCCCGTGGCAGGTGCGCCAGGTCGCCCAGTTGCTGGCCGATGGGGAGCTAGGCCTGGGCCTACTGGCCGTCACCGAGATGAGCCACCTGCGATCGGGTCACTTGGCGGAGCCTGTGGGGTGCCCGACCGCGTTAGCGGGTTGAACTCGCTCGACCCGCCCTGGGCCGCCCTGCGGGAAATGGTGAGCCGGGCGGTGTTCAGAGGATCTTCCGGACGGCGACCCGACGGGAGCGGCCGTGGGGGCACGGCCGGCCAGCGCATCCATAGTGCCCAGGCAACCTGGCACCGTGTGCGGGCTGGTGACGGCCCAACTGGTGCTGGACGAGGTGAGCACCCGTCTGGGTACCGGCGCCGCCACCGCCGAGGCGGATGTCCCTGACGGCGCCCGGGTCGAGGCCAATACGGTACTCGGCACATTGAACGGGCCGGCCGACACGTTGTTGGCGGCCGAACGAACGCTCCTCAACATCCTCACCCACCTCTCGGGGATAGCCACCATGACCGCCGCCATGGTGAAAGAGGTGGCCGGCACCGGGGCTGCGGTGCGGGACACGCGCAAGACCCTGCCCGGGCTGCGAGCGGCGGAGAAGTACGCCGTGCGTTGCGGTGGTGGCCAAAACCACCGTATGGACCTTTCGTCCGCCCTCCTCGTGAAAGACAACCACATCGCAGCTCTGGGCGGGGTCAAGGCCGCCATCGAGGCGGCCAGGACCGAAGTGGCCAGGACCGAAGCGGCCCGGACCGAAGCGGCCCGGACCGAAGCGGCCCGGACCGAAGCGGCCCGGACCGAAGCGGCCCGGCGACCGGCCCTGAGCCTGGAAGTCGAGGTCGACAACCTGGATGAGCTGGATCAAGCATTGTGGGCCGGGGCCGAGCTGGTCCTGATCGACAACATGTCGCTGGCGGACACGGAAGAGGCCGTACGTCGCGCTGTGCGACACGGGGCCAAGGTGGAAGCCTCGGGTGGACTTCATTTGGGGAACGTCAAGGCGGTGGCGCAAACCGGGGTCCACTACCTCGCCATCGGAGCGCTCACCCACTCCTCCCCGGCGCTTGACATCGGCCTCGACTGGTCACTGTAAGAAAGGCCTGGGCCCCCGTACGGCGGACGCCCCCTGTGGGTCGCGACTTGGGTACTAGAGCGGCCCCTGAGGGGCGGCGCTGCAACCCAGATTGGCTCTCGCCCAAAATGGGGCCGGACGAAGAGCTAGCCCGAGCCTGTCCCCAACACGACAACGACATCGCCCGTGCCGACCGGGTCTCCTGCCTCGACCCGGACCTCGGTAACCAGGCCGGCGAACTGGCTGACGATGTTGTTCTCCATCTTCATGGCCTCGAGCACGCATACGGCCTGGCCCGCTTCGACGGCGTCTCCTGGTTTGACCAGGACTTTCACCACGGTGCCCTGCATCGGGACCGTGACCTGACCTCCTGTTGCCGGTCCAGCCAGACCTGCCGGTCCGGCCCGGCCAGAAGGGGCGCGCTGGGAGGCGCCGGCAGACGGGCGGACCGGCCCCGGGCCTCCGTGGACGCTCTGAGGCTGAGGCTGGGGCGGGGCCACACGCTGACTTCGAAGCGTCGGCCGTCCACTTCGACCTCCACGTCCTTGCGCTCCGCTCCCGGTTGCGCCGCCGCCGGGCGCCCAGGGGCGACGCTGCTCAGGTCCACGTGCGTGCTCAGCCACGTCGTCGAGTGGCGGACCGCCACAAAATCGGGGTGGGACAGGATCACTCGATGAGCGGGGATGGTCGTGGGGATGCCGTCGACCTCGGTCTCGGACAAGGCGCGCAAAAGCCGCCGGCGGGCGCTCTCGCGGTCGGGCCCCCACGCCACCACCTTTGCCACCAGGTTGTCGTAGTGCTGGCTGACGGCGTCGCCGGCGTCGTACCCATGGTCGGTGCGCACCCACGGGCCTCCAGGGATGGACATCCGGGTAATGACCCCCGGAGTTGGTGTGAACCTCCCCTCCGCCGGGTCTTCCGCATTGACCCTCGCTTCGATCGAGTGGCCTCGCAGTTGGACGTCATTCTGGGAAAAAGGCAGCTTCTCGCCGCTGGCTACCAGGAACTGCAGGGCTACCAGGTCGAGCCCGGTGACCAACTCTGTGACGGGGTGTTCCACCTGTAGACGCGTGTTCATTTCCAGGAAGTAGAACTCTCCGTCCTGGTAAATGAACTCGACCGTGCCCGCGTTCTGGTACCCGCAACCACGAGCAACGCGGACGGCGGCTTCGCCTATTTCAGAGACGACAGAAACGGGCAGGTCTGGAGCCGGTGCCTCTTCGACCAGCTTCTGGTGCCGGCGCTGGACCGAGCAGTCCCGCGTCCCGAGGTGGACGGTATTGCCGAAGGAGTCGGCGAAGACCTGTACTTCCACGTGGCGGGGCCACGGGAAGTACTTCTCGACGTAGCACTCTGGCCGCCCGAAGCTCTTCTCCGCCTCGCGCTGGGCGGACTCCAGCGCCTCGGCCGCGCCGGCGGCAGACGAGACCACGCGCATGCCTCGGCCACCACCCCCGAACGCCGCCTTGATGGCCACCGGCCAACCGGACGCGTCGCCGAACTCGATGACCTCGCCGGCCTCCGTAAGAGCGCTGTCGGTGCCCGGCACCGGAGCCACCCCGGCCTTGATGGCTGCCGCCCGGCTGCTGATCTTGTCCCCCATGGTCCCGATGGCCTCGGGCGGCGGCCCCACCCACACCGCGCCCGCGGCAATGACGGCCTGGGCCAGGCCGGCGTTCTCAGCCAGGAAGCCGTAGCCGGGGTGGACGGCGTCGGCTCCCGCTTTACGGACGACGTCGATGATCCTGTCGACTGACAGGTAGCTCTCGGACGCGCTCGGGCCGCCCAGAAGGTAAGCCTCGTCGGCTACCCGCACGTGGAGCGCTCTCCGGTCGGCTTCGGAGTACACGGCCACCGAAGCGAAGCCGAGGTCGCGGCACGTGCGCGCCACCCTCACCGCGATCTCGCCCCGGTTGGCGATCAGAACTCTGGTTATCGGGGCGGGTGTTGTCGACTTTGCCGGCACTTGGGGGCAGTCTGCCAGGCTGGGGTCATGGACGTCGACCCTCGCGGTGCCGGTCCGGTCCTCGACAACGCCCAGTTGGCCCGGCTCAGGCCGACACTGTTCGGCGAGGTCGTCCAGTTCGCCGAGACGACCTCGACCAACTCGGAACTGATCGAACGGGCTGCTGGCGGCGCTCGGGCAGGCCTCGTTGCCGTCGCCGATTACCAGACGGCGGGGCGGGGCCGCTTCGACCGGCGCTGGGAGTCGCCGCCCGGGAAGTCGTTGCTCTTCTCCGTGTTGCTACGCCCCAGTGAGCCAGAGCTGCCCGCTCCTCGTCGTCACCTCGCGGTCGCTGCCGTCTCGCTGGCACTGGTCGACGGGGCCAAGGCCGTGGCCGGGGCCGAGGTCCAGCTCAAGTGGCCGAACGACCTGGTGGTGGGCGACCTCAAGCTGGCCGGCGTGCTGGCCGAATCCGCCTCCAATGGATCGCTGGTCGTCGGCGCCGGCGTCAACGTCGATTGGGCCCCCGACGGCTTGCCGGTAACGTACCTGAGCGCCGCCTGCGGTCGTCCCGTTGACCGCGGCGAACTCCTGGTGGAGACGCTCTTGGCTTTGGACCGGCTTTACGGTCATTGGGACCTGGTCAGCCGGCGCTACCGCACGGCGTGCGCCACGGTCGGCCGTAACGTCACCGTCCAGCTGGCGGACACGTCCCCACCACTGCGAGGCCTGGCCGTCGCTGTCGACGAACAGGGCCGGCTGGTGGTGCGGGCCGGCGACGGTTCGCAGGTCACGGTGGCCGCCGGCGATGTGACGCACGTCAGACCGAGCGGAGCGCCTAGCCTTTCTGCACAATGAAGGCGGCCCAATTGTGAGGACACTGGCATGAAGGCACTGGTGCTCTGTGGAGGAGCGGGGACGCGGCTGCGCCCGATCACCTACACCCGGGCCAAGCAGCTGGTGCCAGTAGCAAACAAGCCCATCCTTTTCTACGGTCTCGAAGCCATCGCCTCGGCGGGGATCAAAGAGGTAGGCATCGTGGTGGGTGATACGGCGGCGGAGGTCAAGGCGGCGGTGGGGGATGGCTCGTCCTGGGATCTGCAAGTCACTTACCTGCAGCAGGAGGCGCCTCTGGGGCTGGCCCACGCCGTCCTCATCGCCCGGGAGTTCCTGGCCAACGACGATTTCGTCATGTACCTGGGTGACAACCTCCTCCAGCAGGACCTGGGCGACTTTGTGGGCCGGTTCGAGGCGCAGCGTTCCCGGGCCACGGCTCCCCGGCTGTTGGACGAAGAGGGGCGCCTCCCCGCCGCACAGATCCTGTTGGCCGAGGTAGCGGACCCTCAGCAGTTCGGGGTGGCGGAACTGGACGGCTCGGGCCGGGTGCTCCGTCTGGTAGAGAAGCCGGCCGTGCCTCCTTCGAACTTCGCACTGGTCGGGGTCTACCTCTTCGACCACCAGATTCACGAGGCGGTGAGCTCCATCAAGCCCTCGGGCCGAGGTGAGCTCGAGATTACAGATGCCATCCAGTGGCTGATCGACGCCGGCCACACGGTCTTGTCCGAGGTCCTGGCCGGGTGGTGGATCGACACCGGGAAGCTCACCCCGCTCCTCGAGGCCAACCGGCTCCTCCTGGAAGGCATCGAACGGCGCATTGACGGCGAGGTTGACGCCGAAAGCCAGCTCGACGGGCGGGTCGTGATCGAAGCGGGGGCGCGCCTGGTACGCAGCCATGTTCGGGGGCCGGCCGTCATTGGGGCCGGTACGGAGGTCACCGACAGTTTTATCGGGCCGTTCAGCGCCATAGGTGCGGGCTGCTACATCCGCCACTCCGAAATCGAGCACTCGGTCATCGTCGGTTCCGCCCGGGTCGTGGACGCCGGCCGGATCGAGGACTCGCTACTGGGTTTCGGCGCTGAGGTGACACGTAGCGAGCGGCGCCCCCGGGCCACCAGGCTGATGGTCGGTGACCACTGCCTGGTGGACCTCTCCTAGCGGGCCCGCTAGTAGCCTCGCGGGCCATGAAGTTATTCATTACGGGCGGGGCCGGCTTCATCGGGTCGAACTACGTGCGGTGGGTGCTCTCGAACACGCCAGACGAGGTCACCGTGTACGACGCTCTTACCTACGCCGGCAACCTGGCCAGCTTGCGCGACGTAGAGGAGCGTTTCGGGAGCCGCTACCGGTTCGTGCACGCGGACATCTGCGACCTGGCGACGCTGGAAGAGGCGGTGGCGGGCCACGACGGGGTCGTGCATTTCGCGGCGGAGAGCCACGTCGACCGCTCGATCGCCGGGCCGGAAGCCTTCGCCCTCACCAACTGCGTGGGCACCAACCTCGTCATGCACGCAGCCAGGCGCGCCGGGCTCGAACGAGTCGTGCACATCTCGACAGACGAGGTGTACGGGTCAGTAGAGCAGGGTGCGTCAGGTGAAGCCGACCGGTTGGACCCGCGTTCTCCGTACTCTGCGTCGAAGGCCGGCTCCGACCTGATCGCTCTCTCCTACCAGTCCACTTACGGCTTGCCCGTCCTGGTGACAAGGGCGTCGAACAATTTCGGGCCGTGGCAGTTCCCGGAGAAAGTCATCCCGCTGTTCCTGACCAACTTGCTCGATGGCCAGAACGTGCCTCTTTACGGTGACGGCCTCAACGAGAGAGAGTGGCTTTTTGTGGAGGACCATTGCGCGGCTATCGATGTGGTGCTGCGGGCGGGAAAGGAAGGGGAAATATACAACATAGGAGCGGGCCGCGGGCTGACCAACCGGGATCTGACCGACAAATTGCTCGCTTTAGCGGCGGCCGGGCCGGAGCGGGTCGACTATGTAACGGACCGTTTGGGACATGACCGGCGTTATTGCATTGATTCGAGCAAGATCCGTGCCCTCGGGTGGGCGCCGGAGCACGACCTCGACGACGCTCTGAGACGGACGTTTGCCTGGTACAGGGACAACCGTTGGTGGTGGGAGCCCTTGAAAAAGAGCGTGCCGGCTAAGTGAAAATTCTGGTCACGGGCGCTTCGGGCCAGGTTGGCACTGAAATCGAAGAGCTCCTAAGGGGGACGCGCCAAAATGAGCTCCTCGCTCTCGGCCATTCGGAGCTCGATATTGGCGACCGCGAGCGCGTCCTCCAGATCGCCGGGGAGTGGGAACCGGAAATCATAATCAACGCCGCTGCCTACACCGCGGTGGACGCGTGCGAGGACAACGTGGACCGGGCCTTCGCCGCCAACGCCCTCGGGCCGCGGAACCTGGCCGAGGGCGCTCGTCTGGTTGGGTCGCACTTGCTGCATATTTCCACGGATTATGTTTTCGACGGTACTTCTTCGCTGCCTTACCTCGAATGGGACCGGCCCAACCCGATGTCCGTGTACGGCCGGTCGAAATTGGCCGGCGAGCACGAAGTGCAATGGTTGGTGCCTGGGGCTTCAGTCGTGCGCAGTTCGTGGATTTGCGGCCGGTTTGGCCACAACATGGTGAAAACCATTTTGAGGATGGCCAGTAGCGGCGCCCCGTTGCGTTTTGTGGACGACCAGCGAGGCTGCCCTACTCTCGCCGGTGATTTGGCGGCCATGGTGGTCAGGTTGGCGATAGCGCGCCTCCCTGGTGTCTTTCACGTCACGAATCAGGGGCCCACGTCTTGGTACGGGTTCGCCCGTGACGTGCTCGTGGCCGCCGGCCAGGACCCGGACAGGGTGACGGCCATAAAAACACCCGACCTCGACCCCCCTCGGGCCGCGCCTCGGCCGGCTAATTCAGTGCTCGACAACGCCGCTCTGCGACTGCTCGGCCTGCCGCTGCTGGCCGATTACCACGAGCCGCTGGAGCGCACTGTCAAATACCTGCTTGCGTCGACGTGAACGAGGACGCGTCGGCCGTAGTCGTCAATTACAACGCCAAGGAATACCTCCTCGCCTGCATCGAGAGCCTCTCTGACGAGGGATTGGCAATGGTGGTGGTGGCGGACAGCGGTTCCACTGACGGTTCAGCGCAAGCGGTTTCGGAACGCTACCCCACGGTGAAATGGGTCCCCACCGGCGCCAACCTGGGGTACGGCACGGCGGCCAACATCGGGGCCGCCCTGGTCGACGGGGCCTACCTTCTGGTCAGCAACGCTGACGTTGTCGTGGAGGAGGGCACGGTGGCCACCCTGCGCCGTTTCCTGGAGACGAACCCCCAAGTAGCTGTGGTCGGCCCCCGCATCGTTGACGCCCGTGGCGAGTTGTACCCGTCGGCGCGCCACTTCCCGGACATGCTGGAGGCGCTCGGCCACGGGATCGTGGGGCAGTTCTGGGCGGGCAACCCGTTTTCACGGCGGTACCGGATGACCGACTGGGACCACTCCCGCCGCCGGGAGGTCGACTGGGTCTCGGGCGCCTTTTTCCTGGCCCGGAGGGAGGCGTGGGACGAGGTCGGCGGCTTCGACAGTACGTTTTTCATGTACATGGAGGACGTCGACCTCTGTTGGCGCCTGAGGGGGAAGGGCTGGTCGGTGGCCTACGAGCCGGCGGCGCAGGTCACACACATCCAGGGCGTCTCTGCGGACCGCCACCCGTACCGGATGCTGTTCGCCCATCACGTGTCCATGTGGCGGTTCGCACAACGCACAACCACCGGGTGGCGCCGCTGGGTGCTGCCTCTGGTCTTGCTCGGCCTGGTGGTCCGGCTCGGCATGACAATGCTGCGCCGCGCCCTGGCGCCCAAACTGGCCGCCCACTAGCACCGGTCAGGCCAATTCGGGCCGGGCGTCGGCCCGCATGGGCCCGGGCCTCGTGAGACGGTACTGTGGGTGGCCGTTATGGGCAAAGCCTCCTCTTCCAAGAAGGTCGCACGCGCCGCCGGTATGGGCGGGAGCCGGTCATACGCCAGCCGGCCGGCCTACGCGTACTACTTCGGCCTAGCGGTGTTGCTGATCTTGGGCGTCCTCGGCGTGTACAACGCCACGCAATACCGCAATGAGAAGGTCAACAACGCCGGCAATACGGCCCCGGCCGTGGGCCTGAGCCCTCCGTGGTACCAGGGGTACGCCGTCGAGGCGTGCGGGAAGCTACTGGCCTACGTCCCCAATAACAAGAACCCGTACGGCATCACGACCAAGCAACCGGGGATAATCACCATCAGCCCGACGGTGAAGTCCGCAGCCGGCCAGAACGCCACCCTGGGCAAGTTCGCCTCCTCCATCGGCATGACGCTCAATGCCGCGCAGCTACAGCTACCGGGCGGGCACCTGTACCAGGACGGCCAGACGTGCGAGGGCAAGCCCGGCCATGTCTACGTGATGACGTGGTCGACGCCTCAGGAACCCGCTTCAGACGGGGTGCTGCAGAACACGAAGAGCGCTGACAACACCTGTGTCCCGGACTGCAACTCCGGCGCCCTCTTGCGGAACAACTGGCTCGTTACGATGGCCTTCTTGCCCGCACCACCGAACAACGGCACGTTGAGCGTCCTGCAGCCGTCGGCGTCCGTGATCTCCAGGCTGACCACCTTGGTGGCGTCGGCGGCCAACACCACGACGACAACGGCCGGGGGGTCCACCGTGCCCACCACGACCCCTGCGACGGTGCCCACGAGCGCTAAGTCCAGCAGCACCACCTCCAATAGCCATACGACGACCACTTCGGCCGGTACCACCACAGCGCCCACCACGACGACAGCGCCCACTTCGACGACAGCCAAAAAGTGAGCGCCCATAAGTTGCTCCTGGGCCGATGAACCTGGGCCGATGAAGACGCCTTACCGGGCGCTCGTCACCGGAGGAGCCGGGTTTATCGGGTCAACGCTGGTCGACCGGCTCCTGGCTGAGGGGCACACGGTGGACGTGGTGGACAACCTGTCTACGGGTTCGCTGGCCAATGTGGCAGAGGCCAGGCTCAGCGGCACCGGCCAGTTCCATTTTCATCAGCTGGACGTGCGCTCGCCCGACCTCGCCGGGCTGATGGCCCGCCGGCAACCCGACGTCGTCTACCACCTGGCCGCCCAGGCTGATGTGCGCGTTTCGGTGGCGGACCCCGTGCTCGACGCTGACATCAACGTGCTCGGATCATTGCGGGTCCTCGAAGCGGCCCGCGCCGCAGGGGCGCGCAAAGTGGTTTTCGCCTCCAGTGGGGGGACCATTTACGGCGACGTGGAGCAACTGCCCGTCAAAGAATCGCAACCGCAGCGGCCTCTTTCGCCCTATGGCGTAGCCAAGAAAGCGGTGGGCGATTACCTGTTCGCCTATCGCGAGCTGCACGGCCTGGAGTACACGGCTCTGGCCCTGGCCAATGTGTACGGGCCCCGCCAGGACTTGCGGGGCGAAGCCGGCGTGGTGGCCATATTTGCCGGGCGGCTGCTTTCCGGGGAGCCCTGCCTGATTTTCGGGGACGGGAAGCAGACGCGGGATTTTGTCTTCGTGGACGACGTGGTCGACGCTTTCTCCAGGGCCGGAGAGCGGGGCACCGGGCTTCTATGCAATATCGGTACGGGGGTCGAAACCTCGGTCAACGAGCTGTACGCGGCCATGGCCCGCAATGCCGGTGTCAACCAACCGCCTATGTATGCTCCCGCCCGCTCCGGGGAGCTCCAGCGCAGCAGTCTCGACCCGAGCCGAGCGGCCCTTCACCTCGGCTGGAAGCCGTGGACGACGGTCGACAAAGGGACGGCGGCCGTGCTGGACTGGTCCCGCCAGCGGGCTCCGGCATCCTGAGCCAACCTCCCGGGACGCGGGAGCGGTTATCTGAACAGGTCCTGGTCGTGGGGCCGCACTACCTCTGACCGCACCGAAGACTCCCGGAACCAGGACCGGTCAGCGCCTCGTACGACCACTACCGGTATGGCGCTGGCCTTCCCCTTCGCCAGTTCCGCGGCGGCCGCTATCTCGTCGACCACGCAGACCTCGGTTACCGCCAGTTCCCGCCCGCTGGCGTCCATGGTGCCCCGCAGGTCGACCACGGCGGCCACGCCGGCGCACCCGACGGCTACGTCTGTCAGGCCGATGCGCCACGGCCGCCCAAACGTGTCAGAAATTATGACCCCCAGCTCGAGGCCGGTGCGGGCCCTCAAGGCGTCACGGATATGGCGGGCGCTGCGGTCAGGGTCGACGGGGAGGAGGGCGGCCTGGCCGTCGGCCACGTTGGACAGGTCGATGCCGGCGTTGGCGCATACGAACCCGTGGCGGGTCTCAGAGATGATGAGCCCCTCCCGCTCGCGCAGTACCCGCGTGCTTTCGGACAGGACCAATTGCCTACGGGCCACAGGGTCGCCCGGGTAGAAGGGGACGAGGCGGTCTTCGGCCTTGGACACGACCTTTTGGGTCACGACCACGACGTCGTAGTCCTCGAGTTCAGTGCCCGCCAGTGTGAGGGCGGCCAGTATGAGGTCAGCCAGCTCGTCCCCGGGCTGCACCTCGGGAATGCCCTCCACCGGGATCAGCGTGATCATCGTGCAGTTTGCGTCGTACGAACGGGCCGGGTCAGCAGCGGGCGCTGCTAGCGAGCACTGCCCGGGCCAGGTCGGCCGCTTCTTTCGGTCCCGACATGACGGACGGGGCGACTACGCAACGCATGCCCTCGGCTTCTACCCCTGGTGCGAGGCCGGCATCCTGTTCGTCGACGACCAGAGCGGCGGCCAGGTGGGCCCAGAGCCGGGCCACGCCGACCGCTGACGCCTCGTAGCCGAGTTCCGTGAGCATCCTGTCAGCCGGGCCTTTGAGGGCGCGGCCGGCGATAATGGGCGACACGGCGACCACGTCGCGACGCCGTTCTGCTACCGCTTCGGCGATACCTGGCACGGCCATGACCGGGCCGATGGAGACGATGGGGTTGGAAGGACAGATCACGACCAGGTCGGCGTCGGCTATGGCTGCCAGGACCCCCGGCGCCGGCCGGGCCGCGTCTGCGCCAGCGAACCGGACCGCCTTTACCTCGACGCTGTGGCGGAGGCCGACGAAGTACTCCTGGAAGCCGATTTCTGTGGGTCCAGCCCCCGCCGGTGGCGGCTGCCCCCCGTCCCGCGGACCGGCCAGCGCCAGGCCGCCGAAGTTGCGGACCTCACGGCCGAGTGAGACCGTGACCCGGGTCTCGACCCGGCTATCGGTCATCGGGAGCAACCGTGCTTCTACGCCGTAGCGGCGCGCCACCTCGGACGTGACCTGCGACAACGTGGCCCCGCCGGCCAGCCGTCCGGTCCTCAATAGGTGGGTGGCGAGGTCGCGGTCCCCGAGGTTGAACCACGTCAGGCTGGCACCGTTCTGGGCTCCGTCCCCGGTGCCTGTTCTCTCGAAGGCTCGCAGCGCATCCATGACCGTCCATGATTCGCCGGCCAGGCCCCAGCCCGTCTCATCGTTGGAAGCGCCGCCAAGGGTGTAAGTGACGGTGTCGATGTCCGGGCTCACGTACAAGCCGTGGAGGACCATGTCGTCGCCGGTGTTGACCACCGCAGTGATGTTGGCCTGGCCGACGACGGCGGCCAGGCCTCGAAGCATCCGAGCCGCGCCCACTCCGCCGGCGAGGGCGGTTACGCGAGGAACGTCCAGTGTCACAGGCCCATTTTCCTGGCGCTTATCGACGCAAGCTGTTGTGGGGGCGCCAGCCCGGGCCAATGTCGGCCCGGCAGGGGTTGGCTTTGTCGCGGTCCGACAGGACCGGGTCGTCCACGCCCCAATCGGCGCCCACCTCAGGATCGTCCCACGCCACCCCCCGCTCGTCCGCCGGGTTGTAGTAGCTGTCGACCATGTACGCGATCGTCAGGTCCGTAAAGGTGGCAAAGCCGTGAGCTACGCCCGGAGGTATGAAGACGCCGAGAGCGTTGTCGGCGTCGACGTCGACCGCCATTGTGGCCTTGTCCGTCGGCGAGCCCTCCCGCAGGTCGTGTAGCACCACCCGGCCCGGCCCCTCGGTACCGTCCAATAGTCAGCCTGATGGACGTGATAGTGCAGGCCGACGATGGCGCCGGCGGCGCGGTCGGCCCGGTTCCCCTGGACCATCTCCCGCCCGAGTGGGAACCAGCTACGGCGGTAGGTCTCGATGAAGACGCCCCTCTCGTCGCCGTGGCGGTCGGGCTCGACGATCAAGACGTCCTTTATCCTTTCTGACTCCCTGATAGTGGGCACCCGGGCAGCGTACAACGGTCTCCGGCAGGGCCGGGACTTCGGCTGCTCCCGCGACATCGGGGGCCACAACGGGGCGTCCCCCGGCACACGCCGTCATCTGCTCCCGCGACATCGGGGGCCACAACGGGGCGGTCCCCCGGCACACGTCGTCATCTGCTCCCGCGACATCGGGGGCCACAACGGGGCGGTCCCCCGGCACGCACCCTTCGTCGCATGCACCTTGAACCGGAAATCGAATAAGACCTTCTACAGACGGGGGAGGGGCGTCGAAAGGTGCACCAGACGACGGCTTCGCGGCGGGGGTCTGGTGCGTTTGTCTACGGTTTTGCGCCCGCCGGCCCGTCCGGGGCCCGACCCGCCGCTACCGCCTCAAAAATCTCCACGTAGGGCGCCGGCTCGCCCGCTCGCAGCACCCGTCGTGCCCGGCGCTGCTCGGCGCTGGTTGACGAAGGGAGTAGCGCCGCCACTGCGCCCGCTAACGCAGAGGCGTCCCGGGGGGGCACCAGCCGCCCGGCGTCGGGGGGCAAGCCGGCCAGGATCTCTCGAGCCCCGCCGGCGTCGGTCGCCACTACCGCGGTCCCGCACGCCAGCGCCTCGACCAGCACGAGCCCCCAAGGTTCCGGCTCGGTCGAGGGTAGTACGAGGCAGTCGAGGTCGGCGATCAGGTCGGCCGCGGCTGGCCGGGAGAGGGCCTAGCCAGCGCACGCCTAAGTCGTCCGCTTGCCGGTTCAGGCCGGCGGCGTAGGCCTCCTTGTCGCCGACCGTGCCGCCGGCGATGACGACGCGTACCTCTCCACCCGCCAGCCCGGCCCGCAGCAACGGGACGCTTTCCAGCAGCACGTCGATGCCCTTCCACGTGTCGATCCGGCCCACGAAGCCGACCGTCAGGGCTCGGTCGGGCAGCCCCAACGCCTCACGGGCCCGGCCCGCCCGGCCGGGGTTGAACTCCGACAGGTCTGCCTCCTCGTGCACGACCAGCACGTTGGAACGGTGCAACTGCGAGGCCACCGCCTCGGAAATAGCCAGGACCTGCCGGGCGAAATGGCGAGCGAGGAAACGCTCGACTCTTAGCGCGGCGCGCGACTGTACGACGATCTCACGGGCGTGCCATACGTGTAGCTTGCGGGCGATCAGGGCGACGGCCCATGCGTACCAGCTGTGCAGAGAATTGCTGTGCACCACGTCGGCTCCTACCGCCCGAGAGAGGCGCCAGAGCCCGAGCACGCTCTTCGGCCATGCGACGGCGTACGCCAGCCACGCTGCCGGCCGGTGGCTGGTGCTGATGCGGCGCATGGGTACCACATGGAGCATCACCCCGGCGGAGGCAAAATCGGCGGCCATAGGCGAGGGAGCAGGAAGGGCCACGTGCACGGCCCAGCCCGCGGCTGCCAGCTGTCGGGTCAGCCGCAGCAGGGCCTGGTCAGAACCGCCTCGTTCGGCCACGGGCTGGACCGACAGGAGCGTCGGCGGGTGACCCGGTCGGGGGTCCCCTTTTGCGTGGATGGGCTCGCTCGTCACGGCCGGGCCCGCTCGGTCAAGGCAGGCCGGGGGCCAACTCGGGCGCCTGTGCGTTGCTCATCGGGTCGACCGTAGTTGCCGGGACGAAGTGCGGTTCTGCAGAGTGATGTCTTGCGGGTCGCGATCAATGTCGAACAGCTCATGTCGCCGTCGCCCGGTGGCGTAGGTCGGTACACAGCCAAGCTGGTAGGCAACCTGGCCGCGCTCGGTGTCGATGTCAACCCCGTCGTGGCCAGGCATACCCCAGAAGAAATCAAGTCCGTGTGGGCGGAGTTCCGTCTTGGGTCAGTGCCTGGACCGACGGTACTGCCGTTACCCCGAGCCGCGCTGTACGACGCGTGGCACCTTGTCGCCTGGCCGCCTCTGACCCGCGATGCCCGGGTGCAGGTACTGCACGCGCCGTCCCTGGCCGTCCCGCCGAAGAGCCGGAAGCCCCTCGTGGTGAGCGTTCATGACGCGGCGCCATGGCTGTTCCCGGACAGCTTCCCTTTACGGGGCCGATGGTTCCACCACGCCGGCATGAGGGCCGCGGCCCGGCGGGCAGATGCCATCCTGACCGGGACCGAGGCGGCGGCCGCAGAGCTCCGGGCGCATACCTCCCTTCCGGCCAGCCGTATACGCGTCATCCCCTACGGTGTCGACCACCCCTATGCCGGGCCCGAACCTGAGGAGGCGTGGGCCGCTCTCGAGCGCTACCACTTGTCCGACACGCAGTACGTCCTATGGGTCGGGAGCCTCGAGCCGCGCAAAGGCCTGGGCACCCTGGTCGCCGCGGCCGCCACACTGGCACATCAAGACGTCGCCCCGACGCTCGTCCTGGCCGGGTACTCGGGTTGGCGGAACGCCAACGTCATCTCGCCGGACGACCGGGCCGCTCTAGGTCCGAGGTTGCGAGAGCTTGGCCGAGTGCCAGATTCGGACTTACAGGCCCTCTACGCCAACGCCAGTGTGTTCGCCTTCCCGAGCGTGCACGAGGGGTTCGGGCTCCCGGTCTTGGAGGCGATGGCGGCCGGGGTCCCGGTTATCGCCTCGGACATCCCGGCCATTCGCGAAGTCGCCGCCGACGCCGCCGTGCTGGTCGCTCCCGGAGACGCCGGAGCCTGGGCGGAGGCTCTGTTGCGAGTGCTCGCGGACCCCTCGGTCCAGGCTGACCTGGCTGGGTCCGGTCGCCGGCGGGCAGCGTTGTTTTCATGGCGGAGGACGGCTGAGGCGACGCTGGCGGTTTACGAGGAGCTATTGCAATAGGCGGGCGGCGGGGGCGGGGGCCGGCGCCTGGGGTTTGGGCCGCGGGTCGGGGCCGCCGCCCCGGCGGGGTCGCCGCCAGGGGGGGCCGAGAGCAGCTTTCCGGGGCGGAAGTCGGGTCTGCAATGATTCCTTGCGTGCGCGTTCTGGTCACCGGTAGCCGGGGATTTGTGGGGCCATGGCTGATGGCTCACCTCGAGGGTGCGGGCGACGAGGTCTTGGCTCTGCCCGAGGCCACCGACGTCAAGGACGCAGAGGGCCTGCGCACAGCACTGGCGGTAGCAGCGCCCGACGCCATATGCCATCTGGCGGCTCAGGCCAACGTCATGCGCTCGTGGGAAGACCCCGTGGAGACGACCCTGGTCAACGTTGTCGGAGCCCTCAACCTGTGCACGGCGGCGGCGACGCTCGAGCCCCGGCCGCGCGTCCTGCTCGTCAGCTCCTCCGAGGTGTACGGGAGCGTCGGTTCCGAGATCCCGATAACTGAGGACCAGCCCTTTGCGCCGGTCACCCCGTACGCGGCCAGTAAGGCGGCGGCCGAGATGGTGGGATTGCAGAGTTGGTTGGGCCGCGGCCTCGACGTCATCCGGGCCCGGCCGTTCAACCACACCGGGCCCGGGCAACGCACGGGCTTCGTGGTGCCAGACCTCGCTTCCCAGGTCGCGCTGGCCGCTCGCGGCCAGTTGGGCCGCATCGCGACAGGCAACCTGGAGGTACGGCGGGACATAACGGACGTACGGGATGTGGTGCGGGCCTACCGGCTGCTCCTGTTACACGGTGAGGCGGGAGCGGCCTACAACATCTGCCGGGGCGAGCCGGTCTTGATCTCCGACCTGTTGCGGACGCTGATGAAGTTGGCGGGTACCGACGTGCCCGTTTGGGCTGACCCTGCTCGTGCCCGCCCGGCGGACGTCCCCGTGCAAGTGGGCGACCATGGCCGGGTAAAGGCGCTCACCGGCTGGCAACCCGAGGTACCTCTTGAAAAGACTCTGGCCGACGTGCTGGCCGGGTTCAGCGCCTGAGCGCTACCAAGGCCAAGGAGCGCCTGAGCGCTACCAGGGGACTCTCGGGGTACGGTCCGCCCTTCAGGGGTATGAACGGCGCCCATCGGGCCCGCTGGGCATCCTGAGCACCAGACGCCCGATGGCGATAACTTCTTTTACGGCTTCGCTGGCCTCACGAGGCAGGTCGTGGGCCAGGTCAGTAGCGGCATTGAACAGGTCCTTGGCCTCCTTGGGCAGATTTTCGGCGATGCTTTCCGAGAGGCCTCCCGAGCCCTGGGCGACGGACTCGTTAAGGGTGTGCGCGAGCCGGCCGATCTGGCGTTGAAGCTCGCGTCTGCGAACCTGCGCCCGCTGGAACGCCAGCACACCGAAACCCACCGCCACGTAGGCGGGAGCTTCCAGCGCGCTGGCTACCTTGCCAAAACTCATGTCAGCCATTGGACGAGAGTACTCTTAGTGGCCCCGGGGGCCCTGCTACGCTGTTGATCTTCGTATGGGCCCTGATCAAGCCGCGCCCGCAGTGGTCGCAGTAGTCGTGGCCTGTGGGCACGGGACATGGCTGGACGAAGCTCTCCATACGCTCGCGACTCAGGATTACCCAAACCTCTCCGTCCTCGTGGTGGAAGTGGGAGCGGATGACAAAGTCTCTGACCGGGTGGCGAAGTTTGTCCCGGATTCGCACTTCGCCCGCATGGCGCCCGGCACGACCTTCGCCGAAGCGGCCAACAAGGCGCTCGAGATGGTCGAAGGAGCTGCTCACGTCCTGGTTTGCCATGACGACGTGGCGCTGGCCCCCGATGCCGTCAGGCTCCTGCTGGAGGAGGCCTACCGGAGCAACGCCGGGCTTACGTGCCCGAAGTTCGTCTCCTGGGACAATCCTGACCGCCTGTTATCAGTGGGCGTGGGGGCGGACCATCTCGGGGTCGTCCACCCGCTGGTCGAGCCGGGCGAGCTCGACCAGGGCCAGCACGACGCCGCCCGCGAAGTCTTCGTTGCTCCCAGTGGGGCCGTTTTGGTGCGCAAGGACCTTTGGCGGGCACTCGGCGGGTTTAGCACCGCGACCAGCGCTCCGGGCGAGGACCTAGATCTTTCCTGGCGGGCCCACCTGGCCGGCGCCCGGGTGGTTGTGGCGCCTCAAGCCCGCGTCCGCCATCTCGAAGCGGGGACGAAGGGCCTGCGCAGGCCAGGCCCGCCCAAGTCCGGCCCGCCCAAGTCCGGCCCGCCAGGGCAGGAGCCCGCCCCAAAGAGCCCTAAACGCAAGCACACGACTGACGAACAAAGGCTCCGGGTCCTGTGGACCTGTTACGGCCCCGCCGGTCTCGTGTTGATCACTCCGCTGGCGGTGCTCTTCGCATTTGCCGAATCCTTCTGGGCGTTGCTTCACCCCCGGGCCGGACGCGGCGTCCTGGCCCCTCTGCGCTCCTTGGGCCGTTCTTTCAGCCATCCTCACGCGCTGTGGGCGGCCAGGCGGCGGGCACAGAAGTCGCGGCGGGTGAGCGACGTCGCCATCTGGAAGGCGCAGAGCCGGGGCAGCGCCCGTCTCCGGGCTCTGGTCAGGCCCCGCCTCGAACGCGGTCACGAGCTGGCCTGGGCCGCCGCCAGGGGCGTTGGCCCCCACGATGTCCCGACAGTGCCTGAAACGGCGGAGGCGGGCTCGTCAGGTCTTCTCGCCGGCGCCTTTGTCCCTTACGACGCCAACCTGGCCGACAACGCAGTGCCGGCAGCCGACGACCGTCGGCCGGCGTACCTGCGAAGCGACGACCGGGATGTCGCTGACCTCGCCCATCAAAACGGCGCCGTCGGAGATGTCGGACGGGTCGATTGGAGGGTGGGCGCAGCTACAGCCGCGGCCGTGGCTGCTCTCCTACTCATTGGGTCCCGCAGCATTCTGAGCGACCCCTTTCCTCTCATCGGCCAGTTCCCTTCGCTGAACGGGGGAGTGGCCTCATGGTGGCACGAGTGGTGGACGGGAGCCGGTCCTGGCGCGCTGGCCAGCTCGTCCTTCGCCGCGCCTGGCTTGCTGTTCATGGCCCTCGTGGGCGTCATCTCCTTCGGCTCGGCCAACGTGGCCGTGCACCTGCTCGTCTTGGTCCCGCTGGCTCTCGGGCCATTGGGCGTTTATTTGGCCGCCCGGCGATTTGGCTCGCTGAAAGGTCGAGTAGCCGCCACGGTGCTCTATGCCGCCTTGCCGATCCCATACAACGCCATGTCCCAGGGCCATTGGTCGGGCCTCGTCGCCTACGCCGCCGCGCCGTGGGTGATCTCCGCTTTGAGCCGCCTGGGCGGGCAGCCGCCCTACCCGGCCCTGGACTGGGGCGGGGCCTGGACCAAGTTCGTTTCGCTAGGCGTGTTGGTGGCGGTAACGGCGGCGTTGGCGCCGGCCACTTTCCTCCTTGTGCCCATCGTCGGCGTAGCTCTTTTTGTCGGGTCCGTGCTTACCGGTCGGGGCGGGGGGGCCAAGCTGCTCGTGGCTTCTCTCCTCGCCACGGTCATCGGCTTCCTAGCGCTTCTGCCCTGGTCGCTGGGGGCGTTCTCTTCCTACCACGCCTTCTTCGCCCCCGGATCCGCTCACCTAGGGGCGCTCTCCGTGAGCTCACTGTTCCGGCTGGACACCGGTCCGTACGGGGGCGGGGTCCTTGGTTGGGCGCTGATCGCCGCCGCCGCCGTGCCTTTGTTCATCGGCCGTTCCTGGAGGTTGGCCTGGGCGGCCCGGCTGTGGGTCGTCGCTATTGCTTTCCTGGGTTTGGCCTGGGCCGGTTCGAGGGGCTGGTTCCCGGTGCCGCCCCTGGAGCTCGTCCTGGCTCCCGCCGGCGCCGCTTTTGCCTTCTCCGTCGCCCTCGGGGCCGCCTCTATTGACGTGGACCTGCCCGGTTACCGGTTCGGTTGGCGTCAGTTCGCTCCCGCGTTCGGCGCTGTGGCCGTCGTAGCCGCCGTCCTGCCCTTCTTGACCTGGGTGGGGGGTGGCCAGTGGGACCTGCCCCAAACGGGGGCCGAAACCGCCTACGCCTTCCCGCCCGGGGCGCTAAACGGGGACTACCGGGTCCTGTGGGTAGGAAGCCCCGGGACGATCCCTCTCGCGGCGCAAGGCTCTGCCGGGGGCCTGGCCTTTGCCACTTCCCTCGACGGGGTGCCTCCGGCAGGAGAGCTGTGGGCTCCCGTAAGCGCCGGGCGAGCGGCCGTGGTGGCCCAAGACCTGAGTTGGGCTGACAGCCGGGTTACTACCGCTTTGGGCCGCTTGTTCGCTCCACTGGCCATTCGCTACGTCGTCGTCCCGGTAGGTGAAGGAGCGGTCGGCGCCGCGGAGAACCAGGTGGTGGCGGCGCTGGAACGCCAGGTCGACCTGTTCCCGGTGGGTACCGACCCCAGCTACCGGGTGTTCTCCAACAGTTCCTGGGCACCCGTGTTCTCCGTATTGCCGGCGGGCACCACCCTTCCGTCCGGGACCAACCAATGGGCCATAGCCACGCAGCTCCAGCGGCTCGACCTGGCCCCGGCGGAGGCACTGCCCCTAAGTGGCTCGAGCGCGCCTGCCCTTGCCGTCCGGGCCGATTCGTCGCCCCGGGTCTTGTATGGCGCCGTTCCTGATGGCTCCTGGGCTGTCCAGGCCGGCGGTCACCAACTGGCCGCGACCAGTGCCGTCGGGTGGGCCAGCTCGTGGACGTTGCCGCCCGAGACGACCGCGGTGGCCCTGAGCCAACCAGGCACCCACGGCCAACACGTGGCCGATATTGCCATGGTCTTGATATGGCTCATCGTCCTTTCGGTCGCGTTGATCAGGCTGAGGGGGAAGCTGCGCGCCCAACTGAACAGGACCAGCCGCGAATTAGGTACTTCCGGTGCTGAAGTACCGGAGATCGACTGGTCCTCGGTCTGGGAGGAGCAAACCGTTGGCTGAGGTGCGCCGCTGGCCGGTGCTGGTCGTGCTGGCGGCGGCGGTCGTGGCCGGTGTAGCGCTCAGCCAAGCGGGCACTGGCAAGTCTTCTGCCACGGCCACGGCCCAGGCCGCTTCAAGTAGCGCCGCGCCGACCAGGGCGCTCTCAGGCTCCTGGTTCTGCGCCGGCGCCACTGCCGCCCCGGACAGCGTGGCCTCGGGAGAACTCGTTTTTTCCAACGCCGGCACGGCGCCCGTCCGGAGCACCGTCCGCCTCGTCTCGCCCATTGGCTACTTCAGGAAAATGAGCGTCACTGTACCGGCCGGTTCCACCAGCACAGTGGTAGAGCAGTTCTTGGGCGTACCTCGCAAAGCGCCGAGGCCGTGGGTGGGCGCCCTGGTCACCATGTACGGCGGCATGGCCAGCGTGAGCCAGGTCATCTCGACGCCGGAGGGCCCAGCCAGCCAGCCGTGCGCCTCCGCCGCTTCGACGCACTGGTACTTCGTTGACGGGGCCGCACTGCGCAATGCCTCCGACCACATTTCCCTGCTCAACCCTTATCCGGTCGACGCCATCGCCGACCTGTCCTTCACTACCGAGCAAGGGCAAGAAAACCCGGCCGCCTTCGAGGGAGTGCTCGTGCCCGCTGACGGCATCACGGTCATCAACCTCGGGAGCCACCTGCGAATTCGCGAGCACATCGCGGTAACAGTCACCGCCCGGACGGGTCAGGTGGTGGCGTTCGAGACGGAGCTCGTGACCGAGCCGCCCTCGGGGTCTCATTTGGAGGGGCCGAGCCAGGGCCTCAACCCCGCCGCGCCCGTCAAAGGCGCCACTTTGGCGCTGGGCGCCACGCAGGCCTCGACGTCATGGTGGTGGCCAGCGGGCTCTGACGGGAACGGCGTTTCGGAAAACTACATCGCCTACAACCCGGGGGCGGTGGCGGCGCGGCTGTCGCTCGTCCTGCTCTCACAAGGGGCCGAAAGCGGGGTGGGCAGCTCGTCCGAGCTGACGGTGCCGGCTTACGGCACGGCCTCCGTGAAGACCAACGGGCAGCCGTGGGCGCTCCCCGGGATCATGTACGCGGTCCACCTCATCAGCACCAACGGTGTCCCAGTGGTGGCCGAGCGGTCCATAAGCGGCTCCCGCCCTGCTGCCGTTAGAGGGCTCGGGGCCCTGATCGGCCAGGCCCAGGCGGCAGACGAATGGCTACTCTCCGGCGCGTCCGCTATGGCCCCCACGAAGCACCGGGGCCAGGTGTGGCTCGAGGTGGCCAATCCCGGCCAGAAGTCTGCCGTGTTGAACATCGAGGCCCTTACGAGCGGCCACCTGGCCCAGGCCGTGGGCCTACCACCCCTGGGCGTCAAGGCTGGTGGCCGGACGGGCCTCGAACTGCCGGCGGGCACAGCAGACGAAGCGCTGGTGGTGAAGAGCTCTCAGCCTGTCGTGGTGGAAGACGACTCCTGGGCCACATCGCCGCAGGCGGGCATCAACCTGTCACCGGTGGTAGCGCTGGGTAACTAGTGCGGCTGCGAGTGAGGACGGCCGGAGGTGTAGTTACTGTAGCGTCGTCGGCCCCGACACGCCCGTGGCGGGCGCCTCTCCGGGGCTGGCGTCTGGGTCGTGGCCGTTGACCAGCGCACCAGCGAAGCTAGGTACCACCAGCTGGTCGTGCACCGGACGACCGTAGGCCTGGTCAACCAGGCGGGAGACCTCGGCACCGTCGATGGTCTCACGTTCGATCAGAGCCTGGGCCACGGACGCCAGCCCCCGCTGATGCTCCCGCAGTAGGCGCAAGGCGCGCGATTCCTGTTCCCGCAAGATGCGCTCGACTTCCTCGTCGACCACCCGAGCGGTCTCGTCGCTGTAATCGCGAGAATGCATGAGGTCCTCACCGAGGAAGACCTCACCGCCGCTGCCCCACGCCATCGGGCCGACGCGCTCGGACATGCCGAATTCGCGCACCATTTTCCGGGCCATCTCAGTGGCGCGCTGAAGGTCGTTGGAGCCACCGGTCGAAAGCGTGCCGAAGATGAGCTGCTCGGCGCACCGGCCGCCCATCATCACGCACAGCGAGTCCTCTATGTACTCCCGCCAATACGTGTGACGCTCTTCGATCGGCAATTGCTGAGTCACCCCGAGGGCCATGCCTGTCGGGAGGATGGTCACCTTGTGGACAGGGTCGGCGTCGGGCAGAGCGTAGGCCAAGACGGCGTGGCCGCCCTCGTGATAGGCGGTGGCCAATTTCTCCTTATCGGACAAGACTGTTGACTCGCGTCGCTGGCCCATCAGCACACGATCGCGGGCGGCGTCGAAGTCCCTCATGGCAATGGAGGAGGCCCCCCGGCGAACTGCGTGCAGGGCCGACTCGTTGACCAGGTTGGCCAGGTCGGCACCGCTCATCCCCGGTGTGCCCCGCGCCACCACGGTGAGGTCGACGTCAGTGCCGATGCGCTTGTCCTTGCAATGCACCTTCAAGATCGGCAGCCGCTCTTCGAGGTCGGGCAGCGGGACGACGATCTGGCGGTCGAAACGGCCAGGTCTGAGCAAAGCCGGGTCCAGGATGTCGGGCCTGTTGGTGGCGGCCATCATCACGATGCCCTCGGTCGCCTCGAAGCCGTCCATCTCCGCCAGCATCTGGTTGAGGGTTTGCTCCCGTTCGTCATGGCCACCGCCGAGGCCCGCCCCCCGCTTACGCCCGATGGAGTCGATCTCGTCAATGAAAATGATCGCCGGTGCCTGCTTGCGGGCGCTCTGGAACAAGTCGCGCACACGGGAGGCCCCGACGCCGACGAACATCTCCATGAAATCCGAGCCCGTCACCGACATGAAAGGCACGCCCGCCTCACCCGCCACGGCTCGGGCCAGGAGGGTCTTGCCTGTACCAGGAGGCCCAACCAGCAGGACGCCCTTGGGGATCTTGGCCCCGATGTCCTTGAAGCGGTTGGAGGAGCGCAGGAAATCGACGACCTCGCGGATCTCCATCTTTACGCCCTCATAGCCGGCTACGTCGGAGAACGTAGTCCGGGGCCGCTCGGTCGTATAAACCTTGGCCCGGCTTCGGCCGATGGACATGATGCCGCCCATCTGGCCCTGGGCGCGCCTGGCCATCCAGATGATCAAGACGATGAAAGCCGCTCCCAAGACAATGTCGGGCAGGAGGCTGATGAACCAGTTGGTCCCCGGCGAAGTGAACGAGAGGTCCTTGCCGCTCAAGTACTTCTGCAGCATCTGCACCTGATTGGGGTCCTGCAGGGGCGCCGGGCCCTGAGTCTGGTAGACGTTCCCGTTGGTGTCCTGGAATTGGATCTCACCGGTGTTGGAATTGACCTGCGCGCTGCTCACTTGACCGTTTTCGAGTTCGGTCGTGAACTGGCTGTACTTGACCGTCGGCGGGGCGGTGGCGGACATCACGTTGGACACGAGCACTGCGAGCGCGACGACGGCGATGAGGACCATCAGGACCCAGCGCCACGACCGGTCAGGGCCGTTGCCCGGCGTGCCTCCGTTTTGGCGCTCGGGGGAACGCGGCCTCATATCCCCGGGTTGCCTGCTCATAGGCCATCAAGTGTACGCCGCTGCGCCGGTTATCACCCGGCGACCACGACCTACGTACGCGGCGCCGCTGGCGATTCAACCTACTCCGACTGGGGAAAGCGTGCGACTAACGGCCCGCCAAGCCGGCCCCGGTTGCGTTGACCTGCGCTTTTCTTGCTTCGCTGCCGGGCCGGGAACCGAGCCGAACGGGTGAGCCCCTTTCGTTCTGGGCGGGCTACGAACCCACCGTGACGTTCGCCACTGCTCAACCAGGCGGACGTGCGCAACGGTCGGGTTGCTGGCTCGGGGTTGCCGTCAATACCCCGGCGGCGGCCCGAGGGTCAACGGAACTTCGGTAGCCCTCGTGTACGTTCTAGACGTATGAACACCGGGAGCTGTTCGCGGCCAGCGTGCTCAGGGGAGCCCGCCGCCTGGCTGGCGTACGACTACGGCGCCCGGTGCGCCTGGGTCGATTACCAGCGGGAAGCGCCATCGGACCGCTCCACTCACTGGCCTCTATGTGAGCGTCACGCCGATACGCTCAGCGTCCCCAAGGGGTGGTCACGCGTCGACCGGCGTTCTCCCAACCGTGTGGGGGCCGGCCTTGATGGCGAGGGGTTCGAAGCGCGTGATCTCGACGGCGGTACTTCCGACGACGACTCACTCTTCTCCATGTCAGAGGTTTGTTCACGAATTCACTAAAGGCCCGGCCGGCCTCGCGCCGATGTTTTCTAAGGAACCGCTAAGAGAGTTACTTGCGGGCCCGACGCCATCCCAGTTTCGTAGATGCTGCCTTGGCGTTCGGGCGTGCGGGTCTCTCTGAGGCAGTGCCCACTCTCCTCTCCGCCTGTTGAGCTCGCGTGCGGTTTGGGGGCAAGTCCAGGTCGCATTCGAGAAGGGAAACCGGCCCAATGAAGTGCCCCAATTGTCAAACGCGTCAGCTTGTCACTATTGAAATGGTCGTGAGCGGTGAGGCAGTGGCGTTGAACAGCTGCTCGCCCTGTGACCTGCGCTGGTGGCAATCAGACGAGCGGATGCTCTCACTGCGCGGCGTCCTCGACCTCGCTGCTGTCGGCAGCTAACACAACGCAGCCAACCCACGGCGGGCTCGGGGCGCGTCTGCGCCTGGCCGTCGGTGGGCGCCAGAGGCCCAGTTTGGCCGGGGATGGCCCCCGCAGAGCCAGCGTACAAGTAACAATGGCTAGTAATGGCGTACACGGGCGAGGAGACGGGGTCGTCCCCGCTCGAAGAAGCGGACTTGGGCCCGGCGGGCGGCAACGAGACGCCCGCCGGGGCCGCGACCGAGCCAGCAGACGGTAGGGCCGAGCTCACAGAAGAGACCGGCCCGGCCATCGGCACGGCCGTGCCTCCGGGAGGGACAGAAGCCGGTGAGCGGGAGCCAGACGCGGCCGAGCGAACTGAGGACGAAGCCATCGTCTACCCGGAGCGCCCGAGCTACGTGGCCCTTAGTAACGCCGGTGAATGGCTACGACCGAGGTTCTCGAAGCTCCTCCGACCTGAGGCCTTCGTTACTTTCGTAGTTGTCGTTGCGTGCGTCGTTTTCACGTTTGTTCAGTTCCAGCCGTCCAACCTGTTCCGTAACACCACGATTTCCGGCGGCGATACGGGAGCCCACGTGCTCCTGCCGTGGGTGGCCGAGCACCAGTTGCTCTCTCATCTCCGCCTCACCGGATGGACATCTTCCAATTGGGACGGCTTCCCGGCCATCACCTTCTATTTCCCGCTTCCGATCTATTCGATCGTTGCTCTGGCCCAGGTGATCCCGTACGACATCGCCTTCAAGCTGCTCACCGCAGCTCCGATGATCCTCATGCCCGTGGCCGCCTGGCTCATGGGCCGGATATCCAAGGCTCCCTTCCCGGTCCCGGCCGTGCTGGCAGCGTCGACCCTCCCCTACATCTTCGGTACGGAGTTCACGATCTACGGCGGCAATATTGCCTCCACCCTCGCCGGTGAGTTCGCCTTTGCGTGGGGCCTTTGGTTCGCGCTCGTGTTCCTCGGCATCGTCATGAGGGGTTTGCAGACAGGGCGTTACCGAGCGTGGGCGGCGGTCATCTTCGCCTGCGCGTTTATGTCGCACATCGACCCCGCCATATTCGCGGGCATCGGTGCGATCGTGCTCCTTGTCATTTATGCCCTGCGCAATCGGGACTGGCGCGGGGCTCTCCGGTGGGCCGTCCCGACCATCGTCGTCGGGGGCTTACTGGGCGCCTGGTGGGCCTTCCCCTTCGAGGTGCGGTTCCCGTACGTGACCAATATGGGCTACCAGAGGATCACGACTTATCTCACCACACTGTTCCCCGCCGGCGATACCTGGCTCTTCATCCTGGCCGGTATCGGCGCCGCCTTGTCCATCAGTCGCCGGCGCCGGATGGGGGAGTTCTTCGCCGTCATGGCGGTCCTGGCCGCATTGGCTTTCCGCTTTATGCCCCAAAGCATCTTGTGGAACGCACGCGTCCTGCCATTCTGGTTCCTGGCCCTTTACCTGCTGGGCGGGCTGGCCGTGGCGGAGGCCTACGCCATCATGGCCGAGCGCACGACCAATTTCATGGTCACATTGCGGGCCGCTTTGCTGCCGGCGCCCCTCATCGTATTAGTACTCGTCTTTATCTGGGTCGGTTTTCCGCTGCGGATCCTGCCCGGCGAGCACGCCACCGCCAACGGGGATTACTCCTTCCTCGGTATCCCGCAAAAATCCGCTTCATTTATCCCCGGTTGGGTCACGTGGAACTACAGCGGATACCAGGCGGGCTGCCCGCAGTCGTGCGCCAAAACGCGATGGCCCGAGTACCAGCAGATCGTGGCCCAGCTGGAAAAGGCGTCCCAAACCTATGGGTGCGGCAACGTGATGTGGGAGTACCAGTCGGAAATGAACGACTACGGCACTCCCGATGCGCTTACCATCCTGCCCTATTGGACCAACGGGTGTATTGGGTCGATGGAAGGCCTGTACTACGAGGCGTCCGCTACTACGCCGTTCCACTTCATAAATCAGTCGGAGCTCTCGCTGCAGCCGTCCGACCCAATGGTCGGGATCCCGTACGCCAGCGCGCCCGACGTCGCCCTTGGCGTCCAGCACCTCCAGATGCTCGGGGTCAAGTACTACATGGCTCTCAACACCGAGCTACAGGACCAGGCGGCGGCGGATCCATCGTTGAAGCTCATCTCGACCTTCGGGCCGTTCTACATCAACTACACGGGCAGTGGAGGCAGCGGCCCGAGTGGGACGCAGAAGCAGTACTGGAAGCTGTACCTCGTAAAGGGTTCAGACCGGGTGCACCCATTGGCTAACCAGCCGGTGGTCATGAAAGGCCTCAACAACTCGAGCCAGCCCAAGTACCTGAAAGTTATGACCACCTGGTACGACGACCCGAGCGCCTGGAACGTTTACCTGGCTGCCAGCGGGCCGTCGAGCTGGGCGCGGGTGCCGTACGCCGACACCAACGTACCCGTCAAAGCGGAGCCGACCACCCAGGTGAGCGACGTCGTCGAACACAATGCCTCCATCAGCTTCAACGTTTCCCGCCCCGGCGTGCCCGTCGTGGTGACGGTCTCCTATTTCCCTAATTGGCACGTTTCTGGCGCCGAAGGCGTGTACCGGATAAGTCCCAACCTCATGGTCGTGGTGCCCACCTCCCACCACGTGAGCCTCTCGTACGGCTATACCCCCGTCGACTACGAGGGCTGGGCGCTGACATTGCTTGCACTGCTAGGTCTCGTGCTGCTGATCCGGCACCCGCTGGCCTCTGTGATCGCCGTGCGCCGGCCCGGCCTCGGGCGCCGCGCCGCGCCCGGACCGGTCGAGGCCGCGGTGGCCGGGAGGGTGAGGAACCTTTGGGGCCACGGTGAAGAACAGGACCAACCTCGCCCACCCTGGCCGAACGGGGCAGACGGGCCTACTAACGGAGCGGAGGCCGTAGCCGCAGGGCCAGGAGCCGCTGGTGCGGCCGTCGCCGCCGGTGCTGCCGGCGCCGCTGGAACCGGTGCGGCCCACGCCCACGAGCGGGCGCCCGGGCCATACGACGGTGGTCCTTATGACGATGAGGAGCGGCAGGAACGCTACGAGGGCGCGACTAGTGGCTCGAGTGTGGCCAACCCTGGCTCCGAGAGCCGCGGCACCGGGAGGGACGCGGCACTCGAGGGTCAAAGCGACCCATTGCCACCGGACGCCCCCATCCCCGGCCAACACGTCGAGGCCGACCCCACCTCCGGCGACGACCAACGGGGTGAGACGGCCACTCCCGAACCCGGCTGACGCGATCGCCCCTCACGGCGGCCCCCTCCCGCCGGCATGCACCAGCGCCATTGGGCATGACCAGCGCCGTTCGTGTCGGCGGTTGAGGGTGGAAACGTGAGCCAGGCTCGCCGGGTTTGTTAGCTTGGCCGGTGAGCGAACATGAGCCCACTTGACGATATTTTCAAGGCCTACGACATTCGGGCCGTCGTGCCTGATCAACTCGACGCCGAACTGGCTCGTAAGATCGGCCGCGCCTTTGCCGCTTTTGCCAAGAGCCCGAGGGTGCTTATCGGCAACGACATGAGACCATCCGGGCCGGAGCTGGTGGCGGCCTTCACCGATGGAGTCATCTCGGCTGGTGTCGACGTGGTCTTGCTGGGCCTCGTTTCGACTGACGAGCTGTTTTATGCCACCGGCGCGCTGGACTCGCCGGGGGCCATGTTCACCGCGTCTCACAACCCGGCCCGCTACAACGGCATCAAGCTGTGCCTGGCGGGGGCGAAGCCGGTGGGGATCGAATCGGGCCTGCAAGAAATCCGGCGGGCGGTGGAGGCCGGTGAGCTGACCCCGGTGCCGGAAGACGAGCGGGGCACGGTCAGCCATCGCGACGTACTGGCCGGTTACGCCGACAAGGTGCGCAGCTTCGTCGACCGGGAGGCGTTGAAACCGCTGCGGGTAATAGCGGACACGGCCAATGGCATGGGCGGTCTGGTCATCCCCGCCGTATTCGAGGGCCTGCCTTTCCAACTCGAAGTCATGTACGGCGAACTGGATGGCAATTTCCCCAACCATCCCGCCGACCCCATCCAACCGGCCAATCTGGCCGACTTACAGGCCCGGGTCCTCGCAACCGGGGCGGACGTCGGCTTGGCCTTCGACGGTGACGCCGACCGGTGCTTCCTGGTGGACGACAAGGCCGAGCCTGTGAGTGGGTCGACGACTACGGCCATTGTGGCCAAGGCGATGCTGGAGAAGTACCCGGGAGAGCTCGTCCTGCACAACCTCATATGTTCTAAGGCAGTCCCTGAGGTCATACGAGAAAACGGGGGCACACCGGTGGTCACGAGGGTCGGCCACTCGTTCATAAAGGGAGTTATGGCCGACACGGGCGCCGTGTTCGGCGGAGAACATTCCGGCCATTACTACTTCCGCGACAATTACCGGGCCGATTCGGGTTCGATCGCGGCTCTGGTTGTGCTAGAGGTCCTATCGAAAGCGGGGATCCCGCTGTCGGAATTGCGCAAGCCCTTTGACCGGTACGCCCTATCAGGGGAGATCAATACGGAAGCGGAGCACCCCGAGGGCGTCGTAGAAGCCATCGCTGAAAACTTTGCCAGTGAGCGCCCCGACGCCGAGCAGAGCCGGCTCGACGGGCTGACGGTCGACCTAGGGGACTGGTGGTTCAACGTCCGGCCCTCCAACACCGAGCCGCTCGTGAGGCTCAATGTGGAGGCCCCTGACCCGGCCAGCTGCGCGGCTCACACCGACGAGCTGCTGGCTCTCATCAGAAGCCACTCTTAGTGCTGCCGTCGGCGGCCGTCTCCGGGCCGCGTCGGTAATAGACGCATGTGAGGGGTTCGCTCTGGAGGCGGCAAACCGGCGCAGGTAAGCTCCAGCGGCAACAGCTATGACACTCGACCCATTACTCCTCGAGATCTTGGCCTGCCCGCAGGACAAGGGGCCGCTCCTGTACTTTGCGGACGAAGCGGCGCTCTACAACCCGCGGCTGCGGAGGCGCTACGAGATTAAAGACGACATCCCCGACATGCTCATCGAGGACGCCCAGGACGTAAACGAGGACGAGCACGGGAGGTTGATGGCCAAGGCGGACGCCGAAGGGATCAAGCTCAATTTCGAGCCGCCGAAGGGACAGGAGCCATGAGTGCCCTTAGTTGACACCGACGGTATGTTCGACCTGGCAGAAGCCTTCCCCGAGCAGGTGGAGCAAGCTTTTCGCGATTGCGCCTCCGTGACAGGGCTTCCGCGGCGCGAGGACATCGAGAGCGTGGTCGTCGTCGGCATGGGCGGCAGTGGTATCGCCGGGGACGTCCTGCACGCGGTGGCCTCGCCCCTCTTGCCATTGCCCGTGACCGTGGTCAAGGGCTACGAATGCCCCCACTTCGTGGACGAGACCACGCTCGTGTTCGCGGTGTCGTGTTCGGGTGGCACCGAAGAGACGATCGAGGCGGCCTCGGACGCCGCGTTGGCCGGGGCGAAGATGGTGGTCGTCACCAGTGGCGGAGAACTCGGCCGGTTGGCCGATGCGTGGAAGGCGCCCCTGCTGACCGTCCCGGAGGTGGTGTGGCCCCGAGCCGCGCTCGGCTCGATGGCAGTGCCGCTCATCGGGGTCCTGTGGCGGATCGGCTTCCTGCCGGGCGCCGACCTGTGGCTGGAGAGGGCGGTCGAACAGCTCAGGTACAGGCGGGACAAGTTCGTCAGTGCCGGGGCGGCGTCCGAGCCGGCGGAGCTGGCCCGGCGCATCGGACCGAGCGTCCCTATCATCCACGGCGGCGGTCCAGTGGGGGCCGTGGCCGCCCAGCGCTGGAAGGCGCAGGTCAACGAAAACGCCAAGAGGCTGGCCTTCTGGAGCTCCCAGCCCGAGCTGTGCCACAACGAGATTCTGCGGCTGGGCCGAGGGATCGAAGGAGATCGGCTCCCTGATGAGCCTGGTCATGCTCCGCCATGACAGCGAGCACCCCCAGATCTCCCGCCGCTTCGAGATCACGGCAGACCTGGTACGGCGCTGGGTGGCCAGCGTGGTCGAGGTCCGCGCCCAGGGCGAAGGGGACCTGGCCCAGCTGTTCGACCTGACGTACTTCGGGGACTACGTCTCCCTGTGGCTGGCGGCCGACGCCGGCATCGACCCCGGGCCGGTCGAGGTCCTTACCTGGTTGAAGCAGCAGCTGGCCGGGCGTTAATTCGAATTCGCTGGCCCGTTAGCGGGCTGTCCCCAGCCTGGCGCCGGCCCAACCACCGCCGGGCGCCGGCGAGCCCGGCCCTGCCCGCCAGTGATCACACCAAGGGCGCCGGCCGTCCCGTCTCGGAGCTGGCGAGCCCGGCCCGGCCCGCCGGCGAGCGCAGCGGAGGCCCCCTTTTGGTGCAAATAGTCTCTTTCGGCGTACTTTTTGGCCCAGATCGAGCAGAAATTACGCCGAGAGCCGCGAAGCCCGGCCGAAAGACCCTGGTTGACGTCCAAGGAGCGACCTAAACGGACCGGAGGCGCCCAAAAGGGGCGAAAGCACGCAAAGATGCCAAAACGGGCAGAGAAAGCGCGCCCCACGAGTTGCGAAGGGCCGAACCGCGTGGCGCAAACGTATGGACAACCATGGACAAGCATCGCCGCCGGCGGCCCGACCGTCTCACCGCCCCGCCGCACACTAGCCTGAGACCTCGAGGCCCCGGTGGGTCTGTGGTTGCAAGTCGACGCCAGCCGCAGGCAAAACGACCCACGTAAGGCAACCCGTGGTTGCTGAGCATGGTGCGGCTTAGAAGTAAGCCCTGCCCGTCGACGGGCCGGCTGTCGGCCCGGGACGGAGATGACGACAAGTGGAGTGCCGGTGGTGTTGGGCATCCAGCCGCCGCCACTGGTCCACCGACCGCCACAGCAGGCGAGTGTGGGGGCAAAGACCAGGTCAGCCACCGGGGCCTCAGCCCACACACAGCTCCGCACAGCTCGGTACACACCTCCGCATACACCCCGTACCGGAGACGCCATGCGGGACCGCAAGCGCGGCCCCACTCCGGACAGGAGGCCCGTTTTGCGACCCAAACCATGTCCTCGGGCAGACTGGACCGGCAAACAGAAGCTACTGAGGAACGTTATTTTTTCGATCATGTGCGGAGAGAGGGCCGGCGGCCTCCTGGCGGGGGAACAACATACTGAGCTCGACAAATGAGACACCGGCTCCGCTTGGCGGGGCGCTCGTGAGAGTACTTCTGGCCGACGACCAGGCATTGTTCAGACGCGGCCTCTCTGTCGTGTTGTCGGCCAGCCCTGATATCGAAGTGGTGGGAGAGGCCTCCGACGGCGAGGAGGCGGTGGCAATGGCGCACGAGTTGTCCCCGGATGTTGTCCTGATGGATGTGCGCATGCCGCGCCTGTCGGGCATTGAAGCGACCCGCCAGATCAGGAGCGCCCTCCCCGCCACCGAAGTGCTCATGCTTACGGTGAGCGACGAGGAAGAAGACCTGTATGAATCGGTCAAGGCGGGCGCCAACGGCTACCTGCTCAAAGAGGTCGCCATCGAAGAGATCGGCGCCATGGTGCGCGCCATAGTCCAGCACCAGGGGGTCATCTCACCGTTCATGACGTCGAAGCTCCTGGCCGAGTTCAGGGCGCTGGCCAAGCGGGCCGACGAGCGCGCAGAGCTAGCCCCACCTGGCCTCACCGACCGCGAGATGCAAGTCCTGCGGCTCATGGCCCAGTCCAAAAGCAACAAGGAGATTGCCAAGGACCTGTTCATCTCTGAGAACACGGTAAAAAACCACGTCCGCAACATCCTCGAGAAGCTGCACCTGCACTCGCGCATGGAGGCGGTTACCTACGCCTGGCGCAAGCACCTGCTCGACCCCCGCGACCATGAGTAAGCGGCGCTGGACCGGCACGCGAGCGGCCCGAGGGCGCCCCCAAGAAGGGCCCCGGAAAGGCAACGAGCTGCCCCCGCGAGGGCCCATGTCATGGTGGCTGCTGGTACCTTGGATGACGCCATGAGCGTCCTGACTAAGTTCCTGCGTATCGGCGAGGGTAAGAAGCAGCGGGCGCTTCAGTCCCTCGTGCCGGACATAAATGCTCTGGAGCCAGAGCTCGAAGCCCTCTCAGACGAGGAGCTCGCCCACAAGACGGTCGAGTTCAAAGAGAGGCTGGCCAATGGGGAAGACCTGCACGACCTTCTGGTGGAGGCGTTCGCGGTCACCCGCGAGGCGGCCAGGCGCACCATCGGTCAGCGCCACTTCGACGTCCAGCTAATGGGTGGGGCTGCGCTGCACTTCGGCTGGATCGCCGAGATGAAGACAGGTGAAGGCAAAACCCTCGTCTCGACCCTGCCCGTCTACCTGAACGCCCTCGAGGGCAATGGCGTCCACGTCGTCACGGTCAACGACTACTTGGCCGGACGCGACGCGGGCTGGATGGGCCAGGTCCACAAGTTCCTCGGCCTCACGGTGGGCCGGGTGTCGCCCGAGATCCCCGAGTGGCAGGACAAGAAGGACGCTTACAACTGCGACATCACCTACGGCACCAACACCGAACTGGGTTTTGACTACCTTCGCGACAACATGGCCCGCAACCTCGACCATATGGTCCAGCGGGGCCACCACTTCGCCATCGTGGACGAAGTCGACTCGATCCTCATCGACGAGGCCAGGACGCCCCTCATCATTTCGGGACCTTCCAGCGAGTCGGCCCGGCTTTATTACCAGTTCGCCGGGGTGGCGCGTAGCCTCGTGCGGGACAAGGACTATGAGGTCGACGAGGAAAAGCGCACCATTGCCCCGACCGAGGACGGGATAGAAAAGGTAGAAGCGCTGCTCGGCATCGACAACCTCTACGACCTCGGCACGTCCAACCTGGTGCATCAGTTGACCAAGGCGCTCCAAGCCAAAGAGCTGTACAAGCGGGACAAGGACTACCTCGTAGCCGACGGCGAGGTCAAGATCGTCGACGAGTTCACCGGTCGTATCCTCGAAGGCCGGCGCTGGTCGGACGGTCTCCACCAAGCGGTGGAGGCAAGAGAGCGCGTGCCCATCAAAGAGGAAAATCACACTTGGGCCACGGTCACCCTGCAGAACTATTTCCGCCTGTACGAAAAATTGTCCGGGATGACGGGTACCGCCCTTACTGAGGCGGGCGAGTTCGGTTCGACCTACAAGATCCAGGTCGTGCCCATCCCGACCAACTTGCCGATGGTCCGGGAGGATTACCCGGACCTTATTTACCGGTCTGAAAAAGGCAAATTCGCGGCCGTAGTGGACGATGTGGCCGAGCGTTATGAAAAGGGCCAGCCGGTCCTCGTGGGCACCGCCTCGGTGGAAAAATCCGAGGTGCTGTCGAAGATGTTCACCAAGCGCGGTATTCCGCACCAGGTCCTCAACGCCAAGGCGCACGCCAAAGAGGCGACCATTATCGCCCAGGCGGGCCGTCTGCACGCGGTAACGGTCGCCACCAACATGGCCGGCCGTGGCGTCGACATATTGCTCGGCGGTAACCCCGAGGGCCTGGCCCTGGAGGCCTTGTTGGGCGAGGGGCTCGAGCCCACTTCGGAGGAGGCGGCCGCCCGCTACGAGGAACTTCTAGTCAAGTACAAGGAAGAATGCTCTGCCGAAGGCGACCAGATCCGGGAGCTTGGCGGCCTTTATGTGATCGGGTCCGAGCGGCATGAAGCTCGCCGCGTCGACGACCAGCTGCGTGGCCGCAGTGGCCGGCAGGGCGACCCGGGTGAAAGCCGCTTCTACCTTTCCCTCGAAGACGAGCTCATGCGCCTCTTCGCACAGGGGCTTCTGCAGTGGGCCATGGGACGGTTCCCGGAGGACATTCCCATCGAAAACCGCATGGTTACCCGTGCCATCGAGCGCGCTCAACACAACGTCGAAGTTCGCAACGCCGAAATCCGAAAAGACGTGCTGAAGTACGACGAGGTTATGAACGAGCAGCGCAAGGTCATTTACGCCCGGCGCGTCCAGGTAATGGAGGGCGAGGATCTGCGCCAGCGCACCGTCGACGTCCTGACATCAGCACTCGACAGCATGATCCGGGCCCACTGTCCTTCGGATTTCCGGGAGGAATGGGACCTTGACGGGCTTCTCACTGAAGCCCGCACTTACTTCCCGACGCAACAAAGCGTCGATGGCCTGAAGGACGTCGACACCACCGACGGCGTATACGAAGCGTTGGTGGGGGAGGGCATCGAGTATTACGAGAAACGGGAACAGTCCATGCCCGCCGGCTCACCTGAAGGCCAGCCCGAAGAGACCATGCGCCAGCTGGAGCGGGAGATCATGCTCCAGCTAATCGACCAGCGGTGGCGGGAGCACCTGTCGGAGATGGACTACCTGCGGGAGGGCATCTCGCTGCGGTCCTTGGGCCAGCGCGACCCCCTGGTCGAGTGGCAACGCGACGGCTACGAGATGTTCGGGCAAATGATCGCCAGCATCGATGACGAATACGTCAAGTACGTTATGCACTCGCAGGTCCAGGTCCTGCCCCGGCCGGCGCTCGACCCGGGGTTGGCGGGAGCGCAGTACATCGCCCCCGAGGGCCCGGTATTGGGCAGCCAAGCCATAGCCGGAGCCCTGGCCGCCGGCCCGGCACCTGGAGAAGAGGTGGTGTTCGCCTCGGCAGACGAGGTCGGCGCCATGACCAACGGTGGCGGCGCCGCCCAGCAAAGCGTGGCCGCGGCTCCTGTGGCGGCCAGATCGGCCGTCCAGGGCTCCTCGCCGGCTTCCGAGTTCGACCGGGTGGGCCGCAACGACCCCTGCCCGTGCGGGAGCGGCAAGAAGTTCAAGTTCTGTCACGGGCGGTAGGCCTAGCCCGTGCGGGATTTTTCCGAGGACCTCAGGGCCCTCAGGCGGCGGCTCGACGAAGCGGCCCAGTACCTCGACATCGAAACCAGCCGTAAGCGCCTGGCCGACATCGAGCCGGAACTGGGACGGCCAGACTTATGGGACAACCCTGAAACGGCTCAAGCGGTTAGCCGGGAGTACGCGTCCCTGAAAGAGGACGTCGAGATGCAGAGCGCGCTGGAGGCGCGGCTGTCCGACGCCGAGGTCTTGTACGAGCTGGCTCGCGAGGAAGGCGACGACAGCTTTGAGGGTGAGCTCGACGGGATGATCACCGGCCTGGCGGCGGAACTCGGCCAACTCGAGCTGCGCTCACTCTTCATCGGCGAGCACGACGAGGGTGACGCCGTGGTCGAAGTGCACGCCAAAGACGGCGGTACCGACGCCCAGGACTGGGCCGAAATGCTGCTGCGCATGTACCAGCGCTGGGTCGAGCGCCGGGGCTTCTCGATGGAGATCGACGATATAAGCCAAGGCCAGGAGGCAGGGATACTGTCGGCGACGTTCATCATCAAAGGCCGGTACGCGTTTGGCTTGATGTCCTCGGAGAGGGGCGTCCATCGCCTGGTACGCATGTCGCCGTTCGACGCACAGCACCGGCGGCACACGAGTTTTGCGGCGGTGACGGTGGTCCCGTTCCTCGAGAACCTGAGCGACGAGGTCCCCATCGATGAAAAGGACCTGCGCATCGACACCTACCGCAGCTCTAGTGCCGGCGGGCAGCACGTCAACGTGACCGACTCGGCGGTGCGGATCACGCACCTGCCCAGCGGCATCGTCGTCTCCTGCCAGAACGAGCGCTCGCAACACCAGAACAAGGCCCGGGCCATGCAGATCCTGGCGGCCAGGCTGGCGGAGCGGGCGCGTGAGGAAAGGGTGGCCGAGCTTTCCGCCATGGCCGGTCCGAAGGCCCAGGTCGGTTGGGGTTCCCAGATCCGTAGCTACGTGCTGGCGCCGTTCCAGCTGGTCAAGGACCTCCGGACGGACCACGAGACCGGCAACGTGGTGGCCGTCCTGGACGGCGACCTCGACCCGTTCATGGAGTCGTACCTGCGTTGGCGCCGGACCAACTCTGCTCAGGAGCCTCGTTAGCGCTTCGCCTTGCCGCCGCTGAGGGCAAACGGTACAGCTGTGGCTCTGGCATCATGGTCCTGTGGAGCAGACGTTGAGCGACGAAGAAAGGGCCGAGAGGCTCGAACACCTCACTGACCTGATCGAGATGGTACGGCCGGTCATACAACAGGATGGTGGGGACCTGGTGTTGCTCAGCGTGGACGTGGAGGCCGGGGTGGTCGAACTCCAGCTGCAGGGTGCCTGCAGCTCTTGCGCCATCAGTGCCTCAACGTTGCAAGCCGGCGTCGAGCGGATCTTGAAGGAGCGCTTGCCGTGGGTGACAGACGTCATTGGGGGCGTCGACGAAGAGATGGATTGGGAAGAAAGCGCCGCCATGGGCCGTGGCGGTTACGTCCCTAACTTCGAATAGTCGCTCACTGGCAGTCGCGGGCGACCGCGGGTTGTGCCTCCCCGCCCTCTCAATCGCCTAGTGCGTTACGGATCGCTTCGACCTCTTTGTAGAGGCAGTTCTGGCAAATTTCGCCGCACGTGGAGCAGCGCCGTTGCTGCCATGCCGGTTGCTCGGCCAAGACCGCCTCAGCACTGGTGCTCATCCTCACGTAGTCCAACCGGTCGAGCTCGACGCGAGCAAACAGGCGCAGGGCCCTTCCCGGCCATGGTCCTCGATGAGCCGAGCGATTAGGTCGTACTCCGTTCCGCCCGCATCGGACACCTCGAGCGTGGCTTTCGCCAGTGCGAGTTCGGGGGGCGAGCCGCCGCCATGGGAATCGTCCACAGTAAGCCTGGCATTTACCCGGCCAGAAGGCGACCAAAACCTGAACGCGAAAGTAGCCGGATGCCCGCAGTTCACGCCAAGCGATGCATGTTGGTCAGCTGAGCAGCGTAGACCGCAAGAGCTAACCGCGAGCCTCGAGAAAATCTGGGGAGGCCCGTGGCCAACGAGGCAAAGTGCCTGCTCAGGCTGGGCGAACCGTGACATATCCAGACCCCTCAGCACGCCAATGGTCTAACCTGCGCTTGTATGCCGACATCGTCTGACTCTTCCGCCTCGAGGCCGGCAGCTCTGCGGGACCGAGCCGTCTCGGTTGCCACCGAAGCGGGAGCCCGGGTTTTGCACAGCACGGAACGATGGGTGCTCCAGCACTCAACGGTCCCCACGACGCCCTTCCTCCCGACGGAGACCTTCCCGTGGGTCCGCTGGGTCGAATCGATGGTGCCCGAGGTGCAGCAGGAGCTCGACGATGTCCTCAGTTACCGGGAGCAACTACCTAATTTCCAGGACATTTCCATCGACCAGGCGTCTATCAGCAATGACGACGGGTGGAAGACCTTCTTTTTCCTGGCCTACGGGTTCCGTTCGGAAGCGAACTGCCGGCGGTGCCCGAAAACGGCCGCCTTGCTCGACAGCATTCCCGGCCTCACCACAGGCTTCTTTTCAATCCTGTCGCCGGGAAAGCACATCCCTCCCCACCGGGGCCCGTGGCGCGGCGTACTCCGCTATCACCTGGCGCTGAAGGTCCCGGAGCCTGCGTCGGCCTCAGGGATCCGGGTAGGCGGAGAAGAAGCGCACTGGGAGGAGGGGAAGAGCCTCTTGTTCGACGACGGTTACACCCACGAGGCCTGGAACGGCACTGACGGCGTGCGCGTAGTGCTCTTCTGCGACGTACTGCGCCCGCTGCGGCCTCCCGCCGAACAAGTCAACAAAGCCCTCATCAAGGCGATCAGCTGGTCGCCGTTCATACAGGACGCCCGCAACCGCCACGAGGCGTGGGAGAAGCGAGTCGAGAACATGCGCTGGGGCAATAGCAATTGACCAGTGATGACGGCGCCGCCGAGGCGCCGGCGGCTCGGTCCGCCGACATATTTGGGAAGTGCCCCAGCCGTACCCTTGACGATTATCGAACGGCCGAAGACCTTGGCCTCAACCCCTTTTACCGGGAGTTATCGAGCGAGATCGGCCCGACGATAACCTACGCGGGCTCCGAGGTCATCATGCTGGGCTCCAACAACTACCTGGGCCTGACGACCGACCCGCGGGTGAAGAAAGCGGCCATGGACGCGGTGGCCCGCTACGGCACCGGTGTCACGGGCAGTCGGCTGCTCAACGGCACCCTGCCCCTCCACACCGAGCTCGAGGAGCTGCTGGCCGACTGGGTGGGCATGGAAAAGGCGCTCGTGTTCACCACCGGCTACACGGCCAACCTCGGTCTGATCTCGACCCTCGTACAGGAGGGTGACGCCGTATTTTGCGACTCGGCGGCCCATGCATCCTTGGTGGACGGGGCGCGTTTGGCCGACGGCGCCCTGCGCGCTTTCTTCCACAACCGCCCCAACAGCTTGCGGCGAGGGCTGCGCTCCTGGCGCTCGCAGCCCGACGCTGGCGGGTTGCTCGTGGCCGTGGACGGTATCTATTCAATGGAGGGCGACTGGGCTCCTCTGGCTGAAGTCAGGGAGCTCTGCGACGAGTACGAGGCCCGCCTGCTCGTGGACGAGGCGCATGCCCTGGGAGTGGTCGGCCCCCATGGCGCCGGTACTGCTGCCGCCACCGGGGTGAGAGCTGACCTGATAATGGGCACCTTCTCGAAATCGCTGGCCAGTTGCGGCGGTTTCATCGCCGGCCCGGCAGACGTGATCGGCTTCTTACGTCTCTTTTGCCGCCCGATCCTGTTCACGGCGTCCAATGTCCCGGCGTCGCTCGGAGCCGCCCTGGCGGCGGCCAAGATCGCCAGGCAAGAGGACTGGCGCCGCGAGGTAGTGCTGCGGCTGGCCGATCGGTTGCGGACCGGGCTGGCCGAGCTGGGCTACAACGTGGGGGCGCCCACAGAAAGCTCCATCGTGCCCGTCCACATCGATGACCTGGTCGGGACCGGTCTGCTCTGGCGGGCGTTGCTCGACCGCGGCGTCTATACGAACTGCTCGTTGCCGCCGGCCGTTCAACGTCCGATGCTGCGCACCTCCGTCATGGCTACGCATACCGAAGAACACGTCGATCGCGCCCTCGATGCCTTCGCCAACGTGGCCAGGGAGGGCATCGTCGACGCCGAGCGGGAGAGGGTGCTGGCCCTGCTGCAACTCGAGGAGCCGAGCGAGCCCAGCCAGGTGCACTGACAACAAGGTGACCGTCTCTCACGCCACCTGGTGAGCGGCACCGCAGGCAGCCGCGGCCTGACAGTTGGCCTCACCGGAGCCACCGGGCACATCGGGGGCGTGCTTTTGCGCCGCCTCCTTGACGACCCCGAAGTCAGCCAGGTCCGGACGGTGGCCCGGAGGCCACTGCCCCCCGCGCTGCTGGGCCACCCCTCGTATGGCCGGCTGACCCACATAACCTCTGACTTGCGGGAGCCGGCGGCGCGGCGAGCGTTCGAGCGGGTTGACCTGCTCTACCACCTGGCCGCGCAAGTCTGGCAGAGCCGGTCCGGAGCGGGGACCGAGCGCCATGTACGCCATCAATGTCGAGGGTACGCGCAACGTCCTGTCGGCCCCTCCCACGGCCGTCGTATTTGCTTCTTCGGCCGCTGTGTACGGAGCCTGGCCCGACAACCCCTTGCCCATCGGCGAACCACACGAACCCCGCCCCAACGTGGAGTGCCCGTACGCCCTTCAGAAGCTGGTGGCCGAGAGGACGTGCCTGACCGAAGTCGCCCGTCACGTCATAGTGCGCTTGACAGCGGTGCTCGGCCCCCATGCCGACGCCAGGGTGGCGCGGGCTGTCCGGGGGTACCGCTTGGCCGTGCCGGCGATCGCGGGTACAGCCCAGGCGGTCCAGTGGTTGGACGAGGAAGACGCGGTCGATGCCCTGCTCGCCGCGGGCCGCGCCCTCTTGGCCGACGGCAGCGTAGCTGGCCACGTGGTCAACGTCGCTCCGGAGGACTGGCTGGCCGCGGCTGACGTTGCCGCCCTGGCTCACAGCCGGGTGGTCGAGTTGCCTCGGCGCCTGATAGTCGGCGGCGCCGAGTTGGGACGACGCCTTGGCTTGTCCCCTTTTGGAGCCGACCGGGCCGTTCTCATATCCGGGCCGCTGGCGCTGTCGAGCGCCAAGGCATCTCAGTTACTGGGGTGGAGGGCCACGAAAACATCGGCAAACGTACTCGCCACCGCGCTGGGAAGCGACTGGCACCGCTCGCCCCGCAACCGCCAGACCCGCAACTGGCGGCTCTGAGGCCCACCTTGGCAGGATTTTCCGCCTTGCTAGAGGGTTTTCTTGTACAGCCGCCAAACTTTGTAGCGACGTCCGCCCATGTCCTCCAGCTGTTTGTTGATCCGGTGGTTGGTAGCCAGGGTCCAGGAGCCCTCGGCCGTCTGGACGCCATCTGCGGCTAGCCGGGTGACGATCTCCCCATAGAGCATTGGTCCCAATCCGAGGTTTTGCACGTCCTGGCGGATCCCCAGCGCCAATACCCGGACCTGCGTTAGCTTTTTGCCCCCGAAGACCAGTGGCACCCAGCCCGTCGGCAACAGCCGGCCACTGCGGGCTTTGAGCATCAATTGGTTGGCGTCCGGGAGCGCAAGGCAGACCGCCACCGGCGTACCGGCGCGCTCGAGGGCGAACACCCAGCGGGGGTTCAATACCTGTTTCAATTGCTTGGCCAGGTGCCTCACCTCCGCCTCGGGCATCGGGGCAAAGCCCCAGTTGTCCTGCCATATGGCGTTGTAAATCTCGAAGAACCGGCCCACCTCGGCGTCGTAGTCCTTCATGTTCATGTCGCGGACGTAGACCTTGGAGCGTTCCCGCAACCGCTCGAGCGTGGCGCGCTGGCGCTCCGACAGCCCGGTGGAAATGCGCTCGAACCAGTAGCCGTACAGGTCCATCACCTGCTCCCACCCGGACGCCAGCCACAGAATCCTCGTAGTAAGAGGGGTTCTGAAGGGTGAGCAGGGTGGCCGGTTTATCGAAACCTTCCACCAACAACCCCAACTCGTCGTTGGTGGTGAAGTTGGCCGGTCCTACGGCGACCTTGGCCCCGTGCCGGTGAGACCAGTCGAGGGCCACGTCGAAAAGCGAGGCAGCCACGTCTTTGTCGTCCACCGAGTCAAAGAAACCGACCCACCCCCAGGCCTCGCCCTGACGCTCGTTGAAGAGCGAATCGATGCACGCACCGACGCGGCCGACCACTTTGCCGTCCCGATGGGCAGTCCACAGTGCCCACTGCTGATGCTGGCCGGCGGGGTGACGAGAGGAGAGACGGTCATAGACGCTGAGCCGCAGCGGGGGCGCCCAGTTGGGGTCGCGGCCGTGCAAGCGGAAGGGCAGGTCTACGAAGACCCGCTTGGCCAGCAGCTTGTCGGCAGGGCGGATCTCGGTACCGGCCATAATTCCGCTACGTTAGCCCGGCGGTTTCCTCCGGGCCGGGCTCGGGCTCGTCCGGCTGCACGGTCTCGCGCGCCGTCTTCGTAGGGGAAATAACGATTGTTTGTCCCAGTGATAAGTCGTCTTCGGGGCCCAGGAGGCCGGTCTTGGTGTGAGCCCGCTCGGGGCGCAGGCGGGTGGCCCGCTTGCCATTGATCGTGACTTGCTCGGTCACGGGGGGCTCGATCTCGTTGATAGACGACATGCCCGCTTGCCTCAAGTCGAGCTCGATAACCTTCGCATGCAGCAGGTCCCGCATGGCCCGGCAGACGTCGAAATCGCTCATGTTGAAGGTCCTGCCAATGGAGCGCAGGTTCCTGCGGCCGTCCACGGCGGTCAGGACCCGCCACTGGTCCCGCGACAACGTCACCTCACCGGGGTCAAGTTCGGTGACCAGGCGGGGCTGGACGTCGAGCGACGGGATGAGGAGCTGGAGCTCCTGCCACTCGGCCAGGCGACGGCGGGCCTCGTCCAGCGCATCGGTCACCGCTATGACCGTGCCACCGACCGGTCCATTGGGCTTGCCCGGGTGGAACTCGAAGTTGCCCCGGTCCGTGCCGAGTAGCTCGAAGCAAATCTCCTGCGCCCGCTGCGCAACGTCGCCGGCCACGGCGGCGGCCTGGTGCTCGGACTGGTCGGCCCCGACGATCTGGCCGTCAGCGAAGAATAGGTTGGCCGCAAAAGAGCGGCTGCGCACGTGCAACCGGCCGGTCATCTTGTGAGCCGACAGGATCTCCAGCACTGCGCTGAAATCAAGAACGTCGAAAGTCCCTTGTAACGGCATCGCAACCCATTCTGTCAGCCCTCGGCCGCCACGCGTGCCCTGAAGGAGGGGATTTACGCTCAGCTCTCGAGCGCGGCCCCCGTAACGGCCCAACCGCCGGGGAACATGCTTACGGTGAGCGACAGCAGGTCGTTGCCATCACGGAAAACGCAGTTCGAGGCCGTGTTACCTGGGGGGCTGCTGCAACCCCGGTACTGCACGCCGGGCGCAGGGTAGGAGTGGGCGAAAAGGGCGGCCACTGCGGCCGGGCTGGCCGCTTCCAGCGCCGAGGCCCGCTTGTTGGCTGCCCACACGTCCAGGAGCGCCCATGCCGCCTGCGAGGGAGTTGGTTGGGGCGAGCTCGGCTTCCAGGCTGCGGCGGTGGTCCGTTTAGGGACCTCCGGCAGGGCCGTGGTCGTAGCCGCCCGCCGGCTCGTAGTGGAGGTAGTGCGAGCAGAAGCTGCACTTGCAAGCTGCTCGGTCTGGGCGGCCGTCGGTGCCGTCGTCGGGCCAGCCAGAGGGTGGTTTGGCCACCGTCCCTGCTGTCCGTGCTGGCACCATGGGAGCGGTGACCGCGGCAGCTGAAGGCTGCGCCGTCGCCGTTTTGCTCGCTTCGGGGGCCGAGCCGCCGCAGGCGCCCAGAACCATGGCAAGTGCGAGTACGACTAAAACGGCCCTTACCCGCATACCTCGATGATCGCAGGGACGAGAGGCCGGTGCATGGCACGGAGGCCATATCGTATAGCCCATGTCGTCCTGGCTCACGCCCGGCGCCAAGGAGTTTCGGGGGCGCGGCCCCGGTGACTAGACATATGGCCAGCACATTTTGAGCAGTCCACAATGACCGGGACATAGCGAGCAGGCGCCCCTAGGAGGGTTGAACGTTGCCAGAGGGCCAGTGGCTGATGGCCGCCCTAAGTGGTGGGCGAGCGGCGCTGTTCTATTCGCTCGTTCTGCTCCACGCCGCCGCCGCACTGGTGGGCTTTGGCAGCATCGGGTTCGCAGGGACCTACGCCGCTCGGGCCTATTTGCCCCCGGAAGACGCCAGGGCCGGTGCCTCGGGACAGGGTGCGAACCGGCCGGCGAGGACGGCAGTGACCGGGCAGGCTGGGACCGACCGGCCTGTGACTGGTCAGCCGGCGAGCGGCCAAGCATTGACCGGGCAGGCAGTGAATGGGCAGGACGCCGAGACCGAAGAGCTTCTGCGCTATTTCGAACGCCCAGCCCGCCTCTGGTTGGCCCTCGTGGCCGTACCCTTCCTGGGCCTCGGAGCCCTGGCCGCTGACCCGAGCCTGGGCGGCCTGGACCAGGCCTGGGCCCTCGGGGCGGTCCTGGTCTGGCTGGCGGCCACGCTCATCGCCGGTAGCCTGGTGGTGCCGGCGCTACGCCAGATGCGTTCCATGCTGTTTCAGCCCCCCAGCGCGGAACAGCCGACCAAGCGAGAGGCGGAGCAGGTCCGCTTCGCCCGGGCGGCCACCCTGGCCGGTCGGGGCGCCGCGTGCTGTGACGTCCTGTTTTTTGTGGCGCTAGCGCTCATGATCTGGCGCCCTTGACCGCGGCGCTGGCGTAGCCCCAACCCGGGCCCTAAAGGGGTGGTCAAAAGCCCTGTTCGCTTTTGTGCCGCTTTGCGCGACCAACGGTCCGGGCCGGCCAGACGAATACCGTCCGAACGAAGACGTAAGCGCGGTGTCGCCGCACTAGCTCCACCATCCGTCAGTCGGAAGCGCTATTATTAGTAGGCAGAGTAATTAGACAATTCTTAGGGTCTTAGAGGCGGCCTATCTTTGTAATTCCGCCGCACGCGCTACGCTTGTTGTTATATGGTCCGCAGGCTCAACGGCGATGACGGGCCCAGGCCTGTGGCAGCCGCCAAACAGCAGCCACCAAACGGTAGTCGGCCGGACAGATCATTGCGACCTTCGCTGGACGTCGGACGGACGGCTGTCGCCACTCAGCAATTGTTGGCCAGCCGGTCCGGCGACCAACCTGATGCGAGCGACATACCCCAAGGCGGGCAACTGTCAGAATTTCACGGTTTACCACTAGCGGAGATACTCTCGGACTACCGGGTGGCCTTAGTTTCGCGTTACCTCGACGACCGGGAAATAACACTGCAAAAACAGAGCCGGTGCTTTTTCCATATTTCCGGGGCCGGTCACGAGGCATTATGTCTGGGGTTCGCACGTTCGCTGCGAGCCGGTCATGACTGGTTTTTTCCCTATTACCGCGACAGGTCACTGGCCCTGGCCCTCGGGATGACACCGACAGAGTCCCTGTTGCAGGCGGTCGGGGCGGCCACCGATCCCGCTTCGGGTGGTCGCCAGATGCCCTGTCATTTTGCTTCAAGGCAGTTCAATATTGTCACCCAGTCGAGCCCCACCGGGTCCCAATGCATACCGGCCGTTGGCTGCGCGGAAGCCGGCCCGTACATATGGCGGCATCGACATGACGACTTGCCCGGCTGCACAGCCCACGAGGACGAGGTGGTTTACGTCTCATTGGGCGAGGGGGCCACCTCGGAGGGCGAGTTTTGGGAGAGCCTCAACACGGCGTGCTCTTTGCGGCTCCCCGTCCTCTACATTGTGGCCGACAATGGTTATGCCATATCCGTGCCTGCATCTCAGCAGTCTCCCCGCCCGATCTCGGAACTGGTAAAAAGCTTCCCTATCTCCGTGCACCGCCTGGACGGCCGTGATTACTTCGAGGTCAGGGCCAAGGCACCTGGGATCGTCGACGCCCTCCGGCACGGCCATGGGCCCGCATTGGTGCACGCCACGGTTACCCGGCCGTACTCGCACTCGTCCGCTGACACCCAAAGCAAGTACAGACCTCAGAAGGAACTCGACGACGAGGCCTGGAACGACCCTATTGCCATCCTCGAACGTGCTCTGCTCGAAGGGCACGTCGTCTCGGAACAACAACTCGCCGAAATGCGCGCCGACGCCCGCCGCCTGGTAGCTGACGCCGCCAAAGAAGCCTTGCAGGCGCCTCGCCCGGATCCCGCCGCCGTGCGGCTCGCATTTGCTTGCCCTGCCCGTTGTGGCCGACGAGGAAGCCTCGGAAGAGGCCGCTCTTGGCCGTCCCGGTACCCCGGAGGCGCCGGTAGTCGCACTGGGTGAAGCCATCCGCCTCACATTGTTCGAGGCCATGGCCGAGGACACCCGGATAAGGGTGTTCGGGGAGGACGTGGCCGATGCGCCCGAGGAGCTTCTTTCGGAACTGGAAGGCAAAGGTGGTGTGTTCGGTACCACTTTCGGGCTTCAGCGCCGCTTCGGTCAGGACCGCTGCTACAACACCCCGGTCGCCGAGGCCAACATCGTCGGCCGCGCCATTGGCCAGGCGGCTCGAGGGCTGCGGCCGATAGCCGAAATCCAGTTCTTCGATTACATCTGGACGGCGATGCAACAAATCAAAAGCGAAGCCGCCACTATGAGGTGGCGATCGGCAGGGGAATGGCCCTGCCCGATGGTTTTGCGCGTCGCCATCGGCGGGTACCTGGCCGGCGGGGCCATTTGGCATTCCCAATCGGGCGTGTCAATTTTTGCCCAAGTGCCGGGCCTCGTAATAGTCATGCCCGCACGGGCGGTTGACGCCGTGGGGCTCATGCGGACCGCCCTGGCCAGCGAGGATCCAGTCCTTTTCCTGGAGCACAAGCACCTGTTGCGCCAGAAGTACACCGAAGGGCCCTTCCCGGCGCCAGGGTTCCGGCTGCCTTTCGGGCGAGGCCGCGTGGCCCGGCCGGGGACGGAACTGACTATTGCCACTTACGGAGCCACGCTAGAGCGTTCCATGCGGGCCGCCCAAGCCACTGGTGCCAGCGTCGAGGTTATCGACCTGCGCTCGATAATGCCGTGGGACAAGGAGTTGGTGGCAGCCTCGGTGGCCCGGACAGGTAAGTTGCTCGTCGTTTCGGAGGACAACCTGACGTGCGGCTTCGGGGCCGAGGTGGCGGCGTGGGCCGGTGAGCACTGCTTTGGCGACCTCGACGCCCCGGTATGCCGGGTGGGCGCCGCCGACACATATGTGGCGTACGAGCCCGGGCTCGAGCGGGCCACGCTGCCCCAAACCGAGGATATCGAGCAGGCAGCCCGGAAGCTGCTGGCCTTCTGAGCGAGGGTGGTCGGCCCGAACGGGCTGGTTCCGGAGTGCCCAAGCCGAGGTCGCTGGTCGTAGTCGAAGCCCGTTGGCTAGAGTAGACCTGGGAATGGCACGTCTCGCGCGTAGTGTCGTGCGCCTTGTTGTGGTCCTGATGCTCGCGGGGGCACTGATAGCGGTGACCGTCGGTGGGATCGCGTACTCCGCCAGCCGGCTGTTCCGCGACGTGGCCACCGCCAAAGAAACCGCGATGCCTGGCCTCGTCACGGATCCTTCGCTGCCATCGGTCATCTACGCTGCTAACGGGTCGGTTATAGCCACCTTGCGTTCGTCGCTGTACCGCCAGCCCGTGAAGTTGGCCCAGATTTCCCCGATCCTGATCCAGGCCGTTCTTGACACCGAAGACCACAGCTTCTGGCAGCACGGGGGCCTGGACGTGGAGGCTACGGCCAGGGCGTTGCTGGCGGACGTGAACGCCGGCGCCGCGGTACAGGGCGGCTCCACCATTGCTCAGCAGTTGGTGAAGAACACGTACCTGACCGACCAAAAGACCTTGAGCCGCAAAGTGCGCGAGGCGGTCCTGGCCCAACGGCTCGAGGAAAAGTACACAAAGTCACAGGTACTCGACGCCTACCTCAACTCGGTCTACCTCGGTAGCGGCGCCTACGGCGTGGAGGCGGCGGCGAAAGAATACTTCAACGAGGATGCCATCCACGTGGACCTGGCCCAGGCCGCGTTGTTGGCCGGGCTTATCCAGGCCCCGAGCGCTTACGACCCGGTCATCAACCCCGAGGGCGCTCGGCAGCGGCGCAGCCAGGTCCTGGGCCGGATGGTTTATTACAAGTCGGTTTCGCCGGCCCAGGCCCAACTGGCGAACGAAGTGGCGCTGCCGACGACGGTCCATGACGCGCCCGGCGTTTCCTATACCTCCTTCGGTTATTACGTAGATGCCGTAGTAAACCAGTTACTCAACAACTCGGCGCTGGGCGACACGTTGAGCGAGCGCGAAAATGCGCTGTTCAATGGCGGCCTGAAAATATATACGAATGAGATCCCGTCACTGCAAGGGTACGCGCAACACGCGGCCGTGGCCGACATGCCCTCCGGCCTGGCCCATGTAGTGGCCGCGTTCGCCGTTATCGACCCCAGGAACGGCAACGTCGAAGCGGTGGTGGGGGGGCCAAACCCCGGTACCAACCAGTTCGATGACGCCATACAGGGCTTGCGTCAACCGGGCTCGGGGTTCAAGCTTTTTTCCCTTATAGCGGCGCTCGAGAGCGGCTACAACGTCTACGACTCGATCCTGGCCACGTCGCCCTGTGCCGTTACCTTCCCGGGTGTGCCCATACAGGCCGGTTATAACTTGAGCCGCCTGATGAACAACGACCCCGGGGACCCAAACGGGGTGGTAACGCTGGTGGAAGCGACAGCGGAGTCGATCAACTGTGCGTTCCTGCGCCTGGCCCACCAGGTGACCTTGCAAAAGGTGATCAATGTGGCCAAGAGCATGGGGGTTTCGGACCCCACCCTCAACCCGGGCAACCCGTCGTTGGTGCTAGGGACCGAGGCTGTGCGACCGATCGAGATGTCCGCCGCTTATGCGACGGTGGCAGACGGCGGGATTTACCATGCTCCCACCTTTGTCAACCGGGTCGTGGACCGGATCGGGGCCGTAATTTACGACGGGGAGCAACCGGGCCGGCGGGTTTTCTCCCAGCAAGTCGCCGATGAGGCGATAGTGGCGCTGCGGGCCACGGTCCAGTACGGGACCGGCACCGCGGCCGCCCTCCCCAACGCCGATGTGGCCGGCAAGACGGGTACTACGGACAACAGCGTGGACGCCTGGTTCAATGGCATAACGCCGACGCTGGTTTCCTCTGTGTGGATGGGGGACCCTAACGGGGAGGAGCCGATGTACGTCGATGGCGTCGAGGTCTATGGAGCCGATTACCCCACCCAGATTTGGCACGACGTCATGGCCTATGCGTTGCGGGACGTGCCGTACTCGTCGTTCCCCGACCCGGACGCCAACCTGATGCCGGCCGTCGAGTACATCATTTCGCCCAGCCTCGAACAGGACGACCTGTTGTCCCACGGTGGTGTGGGCTCGCCCTCGTGTGTTTGGGATGGCCAGATCGTCCCTTGCCCGACGACGACCCTGCCCCCGACTACTGCCCCGCCGACCACCGCGGGCTCGACGACGACGACGAACGCCACCGCCACCACGGCGCCGACCGCTACGGTCTCACCAACCGTGCCCGCCTACGCCGGGGGCGGTCCGGTGACGACCTTTGTGGAGCCGCAGTCGCCCACCACACCCCCGTCTGCGCCCACGACGGCCCCGGCGACTACAGCTGCGCCCACGACGGCGGCGACGACGGCGAGCACCGGGGTTTCGCCCCCGACCGCCACTCCCTCTGGGCCTTCGGGCCAGGGCGGCGGCTACGGTTTTGGCCCAGGACAGCGGGGCTCGGGCAACGGCCAAAATCGGGGGTACGGTCCTTGAGCGCCGCCGACCTGGACTCGCTGTTGGCCCTGCAAGACCTGGACAGCCACATTGACCAGGAGCAACACCAGAAGTCTCACCTTCCCGAACGGGCCGAGCTCGTCCAGTTGGAGCGGCTTATGGGCCAAAAACAACAGGACCGTTCCCAAGTTGCGGCCCAGCTCGGAGAGGTGGCGTCGCGTCAGGACGCGGCCGAGCGGGAACTCAAGGCGACTGAAGACCGGGTGGCCCAGGTTAATACCAGGTTGTACGGCGGGACCGTCACGGCCTCTCGGGAGCTGCAGGCTATGGCGGCCGACGTCGAAGGCCTGCGAAAACGGGCCTCCGAGCTCGAAGACCGCGCCCTCACCTTGATGGAGGAACGTGAGCCCTTTGATGCTGCGCTGGAGCGGCTCGACGGAGAACTGGCCGAGATAGAGGCTCGCCGAGCGCGAGGTGTCCGTCCGTTTGACCGAAGCCGAGGCCGAGCTGGATGCCGACATCGCGGCCTTGTCAGCGCAACGGCCGAAGACCGCTGACGCCGTCCCCGCGCCATTGCTCGGGACCTACGAACGGTTGAGGACGCGCCTCGAAGGCGTGGCGGTGGCACGGCTCATAGGTGGCCGGTGCGACGGGTGCCACCTGACCTTGCCAGCGGTGGAACTCGACCGCATCCGTCACGAATCGGCCGGGACACTCGAATACTGCGAGCAGTGTGGGCGTATCCTCGTGATCGCGAGAGCCTGAGGCCGGCCCGGTGCCACGCGCCGATTGAGGAGCAGCCGTCACTTTGCCTTCAGGTCCCAGCCCGGAATTATGGGCGGCTCCTCCAGCGGAGGCCCTTTCGATCAGCGGTTCGCAGGTTTTTGTAGGGACCTGCTCATGGACCGACCCGACGCTGACAAAACAGACCAATTGGTACCCACGCCGCTCTATGAGCGCGGGGGAGAGGTTGGGTTTTTACTCCGGCCATTTTCCCATTGTCGAGGCGGATTCGACTTACTACCGGCCCCTTCAGCCAGAGCTGGCCCGCACTTGGGCCGAGCGGGCACCGGCCGGGTTTTGCTTCGACATAAAAGCGTACGGTCTGCTGACCGGGCATCCCGTCGACCAGGCGTCTTTGTGGCCCGATCTCAAAGATGAACTGAACGAGGAGGCCCGGGCCAAGCGCCGCGTTTACGCCCACCACCTTCCGGCCGACGCCCTTGAAGAGGCCTGGTCTCGTTCCGTGAGCGCCTTGAAGCCGTTGCAGGACAGCGGGCACCTGGGGGCGTTGCTCCTGCAGTACCCCCCTTGGTTCGTCCCGAGGCGTTCCAACCGGGAGGAACTGGCTCGACTGCCGGACCGCCTGGCCGGCACCCCGGCGTGCGTAGAGTTCCGGTCCCCGGGGTGGCTGAAAGAAGACGACCGCTCACGGACCGTGGACTTGCTCCGCGACCTCGGCTTGTCCCTGGTCGTCGTGGATGCGCCGCCGGTGTCGGGCCTGCCGGCCGTGCTCGACGTTACGAACAAGGATCTGGCCGTAGTCCGTTTTCATGGGCGGGCGGACAGCACATGGAAAGCCAAAGATGTAAGCGCGGCCGAGCGTTTTCGGTACCTGTACGGCGCAAAAGAACTGGAGGAATGGGTCCCTCGCGCCCAGGAGCTGGCGCGCCGCGCCTCGCGGGTCCACCTCCTTATGAACAACTGCTACCAGGATTACGGCGTACGCAACGCGGCCGAGCTGGCGGCGATGCTGGGCGAGGAGGATTAGGCCCGCAAACAAGATCGAGCCGGCCAAGCAGGATTGGGCTCCACTCGAACCCCGCCGTCGTCGTTCCGGCCAGGGACTTTGCTATGGGCCATGTCAGCTGGAGCAAATTCCTCGTGGCGTAGCACGAACGGCGCGATACCATGTCGAGCGTGTAGGCGTCACTAGCTCTCCCGTTCCGCTGGCGGATTTTTGTAGCAGGAGGAGTAGCTCGTTGCGTCCGTTTATAAATGCCGGCTCGTTGCCGGCCGCCACTTTGAAGGCGACCCACCTCCGTCGTGAGCGCTCGGGGCAGCTGGTATTGAGCGACATTTCCCTTACTGTGGCGCCCGGGGACCGCATCGGCGTCGTCGGGCCAAACGGGGTCGGAAAGACAACGCTCCTGCGGACGCTCGCCGGCCTCGAGGTGCCCGATGGCGGCCGTGTCGAGGTGTCCCCGCCCGGTGCCCAGGTCGGTTACCTGACCCAGGAACGGGAACGGCCGCACAACGAGAGCGTCGAAACATACCTGCAGCGACGCACCGGGACTGCGGACGCGGAGGCGGCTCTGGAAAAGGCCGTGCGACGCCTGGCGGATGGGGATATGTCCGAGGACGCTCAGGCCGTTTACGCCCACGCCCTGGAGCGTTTCAACCGGGCCGACCCGGGTGGGTTCGAAGCCCGAGCAGCCGAGACGCTGGCGTCGCTGGGTGGTACGGCAGCGCTTTTGTCAGCTGATATGGCCGGGTTGTCCGGTGGCGAAGCGGCCCGCGTCGGTTTGGCCGCCATGATGCTCTCGCGTTACGACATAACCCTGCTCGACGAACCGACGAACGACCTGGACTTCAGAGGCCTGGAAGACCTCGAGCAACTCGTCCTGGCTCTGCCCGGCGGTCTAATGGTGGTGTCGCACGACCGCGAGTTCTTGGCCCGTACTGTCAACGCGGTGCTGGAAATCGACGAGCACACGCGTGAGGCCACCTTGTTCGGCGGCAATTGGGCTTCATATGCGCAAGAAAAAGCCGCCGTGGCGCGGCACAAAGAAGAGGCGTGGGACCAGTACCGACAGACGCGGGAGGACCTCGTTGGGCGCGCCCAGCGAGAAAAACTGTGGGCCACCAGCGGGGTGACCAGGGAGCGGAAGGCCCCGACTGATAAGGACAAAGCGCAACGCGACTTCCGCATCAACCGCACCGAGCAGCTGGCCGCTCGTGCCCGCCGGACCGAGAGGGCGCTGGAACGCCTGGAGGAAGTGGAAAAGCCGTGGGAGCCCTGGGATCTCCGCTACTCTCTCAACCTGGCGCCTAGAGCAGGCACGGTGGTGGCGTCCGTTACCGGTGCAGTTGTGGCCAAAGGTTCGTTCCGCGTGGGCCCGGTCGACTTGCTGGTCGAATGGGGGGACCGAATGGCGGTTACGGGCCCCAATGGTTCGGGCAAGACCACCCTGGTCGACGCCCTGCTCGGCCGTCAGCCCCTTTTGGCCGGTTCTCGAACGCTCGGGCCCAGTGTCGTGGTAGGCGAGCTGGGCCAGGACCGGTTAGGGGTCCTCGCCCCCGAGCGACAGTGGCGGGCCCGATCTGCTGACTGACTTCATGCGGGCAACGGGGTTGACGGTGCCTGAGGCCCGATCGCTCCTGGCCAAGTTTGGCCTGGGCGCTCTCGATGTGGAGCGGCCAATTGGCACCCTGTCGCCCGGAGAACGCACCCGGGCCCAATTGGCCTGCTTCCAGGCCGCCGGGGTCAATTTCTTGGTGCTGGACGAGCCAACCAACCATCTCGACTTGCCGGCCATCGAGCAACTCGAGGCGGCTCTGGGCTCGTATGAGGGTACGCTCCTCATCGTCACCCACGACAGGCGGCTACTGGCCGGTCTCCACATCACCCATCGGGTCGAAGTGGCGGACGGAAAGGTAAGGGTGGAACTTACTGCCGCCTCGGGGAGGCTGCCGCCCGTGGCCGCCCCGAGAAATCCCCAATGAGGGACCGGAGATTGTTGGGGCCACCCGGCGAAAGCTGGCTCTGGTGCGCTTTGGACGGTCTATTCGCAATAGCGTAAGAAACCGTCCAAAGCGCCGGTGGCCATAGCTAATGTTCGACGAGGCGGGCGGTCGCCCGGCGTCCCGGCCGTTTGACCACTTCGACGGCACCAGGCAATTGTTCTTTTATCTCCATCGAATGGGTCACGACCAGGATCTGGCGGAAACGGCCTCTAAGCCGTTCCAGTGCCAGCAGCATCCGGGCCCTTCGCTCTTCATCGAGGGGGCCGAAGACCTCGTCCAGGACCAGTAGCCCGACGCTCCCGCCGGACTGGAACCGTATGTGCTCGCTGATGGCGACCCGGAGGGCCAGGTTGGCGAGGTCTACCTCCGAGCCGGAAAAACGTTCCAGGTCGTACGAAATCCCGCTGTCGCGTATCTGTAGGCCGTAGCTCTCAGGGTCGACCTCGAGGCGGTCGTACTCCTTGTCCGTCAGTTCTCCGAACAACTCTGCCGCTTGTACGGCGAGGCGGGGCCCGACGGAGGCCACAACGCTGTTCCGGAAGCCGTTTAAGAGTTCTGCGGTGCGTCCCAGGTGCACCGCGCTACCCTCCAGGTCGCCGAGCCGAGCGTGCTGCTCCTGTGCTTCTGAATGGCGCATGGCTGCGGCGTCCGCCTGCGCCCTCGCCGTAGTGGCTAGGAGGCGGGCGGCCCGGGCCTTCCGGTCCACTTCGCCCGCTGCTTGCTCGGCATCACGCCACGCTGGCAGTGCCTTCGCCAGCGCCGCCTGGTCGAAACCGAGCGCTTTGACTTTGGAGCGCAACGTCTCCACCAAAGAGCTGGCCGTGGCGGAACGTTCTTCGGCATCGGCGAGGGCCAACTCCGCCTGGGGGCGTCGCTCGAGCCGGCCCCGCAGCCGGCTGGCCTCATCGGCCGCCCGCCTGGCGGCCGACAGCGCCTTGGTGGCGTCGTCCAGAGCCTTGGCCAGTTTTTTCACGCCGCCAATCGGCCCGATAGCCACAGCCAGGGCCGCATCGCCCTCGGAGAGAGCCTCGATGGCCGCGGCCAGACGCTTCGATCCTGCCTCACGAGCAGCCCGGGCCTGCGCATAAACGGCCTCGGCCTGGCGAGCGGCGGTGACTTCGTCCCCTACCCGCTTGAGCGTCGACAGGGCCTCCTCGGCTGCCCGGGTGGCGCCGGCGAATGCTTGCTCGCAAGTAGCGAGCCGGGCTTCCGCGGCCTCCAGCTCGAGTTGGCGGTGGGCCTGGACACTGGCGAAAGCGTCGCCCAGCGGTTGCTCGCAGAGGGGGCAGTCCTCTGCGCCCGAAAGCGACGACGATTTGGCCTTTGCCTCCTTGGCTTTTTTCAGTTCGTTGCCGGCCGCTTGACGCTGGGCCTGGGCCGAGCCGAGCTCTGAGCGGGCCGTCAGCGCACTCTGCTCAGCACTGGCCAGTACTGTCTCATCTAGCACGGGTGGAGAGGGGACTTCGGCTTGGCCGGCCAGCTCTGTGGCCGCATCGAGCGCGGTACGCAGCAAGGTGACCTGGCGATCGGTGGCCACCATCCCGTCAGCCTCTAGCAACAAGAGCCTTAATTTGGCCTCGGCCTCGCCCAGGTCAACCAGTTCGGTCTTGAGCTGTCCCACCTGCTTATTGGTCGCGTCCAGCTCCGACCGGACGGATTTGCCTTCCATGACCAGCAATTCGTGTTCCTGACGGACCAGGTCCAGGGCGTTGAACCTCTCTTTGTACGACGTCGCCACCTCGCGGGCGACAGTGGCCGCCTTTTCCTCCTCAGAAGCGGTCATTTCCGCCGCCGCCGCCCGGGCCTCCGAGTCGTCGGCCGCCACCCTTGCTTCCTCCAGGTCTGGCAACATGGCGCGGAGCCGGCCGTGCTGTTCGGCCGCTTGCCTGGCGTCGGCCCGTACCTTGTCGCGGGCCACGTCCAGCGGCGTCACCCCCAGTAACGCCAGTACCAGCTTGCGCCGCTCGGCCGGCCCCTGGCTGGAGAAGGCGGCCAGCTGCTTTTGTTCGGCGAACACCGAGGCGCGGAAGGACCCGTCGTCCATGCCCAACACCGAGTGCACATACCGGCCCGTGTCCCGTGCTCCCTCGGCCACCGCCAGCCCATCACAGTGGGCCTCGGCCTTCACGGTGTAGTTGGCACCAGAAATCGTCCGCCGCACAAGGTAAATGTGGCCGTCATGCTCGAACGTGACTTCCGCGATGCACTCGCCGTGCGACCCCGATGAAGGAACTTCCTCCTTGGCCGTGCGCGCCTTGCCCCACAATGTCCACAGCACCGACTCGAGCAGCGTGGACTTGCCGGCGCCGTTGGGGCCGTACACGCCGACCAAACCGGGCGGCAAGGTCAGCTCGAGCTCTTCTTCGAAAACCCGGTAATTGCGGAGGTATATACGGTCTATAAGCAAAGGCCTCGGTGCTCCCCGCCTCAGTAACCTTGCAGGAAAAGGCCTGGAAGTTGGAGAAGATGCGGCCCAGGCGTGGTTATGTCGTTGTGAGGTCGGCAGCCTTCGGCCGGGCACAACCGGCGGCGCCCAATTTCCCCAAATCTGCGCCGGCACTAGCCCGCCGCCTCCACCGCGTCTTCGATGTAATGGCGGCCCAGCTCCCGGACCCGCTCGCGGTCGAAACCGGTCAGGTCCTGTTGAGTGAGCCACGAGTCCCACTGGCCGCCCAGGGTCTCCACCCGGGGCAGCTCGGCAGGGACGGCGACGTCGAGGAACTGAGGCTCCAGCCGCAGGTCGAGCGCCGCTCCCGCCGCTTCCCGTAACAGCTGGCGGTCCAGGAGACGATAAGCCTCGGGGTCGACACCTTCCAGGTAAAGGCGGGCCACGGCTCCGGCGGGGACGGTCGCCGCCCGGGCCAAGACCTGCTCGGACAGGTCGGAGGGCGATAGGCCGAGCGCGTACACGCTTTCCAGCGTCACGAGGGGCCGCTGCCCGGTAAGGGGCACATGCTGGCACCGTCCGCTCACGGTGTCGAGCACGACGATGCCTTTTGGTTTGTCGGGATCGTCGGCGAAACTAAACGTGTCTGTCGACCCGGCGTACCAGATCCTCGGGGCTACCTCGGCGTGAAAATGGTAATGCCCGAGCAGCACAAGATCTGACTGGAGGGAGGCCAGGTCGATCTCGATCTCATTTATGTCGGCGTGGCGCGGCTCCACTTGCTTGATGCGAGGGTGGGTGATCAGGAGGTTGGTGTGCTGGGAGCTGCGGGACCTGCCCGCGTGCTCGAGCGCCTCCAACGTGGCGTCCACACTCAGCATCTGGGGCACGGCATGGACAACGAGGGCCCCGTTGCCCGTAACTACCTCGAAGCGTTCATAAGCCAGCCGGTGGGCGAAATGTACCTCCGGGAACGTATCGGCCAGGGCGCTGTACGGGCTTCCCCGACCAGGGAGCCGAGGTGTGTCATGGTTGCCGCTGATAACCACGGCGGCCACTCCGTGGTCGCGGACCTCGGCCAGGGCCCTCTGTGCCACCCGGAACGACCGGTAATGCGGAGCCGGGTGGTCAAAGATGTCGCCCAGCCATATGAGCACGTCGGGCTCCTGGCTGAGAGCCACGTCGACGGCAGCCTCGAACGACCTCTCGAAGTCCCACTCGCGCTGGTTGACGCCTCCCTCGACCGTATAGGGAAGGTACGAGCGGCCCAGGTGGGCGTCTCCGATCGCAGCAACCTTCATGGGACAAGTACAGCACGGCGCAGTGACGACTACGGGGACCCGGGAGATGTGGGCAGTGCCCGGGTCTCTGGATGCCGGCAACGGCCAATGCTCACCGATAACCGTCACTGGCCAGTGAGATCATCACCGGGTGCCCCGCCCACCGCTCGCCGGGCCCGGAGGGACGGCGGCCCGCAGTTCACCTCGCCGTTCGCCTCGTGCCGCCACCGCTGCTGGACGTTCGGCTCTGGCGGTATGGAAGCAGGAACGGCGGACGCGCCGGCGCCGGCTGGCTCTGGTTGTGGTGCTGTCGCTGGCGGCGGCGGGTGCCCTGGGTACCTGGTCGGCGGCGAGCGTTGGCGTGGTCTGGCTCCAGCGCCCGCTATGGCCCTTACTGGCGCTCAGTATCTGCGCCGCATTCGCCGCCCTGCTCTTCTGGCCGCGCTCCGACCCAAGCCGGTGGGCCAGGGGCGCCGCCGGCGAGATAGTGACCGCCGCCTTGCTGGAGAAGCTACCGAGGACGCGCTGGGTGGTGCTGCATGACCTGGGCCTGCCGGGTAGCCGGGCCAACGTCGACCATCTTGTGATCGGGCCGACCGGCGTCTGGGTCGTCGACACCAAGGCCTATCGGGGCCGGGTCGTAGCCCGGCGGCGGCAAATCCTGGTGGCCGGCGCCCCCATAAAGACGGCTTCGGTGTGCTGGGAGGCCGAGGTCGTGTCGGGGTTGCTCGGCGTGGGCGCCCGGCCGGTAATAGCGGTGCACGCCCGGGGGTTGCCCCGGCGGGGGCGGCGAGTGAGCGGGGTCAAGGTGTTGCCGGCCGGCCGGCTCGTGCGGCGGCTCCGCAGGGGGCAGCACATGTGGCCGCGCCTTGGCCGGCGCGGGGTCCGGGAGTTGGGCCAGCTGGCGGAGCAGTCCCTTACGCGGGCGTGGTGAGCGTCGGTCACCGGCAAACGATTGGCTGTGGCCAGCGCTCGCGCTCCACGGGCCAACGCCCGGGCCCCGGCTACTGGCAATGACTACTGACGGGGGCGCTAGTCTCCAGGGAGACTCGCCCTGTTTGACCTGCTGCCGAACCTATGTCCCGCCCACTCGACTTTGACCCGATCAGCGAGGCCAGCCGCCAATGGTCCGCGCACGGCTGGGAAGACGCGTGCGAGGGGATGGCGGCGATCACCTCGATCGTCAGGGCACAACAGCTGTTCCTGGGCCGGATCGACGCCGTGCTCCGGCCGCTGGATTTCACCTTCGCTCGTTATGAGGTGCTGATGCTCCTCCTGTTTTCCCGGCGGGGGGCGCTGCCACTCAACAAGATCGGTGCCCGGTTGCAGGTCCACCCGACCAGCGTGACCAACGCCGTCGACCGGCTCGAGGAGCAGGGCCTGATCAAGCGGGTGCCGCACTCGAGCGACCGGCGCACTACGCTGGCGGAGATCCTCCCGGTAGGCCGAGAGCTGGCCTTACGGGCCACCCGGGCGCTCAACGGAGAGGTCTTCTCGCAGCCCGGTATGGGCGGAGACGACCTGAAGTCGCTGATCGGGGTGCTGCAGCGGTTCCGCCAGGGGGCAGGGGATTTTGCGGAGGGGGCCAGGCCGGCGGGGGCGGCTCCGGGTTTGGGTGCACGGGCTAAGGAAGCGAGGGGCTGGGGCGGCCGTCCCGGGGCCAGAGGGGCCAGAAGGGGGCAGGGAAGGAGCCGGCGGAGCCGACGGCTGAGTAGCCGCGGCTGAGTAGCCCGCCGACCTCACGTCTTTGTTGCGCCACTCCCGGGGTTGTCTCGGCGTGCTAAGCGTCTCTCGTTGCGTTTCCTGCCGGATCTGGGCCAAAAATACGCCGAGAGCCCTGTTTTGCCCCGAAAGCGGCACCAAAGTTGCCATCCACGCTAGGTAAGTGCGTCAGGCCGTCTCCACAACGGCCAGCGCCTGCCCTGGCCCACGACTCCTCGGAAATCTCAGTCCACGAGAGAAGAAACGTTGGGCGGTGCCACCACCCGAGGCGCCGGCGCCGGCGGTGCCAAGCGCACGAGCTCGTCGTAAAGGTACACCAGGGCGGGCACGGCGAAGGGGGCTTCGAGGTTTACCAGCAGGCACTCGCCGGGCATGAGGGTCTGGATTTCGGGCCCGAGCGCCGACAGGTCCTGTTTGGCGGAAGAGCGCAGTATGTTGCGGTCTTTCTCGTCGGCCAGGCCGAGTACGAACAAAGTATTGAACTGGCTCAGCAATTCGTCGTCGAGCAGCTTGGGCTGCTGGGTCACGGCCAACAGGCCGACGCCGAACTTGCGCCCCTCCCTGGCCACACGCGGGAACACGTTCGACTCGCGGTCCTTGTTCGCCGACAGGACCCTCTGGGCTTCCTCCAGGGCCACGGCCACGACGGGCAGTTGCTTATGGCGCTCAGGGTCCGACAGGAACGCACCTTGCCACTCTTCGAGCACCCGGCGGGTGAGGTACGAGGCCACCAGGACCTCCTCGGTGCCGCCCAGACCGCTCACGTCAACCAGCACGACCCTGCCCTCGAGAAGGTCCGTAAGGATGCGCCGGCCCACGGAGACGGCCGGGTCGATGGAAATGCACGGCAGCTCGACGATACGCCTGGCCCGGCGATGGACCACCTGGAGGGTGTTGAGGGCCACACGGGCCGACAGTTCGACGTCCCTGAACCCGGCCAGGTCTTCGACTAGGGCGAACTCCGACAGCCAGGCCAGCCCTTCTCGCCGGCCGTCTTTGGGGGGACGACCCGACGCCGCCTCAGTGCGGGGCAGGGCGGCCGAATAGTGGCGCTCGAGCTCGTGGAGCGCCTCCTCTTGCGGCCGGCTCCACTCGTACGCCGTGCGCAGGTCGTCCACCGAGAGCTCGGCCAGGCTGATCCGCAGTGTCGAGGTATTGGGTAGTCGACGGTCCGAGTAGGTCCGCAGGGCTGTCTCCGCCCATGGATGACGTCCGAGGGCGGCGCGGTGCTCACCGTGGGGGTCGATGATGAGCAGCCCGTAACGGCCGTTGGCGGCCATCATGCCGGCCGCCATCACCTCCAACAGGTTGGACTTGCCCATGCCCGTCGTAGCGAAGATGCCAACGTGGCTGGCCAGGCTTTTCCCGGGGATGCCGACGGAGAAGTCGACTACCGTCTCGCCGCTGCGCAACCGGCCGATGGGAAGGTCGCCCATGCGCCCGGCCAAGAAAGCGAAGTCCTCCGGCGTCGGTGACACGACCCGGGAAAATTGCGTCGGCAGGCTCTTCGGTTTCCTGAACACCGTCCGGGCCCTTCCGGGCGACGACGGCGGGGCCAGGTACCCGAGGCACCGGCACTCCGCCAACCGGTAGGTCCGGCGGGCTTGCTCGTGTAAGGGATGGGCACCGGTATCGCCTCTGGCGTCGTCCGCCAGCAGGGTGCCCGCTACTCTCTCGGCCCAACCGGGCTCGCGGTGCTCGCTGCCGTAACTTACGTCGACCACTCTGAACAGGTAGCGCCGGCCGGTGCCCTCGTCCACCCCCACCAGCAGCTCTCCGAGGAACAGGTCTTCATCAGGAGTCGCCCTGAACAGCCCCTCCAGCACATTGCGGCCAAACAGCCGGCCCCGAGCGGGGGGCGGGAGGCGCTGAACCTGATCGACCGCATCCATGCGGTCCAGCATCGCAGCCCCTGGCTATCAATACCTCTTTTTGGCAATACGTGTTTTGGCCACGCCAATTTTGGCTATGTGCAAACAAGGGGCGCTAGGTGTGTTGGCACCTGCCGTTAGTTCTCGTTAGCTTAGGTTAGGTCTCGTTAGGTTACAGTCCCCATACAAGGAGGTCCCGATGCAATACCGCAAACTGGGCAAGACCGGCCTCGAGGTGTCTGAACTGGGTTACGGGTCCTGGGGGATCGGCAAGGCCAATTGGGTAGGGGCTGACGACGACACGTCATTGCGAGCGCTCCACCGGGCCATCGAACGCGGGACGAACTTTATCGACACCGCTCTGGGGTACGGCAACGGGCACAGTGAGCAACTGGTGGGCCAGGTCGTGCGGGAAGCCAAAGGCCCCGTGTACGTGGCCACCAAGATCCCACCGAAAAACTCGCAGTGGCCTGCTCACCAGGGCGTGCCTGCGAACGACGCTTTCCCGGCCGAGTGGGTGGTCCAGTGCACCGAACGAAGCCTGGCCAACCTCGGGGTCGAAACCATCGACGTGCAGCAGTTCCACGTTTGGTCGGATGAATGGGTAGGGCAGGGGAGCTGGGCCGAGGCCGTCGACCAGTTGCGCTCTCAGGGCAAGATCCGTTACTTCGGCATTTCCATCAATGACCACCAGGCAGGCAACGCCGTGAAACTGGTCGAATCTGGCCTCGTCGACTCGGTGCAGGTCATTTACAACATTTTCGACCAGAGCCCGGCGGACCAGTTGTTCTCGGCCGTCAAGGCGGCCAACGTGGGCGTGATAGTGCGGGTCCCGTTCGACGAGGGGTCACTGACGGGCAAGGTCACCCCGGACACCGAGTTCCCCAACGGGGACTTCCGCAACAATTACTTCTCCGGCGACCGCAAGGAACAGGTGTGGGAACGTGTACAGGCCATTGCCAAGGATTTGGGCGTCCCGGTTCAGCGGCTTCCCGAAATAGCGCTCCGGTTTTGCATTTCTCACCCGGCTGTATCGACGGTGATACCGGGCATGCGTTCGGTCACCAACGTTGACGCCAACGCCGAGGCCATCGACCTCGGGCCGCTGTCCACGGACGAGCTGCAGGTACTGGCCCCTCACCGTTGGGAGCGGAACTTCTACGGCGGGTAGTCCCCGTCCGTAAACGGGCCAGCATCATGCCCGCTCCATCAGGGCATGGCGGTCGTCGAATGCTCGCTCCTTAACTTCCTGAGGTAGGCCGGCGCGGTCGAGCGCGCTTTCGAGCTCGGCCCAAATTTCGGCGCGCGCCAACCGGGGCAGGCGGCGAGCCGGTCGGCTACTGACAACGGGTAGGGGTACCCGGGGAAGGCAGCGTCGTCGGCCACGGCGCTAAGTTGCCCCAGCACTTGCGGTGGGGGCACGTCCGCAGGCAGGTCGACACGAAAAGCAAACCGGGCATCAGGGTCGAGGCGGGCCACCACCACGAGGAGCCCTGGCCCGATCTCTGTACGGCGCAACGCTATAGGTGCCCACCAGCAGGTACGGGGCCCGAGGGCGGCCTGAGCTTCCAGTTCGAGCTCCCCCACCAGGGGCGCACCGCCGCGAGCCAGGGAACTATGTTTCGTGACACCAGCAAGGACGACCCCGCGCCCGGCGGCCCTGGCGAGCAGTTCGGACAGCCAGCGGGCGGGGATCCTCCAGTCCGGCTGCAGGTCGCCATCGACGAGGACGAGGCCGCCAGGCCCGGCTTCGTCAACAGAGCGGGAAACCAGGCGCCACTCCGCCCAGTCTCGCAGGACGTTGAGGTCGACGGGAGCCTGCTGCTCGACCGGCGCGCCCATGGCCGCCAGCGAATGCTTCGCCTCCGGTCCGCCCCCGCTGCCTCTCAGGATGTGGGCCGTGAACTCGCCCTGCTCTTCCAGCGTGCATTGGCCCTCCTGCCAGCGAGTTCGCGCCGCCCGGGTGACGGCGACCTGAAGGCAGCGGGCATCGGCCACGAGTGCTTGACCTCCATCGACGGCCCAGCAGTCGGGTGGGGCTGTGAGCCGTTCCAAAGGCTGGGGCTCGATCGAGGCGAAGAAATCCAGGTCGCTCCCGTTCGGGTCCGACAGCTCGGCCGTGCGGCCCGTGAGGAGCTCAACCAGCCTTACGGCGGTTTCGGCGACGGTTGGCACCACCAAAGCATCGCACGCCGGCCCCAGTTAGCGGTCGTGCGCCGTGATCTGCCCGACGGGCTTGGCTCGTCGGCTCGTTTGGCTCGTCTGCTCGGGTTTCGACGCAGCCCGCTGCCTTTCCCGCCGCTCGGGCAGAATGGTCCTATGCCAAGGTCTATATGGAGTGGCTCGATCAGCTTCGGGCTGGTCAATGTGCCGGTCAAACTAGTCACCGCCACCTCGACAAAAGACGTTCGCTTCCACCAGTTGCACGCCACCGACGGTGGTCGCATCAACCAGAGGAGGGTCTGCTCACTCGACGATCAGGAGGTCGACTACTCCGAGATCGTCAAGGGCTATGAGATCCACCGAGGTCAGTACGTGATCGTGGAGCCCGAAGAACTCGAGGCGCTGGCGCCTGAATCCAGCCGCAGCATCGAGATCGAGGAGTTCGTCGAGCTGGCGGCGATCGACCCCCTCTTCTTCGACCACAGCTACTACCTCGTCCCCGACGACGTGGCGGCCAGGCCTTATGCCCTTCTCGTCGAGGCGATGGCTGGGACCGGGAAGGTAGGTATTGGACGGTTCGTGTTGCGCACGAAGCAATACCTGGCCGCACTGAGGCCTCGAGACGGGGCCTTGGTCTTATCGACCTTGCTTTTTGCCGATGAGGTGGTCGAAACCACCGACCTCGAAGTCAAGACGACCGGCGAAACCAAGCCATCCGAGCGTGAGCTGAGCATGGCCCGCCAGCTCGTCAATTCTCTTTCCGCGGAATGGGAACCCGAGAAGTACAAGGACGACTATAGGGAAAAGGTCCTGGGGCTACTCGAGGCCAAGGCGGAGGGCAACGAGTTCGCCATGCCCGAGGAGCCCGAGCGGCCGGCGCCCGTGGTCGACCTCATGGCCGCCCTGGAGGCGAGCTTGGCCCGGGCCAAGGAGTCAGAGAACGCGCCATCGGCCGAGGCTCCGGCCCGGCACAAGAAGCGCGCTAGCGCATGACGCCACCGGGGATGGGGCCCCGGCCGGGTAAAGCGAGCAGGGTGGAGGTAGGGGGACGGCAGCTCGAAGTTTCCAACCTGGAGAAAGTGTTGTGGCCGGCGACCGGGACGACGAAGGGGGAAATGCTGAGCTATTACGCCCGCATTGCCCCGGTCTTAGTGCCCCACTTGGCCGGGCGGGCCATCACGCTGAAACGGTACCCGGACGGGGTCGAGGGGGTTTCCTTTTTCGAGAAAAACTGCCCGTCCTATAAGCCTCGCTGGATCCACACGGTGACAATGGGCGACGTCAATTACTGTCTGGTCGAGGACGATCCGACCGTTGTCTGGCTGGCCAACCTGGCCGCCATCGAGCTGCACCCGACTCTGGCCATGAAGCCGGATTTGAGCTCGCCGACCACGGTTGTGTTCGACCTTGACCCCGGGCCCCCTGCCGACGTCATCACGTGTGCACGGGTGGCCCTGCTGATCCGCGAACTTTTGGCCCAATTGCACCTGGAGGCATGGGCGAAAACGTCGGGCAGCAAAGGGCTCCAGCTCTATGTGCCGCTGAACAGCGGGGCCACGTACGACCGGACCGCGCCCTTCGCCAAGGCGGTAGCGCAATTACTCGAAAAAAGACACCCGGCGTTGGTCGTTTCCTATCAACAGCGGGCGGCGCGCGAGAAGAAGGTACTGATCGACTGGAGCCAGAACGCCGAGTCCAAAACCACCGTGGGTGTCTACTCTTTGCGTGCCCGAGCAGAACCGACCGTGTCGACACCGGTGACCTGGGACGAGCTCGACGACGCCTTGGCGGCGGCGGACCCCGCCCTCCTCACCTTCGAGTGGGACGAGGTGCTCGAGCGAGTCGAGCGTCAGGGGGACCTGATGGCCGACGTGCTTACGCTCAAACAGGAACTGCCTGAACTGGCCGCCTCGTGACCAGTCGCCTATTGGGCGTTCTGGGTCGCGGAGCGACACCTGGGGGGAGCGCTGCTACCCAGATTGCGGTGGCAGCGCCTCTGTTTGCTCGCCGGGCGGGGCCGGTTGATGCCCATAGGCGGCCAGCACGGCGTCGGATAGGGCGGGCCACGCCTCCTTCGACCACTGCTCGAACGGAGCCAAACTCAAGGCTGCGACCGCGAGACCGGCGACGGGGTCGACCCACAGGAACGAACCAGATTGGCCAAAATGGCCGAAAGTTTTAGGAGAGTTGGCGCGCCCGGTCCAGTGGGGCGACTTGTGGCTCCGGATCTCGGGACCGAGGCCCCAGTCACACGGGTTTTGACGCCCGAAGCCGGGCAGGACGCCGGGCAGGCCCGGCCAAGCCACCGAGGTGGCGACGTGCCACGTCTCGGCGCTCACGAGGCTAGGGCCGAGCAGCTCGCCGGCCAGGGCGAGCAAGTCCCCCAGGCGCCCGCTGGCGCCATGGGCGGGCGAGCCGTCGAGGACGGTCTTGTCCATACCCAGCGGTTGGAGCACCCCGGCGCTCAAATACTCACCGAAGGGCATGCCCGCCGCCGCCTCCACGTGGGCGGCGGCCAATTCGATGCCCGTATTGGAGTAGACCCGCCGCCGGGCCGGCGGGGCGACCGGCCGGGTGCCTTCAAAGGGCAGACCCGAGGCATGAGCCAGCAGATGAGACAGGGTGGAGCCAGGTGGGCCGACCGGGTCTTGGAGGCTCACTATGCCTTCTTCTACGGCGATCATGCACGCCACCGACACGAGCAGCTTGGTCACAGACGCCCAGGCGAAGGGCTCGTCCAGAGCCCCGGAGGCAGTCACTACCTCGGGCTTCCCGGTGGGCGAGGGGCGAGCGACCACCCCTGCAGCGGCCGACGCCGGCCAGCCAGCCAGTTCCGCTGTGATGGCGCCCGCGAGGGCTTCAGGTGTCGGCGTCATCGGTGTGGTCAGCCGCATCGCCACTGGGTTCGGCCGTACCGGGCTGTTCGGGCGCCGCCGCCGCCGTCTCGCTCACGTAGCGCTCGACCAGACGGGCCGTCTCGGCCATGTTCTGGCGGATGCTGCCGCCGATGGCCCGCTCAGCTAGCGGCCCGAGCAAGGGAAGGCGGATCCGGAGGTCGCCTTCGAAGTGCTGGCTGGACTTGTGCTCGCCCTCGCTGCGCAGCTCGTACCATCCACTGAAGCTCAAGAGTCCCTGGTAGTTGTCTGGCACCATGCGGACCTCACTGCGCCGGGCAGACAGGTCCACATCAGTCACCTGAGACCAAGTGATCTTGTCGGGGTCGAGGATCCTCCTGGCCGGGCCGTTGAGCTCGCCGGCAAACCGGTAACCGAGCACCAGATGAGCGTGGTCCGCGCTCTTCGAAAACGAACGCACTTCCGGCGCCGAGATGCCCGAAAGCGCTTCGAGGCTCTGGTAGAACGCCGGGTCCACGAAGGCGGCCTGCGCCGCCTCGACGCTTACAGCGATGGGCTGGTCCAGGCTGATCTTCATCTAACGCCGACGCAGCCTATCTCGGCGTACGCGTCCCGCGCCCCGTGGCCGGCCGTTCAAAACGAGTTACCGCTGGCATCGCAGGCCAGCGGGTTTTCGAGAGCGGTGAGGTCGTACTCCATGACCGCGAAGTAACTGAGCGGCGCCGGTCCTCCAGGTGACGGGGTCAGCTCGAGCGGGTTGAGGCTGGCAATCTTGGCCCGAGCGGACTTGGCTACTTTCTGGACGAGGCCCGACGGTACACCGACCTCGCTAAAAACGGTGGGAAGCGAGTCTTGGCGCACGATCTCGGCCGATTTCTTTACACCCGTGGCGTCAACCGCCACGTCTACGAGGTCAAAACTGGCCGCCAGCCGCTGGAAAGCGCCATCAGAGGTGACGAACTCGTTACGGTTGCAGTCTGTAAACGTGCTCACGAAATCCGATTCGATCGAGACGGCCACCGACTGGAAGTTGCGGGAGCCGTTGTGGAACTCTTGGCGACCCGCCGGGTCAACGGCGACCAGTGCATTGGCTATGAGAACAGCGGCCTTGGCCATGAGGTAAGGGTCAAGCCAAAACTCGAAGGGCCGAGCCTGTTTCGAGAGCTGCGGCAGTACGGAAAGGTGCCGGCGGGCGGAATTGGCCGCCGTTTCTACTTGCGGCTGGTAGCCGTCGCCGACGTCGACGACCAGCGCCGCTCGATCGACGGTTTCCCGGCCAGATGGCGTCAGCCGGAGACCCTGGGGCTGAACTGCCTGGCGGGGCCAGGTTGACCACGTGCACCGCTTTTCCGCCGATGTACCTGGTCAGCTGGGCCAGGACGTATGACGACGTCACCACTTGGGGCGGCGGCGCGGCAGCCTCGGCTGGGACTCGGGGAAAGCCGCCCACGATCGTGCTCGAGCACACGGCCATAGCCACGAGCGCGGCCGCGGGGTTGAGCTTTTTGGGCGTGAGGGACAGGCGCGGCACTCATTCGAGCATGTCACCAGCAGGACATCGACGGCCAGCGGCCCCCGGCCGGGCGGCGCCGGCCGAATGAGATGGCCGAATGAGATGGCCGAGTGAGATGGCCGAGTGAGATGGCCAAGTGAGATGGCCGAGTGAGATGGCCAAGTGAGATGGCCAAGTGAGATGGCCAAGTGAGATGGCCAAGTGAGATGGCCGAGTGAGATGGCCAAGTGAGATGGCCGAGTGAGATGGGTGGTATCGTCCACCCGCCACGGGTGTTTGGGCTGGATGCCGGGAGCGCCGCCTAATCTGAAAGAAAGAAAGGTGGTGGTACCTACGGCCGAATCGTTTGATGTCGTAGTGATCGGAGGAGGTCCGGGCGGGTACGCGGCCGCACTTTACGGTGGCCTGGCTGGCCTGCGTATCGCCATGGTGGAAAAGGAGAAGGTCGGCGGGACCTGCCTGCACCGTGGCTGCATCCCGGCCAAGGAACTGCTCGAGACCGCAGCCATCTACAGGACCGTCAAGGGGGCGGGCGAGTACGGGATCGGGGTCGACGGTTGGACCGTCGATTTCCCCACCACCCAAGTGCGCAAGCGCAAGGTGATCGACCAGCTCCACAACGGCCTGCAAGGACTGCTGAAGCGCCGCAAGGTGGTCACTTTCGCCGGCACCGGGCAGTTGCTGCCCGGCCATAAGGTACGGGTTGAGGGCACCGACGGCACCATCACCGAGCTGGAGGCGCCGTCGGTGATCCTGGCCACGGGATCTGTGCCCCGCACGATCCCCGGTTTCGACGTAGATGGGCGCTTTGTGATGACCAGCGACGAGGTGCTCGAAATGGACCAGCTGCCTGAATCGGCGGTCGTCGTCGGTGGCGGCGCCATTGGTTGCGAGTTCGCCTCGATGCTCTCGGACATGGGCGTGCGGGTGACCATCCTCGAAGCTCTTCCGAAGATCCTGCCCGGGGTCGACAAGGACGTGGCCGACGTGGTGGTCCGGTCGTTCAAGCGCCGCGGCATCGATATCCGGACCGGCGTGATCGTTTACAGGCACACGCCCAGCGCGGACGGCAAGCTGACGACCGTCGAATTTGAAACTGATGGAGGCGAGGGAGGTCGTCCCGAGGTCCTCGATGTCCAGGCCGTCGTGGTGTCCGTCGGGCGCCGGCCGCTCAGCGACAACCTCATTGCCCCCGGCTGTGGCGTGGAAGTAGACGAGCGCGGCTTCGTGAAGGTCGATGAACTGATGCAGACGAGCGAGGCCGGCGTCTGGGCCGTCGGCGACCTCGTGGCCACTCCGGGCTTAGCCCACGTGGGTTTTGCCGAAGCCATGCTTGTCATCGACCAGGTGCTCGGGCGCCCAGTTGTACCGGTGGACTACGGCAAAGTGCCGTGGTGCGTGTATACGTTCCCTGAAGTGGCGTTCGCCGGGTATTCGGAGGAATCAGCCCGCGAAGCCGGGTTCGAGGTGGTGACCAAGAAGGACCCCTACGGGGGCAACGGTCGCGCCCTCATAATCGGCGATGCGGAAGGCCTGGTGAAAGTGATCGCCGAAAAGCGGCCCGACGGTTCCGCCGGCCGGCTCCTCGGTGTCCACATGGTCGGTCCATGGGTAACCGAACAGCTGGGCCAGGGCTACCTCGCGGTCAACTGGGACGCCACGGCTGACGACGTCGCTCATTACGTGCAACCGCACCCATCACTGTCGGAGGTTTTCGGCGAGACCATGCTCGCCCTCGCTGGAAGGGGTCTTCACGTTGGCTGACATAACGATGCCCCAGCTCGGTGAAACGGTAACCGAGGGCACCATTACGAAGTGGCACAAACAAGTCGGCGACGCGGTCGACGAGGATGAGGTCCTCTTCGAGGTTTCGACCGACAAGGTCGATTCAGAAGTGCCGTCTCCTGTGAAGGGCACCATTACGGAGATCCTCGTCCCGGAAGGGGAAACCGTTTCGGTTGGCACCAAATTGGCCGTAATTGGCCAAGCCGGTCAGGCGGCCGCGGCCGGGGCCGCGTCCAGCGCCGCTGAAGCCAGCGCCGGCGACGGCGCCTCGCAGGCACCGGCCGAGCCCGAGACAGCCGCGGCGGACGCCGTCGAAGTCCCCGTCGGGGTGGGTGAGGGTTCAGCTCCCGGGAGCGCCACAGGCGAGCGCGACGGGGGAGAGCCGGCCGGGGGGAGCCGCCGGCCTGCAGGTCAGAGCGCTCCGGCTCCGGCCAAACCGCCCGTCGGCGGCCCGACCCGACCAGGTTCGCGTCCGGCAGACCAGCGCCCCCCGAGCGCGCCGTCCCAGGGCGGGCCGAGCAAACTTCTGTCGCCCGTGGTCCGCCGGCTGATCGCCGAGCACGGCTTGGACCCGGCCGAGATCCCCGGTTCGGGTGCTGGCGGCAGGATCACGCGCGACGACGTTTTGGCGGCTATCGACCGTCAAGGCTCGAACGGAGCGGGCCCGGCCGTCGAAGACCGGGCGGTAGACGACAGGTCGACGGCAGGGCCGGCCCGCCGCGTCGCGGAGCCGGCCGGAGCGCCGGCCCCGAGCGTCGTCCCGGCTGGTCCCGTACCCGTAGCCGGCGAGGGCGACACGATCGTGCCCTTCACCAACATTCGCCGGCGTACTGCGGAGCACATGGTCCGTTCCAAGCACACCTCGGCGCACACAATGGTGGCGGTCGAGGTGGACTACTCCTCCGTCGAGCGAGCTCGTCTCCCCGAGAGGGAGCATTTCAAGGCCACGGAAGGGTTCAGCTTGACCTACCTGCCCTTCATCTCCAGGGCGGTAGTCGACGCGCTGGAGGAATGGCCGTACTTGAACTCCTCGGTAGGAGAGGACGAGCTGATCGTGCACGGTGAGGTCAACCTTGGCATCGCCGTCGACCTCGACTTCGAGGGGCTGCTCGTTCCCGTCGTGCACCGAGCCGAGGAAAAGCGGCTGGTGGCGCTGGCCCGGGAGATATCCGGCCTGGCGGCGCGGGCGCGCCAGAAGCGCCTCACTATGGACGACATATCCGGGGGTACGTTCACCATCACCAACGCCGGAGGCTTTGGGACATTGATCACCGTCCCGGTGATCAACCAGCCCCAGGTGGCGATCCTGTCCACCGATGGCGTCCGCAAGAAGCCCGTGGTCGTGGAGCTCCCCGACGGTTCGGACGGCATCGCCGTGCACCCAGTCGGCAACCTGGTGTTGTCCTGGGACCATCGAGCCGTCGACGGCTCGTATGCGGCCGCCTTTATGGCCAAGGTCCGAGAGGTCCTCGAGACCCGCGACTGGGCGGCCGAACTCTGAGCCAGCCGTTGCCGCCTATGCCTTCAAGGGCCTATAGCGAGTCGGCGTGCCCGTCCGGGCGTCGGTCGCCTCGCGCCGTCAGTGCGCTGGTACGGGCGTTACCCGGCCAGGCGTCCACGAGGCGTTCCTAGCGTGCTTGCCCCCGGCCGTACCTTGCGCCTGCGCTGGCTAGGCGGGAACGTCTCGTACCGCGATGCGCATGCGCTTCAGCGCGCCCTCTGGGCCGCCGGCCCTTCGGCTGACGACTGGCTGCTTCTGCTGGAGCACGCCCACGTCTATACGGCCGGCATCCGGACCAACCCGGAGCACATGCTCGTCGACCCGGCCAGTGTCGGCGCCGAACTGCTCTGGGTCGACCGGGGGGGCGACATCACCTACCACGGCCCGGGCCAGCTGGTCGGTTACCCGGTACTTTCCGTGCTGAGCGGCCCCTCAGCGACACCTTGCTACGTTCATGAGGTCGAGCAGGTCGTCATCGACGTCCTGGTCAAGGTGGGCTTACCCAACGTGGGCCGGCTTGACGGGTTCCCGGGCGTCTGGGTCGATCCTGCCGGCTCTAACCCACGCAAGATCTGTGCCGTCGGGGCTCGTCACAGCCGGCAGCGGACCATGCACGGCTTCGCTTTGAACGTCCGGCCGGATATGGCCATGTTCAGCCACATCGTCCCTTGTGGCATCGTTGGCAAGGACGTCACGTCACTGGCGGCGGAGGGCGTCGACGTGAGCATGGCGGAAGTGGTGGAAACGGCGTTCGAGGTGGCCACGTAGTACTGGCGGGCCGGGAGAGCGGTGGAGCGGCAGGACGCGGCCATGCCGGCGTCGATGAGGGGACGGGCCGGCGGTGAGGTCGCCGCCCCGGCCGGGACTGCGCCGGCGGGGCTCCCGAGCGGCCAGCAGGCCCGGGACGGCCTTCCCGGCGGCCCAGAAGCCCCTCCCGCCGGCCCAGGACGCCCCTCCCGCCGGCCCAGGACGCCCCTCCCGCCGGCCCAGACGCCCCTCCCGCCGGCCCAGGACGCCCCTCCCGCCGGCCCAGACGCCCCTCCCGCCGGCCCAGACGCCCCTCCCGCCGGCCCAGAAGGCCCTCTTTCGGTGCAACATGCGACTCTCGGCGCATTGAATGTCGAAAACGAGCAGAAATCGCGCCGAGACAGCGATAGCGCGCCGAGAGTTGCCCAAAATGAGCCCATTTCCCCGCCGGCGGGCGCCATCCAGTCACCATTGGCGCCATTGCAAGCACTAACAGTGGCGGAAACAGGCGCCGAGCCCCCAGCAGGGGCAAACCACCCCCACCTGAAGGTCCCGGTCGCACGGGGAGCGTCCGGGTCGGCGCAAACCGTGATCACGGCGACGTCAGAAGGGTCAGCGGCAGAAGGGCCGGTGGCAGAAAAGCCAGCGGCAGAAGAGCCAGGGCAGAAGAGTCAGCGGCAGAAAGGCCATCGGCAGAAGGGCCGGCTCCGGCCATCTCGGCCGGCCCTCCGCCGGCCACCCCCTCCCGCCCCGTCCGCCTCGTCGGCCGCCTAGGCAAGCTGGTCGAGGCCGGTGTGGACCCCGCCGGCGCTCTCCCCCTCGAAGCCCGCAAGCCCCCGTGGCTGCGTGCGAACGCCCACATGGGCACCGAGTTCCGTTCGTTGCGCAAGACCGTGCGGGGTTTGGGCCTCGTAACCGTGTGCGAGGAGGCGGGCTGCCCGAACATTTTCGAATGCTGGGCCGACGGCACGGCCACGTTCATGATCAACGGCGAACGGTGTACCCGTGCCTGCGGTTTCTGCCAGGTCGACACGGCCAAGCCGTTGCCCCTAGACCCAGACGAGCCAGAAAGGGTGGCCGAAGCTGTGGCACGGCTCGGCCTGGCTCACGCCGTGGTGACCTGTGTCGCCCGCGACGACCTCCAAGACGGAGGCGCCTCCGCGTTCGCCGAGACGATCGACGCCATCCGCCGGCGCTGCCCCGGTACGGCGGTGGAGGTACTCATTTCGGACTGCAAGGGCGACCCGGCGTCGCTGGCGCGGATCTTCGAACGACGCCCCGATGTCCTCAATCACAACGTGGAGACGGTTCCCCGGTTGCAGAGGGCCGTCCGGCCATCAGCGTCGTACGCCCGCAGCCTGGCCGTGCTGGCCCGGGCGCGCGATGCCGGCCTGACCACCAAGTCGGGCCTGATGCTGGGCCTGGGCGAGAGCGAGGACGAAGTCCTCGGGGTACTGGCCGACCTGCAAGCCATTGGCGTGGCCATAGTCACGATCGGGCAGTACCTGCGGCCCAGCGCCAAACACCTTCCCGTGGCGCGGTGGTGGCCTCCTGAGGACTTCGCCAGGATCGCCGACGCCGGCCGGGCTCTGGGCCTGCCCCAGGTCGTCTCTTCGCCGCTGACCCGCTCGAGCTATCACGCCCGCCAGTCCGCCGCGGGTGCCGGTGCGGGTACCAGCGCCGGCGGGTCACCAGCGGGCGGAGCCGCCGGCCCGTCCGGGACCAATGGGCCGGACGATGGGGCGAAGGCCGGCCCAGGTCCCCTCGAGCCGGCCCGGGCCGCCGGCGGTGCGGCGTGAGCAACTCCGCCGTCCTCGCCGGCCGCTTGAAGCGGGCCTACGAGTCGATGCATCTCAACAAGGTCGACGTAATGCTGCTCTCGCTTGGAGCGGACCTCCCGTGGCTGACGGGCTACACCGCTATGCCGCTCGAGCGGCTCACCATGCTGGTGGTGCCGTCGGCGGCGTCCGACCAACAGCCGACGCTCCTCGTGCCGGCGCTGGAAGCGCCCCGGGTCGACCCGGTGCCGGAAGTGTTCGCCATCCGGCCCTGGGCCGAGACTGAGGACGCGGTGAGGTTGGCGGCCTCGCTGGTGACGAGCTGTACCGGTAGTGCACCGGTGGTGGCGATCAGCGACCGGGCTTGGGCCATGTTCGTCTTGCGGCTCCAGGACGAGCTGGCGGGAGCAACATGGAAGCCTGCGTCGGTCGTGATGGCTCCTCTCCGCGCCATCAAGGACGACGCCGAGGTGGAAGCGCTGGCCGAAGCGGCCGCCGCTGCCGACCAGGTGGCGGCGGCGCTGTTGGTAGGTGAGATCCCGCTCATCGGACGCACAGAGCGCCAGGTCTCGGCCGAGTTGACGAGGCGGCTACTCGAAGCGGGCAACGAGAAGGTCAACTTCGCCATCGTCGGCTCAGGGCCAAATTCGGCCAGCCCTCACCACGAACCTTCGGAGCGCGCCATCCAACGGGGCGAGCCCGTCGTATGTGACTTTGGTGGCACGCTTGACGGTTATTGTTCCGACATCACCAGGACAGTGTTCACTGGCGCGCCCTCCAAAGAAATGACGAAGGTGTACGGCGTGGTCGCTGAGGCCCAGGCCGCCGGGGTGCTTTCGGCGCAGGTCGGTGAGCTGTGCAGCGGTGTCGACGGGGTGGCGCGGCGGGTTATCGTCGAGGCCGGGTACGGGGAGTATTTCCTGCACCGGACAGGGCACGGGATCGGCCTCGAAGAACACGAGGACCCGTACATGGTCGCCGGCAATTCCACCCCGGTGACCGCCGGCCACGTCTTTTCCGTCGAACCCGGCATTTACATACGAGGGCGATTTGGCGTTCGCATCGAGGACATTGTGGCTGCCACATGGCGTGGCCCCCGCCCTCTCAACCAGGCCGAGCACGCCCTCACTGTCGTAGAGGCGTGATGCGCCGCCGCCGGGGGATGACCTTGTGCCGGCGGCTGAAAACAGGTGGTTCTGGAGCGGGCTCATCCGGAACGCGAACCCACCACAGGCGATTGAACCCGCCCCCGCCCAAGCCGGTACATATGCGCGCCTAAACGCGCCCGGTCACCTTCATGCTGCTCGCGTCGTGTTGTGGCCGGCATTGCTGTTGCGCTCAGGTTCTTGTCAGGTAGATGACCGATAATCGGTCTGTGAGCACGCAGGCGCCGGCGCCGGCGGGACGTATCGTGGCCCGCGACGTGCGCCGTTTTAGCGCGGTTCGCCTTACGCAGCCTGCACGGGAGAGCTTGGTCGCCGCGTTGGTGGCCCTCGGTGCCGCGGGCGTCATTTACATGTGGTGGCGCGATACTGCGCCGGCCAGCGTCGACGGCCTCGGGCCATGGCTGACGGCCGCCGGGCGAGTAACAGGCCTCGTGGGCACGTACTTGATTGTGGTCGAGGTACTGCTCATGGGACGCGTCCCGTGGCTCGACCGGATGATCGGGATGGACCGGCTCGCCGTTTGGCACCGCCGCAACGGGGAGTACGCCATATGCCTGCTGATCGCCCACGCCGTCCTCACGATTTGGGGTTATGCCGTTACGGCGCACGAAGGGCTCGTAAAAGAGACGACGTCGGTCGTGCTTTCTTATCCCGACATGTTGGCCGCCACCGTGGGCCTCGGGCTCCTGGTCGCCGTCGGCATCCTGTCGGCGCGCGCGGTGCGGCGCAGAGTGACGTACCAGACGTGGTATTTCGTACATCTTTACACGTACATTGCCCTGGCTCTCTCGTTTGCCCATCAGTTCAATACGGGGGTCGACTTTGCCACTCACCCGCTCAACCGGGCTATCTGGATCGTCATATACGGGGGTGTGGCCGCCCTTCTAATCGCCTACCGGGTGGTCAAACCGCTCGCCAATATGGCCCGCCATCGCTTTGTGGTCGTAGGCACCGTGGGCGAAGGGCCCGGTCTAACGTCGGTCTACGTCTCCGGCCAGCGGTTGTGGGAGCTCGACGCTGAGGCCGGTCAGTTCTTCATGTGGCGCTTCCTGACTCGCGATGGGTGGTGGCAGGCCCATCCGTTCAGCCTTTCGGCTGCCCCCAATGGCCGCTGGCTTCGCTTGACGGCCAAGACCCTCGGGGACCACAGCGGAGGTCTGGCCGCTTTGCGGCCCGGGACCCGGGTCATGCTGGAGGGGCCGTACGGCAGTTTCACGAGGCACCGCCGGCGGCGCCGGAAAGTCCTATTGATAGGGGCCGGCGTCGGGATAACGCCGCTCCGCGCGCTGTTCGAGCTGTTCACCGTCCCCGGCGGTGATGTGGTGCTTGTCTACCGGGGCCGCAACCCCAACGAGCTGGCGTTGCGGAGTGAAATCGACCAGATCGCCGACAGGCGAAAGGCGAAGGTCTTTTATTTGGTGGGGTCGAGGGAGGAGCACCCCGAGTACCTGACGCCGGCGCATTTGCAAGTGATCGTGCGAGATGTGCGGCAGCGGGACGTGTACGTATGTGGCCCGCCGGGATTTACCGAAATGGTCGGTTCGTCCTTGCGCGACGTCGGTGTCCCGGGGCGCCAAATCCACACGGAATCGTTCGAGCTGTAGGCCACCAGGATGCGTCGCGCCATAGTGGCCACGGCCGGGACAGTTGTCGGCCTTGTAGCCCTGCTCAGCTACAAGTCGTCCGGGCCTCACACCGGGCAACGAGTGCAGGTTAATGGAGGCCAATCTGCGCCCGTGTCCAGCACTGTGCCGCCGGCTGCTACTGGCCCGGCTCCCGCTGGCCCGGCTACTACTGGCCCGACCACTTCTGGGCCGGCGACCACGGCCCCGGCGACCACGGCCCCGTCGGCTACGGCCCCGCCGACCACGGCTCCACCGGTAGCCGCCTCTGCCGAGCGGACCTACGACGGCCAAGATATCCAGTACGTGTACGGGGACATCGTGGTGAAGGCCACGTTGCGGGGGGGCAGGATCCTGAACGTGTCGGTGCCCCAGAACGACGCCGTCGACGGCCGCTCGCAAATGATCAATTCCTACGCCGTGCCCATCCTCGAGCAAGAGGCGGTGGCCGCTCAGGGCGTGAACATCAACGTCGTTTCCGGGGCCACCTTCACCAGCGACGCGTTCGCCCAGTCCCTTCAGTCCGCGCTTTCGCAAGCGGGGAAATGACGGCGAATATCGGCGGTATTGGCACCGTGCATCAAGAGCCGGTAATGGGGACGGTGGTGACCTTCGACGTCGTTACCTCTTCGTCCACTGGCGACGTCGAGGTGGCCCTGCGGACGGCCGTGAAGTGGTTGCACTGGGTGGACGCCACCTTCAGCACGTTTAAACCTGACAGCGAGGTCTGCCGATTCGACCGGGGCGAGCTCGAACTGGATGACTGCTCACCGGAACTTCGCCACATCTTCGCTCTCTGCCATCGGTTCAACGACGAAACGGACGGCTTTTTCGATGCGTGGGCCGGGGGCTCGTTCGACCCGAGCGGGGTGGTGAAGGGCTGGTCCATAGAAGAGGCGTCTCGGCGGCTGGCTGAAGCAGGGCTGCCCGATCATTTGATCGACGGCGGAGGAGACGTGCGTCTCCGGGGAGCGCCGGGACCGGATGGGCCATGGCACCTCGGGGTCCGGCACCCGCTGCGGGGGGATGCCTATTGCGCCACGTTGGCACTTGGTGACGCGGCCGTGGCCACTTCGGGCACGTACGAACGCGGCCCCCATGTCCTCAACCCTTTCACTGGCAAACCGGCCATCGAGCTCGTCTCTGCCACGGTCGTCGGGCCGACCTCACTGAGGCCGACGCCTACGCCACCGCCGCGTTGGTCATGGGAGAGCAGGCGCCGGCGTGGCTAAGCCGATTGACGGGTTACGAAGCGCTGATAATCGGCCCCGATGGCCGGGGTTGGTCCACGCCAGGCTGGCCGGCGTAATTCCCCGACAGGACCTCGCTCAAGTAGCCGGGCTCAAGTGGCCGGGCTCAAGAGGCCGGGCTCAAGAGGCCCGGCTGGCGCTCGCCGTCGTCCGCCGGATGATGAAGTATTTCGCCTGCGGGTGGTGGCAAATAATGGCGGCGGTCGTCTGCTCGGGGTGGAACTGCCACGAGGTTTCCTCAGAACATTCGATGCCGATGCGGTCCGCCCCCAAGAGGGTGGCGCACCGGGCGTTGTCCTCGAGCTCCGGGCACGCCGGGTAGCCCCAGGAGTAGCGGCCGCCGCGATACTGCTGGCGGAACAGCCCGTTCAGTGAGGGGCCATCCTCAGGGGCAAAGCCCCACTCCTCGCGGATCCGCCGGTGCCAGTACTCGGCCAGTGCCTCAGCCATTTCTACAGAAAGGCCGTGCAGGTGCAGGTAGTCGTTGTAGTGGTCGCCCTTGAACAGCCGCGCCGTTTCCCTCGACGCCGCCTCCCCCATGGAAACGAGGTGAAAAGCGGCGTAATCCAGCTCACCCGAGGAAAGGGGCCGGAAGAAGTCGGAGATGCACAGCCAGGGGCTTTCGTCCTGGCGGGGGAAATTGAAACGGGTCACTTCGGCAGAGCGCTTCTCGTCGGCCCAGATTATGAGGTCGTCGCCGTCGGCGTTAGCCGGGAAATAGCCGTAGACGACGGCCGGCCGCAATACGTCGGCTTGCCGGGCCGCGTCCAGGCGTTCGCGCAATACGGCCCGGACGCGCGTCTTAAACTCGGCATCGGTCTCACCGGCCAACGGGCGATAACCCCACTGGTTCCGGAACAGCGAGGTCTCGTTCAGATAGCGGGCAATCTCGCTGAGGGGGATGCCGCGCTCCACCCGGGTACCAATGAACGGAGGTACGAACACAGGGTTGTCAGTGAGGACCGATGGGGCACGGTGGGGCTTTTTGCTTCCCCTGCGGTCGGTCCCGTTGTTGTCCGCGCTCCGGAGGGCGGGTACACCGGCCCGGCCGCCCAGCGCCCGGCCGAAGTCGGGTTCGTCCTCTCCGGAACGGACCAGCTCCATGAGCTTGTCCATCGTCCGTAGGCCTTCAAAGGCGTCTTTGCCGTAAAAGAGCCGGCCTTTGTACTGGGCTCTCAGGTCTCTCTCGACGTAAGTGCGGGTGAGGGCGGCTCCGCCGAGCATTATTGGGTACTTCTCGAGACCGCGTTCGTTGAGCTCGAGGAGGTTGTCCCGCATTATCAGGGTCGATTTGACGAGCAGCCCGGACATCCCGATAACGTCGGCCCCAACTTCTTCCGCTTTGCTCACCATTTCGGAGATGGCCACTTTCGTGCCGAGGTTGTACACCTCGTAGCCATTGTTGGTGAGGATGATGTCGACCAGGTTTTTGCCGATGTCGTGCACGTCGCCCTTCACCGTGGCCAGGACGATCTTGCCTCTGCCGTTGTCCGCCGATTTGGACATATGTGGTTCGAGGTACGCCACCGCCGACTTCATGACTTCTGCCGACTGCAAGACAAACGGCAACTGCATGCGCCCGGAGCCGAAAAGCTCTCCGACCGTCTTCATGCCCGCCATAAGCGGGCCGTTGACTATGTCGAGCGCGGGCGAGCCCAGCCCCAGCGCCTCTTCCAGCTCGGCCTCGAGGCCATCGCGCGAGCCGTCCACCAGTCGTTGTTCGAGGCGTTGGTCAACAGTCCAATCGCTGCGGTCCTCTTCTTCTAGCCCCTCCGCTACAGCGCCTTCGAAAAGGTGCAACAGTTCAGCCAGTGGGTCATATCCCCGCGAAGCGTCACGACGGTCATATATCAGGTCGAGGCAGACATCGACCGCTTGGGCGGGCAGCCGGTCGAGCGGCACTATCCGCCCGGAGTTGACGATGGCGGCGTCGAGGCCCGCTTTTTGGCATTCGTGCAGGAAAACAGAGTTGAGGGCCTGGCGGGCCGCCGGGGTCAGTCCGAACGAAACGTTGGAGATCCCGAGCACGGTCCGCACACCGGGGTACGTCGCCTTGATGAGCTTGATGCCCTCTATCGTTTCGATACCGTCGCGGCGGCTTTCCTCCATCCCCGTGCTCACAGGCAATACCAGGGCGTCGAAAAAGAGGTCTTCGGGAAGAAGGCCATAACGGTTGACAGCCAGGTCGTATATGGCGCCGGCCGCCCGCACTTTCCATTCCGCCGTCCGCGCCTGGCCCTCGGTGTCGATGCAGGTGCATACGACGGCCGTGCCGTAGTCACGGGCTAACCGGAGAAAACTGTCGAGGCGGGTGCCTTCGGCGTCACCTTCCTCGAGGTTGACTGAATTCAAAATGGGCTTGCCGGCAATATGCTGCAGGCCCCGTTCGATTACGGGCGCCTCAGTGGAGTCGAGCACCAGCGGGAGCGTGGCTTGGGTGGCGAACCGGCTGGCAATTTCGGTCATGTCGGCCACGCCGTCTTCGCCCGTGTAGTCGACGCAGACATCGAGCACGTGGCTCCCGGCCCGGACCGCCTCTTTGGCCATAGACGTGCAGCTGTCCCAATCCTTGGCCAGCATGGCGTCCCTGAACTTCTTCGAGCCGTTGGCGTTCGTGCGCTCCCCGATGTTGAGCACCGAAGGGGCCTGGTCGTAGGGGACGTGGGTGTAAAGGGAAGCGCAGCCCGGTTCCCATTCTGGCTCACGGCGGGCCGGCGTCAGGCCGGAAAGAGCGTCCATCACGGCCTTCATGTGCGCCGGGCTCGTCCCGCAACACCCTCCCAGAACGGTCACACCGAGCTCGACGGCGAAGCGGCGGTGGTGCTCTGCCAGCTGTTCGGGGGTGAGGTCGTAGTGCATCTTGCCGTCTACCACCGAGGGCAGGCCGGCGTTGGGCAGGCACGAGATCGGGACCCGGCTGTGCGCGCTCAAATAGCGCACGTGCTCTCCCATCTCTGCGGGGCCAGTGGCGCAGTTGAGACCGATGACATCAGGGCGCATGGCGTCCAGGGTGGTGAGGGCGGCGCCGATCTCACTGCCCATCAGCATGCGTCCAGTGGTCTCGATGGTGACCTGCACCTGTATCGGAAGTTCCCTACCCGCTTCCGCCATAGCCCGCCGGCAGGCGATGATGGCGGCTTTGGCCTGAAGCAGGTCCTGCACGGTCTCGATGATGAACAGGTCGACGCCGCCGGCGATGAGGCCGGCCGCCGCTTCCTGGTAGCCGTCGCGCATGTCGGTGAAAGAGATCTGGCCCAGCGACGCGATCTTTGTGCCTGGGCCGAGCGAGCCGGCCACCCACCGGTCCCCGCCGTACCCGTCAGCTACTTCGCGGGCGATGGTGGCCGCGGCCTGGGACAGTTCTCGCGTCCGCTCGCTGATGCCGTACTCCGCCAAGACCCAGGGGATAGACCCGAAGCTGTTGGTCTCGACGACGTGGCAGCCGACGTCGAAGAACGACTTGTGCAGGTCGGCGATAACGTCAGGCCTGGTGACGCACAGAAGCTCGTTACAGCCCTCGAACGAAGGCCCGCCGAAATCGTCCGGACCGAGGGCGCGCGCCTGCAAGTTGGTGCCGGTGGCCCCGTCGAAAACGACGAAGGTCTCGTGGACGGCTTGGATGTAGCTGGTGGGGCCGGATGTCATCAGGTAAATGGTATGGGAGACGCGGTGCTGCCTTCCCGTGTTGAAAGGTCTCGCCCTTAAATCCCGACAGGAAGAGGCGCGGGACGGCCCAGTAGATACCCCTGTCCGCAGTCAACGCCGATGTCGCGCAGGACTATGAGCTGTTCCTCTCGCTCGATACCCTCCGCCACCACCGTGATGCCCATGTCGTCGGCGAAGCGGCGGATGGCCGTTACCAGGGCGCGCCGGGGAGCGTCGCTGTCGATCTGGCTGGTGAGGGCGCGATCGAGTTTCACGATCTCAGGCTTCACGTCTACGAGCCGCTGAAGGCTGGCGAAGCCGCTCCCGGTGTCGTCCACCGCCACCCGCATGCCGCGTTCATGGACGAGCCGGACCGTTTCGCGTAGCTGGACGTAGGACTCGAACTGGCGTTGCTCGGTGATCTCGACGATGACGCGCCCGGCCGGCAGCTCGGACAGGACCTCCAGCAGAGCGGGCCGGTAAAGGAGGCCCGGAGATGCGTTAACGGCGAGGTACGTCTCCGGCGAGCGGGCCATTTCGCGGCTAAAACCGTTGACGGCCAGGCGGGCGGTGTGCAGCTCCAGCTCCACGCCGAGGCCCACCTGGTGGGCCTCACGGAAGATCTCCTCCGTGGTCGAGCCGAGCTGTTTGCCGAAGCTCGTCAGGGCTTCGTAGCCGGCCAGGCCGCCTGTGCGCAGATTGACCACGGGTTGGTAAGTGGGCGTGGAACCACCCGGCTCGAGCAGCTTCAAGAAGCGTTCGTACCGGGCCTTGGCCGCGGCGCTGTCCGCCTGTTCCGCCCGCCCGAGCTCGCCCATCTCGACCACCAAGTGCTCTGAAAGGCCCTCGGACAAGGCCGTATAGCCATTCGCGCAACGCCGCAGGCCGTCGATCAACTCCAGAGCAGGGGCTCCTTTTACGAGGTACCCACGCGCTCCGCTTCGTAGCATCTGGATCACCGAAGCTCGGTCCGAAGAAGCCGAGTACGCCAGCATCCGCGTTTGGGGGGACACTTCCCGGATGCCTGCTGCCGCTGAAAGGCCGCCTCCACCAGGCATCATGACGTCGAGTAGGGCAATGTCAGGCCTGTACCGCGCCGCCTCCGATACGGCCGCGTTGGCGTCCCCCACGGCCGCCACGCAAATGAGGTCTGAGGTGTCCCCCAGCAGCTCCACCAGCACCCTGCGAGTGGCGGCGGCGTCATCGGCAATGAGCACGGTGTAGGGCCGGGGTCCACCAGACAGGTCAGGTATAGGCAGCTCGGTCTCAGGCAAATAGGGAGCGGGCCGGTCAGGTCTGCTCCGGCTATCGCCATCGTCGCTCATGACCGCTGTGCGTGCCGCACTCTCGAACGGCGGGAGGTCCCGTCGGCGGTGGGCGGCGCGGGCCAGAGTGCTCCCGGCGTGGCTCCAATCATGGCGCCAGCTCGAAAGGTTCATCAGTAGTCACCCCGTTGTCCATCGCGGGCCGGTCGGCTTCTTCGCTGGCTCTCCTTCACCACTGCCCCGACGGTCGACAGCAGTTCGCCGGCAGTACACCCTTTCACCAGGTAGGCGGCCACGTCGGCTTCACGTGCCGCCTTCACGATGCCCTCGTCGGCGTATGCCGAAAGAAGAACGACCGGTAGGCCGGGGTGTTGGCGACGCAGGACGCCGGCCGCTTCGGTCCCGCTCATACCTGGCATCTTGACGTCCATCAACACCACGTCGGGCATCGTCTGCTCGACCAGGTTGATGCCTTCCCGCGCCGCCGTGGCCACTCCGGACACCTCGTAGCCGACGTCGGAGAACAGCCCGGCCAATTCGCGCGCCAGGTCGCCGTCGTCGTCCACGACGACCAGCCGGGGCATCCTGGCGCCGGCCGCTCCGGGGGCTGCCCCCGTCGTCGCGGTGACAATGGCCTCGGCCTGGCTCACGCCGCCTCCAGGGGCTCGCCGTTCGAGGTGAGCGGGATCCAAACGATCACCTGCGTTCCCGTCAGCGGCGCGCTCTTGACTTCGAACCGCCCTGACGCCAGCTCCACCCGCTCACGCATTACGACCAGGCCGAAATGGCCGTTGCGCAGCATTTCGTGTTGCGAGCGCGGGTTGAAGCCCTTCCCGTTGTCCCACACGACCACCCTCAAGCCTTTGCCTGATTGGCTGATAGAGACGGTGGCCAGGCTGGCCCGAGCGTGCTTGGCCACATTGGTCAGGGCTTCCTGGACAACCCGGTACACCACCGTCTCGCTGTCCGAGGGCAACGGGTCGTGCTGCGTCACTTCGAGCCGGCTTTCGACCCCAGTGGTGGCACTCCATCCCGACAGCTGGTCTCGCAGGGCAGCATCGAGGCCACCCTCGTCCAGGATGGGCGGCCGGAGCTCGCTCATCATTTCCCTGAGGTTGTGGATCTCCTCGCCCAGCTCCTGGCGCGCCCGCTTCACAAGCTCCATCGACCCCTCGGTGTCCTCTCTGTCCAGGCGCAGCGAGCAGCGGTCCAGTACCAGGCCGATAGCGGCCAAGCGTTGAATGGGGCCGTCGTGCAGGTTGGCGGCGATCCGGGCTCGCTCACCCTCGGCCACGCGCACTGTGCGGTCGAGGAGCTGGCGGCGGCGCCACTGCGAGTCGACCAGGTTGCGGTTGACATTGGACAGGCTGGCGATGCGTTCTTCGACCAGTTCTTCGAGACGACGGGCGTCCAGTTGAGCAACGGCCTCGATACTGGCCGCGATGCGCAACACCTGGTCCGACGCGGCTACCAGCGCTTTGGTCAGGGCGAACATCTCGTCGGGGGCCCGGTGGGTGGCCAGCTCTGCTTCGAGCGGACGGGTGGCTGCCTTCAGCTCAGAAACCTCGACCATCGTCGACCGCTTGACGCCTCCCGTGGCCAACGCCTCGAGGGCGCCGGTGAGTGCGGGGAGGGCTTTTTCGGACAGGACGGAGGCGGCGTTGCCGAGATGGTCGATACGAAGGCGGGAGGTAGCAGGCAGGACGGCCAGCAGCACGATGCCCGCCCCCATTACCACCACGGCCAGGCCCCGCCACATGGCCGAACTGCTAATACCGGGCCCGGTCGGTACCAGTTCGAGGGTGGTCACGGCGCTGGTCGTGACCAGTGCCGCGGCGGCCGTACCCCAAGGCAGTGCCAGCCTTCTATTTGTCCACGCTCGGCCGTTGCCCATGCCCTTCCAGCCAAACGTGAACGCGCCCGCCAGCGCCGCGAGACCGACGAGGGCCAATGCCAGCGGCCCCGCCGCTCCTAGCGCCAGCGTCTCGACCAGCACCCAGGTGGCAGCGACCGTTATGCGCACGGCGTTCGGGAGGCGCTGGCATTGCGGCAACACAGGCGGTGCGAGGGTGGTGAGCGCCAGCGCCGCCATGGCCAGGCCGCCGAGGGCGATCAAGAGCCAGCCTCTCGGCCCCAAGAGGGCCACGGCGGCGGCGGCCAGGCCGCTGACAACGGCGGCTATGCCAGAACCGGCCACCGGCAGAGCGACCGGTGCCGCGGGCCGCTTCGCCAGCCCGATCGAGCTCGGATTGGCTTGCGGGACGCCCGGCGCGGTCCGACCGCCCGCGGCCTTGCTAATGGCCAAAGCACTCTGAGCCAGCCCGGCCCCGCCGGTCAAGGCGCCTAACGCTCCTCCGAGGCAGGCAGAGAACAACAACCAACCGGCCACAGTCGTCGCTTGGTTCCCGGCGATGGGGGCCAGCAGCACGGCGAGCATGGAACGGATGCCCTCAGGCCGGCCTGCCGCTAGAGCGTTCGAGAAATGGGGGCCGGCGCCTCCTGAAAGGACAGGGACGGCAAAGCCCCAGCAGATGACGGCGGTGCCGACGGATAACCAGATGGCCCATCGCGCCCGGCGGCCGGCTCCTGTCGATGTCGCCGGGGTTACTGCTAAAAGAGAGATGGCAGCCAGGCAGAAAAGCACGACGGTAATAGCCGACTGGACAGCCACGGCGCTCGACGAAGTCGTCGATGACCAAAGGGCCCCGCAGGGAGCAGCGAAAGGTCCCGATGCCTTTGGTGCAGGCCGACCACGCCGCTGACCGTGACGAACAGGCCAACCGCAGCCACTACTCCCAGGGACAAGTGCACGAGGTGACGGCCCCTGCCTACGAGGGAGAACATGGCCACCCCGGTCATCACCGCACAGGTGGCCACCGCGGCTAGGACCGATTGGCCAACAGGAGCTCCAATGGCGCTAAACGCCAGCTGACAGAGGAGACCAGCCGCTCCGGTCCGGGCCGCCCACCATGCCACCGCGCTCACGCCGGCCACGCCGGGCCAATGCGCTAACCACCGGCCGACGCTCACCATGGCCGGGTCGGACCAGCTGTTTTGGTTGGCGACAATGGCGTCGACGTCAGCGGGCCGGTCGCCAGGGTCGAACGTCGCCACCTCCGCTGACATAACCAGCACGGCCGTGGCGATGATGCATAGAAGGTAGGGGAGGACGTCGGCGGGGCGGTACCCAGGCAACGCGTTCAAGACGACGAGGGCGACCGGGGCGCTGGCGGCGATGCAGATCCCGGGGCGCGCCAGCAAACGGACGGTTCCCCGCCCCTGGCTCTTGCCCCCCGAGACCTCCCTACTGGCGAGCAGGGCGGTCACCTCGGGCCATCCGGTTACGTCCGTTGTGCTCATGACCGCTGATCGGTCTTCGGCGCGACTGGAGGGCTAGTTAAGAGCCAGCTGCGGCCAGGTCAGCGGTTGCCGGCCATTTGTGCGGGAAGCGAACAACAGCGGGCTCTGACTAACTCGCAGAGCGGTTATCTGCGCCACGCTCAGTGGGCAGTATCCGGGGCGCGTCAACGCCGTTCGGGAAAGGGACCTCTCCGCTCCCCGGCTAGTCGCCGACCGATACGATCTCGACGGCGAGCTGGCCGCTAGGGGCCTCGTAGGTAACTCTCGTCCCTGCCTTCTTACCCATGAGAGCCTGGCCGAGTGGAGAGCCAGGGCTGATTACGGCCGTACCCTGTTGGCGCTCTTCGATCGAGCCCACGAAATATCGTTCGACCTCATCGTCACCGACGTAGCGCAGGCGGACGGTCACGCCCGCCGCCACCTCCTCGGTCGGGCCCGCCTCAACCACTTCGGCGTCAGTCAGCATCGCTTGCAGCTGACGAATGCGGGCCTCCATCTTTCCCTGTGAGTCCTTGGCCGCGTGGTAGTCACCGTTTTCCGACAGGTCGCCGAGGGCTCTGGCCGCCTCGATGTGGCGGGCTATTTCGACCCGGCCACGCGTCCTCAAGTCCTCGAGCTCTGCTTGTAGCCGCTCGTAGGTTTCAGGCGACAACTTTGTGGGGGCCATTAACGCAGGGTACCAGCGAGGAGCGCCGTTAGATAGCGGTTCCGGGCCACCCGAGAGCGTTGTCCGGGGAGTAAGCGGCAGACCAATTGTGCCGGTCATTAGGCCGGGCATTAGGCCGGTCATTAGGCCGGTCACTAGGCCGGCCAGCCGGGCCGCCCAACGAAGTTGACGAGAGGTTTGGCCGGTGCAATACTAGGAAGACCTATGAATGCGTTGCGCACCGTTTGCCTGTTCGCAGCTGCCGTCGTAGTAATTTCAACCTGACGCGCCCCATCTGGGTGTGCGTCGCAGCGACCGTCCCGAGGGGCGGTCGTTTTCATGTCGAGCGTCAGACAGGCAACTGAAGAAAAGAAACGGAGGACCGGCCCAATTTGAGTGAGCCCAATTCGACTGAAGCCGCATCGTCAAGTCACTCACGTTCGTCTCGGCCAGCACCGCCTCGGGTGGCTGTCATCCCCGGGGACGGCATTGGTGTAGAGGTGGTAGAAGAGGCGCTCAAGGTGGCCCGGGCGGCCGGCGCCGACCTCGAAACGGTCCCCTTTGAACTGGGGGCGAAGCGCTATCTGGCCACTGGGGACGTACTTCCTGACGAGGTCCTCGATCAGCTGCGGAGCTTCGACGCTATTTTTCTCGGCGCCGTCGGGTCGCCCGAAGTACCGCCCGGCGTGCTCGAGCGCGGGCTGTTGCTCCGGTTGCGTTTCGAGCTGGACCTGTACATAAACCTGCGCCCCTTTCAAGCGCACTCGAGCGTCGGCGCCGGCGTACCGCTGGATTTCGCCGTCATCCGCGAGAACACTGAGGGTACCTATGCGGGCGAAGGTGGGTTCCTGCGGAAGGGGACGGCGGCCGAAGTCGCCACTCAGGGTTCGGTCAATACCCGGTTCGGGGTCGAACGTTGCATTCGGTTCGCGTTCGACTTGGCCGAGTCGAGGCGTCGCCACTTGACGCTCGTCCATAAGACCAATGTCCTCAATTACTCCGGTGACTTGTGGTCACGGACTTTCAACGAGCTCGCCGCTCAGCACCCTGATGTCGAAACGGCCTACAACCATGTCGACGCCGCTTGCATGTACATGGTGGGGTCACCGCAACGTTATGACGTCATCGTGACCGATAACCTCTTCGGCGACATCATCACCGACCTGGCCGGCGCGGTCGCCGGCGGCATAGGCCGGGCCGCCTCGGCCAACCTCAACCCGGCCCGCACCGGCCCGTCGCTGTTCGAGCCAGTGCACGGAAGTGCGCCAGACATCGCCGGGACGGGCAAAGCGGACCCGACGGCGGCAATTATTTCAATGGCAATGATGCTCGAGTACCTGGGGCTGACCGACGAGGCAGCCAGGATAAACAAGGCAGTGCAAGGCTTTCAGCCGGCCGGCCCGCTTACTACAACGCAATACGGACACGAGATATCAGAAAGGGTGTGAACGAGGTGGCCATCACCAAAACCGAGAAAATATGGATGGACGGCGAGCTCATAGACTGGGATGACGCCAACGTACACATCCTCACGCACACGCTCCATTACGGCCTGGGTGTGTTCGAAGGGATCCGGGCCTACGCCACCGCTGACGGCCCCGGCGTGTTCCGCCTTACGGACCACATAACCCGCCTGTTCAACTCGGCGCGGATCTTCATGATCGATATCCCTTTCAGCCGGGAACAGATAGTGGAGGCCGTGAAAGGGACGGTGGCGGTAAACAAGCTCCCGGAATGTTATATCAGGCCCCTGGTCTATCTCGGCTACGGAGAAATGGGCCTGAACCCCCTGCCATCGCCCGTCCGGGTGGCCGTGGCGGTTTGGCCCTGGGCCGCCTACTTGGGCCAAGAGGGCATCGAGAAGGGCGTGCGGGTCAAAATCAGCTCGTGGCAGCGCCATGACCCGAACGCGATGCCTCCAGCCGCCAAAGGTGTCGGCATGTACATCAATTCGTCGATGGCCAAGGTCGAGGCCCTTAAGGCCGGCTACGACGAGGCGATCCTGCTCTCACCACAAGGGTATGTGAGCGAATGCACCGGCGAGAACATCTTTGTTTACCGCAACGACCGCCTGATCACACCGCCCGTTTCTGCGGGGGCGCTAGAAGGGATAACGCAGGACTCGGTCCTCACTATTGCCCGGGATCTGGGCATCGACGTGGAATTCGCCAACGTATTGCGTTCTGACCTGTACACGGCCGACGAGGCGTTCCTGACCGGGACCGCCGCCGAGGTGGTGCCCATTTGCTCCGTCGATGACAGGGTGGTCGGCGAAGGCACGCCCGGGTCCGCTACCCGTAAGATCCAGGAGGTCTACAAGGCGGCCGTGCGGGGCCAGGTCGACCGGTACCGGCATTGGGTCGAGCATGCCAAATGAGGCTTCAGCGACCGGGCCATCAACAGAGAACATAAACAGGGTTGAGATCTTTGACACCACGCTTCGCGATGGGAGCCAGGCCGAGGGCCTCTCGCTCACCGTGGCCGACAAGTTGCGGGTGGCGGGACAACTCGACCTGCTCGGTGTGGCGTACATAGAGGGCGGCTGGCCCGGAGCGAACCCGAAAGACAAGGAGTTCTTCGAGCGGTCCGCCTCGGGTGAGCTAGCCCTGGCCAACTCCAAGCTGGTCGCCTTTGGCGCGACCCGGAAGGCCGGAGGCCGGGCCGAAACCGACCCCGTCATGGCCGACCTGATCGCGGCGCGGCACTGGTTATCGTATGCCTCGTGGCCAAGTCTTCTCCCTGGCACGTCGTGGAGACACTGCGGACCACGACGACCGAAGCCCTGGACATGGTGGCTGACTCGGTCACCTATCTGCGGAACAACGGGAAAACCGTACTGGTCGACGCTGAGCATTTCTTCGACGGGTACCGCGAGGACCCGGAGTTTTCGCGTGCCTTCCTCCGGGTCGTAGAGGAGTGCGGGGCTACGCCTGTTCTGTGTGATACCAACGGGGGAACCCTCCCGCACCAGGTGGAGCGGGTCGTCGCCGAAGCGCGCCAAATCCCGTCGGGCCATCTCGGTGTGCATTTCCACAACGACTCTGGTTGCGCAGTAGCTAATTCCCTGGTGGCCGTCGACCGCGGGGCCGACCACGTACAGGGCTGCATAAACGGCTACGGCGAGAGGACCGGTAATGCGGACCTCACCGCCGTTATTGCCAACCTCAGCTTGAAACTGGGGATAGAAACTATAGGAGCGGACCGGCTGCCACTACTTACCCCGGTGGCGCGCCACATTGCCGAGATTGTAAACATGGCGCCCAACCCCCACCAGCCTTACGTCGGGCTATCGGCATTTGCACACAAGGCCGGGATACACACGAGCGCCATCGCGCGGGCACGAAGCGCCTACTCGCATATCGATCCCGAGGCGGTCGGTAATACGAACCGTTTCGTGCTCTCGGAGATGTCCGGACGTTCTACTGTCGCACTAAAAGCGGAGCAAATGGGGATCGAGCTGAGCGACGACGAGGTCGCATATGTCGTCGAGCGGTTGAAGGAACTGGAGCATGCCGGCTACCACTTCGAGGTGGCAGACGGGTCGCTCGAGCTGCTGATGAGGATGGCCACCGGATGGAAGCAGTCCTTCTACCGTCTGGAGTCCAACCGGGTGGTAACAGACCTGAGGGAGGACGGGACCTTTCTGACCGAAGCCCGGATAAAGCTTTTCGTCGGCGACGAGCGGATAATGGAAGTTGCCGAAGGCAACGGGCCCGTAAATGCCCTCGACGCCGCCTTGCGCAAAGCTTTGGGTCCCCGTCACCCCGAGCTGGCCCGCATCCATCTTACCGATTTCAAAGTGCGGGTCCTGGACACGGTGGCCGGGACGGCGGCGGTGACGCGCGTCCTGATCGACTCGACCGACGGCGACCGCACGTGGACGACCATCGGCGTGTCCGACAACGTCATCGAGGCGTCCTGGGAGGCGCTGTCTGACTCGATCGTTTTCGGCCTTTTACACGCCGGCGCCAGGGAGCACTAACCTAAGGCCCGTGGCTCAACCCGATTACGTCCCGCTCGTCTCCACAGACCAGGTCAGGCCCCTGAACCGTTTACAGGTGCCGGGCTCCTGGGAGCAGGACAGGCCGGCCGAGATCGCCTCCCTGCGCATGCCGATTGGGCGCCAGATCGGGTCGACCGGCTCGGACCTCGGTTACGGCCTCAAGCTCGCCAACCTGGTGGCTGAACGGGCGGTGCTGCGCGACCGAGAGCACCTGGACGACGTAGTCGCCGGCTGTTTCAGCTGCGGGACGCGCCGGTCATCGGTATTTCACCGCTCGCCCGTAATTTACGACATGGAGTGGGCCTTCGCGCTTTGGGGCTACTGGGATTTCCCGAGTGGGACGCCTGAGGAGCTGGTGGACTTCCGCCGGCCCATATTCGCGGGCGCGGGCCACGATTATTACCGCCAGCGCGCCATCGCCGACCTGGTGCGTGAACCGGCCATCCGCCTAACGCCCGGCGATGTCCGGGCCGGCATCAACAACTGGAAGACGTGGCTGGCACAACCGGACGCGGCGGGCAACTGACCGGTCGCGGCCGTCAGTTGCGGTAGCGTCGCACGCCCCCTGAGTGCCTTTCCCTGCAATTCCGGGCGCTTTCGGCGCGCTTTGGCGGTCTCGGCGTGAAAAACGCCGATTTCTGGCGAAAATCATGCCGAGAGTCGATTAACGCGCCGAGAAGCGCCCCCCGATCCGCCGCCAAACCGCCCCGACCAATAGGGCTCGAGCGCTACTAGCCCGTCAGTAGCTGGCCCAGCGCTTCCAGGTCGTCCGGAGTGGCGACGTTGGCCCGCGTCGCGTCCGGCACGGTCCGCTTGACCATGCCCGACAGCTCGGTACCCGGGCCAAGCTCCACGAACAAGGTCGCGCCCATAGCCGCCATCGCCAGGAGCGACTCCCGCCAACGGACGCGAGAGCACAGCTGGGCGGACAAGAGAGGCGGGAAGCCGTCCGTGTGAGCGGTCGCATCGACGTTGGTCACCACCGCGGGTGACGAGGGCGCAAACTCCAGGCCTGTGAGGGCGGCATCGAGCCGTTCCTGCGCGGGCTGCATAAGCGGAGTGTGGAAAGCTCCACCTACCTGGAGGGGGACGACTCTTTTGGCGCCGAGACGGAGGGCGGTGGCGCCGGCCTGTTCCACACCACTCACCGTCCCCGCCACTACTACCTGGCCGGGCGTGTTGTCGTTGGCGACCCAGGCTCCGGTCGTCTCCTCGCACGCTTTGGCCACCCCGGCCAGGTCGAGGCCGAGGACGGCGGCCATCGTCCCCTGGTTGGCTTGCGCCGCCACCTGCATCGCCTCCCCTCTTGCCTGTACGAGCCGGGCCCCGGTCCCGACGTCGAGGGCCCCGGCTGCCACCACCGCCGTGTACTCGCCCAAGCTGTGCCCGGCCACGGCGGCGACGCCGCCGATCGCCTCTTCCCCGGGCCCTGGGCCTCCGTTTTCGTGGTCACCGAGTGGCCCCCTTCGGGCCGCGTCCAGCGCTATGAGGCTGAGGGCGTACGTGGCCAACTGGGCGTTGCGAGTAGCGCGTAAGGAATCACCATTAGCGTCAAGTAAGAGTTCTGCGATATCGCGGCCGACGATGTCGCTGAGTTGGCCCACGAGATCCCATGAGGGATGGTCGCGCCAGGCCGCGCCCATGCCGGCACGTTGTGAGCCTTGCCCGGGGAAGATGAGGACGAGCACGAGTCACGTATGCTACGCCCTTGAGCAGTGCCATTGTGCCGGGGTGCGAAGCGGGCCAGGAGCACGACAGCACGGCGATAAGGCAGGGCGGCGAGCGGCCGTTCGGGGTCTACGTCCACATACCCTTCTGTCGTCGCCGTTGTGACTACTGCGCGTTTGCCACCTGGACCGACCGGGACCATCTATGGGAGCGCTACGTAGCCGCGTGCAGCGCCGAGGTCGCCGGCCCTGCGTCTTCGGTTAGCGCCGGTGAAGACACGGTTGGCCCAGCCCGCGCCCGCGGGCCGGCCACCTCTGTGTTTTTCGGCGGAGGCACGCCGTCACTTCTGCCGGGTGAGTTTCTGGCCCGCCTCATCGACGCGATCCGGGAAGGGGTCGGGATCGCTGACGGGGCAGAGGTGACCGTCGAATGCAATCCCGAGACAATTTCGCTCGGGAAGCTGATGCAATACAAGGCCAGCGGGGTAACCAGGCTCTCATTCGGTGCCCAGTCCATGGTGCCGCACGTACTCGCATCGCTCGGCCGGGAGCACGACCCGGCCTCTGTCGAGCGGGCCGTTGAACTGGCCGGCGAGTCTGGTTTCGCCGGTGCCTACAACCTGGACCTGATCTTCGGGGCGGCAGGGGAGACGATGGCGGACTGGCAGGCCTCCCTCGACGCCGTCCTCGCCCTGGAACCGAGACCGGCCCACATAAGTGCTTACGCCCTCACGGTGGAAGCAGGCACGCCGTTGGCCACCCAGCCGGCCCGTCACCCCACCGACGACGACCAAGCAGAGAAATACCTGCTAACCGAGGCTGTGCTCTCGGGCGCCGGCTTCGAGTGGTACGAGATATCGAACTGGGCCATGCCGGGCGCGCGCTGCGCGCACAACCTCCTGTACTGGTCTCAAGGCGAGTACCGCGGGTTGGGCTGTGCCGCTCACTCGCACCTGGTCCGCCCCGACGGCACCGCTCGGCGGTGGTGGAACGTGCGCACTCCGGAGCGTTACTGCCGGCTGGTTGAAACCCGCAGCGAAACCGAGGCAGCTGGCGAGACGCTGGGACCTGAGCAGCGAGCCTGGGAAAGGTTGGTGCTCAGCTTGCGGACCTCGGAGGGAGTGCCAGCCAGCGCCGCGCCCGAAGAGCTGTACGACGCCGGCCTGGTTGAGCTCGAGGCGAGGGGCGCCAGGTCAGGTGAAGCGAGAGCGGTGCTTACTCCTCGGGGCCGACTTCTCGCCAACGAAGTGGCGATTAAGCTGGTTGAGCCAGTTTTGCCTCGATAAGACCTCGATAAGAGGAGAAGTTTGCCTTGTCAGCGGGTGTGGGGGCGGGAAACGGAGAGGACGGGAGACCCGCCGGCCCGGCATGCCCGTCGGGCGGCTCGGCACCTCCTGGCCCGGCCCTGACCGGCGCCCGCCCTGGTCGGTCGGAAGGTGAGGAGCCGGAGTACGACCTGGCCGAGGACCTGCCCACTATGCCACCGCCCCCGGCTGGCGCAGAACCCGCCCTCAGGTGGGCCGAGGTCGGGCAACTGCCCAACCCGGGGAAAGGACCAGAGCGTCGTCTTTTTCGCTTTATGAGCCTCCGCATGGCCCGCCGCCCAGGCCTGCGCGCCGTCAGCCCTCCGGAGCCGCGGTGGCCAACCCTCCAGCGGGGAGCGTCCGGCCCCGAGTAGGGGAGCGCTACGTGCCCAGACCGCTTGGCCCCCCGCCGCCGGCCCGGGCCACCGCGATCGGGGGCGGTCCGAACGCACCAACGCTGCCCCTCCCGGCTGCGCAAACGGGGCCAGCGCGAGGGCACGATGGGACGGCGGCTCTCCGGCCGACGGCTGCCATCACTACGCCAGAACGGTCGCCGAGACGAGGACGGGCGCTCTTTTGGCTGGTAGCGCTGGTTGTCATCGTGGCTGCGTCACTGTCGGCCGCCATCGTCCTGGCTGGCCGCGAGGCGATCGACCATCGACATTCATTGGGGACTTCGACGGGAGAAGCGCTCTTCGAGCAGCTGATGGCCTCGAATTCGAGTGCGGAAGAGCTGGTGGCCACGGCGGTGGCCCGTTCGTGTGCGGAGGCCGCGCCCGGCATCCCCCTTCGCCGCGGTTTGCTGGGCGACCTGAGCCGGGCTATCTCCTTGCGCCAGTCCGTCCTGCGCGCCCTCGCCGCTGACAGGGTTCAGCTCCTGGCCATGGCCGATGGGGCGCAACTGGTGAGCGACCTCAGCGCCGCAACCATGGCCGATTTGGCCGTGGACCAGGACTATCAGGCGTGGCTCCAGGACCTTCAGGCCACAGGCTGCTACAGCGCGCCCACCAATGACATCCACTACCGGACCGCTGGCCTGGACTTGTCTGCCGCCGCCGGCGCTGACGAGCGCCTGGCCCAGGCCTGGACCGTGAGCGGCCCGGCTTCTCCCTCCCATTCCTGAACCCGCCTCGGCGCAGGTGCGCGCACAGCGCGAAGGACGCGACCATCTGTGAATGAAACCAGCGAAGAAATACTGAGAAACAGCCAATCTCCTTATGCCCGGTAGAATGAAGCGATCGCGGCAGAACCCATCGAATGGATCGGCACTCCTGAAGCGTGCGCACGGTTGGGCGTGACTTTGCGTACTCTTTACCGGTTCATTGACGAAGGACAGCTGCCCGCCTACAAGATGGGTCGTGTGATCCGGTTACAAGCTCGCGACGTCGACGAGTTCATCTCCCGGGCCCGGATCGTCCCCGGGACCCTCGAGCACCTCTACCCCGACCCGCGTGGTACTCAAGCCGGCCGAGGCCAGCACGCCGACGAGGTGGGGGAGGGCAACCCTTCGGGCATCGATCGCAGCCCGGCTTCGGAGGCGGTAGGCCTCGGGGACGGGCAGGGCGAAGAGGGTAAATGACAACCGGCCGGGAGTGGGCGGTTGGACGGCGGTAGCCCGCAAGACTGCATTTTTTGCCGGGTGGTGGCGGGCGAGCTCCCTTCCAGGGAGGCACACTCGGGGGAGTTGACCTACGCCTTCCACGACTTACGGCCGATGGCGCCCGTGCACGTGCTCGTGGTCCCGCGCCAGCACATCGCAGACGCCACCGAGGTGAGCGAAGAGCATGGCCCGTTACTGGCCGAGATGTTCCGCTCGGCCCGCACGGTGGCGGAAAAAGAGGGCATTTTGGACAGCGGGTATCGGCTGGCGTTCAACATCGGGCGGGACTCCGGCTCCGAGGTGCCTCATCTCCACCTTCACTTGCTCGGTGGGCGACGGCTGGGCTGGCCCCCAGGGTGACTCAGCCGACGAGGGAGCGGAGGAGCTCCTTCACTTCCCACTTCGGCCATAGCGGGGGCATGCGAGCTAGAAACCCGGCCGTGGGGCATTTCTGAGGCTACGCTGGGATTACACACGTGTCCGTAACAGTTACTGTCCCAAATCACCTGATGGCGGGCCTGGTTGGCCCCCTCAACGAGAACTTGCGTTCCGTGCAAGAGGCGTTCGGCGGGGCGCGCATCATCGCCAGAGGCAACGAGTTCAATATCGAAGGCGAAGAGGCGGCCGTAGTGGCCCGCCTGGTTGAAGAACTGAGGCTGCTGCTGGAGCAGGGCCAGCTAGTGGACCCAGGCGTTGTGGCCCGGACAATAGACATTTTACGGGCCGACGAGCGACCGTCCGAAGTGCTCACGGCCGAAATACTCCGCTCTGCACGGGGCCGGTCAGTCCGGCCGAAATCGAGCGGTCAAAAGCGATATGTGGACGCCATAGCCGCGAACATCATCACGTTTGGCATTGGCCCCGCCGGGACCGGGAAGAGCTACCTCGCCGTCGCACTTGCGGTGCAGGCGCTACAGGCGAAGGCGGTCGACCGGATAATCATGACCCGGCCAGCGGTCGAAGCAGGAGAACGCCTTGGCTTCCTACCAGGCGATTTGATGGCCAAGATCGACCCCTACTTACGCCCGCTTTACGACGCCCTTTATGACATGTTGGGTACCGATGGGGCGCGCCGGCTATTGGACAACGGCACCATCGAGGTCGCGCCCCTCGCCTATATGCGAGGCCGTACACTGAACCGGAGCTTCATTATCCTGGACGAAGCCCAGAACGCCACCCCGGAACAATTGAAAATGTTCTTGACGAGAATAGGTTTCGGTTCAAAGGTGGTAGTGAACGGTGATGTTACGCAAGTCGACTTGCCCGGGGGGCGTTCGGGCCTGGCTGAACTGGACCGCGTCCTGAATGGTATCGACGGGATTGCGTTTGTCCGTCTAACCAGCCGTGACGTGGTCCGCCACCGTATAGTGGCCGATATCGTCTCGGCCTATGACGCCTACGAGGCTGCCAACGGCGCGGCGGCCAAGGCATTTATGGCCCGCGAACCCGAGTCCAGGTAAGCACCCCGGTGGCCGTCGACGTCTTCGCTGCAGATGAGCAGAGCGACCACCCGGTCGACACGTTGCGGTGGGCCCGTTTGGCCGAAGCCGTGCTCGGGGACGAAGGGCTCACGGGTGACGCCGAACTGTCCGTGTTGTTCGTCGACGAGGGCGCCATCGCCGAGCTCAACAGCAGGTTCCTCGGCAAAGACGGGCCGACGGACGTCTTGGCCTTCCCGATAGACGAGGAACCGATCGAGAGCGGCCGGTCCCCCGACTCCGGCGGTACGGGGCCCGGGATGCCATCAGAGCCAGAAGACATGCCGGTCCTGCTCGGGGATATCGTCATCTGCCCTGCCGTAGCGTACCGGAACGCGCCCGAACACGCAGGTAACTATGACGATGAGGTGGCCCTGCTGGTCGTGCACGGTTTGCTGCACCTGATGGGCATGGACCATCAGGAGGACGAAGAAGCAGAGGAAATGGAGACGAAGGAGCGGGAGTTGCTGGCCCGCTACTACGCCGAGATCCGCGCTGAAGCCTGGAAGGCCAAGCCGGCGGGGGACGAGCCGGCCGAGAGCGCCGGCGTCGCGCCCAGCGCAGATGGCGACCATGAGCCAAGCGAGCCGGCGCCGGGCGACGACGGCGTCTCCGGGAGCGGCTAAATACCCATGTTGGCGACAGCAAGGGGCTTTTCGGGCACAGATGCGGGCCTCTTGGCCGGCGCGGTAGTGCTGATTTTGTTGTCGGCGGTTTTTGCTCTTTCGGAAACGGCTATTACCCGGACGTCAAAGGTAAAAGCCGTAGCTCTGGTCGAGGAAAAACGGCGTGGTGCCACGTCACTACTCAAGCTGGTCGAGCGGGCCGACCGCAATATCCCGGTTATCCTTTTTTCGCTTCAGATCTGCACGCTGGTGGCGGCCACCATCATCGGCGTGGTGGCCAATGAGGTCGTCGGGGCGCTGGGGGTGGTGGTGGCGACGGCGTTTGAAATCGTCGTCATTTTCATTTTTGCCGAATTGGCACCGAAAATCTGGGCGGTCCAGCACACCGAGCGGGCTGCGCTTATGGTGGCTCCTTTCTTGCTGGCAGTTGTGCAATTCGCACCCTTGCGCTGGGTCACTCAGGCCCTGATTGCAATTGCCAACCTGGTCCTGCCGGGCAAAGGATTGAAAGAGGGGCCATACGTCACAGAAGAAGTGCTGCTGGCTATGGCCGACAGTGCGGCTGACGAGGCGGTGATCGAACGTGAGGAACGAAAACTCATCCATTCCATAATTGATTTCGGGGACACGGTGGCGAGGGAGGTCATGATCCCCAGACCGGACATGGTCACCGTGAGCGCCGAGGCAACTGTAAGTGATTCGGCAGATGTGGCCTCCAGCGCAGGAGTCAGCCGTGTGCCGGTATACGGCAAGGGCATCGACGACATCGTCGGTGTGGTGTACGTCAAGGACATTATGAAAGCCGAGCGAGAGGAACGAGGCGCTGTACCGGTGTCCGGCATCATGCGCCAGGCCCAGTTTGTCCCCGAAACCAAACGCATCGCCGAGGTGATGCGGGAAATGCAAGCAGGCAAGCAGCACCTGGCCATCGTGGTCGACGAGTACGGCGGCACGGCCGGCTTGATCACGCTGGAAGACGTACTTGAAGAATTAGTCGGGGAGATCTCCGACGAGTACGACGTCGACCACGCCCGGGTTGAGCTCCTTGATAACGGCCAGGTCAAGGTGGACGCCAGCCTTTCGATCGACGAAGTGAACGAACTCACCGGGATCGACCTGCCCGAGGGAGACTGGGACACGGTGGGTGGGTTCCTTTACCATCTCTTGGGTCACGTCCCCAACGAGGGGGAATCGGCAGTTTTTGACGGCCACCGCCTAGTGGCCGAGAAGGTCAACGGTCGTCGTATTGCCCGGGTCCTGATCGGCGCCACCGCCTCGGACGAACCCGCGAGTGCGCCAGCCGAGAGGTCGGAAGAGGTCGGGGGCCAGCTTTGAGCCGGCGTCTTTGAGCCAGCCCCGGGCCCACAAGACGGCTAACCCCCAGGCACCAAAAAACCAGCGCAACCTCGTTTATATCGAGACGGGCAAGAGCCGTTGCTTTGCGTGCAGCCTCGATTGGCCCGGCCTCGTCCCGCTCCGCCAAGGGGGAAGAGGCGGCCCTTTCGGCGCTGTCCGATTACGTGCCTCGTTATGCGGTGGTGGCGGCGAAAGCCGGTGTCGACTTCCCGCTGGTCGAGGCCCAACCGTGGTCGATCGTAGACCGGGTCCCGACCCGTTCAGGGGGAGCGGACTTCGGGGCTCCCACCGCGGTGCTGGAGAGTGACGCGGCCGAGTGGCCGGTCTCGGAGGCGGGCCGAACGGCCGACTTGCTGGCCGCCAGCTGGGATCTTCTCGACAAGGTGGCCGCCGGCGCACCTCAGGCACTACGCAAAGGGCCACGGGGCGGCGGCCGTGACCGCGATGCCGTAACACAGCACGTGGCTGCGGCTGAGCAAATGTACGGCCGGAAAGTCGGGCTGGCATTGCCCGTCCCCCATGAAGGCGAACGCTCAGTGGTCAAGGCCAACAGGAAGGGCATCCTCGATTGGTGCCGGTCCGGTGGCGCTTCCGCGCCGGGACGGGCCGGTTGGCCGCCGCGCTGTGCGGCGAGACGGCTGATCTGGCATGTCCTCGACCACGCCTGGGAGATCGAGGACCGTGCTCATTAGCCGCCCGGGGACCCCAGCCCCGGGCTCCTCCCCGAGGCCGGGACCCAACCCCGCCCGGCGCCGTGATACTTAGCCCGCCCCGCGCCGCGCCCGGTAACTGAGCCCCCGCCTGACCCGGCGACGTGGCCGTCGCACCTATACGCAACCCGGGAAACCAGCACGAAGGGCTAACTCGGGGATGCGGAACGACGTTATGGCGTTGACCACCAGTACGGGCCCTCCCAGAAAGGTCGAGGACCTGTAACCCTGACACTCTTAGCCGCCCCTGGCTATCAGGCTCGTACGTCGCGACGGCGAGCTGACCATTGCAGCGCCCACGACGCACGGTCACGCCGTAGGGACGGGATGGACCGAAAATGGCGGCCTCGACGAAGGCAGCCACGTCGTCGCGACCGGCAAACCACTGCGGTAGAGGGGGCATGCTGAAGGTGATGTCATCACTGACCACGCTCAGGAAGGCGTTGAGGTCAGCGCCCTCCCACGCTCGGAGGTAACGGTCCGCCAGTTCCTCTATGCGTGGGTCGTCCAACCGAGGTGGTAGACGGACGGGCGGGGACGCCGCCCTCTCCCGGGCGCGGTGAAGAAGACTGTTGACCGCCGTCGGGGTGGCGGCCAGTACCTCTGCCACCTCCAGCGGCGTGAAGCCCAGGACGTCGTGCAGCAACACAGCGGCGCGCTGGCGGGGCGGCAGCTGATGGAGCGAGGTAACAAAGGCGAGGCTTATCGTTTCCCGGGCCACCAGCGCCTCTTGTGGGTCGATGCCTAAACCAAGTTCATCGTCGGCCACCGGCTCGACCCACCCGGGGCCGCTGTCGGTGACGGAAAGTTCGTCTGTCAACCGAGCGGGTGGGCCGTACAGCACAGGGTGCGTGCGCTGCCGCTGGCCGCGGAGGCGGTCCAAACAGACGTTGGTGGCTATCCGGTACAGCCAACCGCCAATGTCACCCGTCCCCCGGTACGAGCCGATCCCTCGAAACGCCCTCAGGAGCGTGTCTTGCACGGCGTCTTCCCCGTCAGGCCCGGACCCCAACATGCGATAGCAGTGGCGGAAAAGCGCCACCCGATGAGGCTCGATGAGCACGCCAAACGCGTGCTCATCGCCGTTGCGCACCCGGACGAGTAGTTCTTCGGTCTCCCGGTCGCCGCCTACCATTCCGTCCATGGCCCTCCGGTGGCCGTTTCCCAGACGGAGGTGGCCGGGGCCGCCGTAAAGGCCTGCTCGAACCCGGTTAATTCTGCGTAATGTTCGCTCATGCCGGCAGCGTCGGCCCAGACGTCAATGCCTAACGCCTCGTCTGGCACGTCGGTCTGGGGGAGACGGATGTAGAGCTGATGGGATAGCTGCCCCCGCCTGCGGGCGTCAGGCAAGTTCTCCGTCATCAACTTGGTGAAAGTATCAATCGTCACCATCGGGTCGCCGATCGGCCCCCGGACGATCCCGACATACCGGCCAGCATGGCTCATCGGAGCGTCCAGCTCGAACCCGAAAGTTCCTTCAGCCGGCATCCACAACGCGGCGTCGCGTTCGGAGAACAGCAAGGCGGCGCCCTGCTGCACCTGCGCATCAGAGAAAAACGTAGCGATACCTTGAGCATCCCTCCATACGTCAACGAACAAGACCTCGCGCTCACCGGCACCGGGTACGCCGGCTACTGGCGTGTACACCTTGTGGCTCAAGTCACCTAACGCCCGGGCGGCGGCCACGCCTTCATCTGAGCCCGCCGTCAGGTTGTGCAATTCGCGTACGGCCTCCCGATTGGGCGGGACTACCTGGCCCCGAACTGTCAGCAGTATGGATGGGATCGTCAACATTGCCATTGTGGGTTCCTCCTAGTAGTGGTCAGACACATGGTTTGACGATCCCCACGCTTAGATTTCGCGCTCTGGCGCAAATTTCTGAAAGCGCGCAGAGCTCCGTGGCCGGACGATTTTCACCCGTCGCGGATGGCACGGTGGTACGAACTGTGCTCGCCGCGACAAAAGCCGCAGGTTACGACGTGCCCCCGTGCTCCTGGATTTTGTACAAAATAAGGCGGTCGCTTAGGTCCCGCTTCGCAGTGTGGCCGCGTACTTCTTCCACGGACGGTCGATCAGGACCGGGTACAGCACTCGTACCGGGGCGGGCAGAGCACGGATCATGTAGGCGCGATCGGCGGGCCCGAGGGGCTCGAGCATCATCCCGAACGTCACCGCTCTCTTGTCTCGCGGGATCTGGGCGCGTGAGTGCTCACCGAGGGCGTCCGACTCCTTATGGGTCAGCGTCACCGCCGCGAGCGGGACAACCTTTTGCTCTTCGTCGTCGAGGTGGGGCTGGACGACCGAGTTGAGGTGGTCGAGAGCGGACGGCAGGGCCTCGCCCGTCTCTGCGCAGGGCAACGATATAGCTGGTACGAGCATCTGGGCGCGTCCGGCGTGACCCGAAGCGAGGTCACCACGCTGAGCATCGGAGCCGGATCGAATTTCGGGGCCTGATGTCGCCTGCTGGTGCCGCACAACTGCGACGACCGTCACCGTCCAAACACAAGCCCAAACGGCACCCGCTAAGACATCGGTAGTCCAATGAACCCCCAGCTCGATCCGGGAAAAACCGACTAGGGCAGCCAACAGGGCGCCTGAAGTCCAGCACAGCAACCGGACAATCCTGTAACGGCTGAGCCTCGCCACCAACGCCGCCGCGCAGGCGAATACGACAACGGCGTTCGCGGTGTGACCCGAAGGGAAAGCCCACCCGTGAGCTACGACCGCCCACACCGCCGCCGGGGGCCGGTCCCGCTCTACCAATTGCTTCACCAGGGTCACCGCTAAGAGTTCACCGACCCATGACACGATGACCGCGCCCAGGGCCAGCAACTGCAGGTGGCGTCTCCATGCGAGGGCCCCGACAACGACGGCCACTACCGCGACCGCTATCCACGACCCGGCCCAGGTCACAACCTTCATGATGTCGTTGAGCCATGGTGTGCGATGGGTGGTAACGAACGACGTGATCTGTCGGTCTGCGGAGTTGACCACGCCCGAGTGCTTGACGACCTCTCCACAAAGGACGAGTAGCGCCACTAGCACCAGCCATGCGCAGACCAGCACCACACAGGCCCGCGGCATTCGGCCGAGCATGGCACCTGGCCTTCCACTTAGCACCACCTGCAACAGAATGCCTGATCTACGACGCCGCCATACCGGCCTTCGCCAGCCTCCGGGCGCACCGCACTTCGCCACTGACGTCGGCGGGGAATTCGTAGCCAACAGGTGACTAAGTCGGTCGTGCTTGCAAAACTGGAGCGGATGGCCCTCAAAAACGGCGCTCACGGGAACGAAGCCGCAGGTAGCAGGCTGGCCGGCTACGGGCCAGCCCTGTAGCTTTTCGTCCAATGGACTTGGCCGGGCTCGACCCGAAACGTATACCGCGTCACGTGGCGTGTGTCATGGACGGGAACGGTCGCTGGGCCACCAGGCGCGGCCTGCCGCGCACCGAGGGTCATCGGGCGGGCGAGGAAGCTCTGCTGGACGCGACGAAGGGGGCAGTCGAGCTCGGCCTCGAGTGGTTTACGGTTTACGCCTTTTCGACTGAGAACTGGCGGCGGCCACATTCGGAGGTCCGTTTCCTCTTGGGCGTGATTGCCGACGACCTGCTCACCAGGCGGCGGGACGAGCTGCACGCCATGGGAGTACGGATACGGTTCGTCGGCCGGCGGGACTGGCGCGTGCCGAAATGGGTCCTTCGGCGCATGGACGAGGCCGTGGAGCTAACCCGGCGGAACACGAAGACCACCCTTACCGTGGCCTTCAATTACGGCGGTCGGGCCGAGATAGTCGACGCCGTCCGCGGCCTTGTCGCCGAAGGGGTAAAGCCTTCCGACGTCAACGAGCGGGCGCTGCGCCGGCACTTCTACGTACCCGAGATGCCGGATCCCGACTTGTTCATTCGCACCTCAGGCGAGTACCGGATATCTAACTTCTTGTTGTGGGAGATCGCTTACAGCGAGCTTGTGTTCATGGACGTGTTATGGCCGGATTTTCGCCGTGAGCATTTACGTGACGCGGTGCGGGAGTACCAGCAGCGGGAGCGGCGGTTCGGGCAGACGGGGGAGCAGCGGGACCAGGACGGCCTGCCCTCATAACTTGGCCCTCCTGAAGCTGGGCCCTCCTGAAGCTGGGCCCTTGCGGACCTGAGGTACCGGCGGGCGCGTGACAAGATAGTTACAAGCATGTCGCTATACCGCGACCGAGGGGTCGTACTGCGGACGTACAAGCTGGGCGAGGCGGACAGGATCGTCGTACTCATTACTCCTGGCCACGGCAAAGTCCGAGCCGTGGCCAAGGGTGTCCGCCGCACCAAGAGCCGCTTCGGTGGGCGTCTCGAACCTTTAAGCCACGTAGAGTTGCTCCTTTACGAAGGCCGTGAGCTGGACATTGTCACCCAGGCCGAGATCATCGAGCCGTGGCGGCCCCTGCATGAAGATCTCAACCGCGTCGCGCAGGGCCTGGCCATGGCGGAAGCGACGGAGCAGGTGGGGCAAGAACGGGAGCCTTCGGAGCCCTTGTACCGGATGCTTGTGGGGGCCCTGCGCAGTTTGGCCGAACGGTCGAGCCCACTGGTCGTCGGCGCCTACTACTGGAAGTTGCTCTCGCTCGATGGCGCCGGCCCGGTCCTCAGCTCTTGTGCCAGCTGTGGCTCGAGCCCTCCGGTGGCGCCTCTCGTCGCCTTTGACATCGCCGAAGGCGGGGCACTTTGCCGGCCGTGCCGGCGCGGCCAGCCGGTCAGCCCGGCCGCCCTGGAACTGCTGGGGTGGATCCTGGGCGGGCAATTGGGGCGGGCACTCGAGATGCCGGCCAGCGCCACAACGGCCGAGGTGGCCAGCCTGGCTACTGTTTCCCTCGAGCGGCACCTGGAACGGCGCCTACGTGTCCTTCATACCCTCGAGCACACCTGAACGATAGGGCCGACCTGGGCGGAAAACCGCTCTAAGGCTCGGGATGGGCCCAGTAGCCTCTCTGCATGCCCGTTTCGATGGAAGAGCTGGTGCGCCTGGCTAAGGCGCGGGGCTTTGTGTACCCATCCGCTGAAATCTACGGCGGTTTCCGCTCGACCTACGACTACGGCCCGCTCGGCGTACTGATGGAACGCAACGTGAAAGAGGCCTGGTGGCGCGAGATGGTGCAACTGCGCCAGGACGTAGTGGGCCTGGACGCCGCCGTCCTGTCGAGCCCGAAAATCTGGGAAGCCTCCGGCCACTTGAAGAACTTCACCGACCCCCTGGTGGACTGCCGCACCTGTAAACAACGCTGGCGCGCCGACCAGTTACCTACGACCGAAGAAGGCAAGCTCGAGTGCCCTAATTGCGGCGGCCATGATTTCACTGAGGCAAGGCCGTTCAACCTCATGTTCAAAACTTTCGTCGGCCCGGTGGAGGACGATGGCGCCGTCGCTTACCTGCGGCCCGAAACCGCCCAGGGCCACTTTGTAAACTTCGCCAACGTCCTGCAAACCGAGCATCTTCGGCCGCCTTTTGGCACCGCTCAAATCGGCAAGTCATTCCGCAACGAGATCACCCCTGGCAACTTCGTTTTCCGCACCAGGGAGTTCGAGCAAATGGAGCTCGAGTATTTTGTGCCGCCTGACGAGGCGCCTCGTTGGTTCGATTATTGGTGCAACGAACGTCTGGAGTGGTACGTCCGCTTCGGTATCCCCCGAGACCTGCTGCGCCTGCGGCCGCACACCAAAGAGGAGCTCTCGCATTATTCGGCGGGCACGGCCGATGTCGAGTTTGCCTTTCCGTGGGGTTGGGGCGAGCTCGAGGGCATCGCCAATCGGACCGATTACGACCTAAAAGCGCATGCTTCGGCGAGCGGGCAGGTGCTGGAGTACTTCGAACCAGCCACCGGCGAACGCTATGTGCCATATGTGATCGAGCCGGCGGCCGGCGTGGCCCGCACCATGATGGCGTTTTTGCTCGCCGCTTACACCGTCGACGAGGTCGCAGGGGAGGAGCGCACCGTGCTCCGCCTGCACCACCGGATCGCGCCGTACCAGGTGGCCGTATTGCCACTGTCCAAAAAAGACACGCTGTTACCTCTGTCTCAGGAGGTCCTCAAGCTCCTGCAGCCCGTGGCCATGTGCGACTACGACATAACGCGCGCTATTGGCCGCCGGTACCGGCGCCAGGACGAAATCGGGACGCCACTATGCGTAACGATCGATTTCGATTCTCTCGACGACAAGGCAGTGACGGTACGCGACCGGGATTCGACGGCTCAGGAGCGGGTACCTATCGACCGCCTAGTGGAAACGGTCACATCGCGCCTCGCTTGGTGAGGCCTGCCACGGCTCCGGCTGGCAACAGACTTAGTCTTTTCTTGTGGGCATCGTGGTCGAAGACGTGGAGCGGGTCAGGGCGGCTACTGACCTGGTCGTTCTGGTGTCCGAGCACGTCGGGTTGCGCCGGGTGGGCCGGCGCTGGTCCGGGCTGTGCCCCTTCCACGCGGAAAAGACCCCTTCCTTCTCTGTTAACGGCGAGCTCGGGCTCTACTACTGCTTCGGCTGCCAGGCCCGCGGCGACGCCATTTCCTTCCTGCGCGAGACGGAGCACCTCGATTTCGCCTCCGCCGTCGAGTCCCTGGCCGGCCGGGCCGGCATCCAGGTGCGCTACGACCGCGAGGACCCCTCCCGCCAGGGCGGCAAGCGCAATTCGGAACTGGGGAAGGCCCTCGAGCGGGCGGTCGAGTGGTACCACGAGCTGCTGCTGCGGGCGCCCGAGGGCGCACCGGCTCGGGCCTATTTGAGGGGCCGCGGTTACGACAGTGAGACGGTCAAGCACTTCCAGCTTGGTTGGGCGCCAGGGGGATGGGACACCCTGGTGCGGCGGGCCGGTATTGGTGAAAACATGCTGGTCGGGGCGGGCCTCGCCTACCGCAGCCAGGCTGACCGACTTATCGACTCGTTCCGGGCCCGGTTGCTGTTCCCCATCTTCGACGTGGCCGGCCGACCCGTTGGTCTTGGTGGCCGGGTACTGCCAGGATCGCCAGGGCCGAAGTACAAGAACACCCAATCCACACCGCTCTACGACAAGAGCCGGGTCTTGTACGGCCTCAATTGGGCCAAAGGCGCGATTGTGGAACGAAGCCAGGTGGTGGTGTGCGAGGGTTATACCGACGTCATCGGGCTGCACCGGGCCGGCGTCACCGAGGCGGTGGCGACGTGCGGGACGGCGCTGGCCGAAGGGCACGTGCGGCTGCTGACCGGTTTCTCACGCCGGATCGTCCTCGCCTACGACGCCGACGCGGCTGGCCGTGGTGCTGCGGAGCGCTTTTATGAATGGGAACGGCGTTTCCAGGCCGATATCTCCGTGGTTTCTCTGCCGGCCGGGACCGACCCGGCCGACCTCGCGCAGACCGACCCGGAGCGGCTGCGCCAAGCGGTTGTGGACGCCAAGCCCTACCTCGGTTTTCGCCTGGACCGCCTTTTCGTGCAGGCGGACCTCCGCAATCCTGAAGGCAGGGCCCGGGCGGCTGAGACTGCGTTGGGTCTGATCTCCGAGCATCCAGACGCGCTGGTCAGGGACCAGTACCTGATGCAGGTGGCGGACCGCTGCCGGCTCAGCCCCGAGCAGCTGCGCGGTTTGCGCCCTTCCCGGCCACAGGAGCCAAAGGAGCCAAAGAACGCCGCCTCACTGGCGCCCAGGGTGAAGCGCCCTCAGGTGCCGCGTCCCGAGCTGGAGGCACTGCGGCTGGTTGTCCACCGCCCAACTGAGGTGGCGGGACGGATCGACGTTGCGCTCTTCGCCTCCGACCTGGCCCGCGAAGCGTTCGAAGACTTGGCCTCGGCCATGACGTTGGCCGACGCGATCGAGGTCGCTACTCCTGAAGTGGCTGACCTGCTGGCCCAAATGGCCGTGGAGGACACCGTAGAGGACGCGGGAGATGTGCTGCGCCGGCTGCTCGAGCGAGCTTCGATCCAGGCGCTGGACGAACTGCGCCGGGACGCTCGAAGTGCCACCCCGTCCGCAGGCCACAGTGAGCTGGCGGAGCGTTCACGGCGCCTGCGCCTGGCTCTAGAGGCCATCCGGTCAGTCGAACCCGGGCCTGACTACGAAAAACGCTTGGATGAGGCCGAGGCCCAGTTGTTAGCTTTGTTGCTGGCTAGTCCTAGCATGTCACCCATCCCAGGAGCATGAACGGGGAGGTTGTGGACTACTGGTGAGAGCGCCATTCACAGGCTCGGCGGGCCCATCGACACACCTCGTTGCTCTATTGATGCTTGGTCGCGAGCGCGGGTACCTGACGCCCGACAACGTGATAGAGGTCCTGGGAGGGGTCGAGTTGACCCCTGAGCTCATCTCGGCCGTCGTCGGGAGTGTGGCCGCGGAAGGGATCGAGTGGCGCGACCACAATGAGCCGATTTCCGATGATGGGCTCGACCGGCTGGCCGCGGAACTCATCAGGGAACCACGGCGGAACGGGCGGGACAGCCCGTTGGCACCGGCGAGAGGTCCCAGCGGGCCGAAGCCGGCAGAGGACGGGTCAGCCGATCACACCGGCCTCGCCAGCACGGACGGCAGTACTGACAATGACTTCACTTTGCTGAGAAGGAAATCCCAGGACCCTTTTCGCAGAGGCCGGCGGGTAATGGTTGCTGGCTTGAAGCTTGATATCGGCGTGGCGGGTACTGGTAGCTCCGACTCTGTGCGGGCGTACCTGAAAGAGATCGGCAAGGTCCGGTTGCTTTCAGCTGAACAAGAGGTGGCACTGGCCCGGTGCGTCGAGCGGGGCATTGCGGCCGGCGCCTTTCTCGAGCAACTCGAAGAAGGCCTTGAAGAAACGGCCGTCGAAGCGGCGGGTGGCGCTCGTGCGTCCCGGCCCCTCCAGCTCGATGGACAGCGAGAGGCCAACGAGCGTCTGCGGGCTGAGGGCATGATGGCGAGGCAGATGCTGGTGGAGGCCAACCTCCGACTGGTGGTCTCGGTGGCAAAGTGGTACCGGAACCGGGGGTTGTCGTTCCTGGACCTCATCCAGGAGGGCAACCTGGGGCTCATGCGGGCGGCTGAGAAGTTCGACTACACCAAGGGGTTCAAGTTCTCAACGTACGCGACGTGGTGGATCCGTCAAGCCATCAGCCGGGCGATAGCCGACCAGGCCAGGACCATCCGTATCCCCGTCCACATGGTCGACAACATCAACGCCGTGGTCCGGGCGCAGCGCAGCCTCCTCCAGGAAGAAGGTCGCGAGCCGACCATCGACGAAGTGGCCAAACGCTCCGAGATGAGCGCCGATCGGGTCCGCGACATCTTGCGCATCAGCCAGGACACAGTGTCTTTGGAGCAGCCACTAGGGGAAGACGACTTCAACCTGTCGGACATCCTGGAGGACGATGCCGTGCCGGCACCCAGCGATGCCGCCACCAGAGCCATGCTTTCCGAGGCGGTCCGCAACGTGCTGGCTGACCTGTCCGAGCGTGAACGCAAAGTGGTCCGGCTTCGCTTCGGTCTCGACGACGGCCAGGCGCGGACATTGGAAGAAGTGGGGCGGGAATTCGGGGTAACTCGCGAACGGGTGCGTCAAATCGAGTCGAAGAGCTTGGCCAAATTGCGCCAACCGCTGCGAAGCGGCCAGTTGAGGGATTACCTGGGCAACTAAAAGCCCCATGTGTGCGGGTTTCCTGCCGTGGTGGCCGGACCCCAGGCCGCTCGGGCCCTCGGGTCCTCGGGTCGTCGCTTTCGGTCTGAGTTCCCCCTTTTTCCCGTGGGTGGCAGGGCTTTCGGGGCGCCTCGTCGCTCTCGGCGCGTTTTCCGCCGAAAACGGGCGTTTTTCGCGCCGAGAGCCGAATGTTGCCCCGAAACTGGGCCTAATACAGTGAAAACCGGTGGGGAGAGTAGGCGGCAACCCACCATTTGTGGCTCTTCTCGGGAACACAAGACGGATGCGCCGCCGGCGCCTGGAATGGGCCCTTCAGCACGATGACGGGCCTCCCCTTGGTGTCAAGTGGTAGCCTGTCTCGCGTTTTCCGGGGTAGCTCAACCGGCAGAGCGGGTGGCTGTTAACCACTAGGTTGAGAGTTCGAGTCTCTCCCCCGGAGCAGTTGGTGGTAGCAGGTCAGAGGGTGAATATGCCCCTCTGACCAGCCGTGCTAGGCGTGGGCTCCCGGGCCGAAGCGAATGTCGTAGCTCGACGGATAATGGCGGCCCGCTGAGGTGGTAACGATGGGCACCAGGCAGAGCGGCTAAGTGGCATCGAAGCGCCGACGACCTCAGTGTGCCACGAGGACGCCGCGCAACTCCCGCCTCGAGCTGATGCCGAGCTTGGCGAACACGTTGCCGAGGTGGTATTCGACGGTCTTCACGCTTACATAGAGCTGCCCCGCAATTTCACGATTGCTGAGGCCTTTAGCGACCAAAGATACGACGTCGCCTTCTCGGTCGGTCAGGTCCAAGGGCGAGCGCTGGACGGTGATGGGTGCACCGACCCCGCCCCGTGCCAGGGTCTCCTCGACTCGCTGAACGTACGGCGCCGCCCCAACAGACATGAAGAGGCTATGGGCCACCCGAAGCTGGTCCAATGCCTCGCGCCGATCACCGCCCGCTTGCAGCACATAGCCGAAAGCGTGGTGGATGAAGGCGCGGTCCAGGAACGGGACGTCCGGCCCTATCATCCTGATGGATTGGCGGTACTCGACCACAGCCCGCTCGGTCCGGCCTTCGCAGGCGCTCAGGTATGCCTGCAACGACATGATCCGGGCCGGGAGGCTGAGGCCTCGCTCGGCGGCCGCTTGGCGGAACCGCGATAGCTGTGCACGGGCCGCTTCCACCTCGCCAAGGTCGAGCAAAGCGGCTATGAAGGTCGGCGTCCACACGAGGGAGCTGATCTTGGACCAGCCGTAATCTTCACTGCTGGCCTGGAGTTGGAGCGCCTCGACCACTTTCGCCGGCTCGTTCCTGACCCGGGCGAGGGCGGCCTCCGCCTGAATGGCCGTCCCCAGCGCCTCGGGCGTGCCAAGTTCCCGGGCGGCGGTTTTGGCCTCCGCCAGCTGCGCTTCAGCCTCGGCCCACTGGCCCCGCGACGCCAGTAGCCGCGACAGCGTGGCGTGCACCTGCGCTTCGACCCACGTGCGACGCTCGTCTGACAGCAAAGACAGGGCGACGCGGCCCTGGACGAGCGCTTCGTCCCATTCGCCGGCGTCGAACAGCAACTGCGAGAGGTGAAGGTGAGCGCGCGGGAGCTGCGTCGTAGCCACGTGGCGGGCCAAACGCACGGCCGCTCGCAGGTCGGTTATCCCTGCTGCCAAGTGCCCGGCGTAACGGTGCAGCGTGCCTCTGGTGATGACCAAGTCGACGTCCGCGGGCTCGGCCCGCTCAGGATCGGCAGGCAGACGGCCGGACAGGCGCTCCAGCCCGGCCGGGGCACCGGACAACATCGCTGCGCCGAATGCCGCTGACATCGTGGCCGTCCGTTCCACACTCGGCTCGACCGGGCCGTAAGCGAGGGCGGCGGAGGCCGCCTCAACCGCTTCCCTGGCTCTGACTTGCGCCACGTAAACCACCGAGAGCTGTGCCAATGCGTCGGCGGCTGTCGCCGTCTCTGCCGAGTGACCGGCGGTGAGCGGCCTTCCGCTCCCCAAGCCGGCCGCTTCGGCCAGGAGCCTCTCGGCCAACAGCGGCTCTCCCTGGTCCCAGGCCATCGTCCCCAGCACCAGGCTGCGCTCCGGCCCCGGCGGGCACTCTTCGAGCCGCGGCCGGAGGGCATTGACTTGAGCGGTCTGGCCGGCAGCCAGTAACAGCCGGGCGGCGTGCAGGAGCCGCGCCTCGGCCTGCTGCGGTACTGAACTCAGTTGTGATGCGGACAACAGGTGGGCGGCAGCGGTCCCGAAGTGGTGGCCGAGGGCCTCGTCCGCCGCCAACGCCTCTACCTCGTTGGCCAAGGCGTCGTCGGCGGTATCGGCGGCCGCCACCCTGTGCGCCAGGGCCTGGGCACCGGTCGCCTCTGCCGCGGCTCGGTGCAACTCCTGGCGCCGGCTCGGGGCCAGGTCCCTGTAGACGGCGGCCCGGTAAATGGGGTGTGAAAAGTCCAGGAGGCCTTGGCCGTCGCCCGCCTGCCAGGTCACAAAACCCGTAGAGACCAGGCTGTCCAGGGCTCGCGATGGTTCGGCGACCCCGCCCACCCGCGCCACGACCTGAAGAGGGGCGCCGCGGTTGAGCACTGCGAGGGCGGCGGCCAGGTCGCGAGCGCCCTGAGGAAGCTCTGCCAGGCGGGCGACAGTGGCCGATGCCAAGGAACGCGGCACAGGAAGGTTCCCGTCGGAACTGGTGAGCTGAGCGGCCGAGAACTCGCTGAGCAACGTCCGGGCGTACAGAGGATGTCCTCCGGTGTGGCGGTGCAGACGGTCTGCGGCGGCCGGAGAGAGGCTGACCCCACTGGTGTGGGCCATTTCGGACACCTCGGCCAGGGACAGCCGTGTCATTGGGATGACCAAACAGCGGCTCGGGTCGAACCGGAACCGTTCCCAGCCATCGTCCGGGGCCGCCTTCGGCCGGCTGGTCACCACCATCAGGACCCTGTCCTGGCTGAGCCGGCGGGCAGCCACCAGTAGCGCAGCGCGCGACTCCGGATCAGCCCAGTGGAGGTCCTCGACTGCCACCGCCACCGGCCCTGCTGACTGCAATCGGCCCAAGTACTCGAGCAATTCGAGGCCGGCAGGGAAGACAGCGCTGGCCTGGCGCACCCCCAATTGCTCGACAAGGTTGAACGAGACGTCGGAGGCGAACTCGTCCGCCTCCGCCGTGACAACGGTGAAGCCCTCGGGCAAGTTGCGTAACGCGTGGCGCAGCAGCGACGTCTTCCCCAAACCGGCATCGCCCTCGATCCAGAGCACGGAAGGCTGGTAATCCGCTGACGCCTTCGCCGCCGCCGCGATGGCGGCTAGTTCCGGCCGACGACCGACGAGACCCACAGGTCCTAATGGAGCTACTTGCACTGCAGTGGGCCTCCTACTGTTTCGCGGCAGAACAGGCGCAACCTCTCGCGACAGTGTTTTAGATTAGCCATCAGATACAACAGGCTCTGCGCACGATGTGGAAGCCGACGCCCGCATCCAACCCGCTAATTGGCCAGCTCCTCGAGCACTGGTACGCACTCATCGGGTGACGGCATGGCCATTAGCTCAAGCTGTAGGCGCTGTGCCGCCGAGCGGTAGCTCGTGCTATCGAGCACCGTGCGCAGCCCGTGGGCGGCCCCCGTCGCGTCCTTGACGGTCACACTGGTGCCGGCCAACTCACTCACCCGGGCGTTGTGAAATTGGTCGGCGCCTTGAGGCCAGCACACCAACGGTAGGCCGTACCGGAGGGCTCCGAGCAGCGTGCCGGCACCAGCGTGGCACAGTACGGCCACAGCTCCCTGCAACATCGTTCGGGCGGGAACGAAGGACAAGACAGTGAAATTGGGAGGCAATCGCCCTAGTTCCCCGGGCTGTACATCGTGGCCGACCGTGGCCACGACCTGGCCCTCGAGGCCCTTCAGTTGCTCGGCCAGCCCTGCCCATGCCATCAGGTTGGCGTTGAAAACCGTCCCCAATGTGACCCAGACCCATGGTGGAGGTGGGAGGCCCGACAACGAGCCGTCGACCGCCGGCGCCAGAGGGACGGGCTGGTACGGGTAACGACGGACCGGGAGGGACCTGGCCGGGTTGTCCAGCGAAGGCGGGAACGGGTCAAAGTACGCCAGCCCGAACATCCCGGCCAGCCCGTCCGGTTGGCGGCCCCACTGCTCCCACATGGGTGCCATCCGCCGCCCCGCATCGTAAGCGTCCTCAGGGAAAGATGGCCCGACTCCGAAATGGACGCTTGGTACCTCGCTGACTGCAGCGGCGAGCGGAGCCGCAAAACTGGCCATATCGTGTAGCACCAATCGGGCGTGAGCCTTGGCAATGAGCTCAACCAGGGGTGCCACCGCAGGAGGGGCGAGGGGGCCAAAAATGCCACCCAGCCCGGGATCGTCGCGCAGGCCGGTTTCAACTATCCGTCGCTGTTCATCCAGGGGAGGGGGTACCGCGACGAACTGGTGGCCCTCGGACACCACCTGCTGGCGCAGAGCCGGGCTGTTCACCATGGCATAAGTCACGCCGTGGCCGGCCGCCCGCAGCGCGTTGGCTACGCCGAAGGTGGGGTAGAGGTGGCCATGACCTGGCGCTAGCACGAAAACGACCTGAATGCACGAGAGTAACCGGCCTCGATGGCAACTCAGCAAACCGGCCCAGTGTTCTGCTCAGAGCGGCAAAGAGGCCGTTGAGTTCACTTGTGCCGCCGGGGCAAATTCTAATGGCAGCCTTTGGGCCGAGCAGTTTGACGCAGGTGCTCGATTGGCTATGCGACCGCGTGGTCGGGAAAAAAGGTCATGCTGGTCAACAGCGGGGACCGGTTCACCACTGAGTGGCCACCGGTAGAACACCCGGCCGCCGGCCCCGGGCCACGCCGAAGTGGCCTGGATTGGCTTATTGGGCCCGCCCGACCTCTTCCAGCAGCTGGGCGAGCGTCGCTCGGTGACGATCAGCCAGCGGGTGCGGGCGGTGCTGCCACATCTGCAGGTGCAAGAGCTGGACCAGGGCGGCGGATAAAACGAACCCGCTTCTGCAATACGCGGGCACGACCGCCTCTACTTTGGCTCGGGCGGCGGGGATGTTGACAAAGGAGGACCATAAGAAGGCGAGCTCGTAGCCGGCCGGGTACAGCCCAGCCCATTCCCAGTCGATGAGCACCGAGCGCCCGCTGGCTTCACGCAACACGTTACGAGCAGTGATGTCACCGTGAGCGAAGTGCCACTTGAGGTCAGCGCGGTTCGCAAGCCGAGCCAGCCTCTGATGGTCTGCGTCACTGAGAAGTCCCGACCGGTGATGAAGCCTTAGCCGGCGCTCGATATGGAGGCGGCGGAACCATGGGCGCCGCGGCCGGTAGGCGTCCAGGGCTATGGCCAATGCCATGAGCTCTTCGACGTCTGTATCGGGCAGCGAGGTAGGGAACTTTGGCCCCAACGGCAGGCCCTGCACCGCCTCAAATGTCATCGACGGCTCCCGCCGCGAGGAGTGGACCAGTGCCGGTACCGGGACAGGAGGCGGGACATCACTGAGCATTCGGTTGACGCGCAGCTCGTTGAGGCCGGCCTGCCTCGGTGTGCCCAATAGGTGTGCCCAGTGGGGGATCACCAAGCGGCGCAACGTTGTTTTCGTGACCGTCGTGGCGTCAGCCGACCACGTCAATTTGGCCTTACCCAAAACCAACGACCATCCCCCCGCCGGTTCCTCGAACATCCGGGCGACCGCATAGTCTTCCACCAGGCCAACCAGATCGAGGACGGCCCGCAGCCCAACAGGGCCCTGGTCTCCCGGGTTATCAGGTCGACTGACTGCCATGTGCGATACCGGCTACAGAGGCGCCCCAACGGGCCGCCCGAGCTGAGGCAGAGATACTACAAAACAATCGTGGCCCGACGAAGTGCCGCTCGACAACACTATGGAGTTACAAACCTCTGCCTGAGCGGTGGCATTACCCCCCGGTTCGCCGGACGAACAGCCGGGAGGCGGCTGCGGCTGAAAATGTAAGGATGACCAGGCAGTACACCACGGCCAAAGCTGATTCGTGAGCCAGGCTGGCGCCGGTTGAGGTGTCACCCATCCACAGCCCCCGCAGTGTTTCGATCACAGGCGTGAAGGGCTGGCGCTCGGCGAAAGCTCGCAGGACCGCTGGCATTGTCGAGGCGGGCACGAACGCCGTACTCACGTAGGGGATGAACATCAGCACGAATGTCACCGAATTGGCGGCTTCCGCACTGCCGGCGAGAAGACCGAACGCAGCCGCGAACCACGAGATAGCTAATACAAACAGGACGGCCAGGCCGGCGACTTCGACCCAGCCGAGCGGCGAGGCGTGGGGGCGCCAGCCGATGCCAAGGGCGACCCCGATGACGACCGTCGTGGCCACAAGGTTGCGCAGCACGCTGGCTACGACGTGGCCAAGAAGGATCGAGGCGGCGCTAACGGGCATGCTCCGGAACCGGTCGATAATCCCGTTGGTCATGTCTGTCGCTACGGATACGGCTGTAGTCCCGGCGCCGAAACCGGCGCACAGGACAATCAGCCCCGGAACCACGTAGTCGACGTAAGCAACCCCCGTTTTGAGGGCACCGCCGAACACGTAGACAAACAGCAACATCAGGGCAATAGGCAAAATCAGGGCGGTGAAAAAGGCCTCCGGGTCGCGGCGCGAGCGTCGGAGGCAGCGCCCGATCATAATGCGGCTATCGGTCAGGGCGGGGGCAATTGTCATGGCATTAGCTCCTTGTGGTAAGCGACAGAAAGACATCGTCGAGGCTGGGGCGATTAATTGAGACCTTTAGAGCGGCCGCGCCGGCGGCCTCAAGGGCAGTGAGTGTCGAGCGCACGCTGCTGGCTGAGCCGTCCGTCGCCACTTCCAGGGCAAAAGCCCGCTCGTCCACCTCAGTCACCTCGAGGACAGCGGCCGCCTGGCGCAACACTTCGAGGTTGGCGAACTGGACGCGTAGCACCTCTACGCCGAAGTCGGCCTTTAGCTGGTCTGCCGAACCCTGGGTGACGATGCGCCCCTCGTCGAGCAGCGCGATCGTGTCCGCCAGTTGATCGGCCTCCTCCAGGTACTGAGTAGTGAGCAAGACGGTGACGCCGTCCTTGACTAGGCCTCTCACCGTCGCCCACACCTGGTCCCGGCTACGAGGGTCCAGTCCGGTAGTCGGTTCGTCAAGGACCAGCAGGGCCGGCTTGGTGATCATGCTGATGGCGAGGTCGAGGCGTCGGCGCATGCCACCGGAGTAAGTGCCGGCTCGGCGCTCGGCGGCATCGGACAGGTCGAAGGTGTGCAGCAATTGCGCGACAACGGCGGCCGTTGAACGGCGAGGGACGCGGAGCAGCCGGGCCATCATTTCGAGGTTTTCCCGGCCGGTGAGCACGTCGTCCACGGCCGCGAACTGACCGGTCAGGCTGATCGAGCGCTTAACGCCTCCTGGGTTGCCCAACAAGTCGTGGCCGGCGATGACCGCCACCCCTGCGTCGGGACGCAGGAGCGTGGCCAGGATCCTGACCAGGGTTGTCTTGCCTGCTCCGTTCGGGCCGAGGAGGCCAAGCACGGTTCCCTGCTCGATCGCCAAGTCGACGTGGTCAAGGACTTGGCGCCGGCCGAAGGACTTGCAAATCCCCCTCATCTCAACTGTGTATGGCATACACATTACTGTATGCACCACACACAGTTATAGTCAAGAGGATGCCGTCTTCGCCGGGAGATCGGGACGAGAGCAGCACGCCGAACCTGCCGCCCGGGCTCGACGTCCTGTGGGGCCTGAGGGGCAGAGGTCAACGCGGCCCCAAGCCGGGTCTGACGGTCGACCTGATCGTCGATGCGGCCATAGCCCTGGCTGACGCCGACGGGCTGGGCGCGGTCTCGATGGCCAACATCGCCAAGCGGCTTGGCTTCACGACCATGTCGCTCTACCGGTACGTAGTCAGCAAGGAAGAGCTGCTACAGCTCATGTGGAACGCCAGCGCTAGTGGCGCCGAGACCATCGTCCTCACCGGCAGAGGGTGGCGGTCCCGTCTACGGCAATGGGCGGTCATCCAGCGGGAGATGCTCGATCGTCACCCATGGATCACCCAGATGCCGCTGGCGGCCCCCCCTATGGCCCCCAACTCGCTCACCTTCGTCGAACGAGGCCTCGAAGCCATGGACGGCGCCGATCTCACCGACAGCCAGAAAATGCGGGCCATCGGCCTGCTCAGCTCGTACACCCTGAGCGAAGCCCGGATGGCGTACGACGCTCGTCATGCGGCCGAGGCGTCCTCGGCCCAACAGCCGGCCACCTTCGAGGATGTGCTCCGTCTCGTCGTCGACGAAGCCACCTACCCCCGGCTCCACCGCCTGGCCTGGTCGAGCGATGCTGGACGTCCTACGGACGAGTGGGCCGAGTTCCTTGGCGGGATCGACTGCATCCTCGACGGCATCCACGCTCAGATTTTGCATAACAAGGGGGGCAAAAAACCGAGTCGATAAGCGGTCAGCCGCCCATTGAGGCAGACCGGGTTCAGCGTGACGCGGTGGCCCCACGTGCTCCCATTAGGGTGCCAGGCTGAGCCAAACGCGAAGTCGGGTAGGCGTGTGCAACTTGCTCAGCGCGAAGGACAATAATCTTGAGTTTGCATCGGCGCACGAGCCGGACGACGCCTGTTTTGTGGCTGTGCGGTCCTCACTTAACCGAGCGGTGTCGGCAAGTCAACGATCGGCTTCGCCTTGTACCTGGGGCTGCGGCGAGCTGGTCTCACTGTCGGCTACGTCGATGCCGATCAGGTTGGGTTCTGCGCCGAGGTGGCGCCAAACATCCACTGGCTGATGGCGCACAACCTGGCCGCCGTCTGGGAGAACTATCGCGCGGGCGCCCAGACGCTGGTGGCTGTCGGGCCGGTCCGTGACCGTGAGGATGCCACGGTGTATGAAGCGGTGCTGCCCCGGGCATCCTTCAAGTGGTTCAGGCTGCACGCCAGCCGCAGCGAACTGACACGACGGATCCAGACACGGCAGTCAGGGGGCAGTTGGCCCCAACCCGGCGATGCGTTGCGCGGAGCGTCGCCAGACCAGCTCCAACAGGCCGCAGCCCGCGCTGGAGCTCAGGCCGTCGAGCTCGAACGCGTCGGGATAGGCGTCCGCGTCGACACTGAGAGGCTCAGCGTTGAGGAGTCGGCCAGTGTCGTCCTCCGCCAGGCCGCGATAGGCAGAGCGACCCGATAGGCCCGCAGTTGGGCGCGTTCAGCTCTGGGCGTGGAGCACGTAGCGGGAACCGACGACGCTCGGGCCATACCGCCCGGGCGCGAACGCCGCGGCGAGTGCCGCTTTGGCGCGCCAGCCCGTGCAGTGACCAGGGGCAACGACACGAGGAGCGACAAGCTCGACGAGGTCGCGGACGGTCTGATCTATCCGTCGCTCCATGGCTGATCCCGCGAGGTGGTAGCCGCCGAGCACGACATCGATCGGCAAGCCAGAGGACAACTCTCTCGCCGTCAGGGCAGCGTTCACGACGCCGGCATGAGAACACGCCGACAATACCGACACCCCCCGCCCCCGCACGTGGGCCGCGAGCAACCGCTCGTCGAGGATCAGAGGATCCGGTTCGCCTCGGTCGCCGCGGAACGTATAGTGCCCGACCAGCCCCGTCTCGTACTCGGTAACTCGCTCGATCTGGCCGCTGCCGACGAAGAGCCCTGCAACAGGGTGGGGCTCGCTGCTCAGGACGATCCTTCCGCCAGCCGCCGTGATCTGGTCGAACGTAGGCTCCGGCGGCAATAGGGCAATCGTCCCCGGACGGCAACTGCACGCCCCGCTGATCCGGTCGGTCCGGATGAAGGTCGACGAGCGGTGGCTCCACTCCCGCGTCCGAGCGAGCAGCGGCGATCGCTGCGACGACGACGGGGAATCCACCGGAGTGGTCGGCATGCCAGTGCGACAAGAAAATGCACTCGATCGAAGCCAAGTCGATCCCGAGGCGTGCCGCGTTGTCGAGCCACGAATCTCCATAGGGGCCGACGTCGAACAAGACGCTGCGCACCTCGTCTCCGCGTCGGCCACGCAACAGCACCGAGAGCCCATGACACGCGACGCACAGATGGTCGAACACACTCACGCCCGGGTGCCCGTCGTGGTAGCGGGTCGGTGGCAATCGGGTCAAGAGCGACGCCATCTCGGGAACCTGGTCGACTCCTGGGTCAATGCTCGACAGGGTGTCGGTCTCGTTGTCGACCACGACGATCATCTCTAGGTTGTCCAATACCGCGAACTCATCAGCGCTCATCGAACCGCTGCTCACTTGGAAAGGCGACCGCTCATCCTCCTACCGTCCTACACCCCCAGCCCCGACGACGATCTAGGTCCTAAAGAGGCGTCCCTTGAACGGGGGATATGAAAAAAGGAGCGCCCACTAGATTGGGGCTAAGTTGCGGCGCACCGCAGCGAGAGAGGAGCAAGCCATGGCAAACCCCCGAGTGGCGAAGAGCCGGGTGGGCGTGCTCGGGAGCGGCGAGGTGGGGCGGCGGCTGGCAGCTGGGTTCTCCAGCCGTGGCCACGACGTGATGATCGGAACGCGCGACGTGGGTAAACCCGAGCTGCGCGAATGGCTGTCTGGCGATGGAGCCGGAATCGAAGCCGGTACGCTGGCCGAGGCCGCCGCCTACGGCGAATTGCTCGTCCTAGCCGTGATGGGCAATGCCGCAGAGGAGGCCATCGCCGACGCCGGCCCCCACAATTTTGACGGCAAGGTCGTCATCGACGCCACGAACCCGCTCGACTTCTCCGCCGGTTTCCCGCCGAGGCTCTCGATCAGCGGCGCGGACTCGCTCGGCGAGCGGGTGCAGCGGGCGCTGCCCGCCGCCAAGGTGGTCAAGGCGTTCAACACGATTGGCAACCCGTACTTCGTGGACCCAAGTTTCAGCGACGGCCAGCCGACAATGTTGATCGCGGGTGACGACGACGGCGCGAAGCAAACGGTGGGCGCCGTTCTGGCCGACTTCGGTTGGTCTGACGTGGTCGACATCGGCGGCATCGAAGGCTCGCGCGAGCTCGAAGCGATCTGTATCGTGTGGGTAAAGATCGGCGGCGCAAGGGGGTCGTGGGACCACGGGTTTAAGCTGCTCGTCGGTTAGCTAGCTCCCGGCCCATCGGCTCGCCCTTTGGAGCATTGGACAAATAGCCGAACCTGGTCAAAGTGTGCCACGGCCGAGCGGCCCCTTCTACGCCTACAACTGCAAGGCCGGGCTCGAACGAACTGCGTTCAACTGGGGCGAGCAGTACATCGTCTGACCCGCTTTGCTCAAGCGCCAGGCCCGCAACCGTCATAGCGGCGGTCGTGACCGCTCGAGCTCAGTTCGTGACGATGGACGGGCTCTGGTCCTGCGGCGGATGGCTCTACGGACAACCGTCTCGGCACCTGCAGGCGCAGCGTTGGTTTCAACTTGGCTCGAAATCGGTAAGGGTTGCTTCAGCGGGAAGCGGGCGATGTTCTATCGGGAGCCGATCGTCACCCGCACACACACCTGGGAACCGACCCGGGAGAAAGGAGAGGAGGCGGTGGCGGCAACCCTGCGGCTGGTCCGAGAAGGCACGATTATGGAGCTTCGGCGGGGCACGTTCCAGGTATTGCTCGACGGCGACGACGTCGGGTCGATCGAACCCCACCAGACGATCGAGCTGCTAGTAGAGCCAGGCCATCACGAATTACGAGTCAAGACAGGTCGGTACACGAGCCGAAGAGAGCCTCTTGACACGCACGACAGAGAGGTCGTCACCTTCCGCTGCTACGGCGGGCGCATCTGGCCCCTCTACCTCGCGTCCATCGTGAAGCCCGACATGGCGCTTACGCTCAAGCGCGAGTGAACCCACCAAAGGGCGCTCACGTTGGGGTCGGTCGTGCAGGTGACCTCACCCGTCGCCGAACGATGGCACGCGTTCGTCTGCTTTTGCAGCGCTGACGAATTGTCCGAGTGTGCCTAGTGACAATCGGGCAAAATGGCGGCGTGTCCCCTCATCTTTTGTCCGCCAGTCCTTGAGGGGGAAATCGGCGCCGGCTACGTCCTAATGTGCCATCCCCGCGTAATTCACTTGTTCGCTCCCGGTTCGCCGGGAACACTTGATGAATGGAGGAGTACGCGGATCTCGAGTTGGAGCGGACGTGGCCTTTGTTTGGCCTCTCCATCGCCCATCGGGAGCTCCTGTTGCGGGAGGCCACTGACGACGACGTCCTGGCCTTGGCGCGAGTGGTCGAAGGGGGAGTCGTCGAGGCTGGTAACGAACACTTCATGCCTCGCCTACTGCTCGGCCGAGCGGCGACCATTGAAGAACGTGCCGCGAACTTTCTGAGGTACCACTGGGGCCGACGGTCGACCACCGTGCCCGAAAAGTGGGACCTCGCATTCGCAGTGGTCCTCGATGGCACGGTGGTCGGCAGTCAAGCCGTTCATACCAAGGAGTTCCCTGTTGTGCGCGAGGTCCACACTGGCTCGTACCTGGCTAGGGATGTCCAGGGCGCCGGTGTGGGCACGCGCATGAGAGCAATGGTCCTAGAGCTGTCGTTCGCCTGTTTTGGGGCGGAGTGGGCCACCAGTGGGTTTGTGGAGGGAAACGAGCCGTCGCGTCGCCTGTCGGCACGCCTTGGCTACGAGGCTGACGGGATCGAGCCCCTTTGCTGGCCGGGCGCCGGCGAGGCCATCAAGTCGTACCGGCTCCGGCTGACCCGCAAACGCTGGCTCGAGAACCGTCCACAATGGCTGGACGAGGTGAACTGGACCGGTGTAAGTAGAGCGAAGGCGTTCCTCGGTATCTGAGACCTCACTCGCAACGATGGCCGGGGTGCCGCGTTAACGCGCGTGGCGGAATTACCGACTCGGTTACGACACTGGGCATTGGCCGAGCCGTAAGCGCCGCCATCGAGTTGGCCGCTCCCCGGGCCTCGGTAGTGGGGCACCAGTATTAGTTGAGGGGATGGCGAGCCGGATCGACTTCCCGGAGGGGCAGCCGGCGTTTGCATGAGCAGCCTCAGTACTGAGGCATTTCGATGGTCTAGTTTGACAGGGCGGCCAAATCGATCTGACAGATGCCGCAATCGCAGTTATTCTCAGCTATCGGCTGCCTGCCTCCCATAGTTGCGGCTACGTGATCAACTATTGCCGACCAATGTACAAACTTATCGACAGGCTGTGCCGTACTCACAAAAGCACGTAGGAGCCGAGCGAAGCTCGATGGTTGACGTTTTCGCAGGAATTGTCGTCGTCGACGATAACCCTCACATCGAGGTCGCTCTTGTCAGTGCTGGTCCCCTCGGCTACCGAACCAAATACAAAGGCAGCTTCGTAGCGAGCGTCATTAGCTAACTTGCGGATTCTCTTTATGCCTTGGGCAAACCGAGGGTTGGGCACCCATTCCACGCTCTAAACATAGCAACGAGGCATCAGAGCGTCCTCGTATTGGTGGGCGACGAGGTCGGGCGGCCGGCTTGGGGGAGGCGGTGGGCTCTCAGGCTCAAGCCGCCCGACGTCGTTCATGCCGTGGGAAGGCCGGGAGCCAACTGGCCCGGGCGGTGGAACTACTTAGTGCGTGACCCAGGGAAGGTCCTAGCACTCGCCGAGGTGAGCTACGCGTGGACGGAGGTGCCGGCCGACATGTTCTAAGCGGACCTATAGGGTGGCTGGACCAAGACGTGGCTCGGTCGGGACCCCGGACGGGGATGTTACGCTTGAGGCAACTCCAGACATAGCAGCAGGTCAGACCATACAAGGGCTCGTAGCTCAGCGGTCAGAGCAGGGGACTCATAATCCCTCGGTCGTGGGTTCGATCCCCACCGAGCCCACCGAGGCCCTCTCCCTTTTCATTTAGGCCCGGCGGGTAAGTACCCACACGAAATGGTATGCAACGGACAATTGGGCCAAACCAATGCCCGATCAGGGCCAACCGGCCCCCGGTACGTCGACGTCGATTGCTACCACCTGACCGGCGCGGCCGGGGCTGGCCATGGCGGTCGCCGCACCCCCTCCCCATTGGTTGGCCACGATGAAAAGTGTCCGACCCTCAGGCCCTCCCAGCATGCAAGCAAAGCATCCTCGGTCCAGAGTGACCGTTTGTAAGACTTCTCCGCCTTCGCGTACTCGGGCACACCGTTGGTTGGGCACATCGGCGTACCAGACGCACCCCTCGGCGTCGATGCAGATGCCGTCGGGTACCCCGTCGCCGAGGTTGGCCCAAACCCGCCTCTTGGACAAAGTGCCGTCGGAAGCTATGGAGAAGGCGGTGAGGGTGTTCCCATAGGACTCGGCCAGGATCAATGTGGAGTTGTCCGCCGTCACGGCCATGCCGTTGGGAAAAGCTACCTCGTCGGCTGCTGGGCGAGCAGCGCCGTCTGGAGTCACGAGGGCGATAATCCCGGGGGCGAAATCGCCGCCGGGGAAATCGAAACCGATGTTGTTCAGGTAAATGTTCCCTCTGCCGTCGACGACGATCTCGTTCCACGGTCGCTCTGAAATGCCGCTCAGGTCCGTGTGTGCGACCATCGAACCGTCCGTGCCCATGCGCAGGAGGCTTCGGTCTCTGGCCGACACGGCCAGGAGACGGCCGTCCGGGAGCCAGTCGATGGAAAACGGAAAGGAGGCTACTTCGGTCACAACTTCGCTTTTGCCGTCCATGTCGACAGCTACGACCTCGTGGGCACCCCAATCTGCGAGCCAGAGGCGGTCTTCGTGCCAGCGGGGTGATTCAGGGAAAGCCAGATCAGTTAATAGCGGGACTAGAGCAGCCATCGAGCCTCCTCGTGCCGAACCAATGCCCGATGAGACTGGCCGAGGGGGCCGAACTCATCGCTCCGCTTGATATTGGACGTGACGTCGCGAAGTTAGCGACGCCATCTGGCGCTAATCTTGGCTCATCCAGGCGGGCGCCGACTCCAGAAGGTAATGGCTGACCGCCAAGGCGCGGTCAAAGCTCTCACAAAGCAGTTCCTCGCCGGCCAGCACGCGCGCCAGTGAAACCTTTTGGCGGGCGATCACTGTGAGACGACGTTCAGAGGCGTCGGTGGCGGACGGGTAGCTGTCGATAGCAGACGTCTCGAGCGGGAAGTCGACGCCACCGATGCCGGCGAGGTCGATGGCCAAGTGGAGGAGGTCAGGCCCATGTGGCAACGGCGGGAGGGCCCAGGTGAAGGTCAGTGGGAAGTGGTAGTCGTCGGACGGGTCGGCGCCTTCCGGGAGCTCTACGACCGCATCCTCGAACGAGAGCAGTACCCGTGGGTCCACTTCGAGCGCCAGGTGGAGGTCCAGGGGGCCATTGCACGCCTCTTCGGGGTGCAAGTCGACTTCCCAGGCTTGGCGAAGCGAGTACGTCTCGACAAAGTGCCGCTCGTCGTGTACGTGGAAACCGTGGTCAACCGCATGGTCCTTCAGTTCGGCCACGTACCCAGCCACATCGATCACGGCCATGGCCACAACGCTAGCGGGGTACGGGCAAGGCGGCCCGGGCGCGGGTTTGGCGTGCTTCGTCCACGAGGTTGAGCACCCCCGTAGCATTGCAGTGCAACGTCGCCACTCTGGGAGGATGCCACGCTACGGGAAGCGCGTCAGCCCTGGTAACTGGACATTCGTTAATTGAGTTGACTTCCGCCTCCTAACGTGCTGCGATGGAGGCACCGGAACCAAGGACCGGCAAAAACGCGCTTCGAAGGAGGTCAGGCACTGATGAGCAGCAAGCGAGCAGCGGGCCTGGCCCAGACGCGCCTTATCGAGGGCCCAAGGTGCCCGCATTGACCTCGGCTCACATCGGGGCCAATTGCAACGGCAAGGCCATGCCGGGGGCCTCCTTTAATTCTGGGTGGTACCGCCCTAGGCGGCTTTTGAGCCAAAGCGAGCGATTACCGAGTTGATCGGTTCACTTGCAGGATTGGCCCAGAGGCCGCCGGGGACCCCCCGGCGGCCTCTTTGTTTGTCTGACAGCGAGCGATGGGACTTCACAAGACAGGGTTGAAACCGAAAGGAACGCAGGATGTTCGCCTACAGCTGGGCCGATAGCGAAGACGAGACCGAAGACCTAACGACACTTACTTGGGACGATGCTGCATGCAGCGATGGCCAGGGCGCGCTCGCACCGCTTTTCTTCTCCGACGAGATACCCGACATTGAGTTGGCCAAGGCTATTTGCTCGACATGCCCGCTGGTTGAACCCTGTTTGCGAGGCGCGTTGGCCAGGCGTGAGCCGGTCGGCGTATGGGGCGGGCAGCTGTTTGCGGACGGCGTCGTCATTCCCCGGAAGCGCAAACGGGGCCGGCCTCCCAAGGTGGCAGCGGTGCTCCAGAGCGAGCAAACCATCCAGCTAGCCAAGCCAACCGAGAGCGTGCGTCGGCTCGAGCGCCCCGAACCGGAGCGCAAGACCGCCTAGCCGCCTCTGCCAGGACTGCCGCCTCCGACAGGCTTGGTCCAGTCGTCGAAGGTCGAAGACGACGATCGGACCGAGCCGCGGAGGCGGCACCAAGGCGCAGTCTCCGCAACCCCCATTTTCGTCGCGCACAGTTCGTCCTCCACCACCGGGGCACTAACATGTAGCGCTTGGGCGCTTAGCTCAGTTGGAAGAGCGTCGCCCTTACAAGGCGAAGGTCGCGGGACCGAGGCCCGCAGCGCCCACGTTACGGTAATAGGCCCGTGCCTGCCCACCAAAGCCTATTCGTCGACAAACCAGGTCATTGGCTGACCCAGTTCGCTTGAAAAGTGCCCCCACCGGTGGCGGAACGGTGACCGGTGCCGTCCAGCCACACCGGCGGCAACCAGGTCGTCCAACGGCCACCAGTTCGATTTGCAATGAAACCGGAGGGGGAAAAAGCTGGTATCCGGTGGCGGAATGGTGACCCGGTTGCGAACCGTGCTGTCCAGCCACACCGGCGGCAACCAGGTCGTGCAACGGCCCCTAGTTCCGTGGCAGTGAGCCGGAGAAGAAAGCCCCCGTTTGCCAGGGAGGCCGGCCAAAGGTCGGCGATGGCCGGTAAAGGTCGGCGATGGCCGGTAAAGGTCGGCGACAGCCGTTAAAGGCCGGCGACAGCCGGTAAAGGCCACGGAAGCCCCGTTGTCGACACGCGGCTTCAGGAAACTCTCAGCCTTCGCGAACCCCGTCGCGGCGGTCCCGCTCCCTCACGCAAACGTGTTGGCGACAAACCCCTGCCCGACAAACGCCAGCGACAATCCCGAGCTGACTAACCCGGCCGCTCGACAAACGTTTCCTCCTCAAAGGTCTGTCGCAAACCGGGCCCCACAAACTACGTATGCGCAAACTCTGGCCGGGTAGTGGATCCCGCTACGTGCTAATCGCTTCGCAGTTCGCCAACAACAACTTGACCGATGCTCCGGATCCGAACCGGAGAAAGTCCCACTCTCGCTCCCGGAAACGCCAACTGGCAGGCGGCGGGCACGTCTTCGGGCGCGCCGCTTTCGATCGCCGCTCCCTATGCGTGGTTTGCACAACACGCGACATGGCGCGAAGCGAGTTCTCGGGAGTTCGGCCGGTGTTGTCGCATCCTATAGTCGCGGAAGTCAGTAACCGCGCGACGTCGGAATTGTGATTTGGCGCGCGTTTGAACTACTATCGTGTATTGACACCGCGGCACAGACCGTCGGCTGCAGCTGAAAGGGGATTCTCAATGGCCCGAATCACACAAGTTGTTGTTACGTGTGACCTAGAAGATGGGGATGTCAATGCGTCTGAATCCCTGTCATTCACCTACGGCGGCAAGACGTACACGCTCGATCTTTGCAGGAAGCACCTCGACGAGGTGAAAGAAACATTAGAAGGTTTCGCCAATGCAGGTCATTCGGCCGGCAGAGGGGGCCGGGGCCGGCGGCGTGGGACCACCACGGGCCGGTCGACTCGCTCTAGTCGCCCCGCTTCCGCACCTCGCGGCGAGTCGCAGGCCGAGATACGCGAATCGGCCCGTGCCCAGGGTTATGCGGTAGGCGACCGCGGGCGTATACCGGGCGAGGTAAGGGCGGCTTATGACTCCGCTCACAGGGGCAGCCGTCGCCGCTAAGGCGAGCTGCTGGCAAGATTGCTGACCGCTCGAGCTCATTAGCTTCCTAAATCTCAGACCGGTACAGATTTCGGATGGGTGCTGGTCGGAGTGCCCCTTCAGCTGCAGGCGAAGCGAGCCGGTCGGTCGGCTGGTGTAGGGTCTCCTGTTTGGACGGAGCCCTATGAAGTTAGCGGTACCGAGAGAACTGACACCTGGGGAGCAACGCGTCGCGCTCGTTCCCGGCGAACTGACGCGCGTTGCCGGCATCGGGGTTGATGTCGTCGTCCAGGCCGGCGCCGGAGCGTTGGCCCTCTATCCGGACGAAGAATACGAGGCCGCAGGGGCGAGGGTCGTCGAGACCAGCCGCGACCTCTTTGATGGCGCAGATTTGGTGGCCAAGGTACTGCCTCCCACCATTGACGAGGTAAACCAGATGCCGGAGGGCATTTCCGTCCTCAGTTTCCTGGCGCCCTCCGCGCAGCTCCCGCTGGTCCGGCGGCTGGTGGAGCGACGGGATACTGCTTTCAGTTTCGAACTGGTGCCGAGGATAAGCCGTGCTCAGGCGATGGACGCGCTTTCATCCCAATCGACGGTGGCCGGCTATCGAGCGGTATTGCTCGCGGCCAACAAACTGAGCAAGTTTTTCCCGCTGTTAATGACAGCCGCAGGCACGGTCCCTCCTGCCCGCGTCCTCGTCCTCGGTGCCGGTGTGGCCGGCCTGCAGGCAATTGCCACCGCGCGTCGCCTCGGAGCCGTGGTTACTGCGTATGACGTCCGCCCGGCCGCGAGGGAGGAGGTCAAGAGCGTGGGGGCGACTTTCCTCGAACTGGGCCTGGAGACACAGGAAGGGTCGGGCGGGTACGCGGCGGCGCAGTCGGAGGAGTTTCTAACCCGTCAGCAGGAGATGATCGGCACGCACGTGGCTGCTTCAGACGTGGTTATAACTACGGCCGCGGTCCCGGGTGGCCGCGCCCCCCTTTTGGTCAGTACAGCCATGGTCGCCCAGATGCGGCCGGGGTCCGTTATCGTCGATTTGGCCGCGGCCAGCGGCGGTAACTGTGAGTTGACTGACGACGGCCGGGAACTGACCTGGAACGGTGTTCATATAATCGGCGCGCCCGAACTGGCGTCCTCTATGCCGACCCACGCCAGCAGCCTCTACGCGCGGAACGTCAGCTCATTTGTCCGTTTACTGGTGAAGGACGGCAAGCTGACGCCCGATTTCTCCGACGAGATCATCGACAAAAGCGCCGTCACCATTTCCGGCTCGGTGCACCACGAGCAAACCCGGCTCGACCTCGAGGAGCGCCACGAATGATCACCGACGCCGTAGACCTTCTGGTCATATTCGTACTGGCCGCCTTCCTCGGCTTCGAGGTCATCGCCAAGGTGCCGAGCATATTGCACACCCCGCTCATGTCGGGCAGCAACGCGATACACGGGATAATCCTGGTCGGGGCCATGTTCATCGCGTCTCAGGCTCAGGGCGCGCTGCAGACTTCGCTTGCATTCGTGGCGGTGTTCCTGGCCACTTTGAACATTGTCGGTGGTGTCGTCGTTACTGACCGCATGCTGGATATGTTCAAGAGCCGCCAGCAGGGTAAAGCCGTCCGACCCGAAGATGGAGCCAAAAGCGACAACAAGCCATGACGGCCGCGATCCATATCAGTGCAAACGGCCTGACGGCCATCTACCTCGTGTCTGCGGTTTGCTTCATTTTGGCCCTCAAGGCCTTGAGCTCGCCGCGCACGGCTCGCTACGGCAACCTGGTAGGCGTGGCCGGGATGGTTGTGGCCGTACTGTTCACCTTCCTAGTCCAGACGCCCGGCCACGACTGGGTTATCGGCTCGGCGATGGGGCTCGGGGCACTTGTGGCCGTGCCGACGGCCCGCAAAGTCAGGGTAACGGCCATGCCGCAAATGGTCGCCATCTTCAATGGCGTCGGTGGCGCCGCCGCCGCGGTCATATCGCTGGCTGAGTACCTCCACGATTTGCCCTTCGGAGTACCGGTAGAAAAGGGCATCCCCGTCGTGTTCGCATTGGTCGTCGGTTGCGTGTCGTTCTCGGGAAGCATGCTGGCGTTCGCAAAGTTGCAAGAGCTCATGACCGGGCGACCGGTCATTTACCCGGGCCAGCAAATCGTGAACGGGATCATTGGCGTTGCCATCCTCGCCCTCGGCGTATTGGTGGTCGTTACCCCTCACCTTGTCCCAATTACCCTGCTGGCCATAGCAGCTCTAGCCCTCGGCGCCGGGATCGTTTTACCGGTCGGGGGCGCGGACACCCCTGTGCTCATTTCGTTGCTCAACAGCTTCACCGGGTTGGCTGTCGCCGCCGATGGGTTCGTGCTCGACAATGTCATCCTCGTAATTGCGGGTACGTTAGTGGGCGCATCCGGGGCCCTGCTCACGAAGATGATGAGCGACGCCATGGGGCGATCGCTCCCGAAAATCATCCTCGGCGGTTTTGGGGCGGCGCCGGAGGCCAGCGTCCTGGCCGCTACCGGCGGCGAGGAACGAACCGTCCGCAGTGCCGACGCCACCGACATCGGGACCCTTCTCGCCTATTCGCGCAAAGTCATGATCGTGCCGGGTTACGGCTTGGCTGTCGCCCAAGCTCAGCACGTGGCCGTGGAGTTGGCCCGCGCCCTGGAAGCCCGGGGCGTCGAGGTGGCATACGCCATACACCCGGTGGCCGGGCGCATGCCCGGGCATATGAACGTGTTGCTCGCTGAGGCTGACGCTCCTTACGAGGAGCTCGAGGAAATGGAACAGGCTAACGACGAGTTCCCGAGCACCGATGTCGCGCTGGTGGTGGGAGCTAACGACGTCGTAAACCCAGCCGCCAGAGACGACCCGGGCAGCCCCATCTATGGCATGCCGATCTTGAACGTCGACAACGCGGCCAACGTCGTGTTCTTGAAACGAAGCATGCGGCCCGGGTTTTCGGGCGTGGACAATGCCCTCCTCTACGACCCGAAAACGACCCTGCTCTTCGGGGACGCAAAGGAGTCGTTGACCAGGCTCTTGGCCGCGGTAAAGGTCAGCTGAGCCGAGACGCCGGCCCGGCCGTCTCGAGCGCCAGCTGGCACCCGGGTGACAGCCCACGCCAACCAGGACTTTCGGAGCGGGAACTAGGATCGCAGTGTGGGCAATCGGTGGTTGTCTCGCAGGGCCTTTGTTCTGCACTTCCTCCTGGTGACGGTCGTGCCGGCCTGCCTGTTGGCGGGCTGGTGGCAGGTCAATCGCGCCCTGGGTGGAAACCTGCTCAGTTACTTCTACTCGGTGGAGTGGCCCATCTTCGCCATCCTCGGGATCGTCGCGTGGTGGCAGCTGATCCACGACGTGCCCACCGCGGCGGAGTACGAAAATCCTCGGCGGGAACGCCGTTCGTTCCTGCATCGCGACGACGAAGTCCCGTCGCCGGCCCTGGCGTGGGATAGGGCGCTGGAAACCCCCGAGCTGCGGGGTTACAACCAGTACCTGCAAGCTCTGGCGGCAGGAGGTGCCCGCAAGACCTGGGGCAACCCGCGCGGCCTCCCGCTGGAAGTGTTGCAGGCCGAAGCCGACGAAGCCTACCCGGAGGACGGCCAGGAGCAGGAGGCCGGCAGACCGTCGGCATCCCGCGGGGCCAGGGAGGTTGTTCCTGGCAGCCGCGCCAGTGCACCTGGCCCAGACCGGACCGACTTGCTCAAATGAACGGGCTCCTCAACAGACCGCATCCGTTGGGCGGCACGGCCGGAGCGCTGGCTCGCTACCGCGTTATGGCCTTCATTGTCGGCACCGGGCTGGCTTTGCTTTGTTTTGTCGGCATCCCGCTCCAAGTGATAGGCGGCAACAAGTGGCCCTGGACGGCGGTAGTAGCGATTGTGGGGCCAATTCACGGGATTTTCTACATCGTGTACCTCGTTGCCTGTCTAGACCTCGCGGGCCGGGCCCGGTTTCGGACGACGCAACTGCTCGGAATGGTTTGCTCTGGCCTGGTGCCGCTCCTCGCGTTTTACATGGAACGGAAAGTCACAGAGCGGGTGCGTGCCCAGCTGGCCTTGGGTGCCGATGCGCCTCCGGGACCGGCGGCCACGGTTTGGTCAGTCCTGTCGGGAAGGGCGAGAAGGCAGGCTCTATCACATCACGATCCAAACGGGGGCGCCCCACTCGACGGTACGGGCGCTAACGGGGCCTCAGTCCCCGCGGCTGCGACGGGATCAGGCGGCGGAGCCGCTCCCGCCGCGGCAGCTGCGCCTGGCTCACCCCCGGGAAAGCCCTCGCTAGAAGGACAGTAAACTCGGCGCAGATGCCTGTGAAGTCACCCGACCCCCAAACCGGCATCTTGCTGTTCACCTGGCAAACGCACTGGGTTTCCTTTGTGGCCCTGGCCGTCCAGGTTGTCGTGCTGGCGTGGTACCTGACCAGTATGCGCCGCGTGGTTGCACGAGGAACCCGCTGGTCGATCTTCAGAGCGCTGTGTTTTTTGGTCGGTGTGCTGATCGTCGCTTATGCCAGTGAAGGGGGGATCGGCCATTACCAAAGGTCGAATTTCACCGCCCATGTCGTCCAGGTCCTCCTCCTGGTGGATGTGGGGCCGCCCTTGCTGGCCCTCGGCGCTCCCATCACACTGGCTCTGCAGTCGTCGTCCCGGCGCACGGCCGGGACCCTCGTCAAAGTGCTCCGAAGCGGGCCGGTACAGACCGTGTCCCGACCTCTGGTGGCTTTCGCCATAACGATGGGGTCGATGTTCGTGTACTTCCTGACGCCGCTCTACCGTGTCTCGGAACAGCACCCGCTCCTGCTTGCTCTGGTCCACCTGTACTTGGTCCTCGTCGGCCTGCTGCTCTGGGTGCTGATCGTCGGTCAGGACGGGTTGCCCAGGCGGGCGAGTTTCGGGATGCGGTTCGTCCTGGTCCTATTGATGATCCCGTTCAACCTCGCCCTGGGGTTGGCCGTGGCCAACGTCACCCAGCCCCTCTACCCGGCCGGCAACACCTTGGCCGACACCCAACAAGGTGGCGGCGTGCTCCTGGGCCTGGCCGAGGTTCTGGTCGTCGCCGCGCTGGCGCTTCTATTCGTCGAATGGGCGGGGGAAGAAGAACGCAGTGCCGTCCGCAACGACCGCCAACTGGATGCCGCGCTGGCGGCGGCCCGCGCCGCCGTGGGCCCCGGTGAACCGGCCCCCCCTGGCAACGGAGCCCATTAGCAACCACTACTCGCTCGAGACGGCCGCGGCGAAGTCAAAATTTCAAAGCGGATAACTCGGGGATCCAGCGCTCGGACCGCGTGACGGCCTCTTTCCAGCGCAGGCGCCGGTCGTCTCCGGCTGGCTCGACTACGGACCGGGGTGTGGCCAGCGCGGCGACGTCCTGGTAAGTGGACCAGATCCCCGCCGCCAGGCCAGCCATTAGGCCAGCTCCGAGTGAGGTGGCCTCGACTTCTTGCGCAATTTCCACCGGGCGTTGGCACGCATCTGCCAGTTCCTGCACGAACACGGGGTTGGCGGCCATGCCTCCGTCGACCCGCAGGCGGGCTACCGTTTGGCCCGCATCGAATTCGGCCGCCTCGAGCAGGTCAGCACCCCGTTGCGCGATGCCTCGTAGCACGGCCCGCACCAGCTCCGGCCGTCCCGTGCCGCTCGTCATCCCGATTAGCAGCGTGCGGGCGCCAAAATCCCAGTTGGGCGTACCGAGCCCGATGAGAGCCGGGACGAAGAAAACATCACCCGTGTCGGTGCAGCGCCCCGCCACTTCTGCTGACTCGGCCGGGCTGGACAGGATGCCAACATCGTCCACCAACCATGACAACGCGGTGCCGGCCGAGAGCATGACGGCTTCTACTCCCCAGGTAACGATGCCGTCCCGTTCCCAGGCGATGATCGGGAAGCAGCCCCGTTCACCGCTCTTGCCCGCCGCTTCAAACGGAGGCGGGGAGCCGCCGATATTGACGTCCAGGAAGGCGCCGGTGCCGAAGGTGGCCTTGGCGTCGCCGGGGTGGACGCACCCCTGGCCCATGAGCGAGGCCTGCTGGTCCCCGAGCATGCTGTAGATGGGTGGGGCGCCAGCCAGGGCACTGGCCTGCGCCAGCGCCCCTGATGAAGCCACCAGCGTGGGCATGCACTTTCCGGGGACCCGGAACCTGTCCAAGCGCTCCTGGTCCCAGACCAGGCCCGACCGGCCGGCCAGCACGGCCTCGGTCGGGAGCAGGCCCGTCACAGCCGCATTGCTCGGGTCCGTGATATGCGCTCGCCCCTCCGTTAGCAGCCATGTCACCCAGGTATCGAGGGTGCCGAAGCGCAGGTCGCGGCTACGGGCAGGGTCGTAAGTATCGAGAAGCCAGGCCAACTTCGTGGCGGACTCGTTTGGCGCCAGGCGCAGGCCCTCGGCTTGCAACTCGAGGCACGTACCTGCGGTGCGCAGGTCCTGCCAGCTGAGAGCGGGCCCGATGGGTTCGCCGGTGCCGGCATCCCAGACGACGGTGGTGCCGCGCTGGTTCGTTACCCCCACACCCGTTACTTGGCCGACCTCGTCCAGCGTGGAACGGGCCGCCTCCATCACTGCTCTGCCCAGCGCCGCCCCATCCTGTTCGACCAAGCCAGGCATTGGGCGGTCCGGGCTGAGGCCCAATTGACGCCTGGCCTCGACGGCCCCGTCAGGTCGGACCACGCTCGTTCGTACGGCACTGCTACCTATGTCGATGACGAGGATGCTGATGGCCCCCACCCCTTGGCTCGAAGGTCTTGCCAGTCGGGGAGGACGTTACTGATACCGTTGGCCCGCATCAAGGCCTGGCTGTCCCGGACGAACGGTCTAAGCCCCCTTCGCGTTGCGGCTTAGTACCGTTGTGAGGATGCCAGATGGCGTAACCACCGACGATGCGTCGTACGCGGGCGACGCCCAGCCGCCGGCCACTCAGCCTTCGGGGCCTGAGTCACTGGCCGATATTGGTGGCTGGCCGGCAGTCCTGGGACGGTTAGCTGCTCGAGAAGACCTGAGTTCGGCGGAGTCAGCGGCGGCACTGCGTGAAATCCTGGACGGAGCGGCCACGTCCTCACAGATAGCCGCCTTCATTTTCGGGTTGCGGTGCAAGGGTGAGACGGCCGCAGAGCTGACGGGCATGCTCGAAGCCATGCTGGAGGTGGCCGAGCCGGTGCCTGTGCCGGAGCACCTAGCCCGCCGGCTGGTCGACACGTGCGGTACCGGCGGGGACCGGGCCGGCACCATAAATGTGTCGACCATCGCGGCCCTGGTCGTCGCCGGCGCCGGAGTCCCGGTCTGTAAGCACGGTGGGCGAGCGGCGTCGTCGCGCACCGGGTCGGCTGACGTCCTGGAAGCGCTCGGAGTGGAGATCGCCCTGCCGCCGGCATCGGTGGCCCGCTGCATCGAAGAAGTGGGGATCGGTTTCTGCTTTGCCCCCAGGTACCACCCGGCCATGCGTCATGTCGGCCCTACTCGGCGAGAGCTCGGGGTGCCCACGGCGTTCAACCTCCTCGGCCCTTTGGCCAACCCAGGAAGGGCGCGCTACCAGCTGGTGGGGGTGGGTGACGGCCGGGTGGCGGAAAACTTGGCCACTGTTCTGGCCGCTTCCGGGGCCGAGCGGGCCTGGGTAGTCCACGGTGACGACGGCCTCGACGAGTTGAGCACCACGGCGCCGTCCCGGGTTTTCGAGTGGCGGCCCGGCAACGGCGGCGCTCATAGCTTCGTGGTCGACCCGGCCGCGCTGGGCCTGGCGAAAGCTCGTCCCGAAGAGCTGAAGGGCGGCGACCCGCCAATGAACGCCCGGGTGGTAAGAGACGTGCTTTCGGGGGCTCCCGGGCCGCACCGGGACATCTCCGTATTAAACGCGGCCGCCGCCCTCGTCGTCGTGGGGGAAGTGGACAACCTGGTGGACGGCATCGCCGTGGCCAGCGGATCAATTGACAGCGGCCGGGCCAGTGCCTGCCTCGACGGCCTGGTCAATCTGTCGCGGTCAGAGGCGGACGAGAAGGACTAGCCTCCGCCGCCGCGGCGGCCGCTCAGGCCGGACGAGTCAGGGGCCGAGCCTCCGCCGAGGCGACAGGCTCCGTGGCATGAACCGGGGTGGCCAGACCCGCCGGCGGCCGGGAAGATAGCTCGCCGAAGGCGGCTTCCATTACGGAAATCCTGTCGCCGAGGGTGAGCCCCGCCGGCCCCGGAGGGTTGGCCACCTGCTCCCGCCTCGCATCGAGCTGGTGCACACGACGTGCCGCGTCCTCGATGGCGTTCACCTGGTAGCCGATAGCCGCGAGAGCCTGGGCCTTCTCGATCCCCCGCCCCAGCCAACTGGTCTTGACCAGTTGATGGTCCAGCTGGACCGCCTCCTGGACGACTTCCCGGGCCAGGTCGACGATGGTGTCGCTCGGGGGCGGAGCGTCTTTCTTGGGCCAGCGCCGCCGGGGCGGCTCGGGGTGCGAGCTCACGACCGAACCGGCCAGCTGGCAGGCTGAACGCAGCCGGCGGTGCAGCGTCGCCGCCACGCCAGGGCTCCACAGCCAGGGAATTGGTGCCGTGGAGGCCGAACGCCCTGGCCCCACCCGGTTGGCCCGTCGAAGAGAGAAGCGAGCCCAGGTGCCCGCACTGGTCAAAATGACCACCGGGAGGAAAACGACCAACATCATGGTGAGAAGCAACTCGCTCACGAAGATCAATAGTAAAGCCCTTGGCGGGGCGACCGGTGCCCGCGATGCTCAGTCTGCGCCCAGTTCCCACATGGCGTCCAGGTCCCGGCGGCTATAGGACTGGAAGGCCACCAGGGTCCGAGTGTCGGTGACCCCGGGCAGGGCGTGCAGGCGGCGGGTCACCACGTCCGCCAGATCCTCGATGCGGCGGACCCGGAGAACTGCGACGATGTCGGCCTGACCGGCCACGGAGTACGACTCTGCTACTCCCTCGACGGCGGCAACCTCCTCTGCCAGGTCCGCCACGCGGGCTGGTTCAGCGTCGATCAGGACAAAGGCTGTCAGCACGCCACCAACGGTACAGCGGGAACCGGGCCCGGTGCTCAGGCCATACAGATCGGAGATCAGTCAGGGAGCGGAGCTGACGGTCGGAATCGTGGCGGTCCACCCCGGCCACGCCGACGCTCACCCCCGGCCACGCCGACGCTCACCCCCGGCCACGCGCGACGCTCTGCGCCCGCCCCAAACCGGGCAAAAACTGCTACAGGCCCCGCCCGCGCCGGCCCCGTCGTGTGCATCTATCGACGCCGGGCCAGCGTCTGTAGATGGTTTTAGCCGTTTTCCGGGCACAACTGCACGCGACGCGGCACGGCGACCGGGGAGCAAAGCGAGCCCGGGAACTGATCGGCAGCGGGCTGACCGTCCACCTCTACTTACCTCCGCCTGTTACCTCAGGCTAAGCGGCCGGCCCCCTCGGCGGGGGCAACGCTAAAGACCTCGGGGGGACGAAAACCAGCTTCCTCGAACGCTTTTGAAATGGGCGACGCCAGCTCCTCGGCCTCAGCCCCGATCGCGATGGCACACCCGCCCAGCCCCGCTCCAGTAAGCCTCGCTCCGGTGGCGCCGCCGGCCAGGGCGGTCGCCACCGCCAGGTCGAGCTCGGGGCACGAGACCTCGTAATCGTCTCTGAGAGAGACGTGCGAACTCACGAGCAGTTCACCAACCGGGTCACCTTGCCGCAACGCCGTCGACGGTACCCCTTACTCTGTCGTTCTCCGTCACGACATGGCGGGCTCGTCTGCGCAACTCCCCGTCCAGCCCGGACTGGACTTGGTCCAGAGTGGCCTGGCGCAGCGAGGGCACCCCGAGCCGCGAGGCCGCTTCTTCGCATGCTTGGCGGCGGTCGGCGTAAGCGCCGTCGGCATTGGCGTGCTCGACTTTGGTGTTGACCACGGCAAAGGGCCCGACGTCCAGCGCCACCAGCTCAGTGCCCAGGGTCAAAAAGTCGATGAGTACCCCGGCTCCCCGGCGGCTCTCGAGGGCGGCCAGCTGGTCGAGCAGGCCGCAGGGCGTGCCGGCGAACACGGCCTCGGCTTCCTGGGCTGCCTTGGCCAGTTCGAGGACCGAGAGGTCGGCGCCAGAGAGGTCGTTGACGGCCACGGCTACCGCCACCGTCAGGGCCGCGCTGGAGGAAAGCCCGCTGCGAAGCGGGACGTCTGAGGCGATGACCATGTCCAGCCCCAGCCGTCCGGTCCCGGCCTGCTTCCCTGGCCCGACGGCGAGAGCCCACACCACCCCCAGGGCGTAGCGAGACCAGCCCGAAAAGGTCTTGGGGTCCCACCGGACGACGTCGTCCAGGCTGGCCGTGGCCTGTTCGTCCATCGTGGTCGAATAGATACGGACGAGCTGGTCAGAGCGCCGGCTTGCGGCGACGACGGTGGCGCGGTCGATGGCAAACGGCAAGGCCAGGCCGGAGTTGTAGTCAGTGTGCTCGCCAATCAGGTTGACCCGTCCCGGCGCCCGCCACAGACCCTCTGGCGGCCGACCCACGAGGTCCGAGAAGCGCTCCGCAGCAGTCCGCGCCACGACGGCAGTGTTGGCACCCGGTTCGTCAGCCACGGCCGGCCACGATATCGCAGGGGAGTTTTGGTCACTGCCGGGTGAGAGCCTTGATGCCATGACGACACTGACCATCGAATGTGACGGGTGCATCATGCAAGGGACCCACGCCTGCGATGACTGCATCGTGACGTTCATCTGCGGGCGGGAGCCCGAGGATGCGGTGGTTTTCGATGTAGCCGAGGAGCTGGCCCTGCGCACGCTCGGGCGCGGTGGGCTGGTCCCGCCCTTGCGCCACCACCTCAAGGTCTCCGCTCCGGGGTGAGCCCCGGCCGACCTGCACGGCCCTCACGGCCGTCACCTAATGCAAGCGGCGGCGCCTCCTAAGTTGACGCCGCCTTGGCGGCGCTACATGGCCCATTGACGAGCAGGGGCCTGGTTCGTGGACGGGTTACCGGAGCTACGATGAGCCTGTTCAGGCATGATTAACAGGGCGAAATGTGCGGAGGCACCGGAGGCACAGGCAGAGCCGGGGGCTCCCGTCCCATTTCGGCCCAGATCCATGGCCGATGACCTCGACCGCCTGGCTCAAGAACTGGGCCAGCGGGGCCAGGAGGTCGGGTTGGCGGCCGTTGGCATCGCACCGGCCGCACCGATGGAGGCCACTCGACGCATTCTCGAGGACCGGAAGTCCGCCGGTCTTTCCGGAGGGATGCAGTTCACCTATCGCAACCCGGCCCGCTCCACCGACCCGGGGCGAATCCTGGTCGGCGCCGCCGCAATGGTGGTGGGGGCGTGGCCGTACGGTCCGGGACCAGGTAAGCGTCACGGCGAGGATGGCGGGAACGGCGGTCGCGCTGCGGTGGCTGCCGGTGCCGGTGCCGGTGCTGGTGCTGGTGCCGGCGCCGGCGCCGGCGGCGACCGAGGCAGTGGCGGCCACGAGCGGGACGGAGGCCGGGGGCGGGTGCGCCCGGCCCAAGGGCCAGGTCGCTCGCTACGCCCGCCACGACCACTACGAGGACATGCGGAAGGCTCTCAACCAGCTGGCCGACGTGTTGACGGACGCAGGCTGGCGGGCGCGGGTGGTGGCGGACGACAACGCGCTCGTCGACCGGGCGGCGGCAGAGCGAGCGGGTCTCGGCTGGTTCGGCAAAAACAGCAATATCCTCTTGCCCGGGCGGGGTTCCTGGTTCCTCCTCGGCTCGATCGTCACCGACGCCCCGTTGCCACCGAGCGAGCAGGTGAGCGACGGGTGTGGGAGCTGCCGGCGCTGCCTCACCGCCTGCCCCACGGGGGCACTCGTTGCACCAGGGGTGCTGGATGCCCGCAAATGCCTGGCGTGGCTTGTGCAGGCCACGGGGGTCTTCCCTTTCGAGTACCGCGTGGCCCTGGAGGGGCGTATCTATGGGTGCGACGACTGCCAGGAGGTGTGCCCGGCCAACCGGCTGGTGGCCCGGATGGCCACGACCAGCGACGAGCCGTATCCCGGCAGTGTGGACGAGGACGCCGACGTCGACCTCCTCGACCTGCTCGGGTCCGACGACGAATCGTTGATGTCCCGTTACGGCCGCTGGTACATCCCGGAACGGGACCCTCGCTACTTACGGCGCAACGCGCTGGTGGCCCTGGGCAACGTGGCAGACGGCTCTCTGCCAGAGGTAGCGGCGACGCTCTCCCGCTATCTCGACCACGCCGACGATTTGCTCCGCGCCCACGCCGCCTGGGCTGCCTTCCGGTCTGGCCGCCAGGACCTTCTGGCCCTCCGGCCCCACCTGTGGGAAGACCCGTCCCCGATCGTTCAGGATGAGCTGGCCCGGTTATGCGAGGTACCAGTGCGCCCGACTTTTGCCGGGCACTAAGCTTCTGCGGCACCACCGATGCGCCACATCCTGCTCACGAACGACTTCCCGCCCAAGGTCGGGGGCATCCAGTCGTACCTGTGGGAGCTCTGGCGCCGTCTGCCACCAGATGACGTCACGGTCTTCACTTCGTCGTACGTAGGCGCCGAGTGGTGGGACGGCCAGCAGAAGTACCGGGTCGTTCGAGCTCGAGAGCCTGTGTTGCTACCCCAGCCACACCTGGCGACACGGGTCAAGCAGCTGGCGGCGGAGACCGGAGCGGAAGCGGTGGTTATCGACCCTGCCCTACCTCTGGGCCTCATCGGCCCGTCTCTCGGGCTGCCGTACGCAGTGGTCCTTCACGGGGCCGAGGTAACGGTCCCGGGCCGTCTCCCAGTTAGCCGCAGGATGCTGCGGCGCGTCCTCGGGCACGCCTCGCTGGTCATAGCGGCCGGCCACTACCCGGAAGCGGAGGCCAGGCGGGCGGTGGGCCTCGAAGAGGCGCCGGACGCGGGGGCGGAGGCGGGGTTGTTCCCGCCGTCGGTACAGGTACCTCCAGGGGTCGACACCGAACGTTTCAAGCCGCTTCCCCAAATCGAACGAGCGGCGGCCCGCGTGCGGCTCAGGCTTCCGGCCACAGGCCCTCTCGTTTCCAGCGTCAGCCGGCTCGTACCCCGCAAAGGGATGGACACCCTGATCCAGGCGGCATCGTTGGTCTCTGGTCGCTTTCCCGGCTTGTCGGTGGCGATCGCCGGAGCAGGCAGGGACCGCCGCCGGCTGGAAAGGTTGGCCTCTCATGCCAACGTCCGGGTTGACTTCCTGGGCCGGCTCTCCGCCGCCGACCTACCCGATTTCTATGCCTGCAGCGACGTTTTTGCACTGTGCTGCCGCTCGAGGTGGTGGGGTCTCGAGCAGGAAGGGTTCGGCATCGTGCTCATCGAGGCGGCCGCCACGGGCGTCCCGTGCGTGACGATCGAAAGTGGTGGGGTGGCAGAGGCAGTGAAAGATGGGGAGACGGGGCTGGTCGTCCAGGCGGAGCCAGACCAAGACGGGCCGGAGAGCAACAGCCCAAAGGGGGCCCGGGTGGCTGATGTGGCCGAAGCTCTAGCGACCATCCTGGGTGACCCCGATCTCGCCCGCCGTATGGGAGAAGCGGGGCGGCGCCGGGCAGAGGAAGAGCTGTCTTACGACATCCTGGCTGCCAAGCTGGGGGACGCCATCGACCAGCATCTTCGGTCGCCGGCACCGCCACCCGAGAGTGGGAATGAACGCCGCCCGGAGGCTGGAGGCGCGTAAGGTCGTTGTCTGAGGAGGTGGGCAAGTGGAAGAGCAGGTCAGCGAACGGATGGTCATCGGGGCAAGCCCTTCTGCCTGCTACCAGAATCCTCACGGATTTCGAACGTTACCCTGAGTGGGCGGCGGACGTGAAGGCTGTTTCGGTGGAGCAACGCGACGACGACGGCCGGCCGGTTCAAGTGACGTTCCGGGCCGCCGCCTTTGGACGCAGTACGTCGTACACGCTGCGTTACGACTACAGCGATGCCCCTTCCAGGCTGTCCTGGGAGCAAGTACGAGGGGACGTGACCCGGAAGCTCGACGGCAGCTACGAGATCACGCCCGGCGACGACGGTTCTGCCGATGTTACGTACCGCCTCGTCGTCGACTTGAAGGTGCCTCTCCCCGTGTTCGTGAAGCGGCGGGCGGAAGGCAGGATCACTCATACGGCGCTGAAGGAGCTCAAAGAGCGAGCCGAGCACTGACGCCTGGCAACAAGGGGCCTGCCAACACGTGGCCAGCCATTAGGGGGCTCTACCAGGTGGAGCCGATTACTGACCCGGCTGATGCCCGACTGGCCCTGTACCGGGACCTGAAGGACTCAGCCCTCCGGCGCCGCGCCGAACTGGTACAAGGCGTGTTCGTAGTCGAGGGGAAGCTGGCCCTCGAGGCCGTGCTGGCCTCGCCCTACCCGCTGCGGTCGCTGCTGGTATGGCGGCGGCGCCTCCACCTCCTCGACGGGATTGTGTTGCCCCCGGCGGTGACTATCTATGGCGTCGACGAGGACGTGATGGCGGCCGTCACCGGGTTTGACGTCCACCGAGGGCTGCTCGGTGTGGCCGGACGCTTACCCCCGGAGCCGCCAGGGGACCTTCTGACCAGGGTCTCGTCAACGTCTGTAGTGGTGGTCGAGGGTGTGAACGACCAGGAAAACCTGGGCGCCATCTTCCGGAACGCGGCCGCCTTTGGCTCCGGTGCCGTCTTCCTCGACCCGACGTGCGCCGATCCCCTTTACCGGCGGACGGTTCGGGTCTCGCTCGGCCACGTCCTGAGGGTCCCGTTCGCCCGTCTGGCACCGTGGCCGGGGTCGCTCAACCTGTTGGCGGAGGCCGGGTATGTGTTGCTCGCTCTGACGCCCGCACGGGACGCAGAACCGGTCGACGAGGTGGCCAGTCAGCTCAGCGGTTCGCAGGTGGCGCTGGTCGTGGGGGCCGAAGGGCCCGGCCTGAGCCCGGGCACCCTGCGAACGTGCCGCCAGGTGCGGATACCCATGGCTGGCGGGGTCGACTCGGTCAATGTCGCCGCCGCCACCGCGGTGGCGCTGCACCGATTTTCGGCCCTCGACTAAAGCGCGAACCGGCCGAAACGCCCGTCCCGTCAAGGGCGCGATGGTCAAGGGGCCAGCTCAGCGAGGCTTTAACCTGTCCCGGGCCGCTTACTCGGCCCGCTAGCCTTTAGGCAGGACTGACGAGCACAAGTGTCCGCGTAGCCGAGCTGTCGACCCTGAAGGTCCGGCTACGCAGACCTAGCGGGAGGAATAGTGGAGTTCCGGCGCATAAACGGGTTGCCACCATACGTGTTCGCGGCCATAAACCAACTTCGTGATGAGGCTCGCCATGCCGGCGAGGACGTGATAGATCTTGGTTTCGGCAACCCCGATATCCCGAGCCCCCCGGTCGCCGTCGAGAAGCTGGCGGAGGCGGCCCGTAACCCGCGCAACCACCGGTATTCGTCGTCGCGCGGCCTGCCTAACCTCCGGCTGGCGGTGTCCAACCTGTACAAGCGGCGCTTTGAAGTTGCCCTTGACCCCGACTCGGAGGTGGTGTTCACGATCGGCGCCAAGGAGGGGTTGTCACATTTGATGTGGGTCCTGCTCGGCGCGGGGGACACGGCGCTGGTGCCGTCACCGTCGTACCCGATACATATTTACGCGCCCCTGTTCGCGGGGGCGGACGTGCGTCAGGTCCGGCTCGGGCCGGGCCAGGACTTCTTCGCCAACCTCGAAGCGGCCTGGGAGCAGACGTGGCCCCGGCCGAAAGTGATCGTATTTTCGTTCCCTCATAACCCGACGACCGAGTGCGTGGACCTGGAGTGGATGCAAAGGATCGTCGATTTCGCCCGGTCCCGGGAGATCCTCTTGGTACACGACTTTGCCTATTCCGACACGTACTTCGACGGCTTCGAGCCGCCCTCGGTCCTGCAAGTCCCCGGGGGCAAAGAGGTCGCCGTCGAGCTCTACACGCTGACCAAGAGTTTTTCCATGGCTGGTTGGCGGGTGGCTTTTGCCGTCGGTAATGCCGAGGTAGTGGGCGCATTGGCAAAACTGAAGAGCTATCTGGATTATGGGACTTTCCAACCCATCCAGATCGCTTCGATCGTGGCTTTAAACGAGGCGCCCGACTATCCCAAGACCGTCAACGCGATTTACGAGTCTCGCCGGGACACCCTGGTCGATGGGCTCAACCGCATCGGCTGGGCGGTGGCCAAGCCGGTTGGCACCATGTTCGTGTGGGCGCAAGTGCCCGAGCCGTACCAGGAAATGGGCTCGCTGGAGTTTGCCAAGTACCTTGTCACGGATGCGCACGTGGCCACCTCACCCGGGGTGGGCTTCGGTAGCGGCGGAGAGGGGTACATTCGCTTCGCCCTGGTCGAAAACGAGCAGCGGATCGGCCAAGCGGTACGCAACCTGCGGCGGTCGCTAACGAAGCTCGGCTGACCGAAGAGACCGGGCCTCTTTATCCGGCGTCCTGGTATTAACACCTCAGTGCCTAATCCGAAACCTATCGTTCACGTGGGCCACGTAGGGTAAGGACATGGCGACGTACGTGGTCCGCATCTGGCTGCCCGACCGGCCCGGCGCCCTGGGGGCCGTTGCTAGCCGGATCGGCGCCGTCCGCGGTGACCTGATTGGCGTTGACATCCTGGAACGGGGCGCAGGCAAGGCGATCGACGAGCTGGTGGTCGAGCTCCCGCACGAAAATCTGCTGCCACTGATGGTCAACGAGGTCAACGAGGTCGACGGGGTGGATGTGGAAGACATCCGCCGGGTGCCCGGCGCCCCGGTGGACCCCCGCCTCGACGCACTGGAGACGGCGGCCTACCTCGTCGAGCGGCAGAAGCCGCCCGACTTGCTGAGCGCCCTGGTGGCCCATGCAGCGCGCGACTTCGAGGCCGACTGGGCGGCCGTCATCGACCCGTCTGCCCCCCACCCTCTCAACTCGGTTGGGTCGATGCCGCCTGAAGCCTGGGTGTTCGCCTTCGTGAAGGGTGCCCGCGCCTCGGTGGCGGCCAAAACGGGGGTGGCCAGCCCGGCCGATGTGGCCTGGGCCGACCTGGCCGTCGCTTCGCTGGTGGTCGTGCTCGGTCGCGATGGCCGTCCTTTCAGGACGAGGGAGCGCCGGCAGCTCTCGGCGCTCGCCCGCATCGCGGACAACCGGTGGGTCGAGATTGTGACCAGGGCCAATGCGCCCACGGCGCCACCGCCTGCTCTGCACGCCGCCCTGGTAGCACCGCCGGGGCCCGGACCGGCCGAGACCGGGGCAGCGGCGGCTCCCGCGGGCGGGCCCGAGCTGAAGGTGCGGGTCAAATCGGGGGTTAATCGCGTTGGTCGCGTACGGGGCGCCGAAGCCGCCGGGGGCGCCCTCCTGCTCTAACCGGCGTCGAGGCTCCTAGTGTCAAGGGGTGGTCCAGGCAAAGGCTGGCCGTGGGTAGCCTCAGGGGTTGCCGGGGACCGGTGCGGCGGCCGGCACCACCTGTCGCCTCCCGCCAAATCCACAGTCTTTGCATCTGTGGGCCCACAGGAGACCTGTCATACGGTTAGGCATGGCGACCATTCGCGTATTGACAAGCGTGTAAGTACTATGCTGTAGTATTCCCGTATCTTGTGTTTGACGGGCGTAATCTGGGAATACGACCACAACAGCTTGTGGTTGTTGACCTGCGGCCAGAGTCAGTGACACCGGTCGTGAACTAGCTAGCCACCCTCGGCATAATGGGCGGCCCATGAAGTCGAGCTTGCTGAGAGAAGGGACCGAAATGGCAATTGCGACAGAGCAGACAGGCATCGGCCTCAGCCGCCACTTCACTACTCCAGGAGCCGACCCCTACGACACGGTGACGTGGGAACGGCGGGACGCCCGTATCACCAACTGGGCGACGGGTGCCGTAGCCTTCGAGCAACTCGGCGTCGAGGTGCCAAGTGGGTGGAGCGTCAACGCCACCAACATCCTGGCGCAGAAGTACTTCAGGGGGACCCTGGGGACGCCCGAGCGCGAGTGGTCGCTGAAGCAGGTGGCTGACCGGGTGGTCGGGGCCATCGTGGGCTGGGGCCAGAAGGACGGCTACTTCACCGACAAGGCGGAGGCCGAAGCTTTCGAGGCCGAACTGAAGTGGCTCATCATTCATCAGCGGGCGGCGTTCAACTCGCCCGTGTGGTTCAACATCGGAGTGGCCGGTGTCCCACAGCAAGCCGCAGCGTGTTTCATCCTCGCGGTTGACGATTCGATGGACTCCATCCTCAACTGGTACGTCGAGGAAGGGAGGATTTTCAAGGGGGGATCAGGGGCGGGAGTAAACCTGTCCCGGATCCGCTCCTCGAAGGAAGGGCTACGGGGCGGCGGCACCGCCTCCGGCCCGGTGAGCTTTATGCGGGGTGCTGACTCGTCCGCAGGGACGATCAAGTCGGGCGGTAAGACCAGGCGGGCGGCGAAGATGGTCGTCCTCGACGCCGGCCATCCCGACATCGAAGATTTCATCTGGTGCAAGGCCATCGAAGAGCGAAAGGCGCGGGCCCTGCGGGACTCCGGCTTTGACATGGACCTCGACGGCCGGGACAGCTATTCGATCCAGTACCAAAACGCCAACAATTCGGTGCGGGTCACCGACGAGTTTATGCAGGCCGTGGTGGACGACAAGGATTGGGAGCTCCGGGCCGTCACGACTGGCGAGGTCCTGAAAACTATGAGGGCCAGGGAGCTCTTCGGCCAAATTGCCAAAGCCGCCTGGGAATGCGCCGACCCCGGGATGCAGTTCGATACCACCATAAATAAATGGCACACAGCTCCGAACACCGGTCGGATAAACGCCAGTAACCCCTGCAGTGAGTACGTTCACCTCGATAATTCCGCTTGCAACCTGGCCAGTCTCAACCTGCTCACTTTTCTTGACAGCGAAGGGAATTTTGACGTCGAGGGCTTCAAGGCAGCCGTGGCCGTGGTCTTCACTGGCCAGGAGATACTGGTCGGCAATGCCGATTACCCGACGAAATCGATTGGGGACACGTCCCGGCGTTTCCGTCAACTGGGGCTCGGTTACGCCAACCTCGGAGCGTTGTTGATGGCGCAGGGCTTACCGTACGATTCTGACGGGGGGCGGGCGTGGGCGGGGGCGATCACGGCGCTTATGACGGGCCACGCCTACTCGGTGTCAGCTCGTACGGCGGCCCGTATGGGCCCCTTCGCCGGCTACCACGAAAACCGGGAGCCGATGCTCAACGTGCTACGGATGCACCGCGCCGAGGTGGCCAAGGTCGACGAGGAGCTCGTCCCCCCGGGCCTGATGTCCGCCGCCCAGGAGGCCTGGGACGACGCGGTCGACACGGCCGAGCGGTACGGCGTCCGCAATTCCCAGGCCAGCGTGCTGGCCCCCACCGGCACCATCGGGCTGATGATGGACTGCGACACCACTGGGGTGGAGCCGGACCTGGGCCTCGTCAAGACGAAGAAATTGGTGGGCGGCGGCACCATGTCGATCGTGAACCAGACGGTGCCCCGCTCCCTGGTAAAACTCGGGTACTCCGAGCAAGAGATAGGCGAAATCACTTCGTATATCGACGAGCACAAGTCGATAATCGGAGCACCTCATCTCACTCCTGACCATCTGGCCGTTTTCGCGTGCTCGATGGGCGACAACACCATCCATTACCGCGGGCACGTCCGGATGATGGGGGCAGTTCAACCGTTTCTGTCGGGCGCCATTAGCAAGACCGTCAATATGCCAGAAGAGGTCACGGTGGCCGAAGTCGAGCGCCTCCATATCGACGCTTGGCGAATGGGCATAAAGGCCGTCGCCATCTACCGCGACAATTGCAAAGTAGCTCAGCCTCTGGCCACGACGAAGAAGGCGACGGCCGCGACGTCGAGCGCCGAGGCCCATGACGCCGAGCTGGCCCAGAAGGTGGAAGAGCTCGAAAAGGCCCTGGAACGCCAGACCGTAGTGGTAAAGCGGCCGATCCACGAGCACATGCCGCGCAAGCGCAAGTCCTCGACGTTCTCTTTCCGGGTGGCCGATTGCGAAGGGTACGTAACCGTAGGAGAGTTCCCCGACGGCCGTCCGGGCGAAGTGTTCATAAGCGTGTCCAAACAGGGGTCGACGTTGGCGGGGATCATGGACGCCTTTGCCATCTCGGTGAGCATGGGCCTCCAGCACGGCGTACCCCTGGCCACGTTCGTCCGCCACTTCACCAATATGAGGTTCGAGCCGGCGGGCATGACCGACGACCCCGATCTGCGTTTCGCCTCATCTTTGGTCGACTACATATTCCGCCGGCTGGCCGTTGAGTACATGGGCGAGGTGGAGCGGCAGGAGCTCGGCATAATGACCGTGAGCGAACGAATGCAGCCCACGCTCCCCGGGGTGGAAGAGGCGTCGACCATCGACCAGCCCATCCGATCTGATTTCCCCGAAGAAGTGGACCTGCGGGGTAACGCAGAAGCGCCCGCCCCCGAGCTATCGTCCGGCCCGAAGCCGCCGCCTGCCACCCCACTGGACCGTTCGGCCCGGACCGGCAATGGCCACCACCAGCCTGCGACCAGCGACGCACCGTACTGCTACCAGTGCGGTGTCCAGATGCAGCGGGCCGGCAGCTGCTTCGCCTGCCCGTCCTGCGGGACCACCAGCGGTTGTTCGTAACACGACGCTTTCGGGGGCCTCGTCTTTCCGACTCAGCGCGGCTGTAGTTGCGTAGGTCGGGAGGCCGCTTCAGACCTCGTTGTGGGTAAATTGGCACTGAGCAAGGTGCTGGGAGCGAAGTTTGGGCAGGCCGCGGGTCCTCATGTCGGTATTCGGGTTGGTGGCAGTGGCCACCGTCTCCAGCACTGTGAGCGCGGCCTCCGCCGCCGTGGCAGCGTCGCCGGCGCAGGAGGTCGCCTCAGCCTTGAACGCCGGCCTGGGGCAACACTCTGTCCGCTGGGCGTCGACGGAGTCGGGCAACGGGGTCACGGTCGCCATCATCAGCGACGTCGGTCAGGCGGCGGGCTCACAGATCATTACGTGGACACAGGGAGCGGACGAGGGGACCCTTTCGGTCGCGCTCTTAAAGGACACCGCCTACCTCATCGGCGATGCCGCGGGCTTGTACGTCCAGGGTTTTACGACCGCGGCGGCTACGGCGCAAGCCAACAAATGGATATCGGTAAAACCATCCAGCGCGGCGTACGCGTCGGCCGCCGCCGGCCTGACTATTTCCTCGGCTCTCGACCCATTGAGAATGTCCGGCCCCGTCACCGTAGTGCCGGGGACCAAAGTCCTGGGCGAGACGACGCGAGGGTACAAGGGGACCAGTAAGGCGTTCGCAGGTCAGCCCGGGACAGCCGAGGAACTGTACCTACGCTCCAGCGGCTCAGCGTTACCGGTGGAGGTGGTCCAGAAGGACACCACTACCGTGTTCGATAAGTGGGGCGAACCCATCCGGGTAACAGCCCCTCTCGGCGCCATCCCCATCGAGGCGAGCTGGCTGCGGGCTAAGTAACCCGGGCCAGATGGGCTTTTTAGCCTTTCCCTGACCCGTAGAACTGGGCGTCGCCAAATACGTAAACGGTCCCATTGGCGCTCAACAGCCAATACCCGTGGCCGGTGGGGCTGCCTGCAATCGACGTTACCGGCGCCTTCAACTGCTCGTTTTGACCAGGCACCGACCCGTAAAACGGGGCATAAGTCGACGTCGTTTGACCGGTCGTCACCACGCCGCCGTCGGAGCCGGTCTGCCATGTGCCGTTACCGCTAGGCGTCACCGCCGTCCCGACCAGCGATGCGGCCAGCGCCGTGCCGGGACCGCCGCCCAGCGACGGGAGGTTTCCAGGGAACAGATAGGCGCAGGCGTCGTTGGCCGCCGTCACCACGTAACCGCCGGCGGGACGGGCGGCAATTGCGTCATAGGGAGCGTTAGCCGGGCTGGGGCTGCCCTCCGATTGGGCGTCGCCAAAGCCGTAAACATGGCCGTTGGCTGCCAAAATCCAGTAACCATGGCCGTCCGGCGTGACGGCCATGCTGGTGGCCGCACCGGTGGCCTGTCCGCTCGGGGCTGAGCCGTAGGCGTGAGCGTCGCCGATGGTGAAGACATGGCCGTCGGCAGCCAGGAGCCAGTAGCCGTGCCCGTCGTACGTCCGGGCGATGGCGACGATCTTCGATGTGCTCGCCTCGCTGGAGGTCAACGAGCCGTAGGCGTGGGCATCTCCGTAGGCGCTGACGGCACCATCAGCTTGGACCAACCAGTACCCGTGACCGTCCACGGTGGCGGCGATCCCGACATAGTCCGAGGACTTGGTCGCCGGCGTCGCCGACGTCACGTTGAAGGAGGCGGTGGCCAGGGTGTGGCCGTGGCATGGCGGTGCAGAGAACTCGTAGCGCCCCGACGTGATGGCGGCCCCGTCGCCGGCCGATGACCCGCCGACGTACGAGGGGATGGAGAAACTGGCCGGCCAGAGCCATTTTTGAGTATTGGTGTGGCCATCTCGGTCCGGGGGCCTTTCCCCGCCTGGCCGTAACGAGCCGAACCCAAACCCGTACCAGTTATGGTCGAGCACGCAGCCGCTGCCGGCGTCCCCGCTGATGTCGACCACGGTGCCAACCGCACCGGAAGAGGCGGACAGGTTGATGGTCCGTGACCCGGAACTCCCGCCACAACCCGCCAGGGCAAGGGACAAGGCGCCGGCCAGTGCCACCCCGGCCCAGGCCCGCGTCGTGTGCCGGCTGGGCCATCGGGGCTGCTCACGCCGCGAACCAGCTTGTCCGTTGTCCGTCAATGTCATGTCCTCCCTCCGGGTCGTCCCCTGCAGCATAAGCATGTCCCGCGTAAATCCGGGCTGTGGGCGCGTGGCCCGATCGGCCCGCTTGGGTGCTGGGGTCTGGGTAGTGGGGTTCTGGGTGCTGGGTTTCGGGCCGCTTCATGCGCAAGCCCTGCCGTGTCGAAGCCTACTCGAACTGACGTACGGCCTCCCATCGCGCTAGCTTGTGCCATCCTTTCGGGCTCGGGACCAAGCCGCCCCACCGAGCCTCGTACTGGCTCTACCCGGGAGTGGTCCTTTGGCGAGACGCAAGGTCATCCAGGTCGCCCTGCCGGCCGCTCTCGCCATAACCCCATTGCTGGTGGGAGCGTTCAAGGATTGGTCGGGCCGGGCCGGCATCTGGTTCTGGGGTGACCAGGCACTGATCGACCTAGAGGCGCACAACAGCCTGGTCGGCCGGGATCTGCTGGGCGTCTACGACCGCTACGGTTGGCATCATCTCGGCCCTGTGTGGCTGCAGCTGCTCGGCGTGGCCCGCTGGCTCGGGGGAGGGTCGCCGGTGGCGGTGTCGCTGGGTTTTTACGCCCTTCAAGCGGTGGCCGTGGTGGCCATAGTGGTGGTCGCGCACCGGCTCCGTCCTGGTCTGACCGGCTGGTGGGCGGCGGTCGTCCTGTTGGGCTACGAGTGGTCGTTCGGATTGGAACGGCTTGGGACTGTGTGGGCGCCGTACGCCATAGCGTTGCCGGCCGCTCTCCTGGTACTTCTTGTGGCAGATGTGGCGGTCAGCCGCGACCCCTGGCCGTCCACGATCGCCGCCGCCATCTGTGCATCCTTTCTATGCCAAACAGATATCAGCACCGTTGTACTCGTGCTGGTGCTGGTGGTGGCGGCCCCGTTCCTCAGGGTGACCAGCAGAGCGGGACTTCGGGTGGACGCCCGTGGTCCTAGCGATACCTCGTCGGGCGATAGAGCCTGGGGTTGGGCCCGGAACTGGCGCAGCCGCGCCGCCACTTTGGCCGCCGTCCTTGGAGTGGTCTGGCTGCCCACAATGGTCCAGCAAGTCTCAACCAGCCCGGGGAACCTCGTGCAGGCCTACCGCTTTTTGACCACGCACCACTCCGCCCGCACGGTCAGAGTTTCGGTGAAGGCCGCTGACACCCTGTTCGGGTTGTTCCCCTTCCGCCTCGAGGAGCAACCAGCCAACCGTGACGCCAACCCCTCTTGGCTTCTTCACCATTCCGTATGGGAGCACCCCTGGTACCTGGCCTACATTGCCGGCGCCATCATGATCGGGGTGGCGGCGCTCTTGCTCCGCAAGCTTCCCGCGTTGGCGCTGGCGGGCAGCACGACCGTCGCCATCCTGGCAGCAGGGTGGTCGATCTTGCTGGTCTACGGGCCGCTTTTCCCCTACCTGGTGATGTGGACCGGCGCGCTCGTCATACCGGCCTGGGTGGCTGCGTGGCTCGTGGTCGCCCCGGTGCTTCCTTCGCCCACGCTTCGGGAGGCGCCGGAAGCCGGGGGGACCGCCTCGCCGCGCCCGAGGCGCTTGAGGGTGCCAGCAGCCAGCGTGCCGGCCATCGGTGTGGCGGCAGTCGGTGTGGTTGTAGCCACGACGGTCTGCGCCGGTTTCGCCGTTAGCCATACACCGCTCACGGACGGGTCGGCCCACCTGGCCCGTAGCTCCTGGAACGCCGTCGCCGAAATGGCACTGGGCCCCGAAGTCAAGACCATCTACGTCGACATAGGCAACCGGGACGCCATGCCTGAGGCGGCCGCCATCGCCGACCAGGCCGTCCGCCACCACCGACGGGTAGAGCTCAACCAGGCGGCGCTGTACTTCCTTGACCCCTCGTTCGCACCCCGGTGGGTGCCGCAGTTGAGGGTGGTCGTGTGCTGCGGTAGGGGAGATCCGTCGCGACCGGCCCCGGGCCTAACGTTTCGGGGCCAGATCGGAGACCAGCGCATTTACGTCTTGGCCGGCGGCCCAGCCAAGAGGTCGTTGCCGGCCACCCCGGCCCTTCGCGTGCCCGGCGTTGGGCACTGGCGCGAACCGGGCCTTGTTCTGCGCGACATGGACGACGGGCGCGCCCGCCCGCTCTGAAGTTCGGTCTGCCCACCAAGATGGGCTAAAGGGATTCGACGGCGGCGGCTGTGCAGGGGGCAGCGCCAGTGACAGGGTTGACCACGACGGCACATAGGGGCTGTACTGGGTCCCATGCAGCTGCGCCGGCGGCGTCGAGGGCGGCTCGTCGTCGGGGTACGAAAGGCGGCCTGGGACCAGTGACCAACTCCGTGTTGATCACGGGCGCCTCCTCGGGGATCGGGCGAGCCACCGCTTTGCGGCTGGCCCGGGACCCGGGCCTGGCGGTGTACGCCACCGCCCGCAACCCGCAGGCATTGGCCGAGTTAGCTGAGTCAGGGGCGCACGCGCTGGCCCTCGATGTCGCAAACGAGCAGTCGAGGGTGACGGCCGTTACCACGGTCGAGAACGAGGCCGGGTCGATCGGGGTGCTGGTGAACAACGCCGGCTATGGCGAGTACGGCACCATCGAGGAGACGGATCTCGACGGCGTGCGGCGGGAGTTCGAAACGAACGTGTTCGGCCTGGCCCGCATGGTCCAACTCGTCCTGCCGGGGATGCGCAAAGCGGGTCAGGGCCGCATTATCAACGTCAGCTCTATGGGGGGCCGGGTCGTGTTCCCGGCCGGCGGCTACTACCACGCCAGCAAGTACGCGGTCGAAGCACTGACAGACGCGTTGCGGTTCGAGGTGGCGCCGTTCGGCATAAAGGTGGTCCTCGTCGAGCCGGGGCTGATAAGGACGGCGTTTGCGGACACGGCCAGCCGCACCCTCGGCGGTTCGGCTCCAGCGGCCGGCCCGTACGCGGCTCTAAACGAAGTGGCCGGGAAGCAGATCCTGAACTCTTACCGTTCGAGGTGGTTGGCGGCGGCGCCAGAAGTGGTGGCCAACGCTATAGAGAAGGGCGCCACAGCGCCGAAGCCGCGCTCGCGCTATGTGGTGACGCCGACGGCCAAGTTCCTTGTCCATGCCCGGCGCCTATTAGGAGCAGACGCCTTCGATGCCGGCTTGCGCATGCAGTACAAGGGGACCAACTGGGGTTAGGCTCACTACTTCGTCGCGTCGGGTAGCCGGCTAGGGTCGCGAACATGTCGGGAGCTGAGGCGGGCGGGAGGTTTACGGCCCCGCCGCCGGTTTTCCTGTTCGACCTCGACGGCACGCTGGTGGACTCTGTGTACCAGCACGTAGCCGCCTGGAACGATGCCCTCACCCAGTGCGGCATCCCGCTGTCGGTGTGGCGCATCCATCGCCGGATCGGGATGAGCGGTGGCCTTTTTCTCAATGCGCTCCAACGAGAAACCGGGTTGACGTTTGACGCCCCGACATTGGCCAAGCTCTCGTCGCTGCACGAGCAGAGTTACCTGGACCGGGTCAAGAGCGTGGTCCCTCTGCCTGGCACCACCGAGCTGCTCGACGTCCTGCTCTCCAACCGGGTCCCCTTCGCCATTGCCACAAGCGGGGCGCACACCGTGGCAGACGCCGCTCTGGGCCTGCTCGACCTCCCAGCCAGTGTGCCGGTGGTTACGCGCGACGTTGTCCAGCGAGCCAAGCCCGACCCCGACTTGTTCCTGGCGGCAGCCGAGCGGTTAGGAGCCGACCCCGCCCACGCGTTTGTCGTTGGTGACAGCGTCTGGGATCTCCTGGCCGCTCAACGGGCCCGGGCGCTGGGTATCGGGTTGCTCTCGGGTGGGTACGGTTCCGAGGAGCTTCAGGTGGCAGGCGCCTACCGGGTGTACCAGGATCCGGCCGACCTCTTGGGCCATCTGGAAGAGGTTGGGGTCAGACCGGCCCATTAGGGCGGGTCCCAGCGTCGCCTAGAACAAGCCGTTCTTTCAGTCGCCGTTACGCAAGTCCGACAGCGTGCGGGTGGTGTGCACGATCTCGGAGAAGTGAGCCCGGCAGCCTTCTCCACGTGGTGATTGGGCTTCGAAGCCAACCTCGGGTGAGCCTTGCGCCGATAGCCGGAAGTGACGGACGAAGTCCCAATGGCGGCCATTGGTCGAGGAATGGAAAGCGTAGGCCCGCCCGATGCGAGACACCCGTAGCCAAATCTGGGGGGCGCTGACCACCGTCGAGTTGCAGTCGTCGGACTCTGCACGGGTGACGACCGAGACCACCATAGGGTCGCCGGCGGGCGAGAACTCGAAGGCGAGCTTGGCCCACGTGAGGTCGTCCTGCCACACGACCAGCGCGCCGGCATCGAATCTCGACCTGAACTCGGTCTCAACTCGCGCCGACAAGGTGAAATCGCCGGCCAGCGGGCCAACCAGCCCCAGGGCGTTCAGCGTGGTCGTGCCCGAGCGGGGGTCGATGAACCAATCGGAGCGTGGCCCGGCGGTAATGGAAAGAGTGGCGTCCTCGAGGCTCGCCTCCACGGGTGACCCGATCCAGCGGAGGGTGGCCGGGACTCCCGGGACCGTACTGATCGCTACTGGTGCCATAGGACCGGACATGCTAATTCGGTCGCAGACGGTACGCCGGGCCGCACCGGGATGCTTATTTGGCCAACACCGGCCAGGTTTCGTCGGACGGTCGCGTGGTGCACTTCAGAGAGCCGTATACCGCCCACGTGAACACCTTCGTGCGCGGCCCGGCCTGGTCAAGGCGGACCTTGACCATCGGCAGATGTCCGCGTGCTCCCCAACGGCAGTTCCCAGATGCCAACCCCGCCGCCCCTCACGGCCCCCAGCAGAGTCCCCTCGGGGACCTGCGGTTGCCGGTTCACTTTCGGGGACCGGACCGAGACGGGCCGGCGGGCCACGGGCGGTGGCGCCAGCGTCCGGAGAAGCGCGGTGCCCGCACCGAGGCGGAGACTATTACTGGTAGCAGGGCTGGGTTCTGGACGCGGACAACGCCGACGGGGAAGCACCCGTCTGCTTGCTGTGTGTGGATGAGCCGGACCGAGGCCCAGGCGTCGTCGTCTTGCTGGCCTGGGCCGGAACCCCGGTGGGCCAGAAGTGCAACGACGACCACTATTAAGGCCGCCAACGCAAAGGGCCAGGACCCGTCAGCCATGGCAATGGCAAGGGTATGGCCCGGTGATGAGCACGACTGGGGGCCGGCGGCCCGAAACGTCGGAGGGCGTGGAAACGTCGGAGGGCATTGAACGAACGGAGGTCTTGGGAACGCCGGAGGGCCTGGAAGCTCCGGAGGGACGGGAAACGGCGGAGGGACGGGAAACGGCGGAGGGCATTGAACGAACGGAGGGCTTGGAAACGCCGGAGGGACGGGAAAACAGCTCCAGGACGGCGTCGACCAGAGCCCAACCAGGGCCAGGCCTCCGGCGCCGCGCCGACCGGCGATGATTGGCCCGCGCCGCTTGCACCCGGTGCTGGAGCTCGGCCCGGGCCCGCAAGTCGGCGCCGTGGCGACGGGCCAGATCTTCATTGAGGAAAGGCGACAAATAGCCCATACAAATACTGTGCACGGGCTAAGCATGAAGTACCAGCAAATAATTCTAAAAGAGGATTTAGCGCGCTTGTAAGATCAAAGTTGCTATGGATCTCCGCCGACTTCGTGCCTTGCAGGCTGTTGTGGACACCGGGTCGGTCACCGCGGCTGCGGACCAGGTGGGCTATACGCCATCAGCGGTGAGCCAGCACATCGCCGCCCTAGAACGTGAGACCGGGGCGGTCCTGTTCGAGCGCGTTGGCCGCGGCATACGGCCGACCGAGGCGGGTCGCCTGCTGGCCGAGCACGCCCGGGGGCTCCTCTCGAAGGTGGCGGAGGCGGAAGCGGCCATTATGGCCCTGCAAAGCGGCCACGTGGGGACCCTGCGTGTCGTCTCGTTCCCGACGGCAGGAGCATCTCTTATCCCGCCGGCGCTGGCTACCGTGCGCCGCGAGCTACCCCACCTCGAAGTGGCCCTGCGGGTTGCCGAACGGGACGACTCGCTTCCCCTTCTGCGCCAGGGAGAGGCAGACGTCGTTGTAACGGTTGAGGACTTCCCCTCCGGAGAAGTACCGCGTGACGGCCTGGCCTGGGTGCACTTGCTCGACGATCCCTACAGGTTGGTGCTCCCTCGAGGACATCGCCTGGCCGGGCGCCGGGTTATAGACCTGGTCGAACTGGCGGAGGAAAACTGGGTCGAGACCATGTGCAGTATCGGCTGCTGCCACGAGGCGTCAAGCAAGGCGTTCCGCAACGCCGGCTTCGAGCCTCGCCGCACCGTCGAGGCGGACGAGTACTGGCCGGCGCAGGGGTTCGTTGCCGCCGGGCTCGGAGTAGCGATCATCCCGTCATTGGGACTGGGCGTGCTCCACGACTCGGTGGTGGTGCGCCGCTTGCGCCGGGATAACGAGCCGGTGCGCCATGTTTGGGCCGCGACCAGGCCGGCGCTGCTTGGCAATGCTCCGGTCCAAACGATGATCCGCGGGCTCGAAGAAGCGGCCGTGGCTCATGAACGAGCTATGCGCGACGGTCCGAGAGCACGCACGGCCTGACTTTTTAGCTTCGGTCGCCATGGCGACCCGCAGTGTGCTGGCGGAATCCGGTGGCGTAGCGGTGACCAGGTTGCGAGATTTGTCGTCCAGCGGCGCCGGCGGCAACCAGGTCCCCCTTTCGCCCCCGGATGTGGCGCGAGACGGGCCGAAATGCCCGAACCGTTGGGCGCACCTTACAGCGTCGAGGACCTGAAAGCCGCCGCGGTACCACGCCAGTCCCTTTCCGGCGGGATCTCCCACTTCGGTCCCTTCGACCTCGGCCTCGACCAGCAGCGACCAACCGAACGGCTTGTTATCGGTCATCCGGCAGAACAACCGGTCTGGCACTTTCTCCAGCAGCGGGCCGTGTGGCGACGGCCGAGTCAGGAGGAGCTCCTCCGGGGCGGGCAGCTCGCCGGCGAAGTGCTGGGCCAGGCGCCGGTGGCCGCTCCCCAGCAGCTGCACGACAAAGCGACCCGAGGCACTAGTGGTCAAAACATCGGCGAAGTCGGACGCCGGGCTGATCAGGCCGGCGAGCATCGGGGGCGCACCTTGACTGAGGACGACCGACGATACCGTCAAGCCCACAGGAGGCATCTTTTCGAGGCCGGGTTCGGCGCCCCCGGCGCCCTCGGCGCCCTCGACGGTCCCCGCCGTCCAGACCGTCACGGGCAGGACGAGGTGGCCACGCAGCCGCCGCACGGGGTCACGTGCCTCCGGCGGAGCAGCCCACGGGTCCCCATAGCGCACGGAGGCCCCTCCGGTTGGCTGGCTGATTTCCTGGTTCATCGGTGGCACGGGGCAGGAGCTAGCGGTCTCTGGTCCAGCACCACCGGGACCCGGCGGGCCGGCGTATGTCTGGGACGATGGCTACCACGGCCCTAGACGTTTGGGCCCTGGATGAAACTGAGTGTGGCTGAACGGTGCTGGCCTTTCGGGTCGACCCACCGGACGGTCGCCTTTTCGCCCACTCTCTGGCTGTTCATGTACCTGGTGAGGTCGGTGGGGGAATTAATTGGTGAACCGTTTACCGAGGTGATGACGTCCCCGGCGGACAGGCCGGCGGCCTGTGCGGGGTCGCCTTGTTGGACTCCAGCAACCACCGCGCCCTGGTTTACCGGGGCCGTATAGTTGGTCCCTCCAAACGGTAAACCGAACGTCGTACTATTACCCAGGGCCGTGCACCCGTCGCCGCCTTCGGCGCATTTCACCGAAGTTACCTCGACCCCCATGACGGGGTGCGGGCCAATCTGGACGGTGGCACTGGCTTTACCTCTTTGGATTTCCCGTGCCACTGTCACCGCGGAGTTTATGGGTATGGCAAAGCCCACGTTGGACGCGCTCTGGCCAGATCCAGAACCGGTTTCCTCCGCTGTGTTCATGCCTATCACTCTCCCCGAGGCGTCTACGAGCGGGCCACCCGAATTACCGGGGTTGATGGCCGCAGACGACTGGAACATGTTTTTCAGGCTTTCGGTCAGGCCGGAGTTCGGGTCGCCGACCGTTATCGACCGGCCGGTGGCGGAAATGATCCCGTTGGTCACGGTTTCAGGGCCGGGGAGCCCGAGTGCGTTCCCGATGGCCACGACGGTGTCGCCGACCGTAATGACGTCTGAGTCGCCCAGCTTGACCGTCTTGAAGGTCGAACGGCTTTCGAGCTGGAGGAGGGCGACGTCGTCCGCGGCGTCAGTGCCGAGCACGGCAGTTCGATAGGTGGGACCGTTCCCATTGATCTGCGCCGTCACTTGTGTCGACCCATCGATCACGTGGTTATTGGTGAGGACCACTCCGGAAGAGGTGATGATCATCCCCGTGCCCTCGTCTTGGCCATTGGCTCCTTTGGCCGTTATATCGACCGTGGCTGGGTCCACATGAGATGCAATCGAGTGGACGTTCAAAGCCTGTGCGTTCGACGAGAGGGGTGTGTCGCGACTGCTGGGCGGGAGTGCCACCGACTTCGGAGAATTCGAGCCGCCATTGTTGTTTAGAGCCAGAGCGATGCCGGCGCCGGCCCCCCCGGCGACGAGAACGGCGGCGACTAGAGCAGCCGGCCATCCCCACGACGGCCGCCGCCGGCGAGGGTTGGACGAAGGGACGGCTTCGGGGCCTGACCAAGCACTGCCGCGCCAGGTGTCGTCGTGCCGGATCTCGTCGTGCCGGATCTCGTCGTGCCAGGTGTCGTCATGCCGGGTGTCGTCATGCCGGGTGTCGTCATGCCGGGTGTCATCGTGCCAAGTGTCGTCCGGCGAAGCCACAGCCGGAGCACCCCAATGGGCTACCTCGGGGGCCTTTTCGCCACGGGTGAAAGAAGCCGTGGGGTCCCGCATTGAAGCCGTAGTGTCACGGTCGGCGGCAGGCCACGTCTGGGGCCATTGCGGGTCGGAACCCAGGTCGTTCCAATCCCCAGGTCCCGCTGCGGGGGCCTGGGGGAAGACAGGCTCGTCTGCGGGCACGTCCGTCCCGTAAGCGGCCTCTTGTTCCTCAGCCATGTTCGTCGCCCTCCTCGGCTCAGCTCCATGGGCGGAGGCAGGCCGCCTGTCGGCCTCCAGACCACCATTAAACCCGGGAATTTTCAAAAAACCCTGAGAGCGCGCTGAACGACCCGTCTCACCAGGTCCTGAGCAGGTCCTGAACCGGTTTAGAATGGGCGCTGGCGCTGCTCATCTCTGGCCCGGCCCCCGTCAAAGGATGGCAACGCCGGAGCAATCAGGGAGTAGAGCGCTAGCTTTAGCCACCTGCAGGAGCAGCCACTGAAGTCAAAGTGGGCCCGGGGCCCCTTACGCCAGCGAGGAAGGGAAGCGAGTGACAACCGACCGAATTTTTCCGGAGGGCTTCTTGTGGGGCGCAGCGACTGCCGCCTACCAGGTTGAAGGAGCCATAGCTGAGGGAGGGCGGGGACCATCGATCTGGGACACGTTCTCGCATACGCCTGGGCGTACCCTCAACGGCGATAACGGCGACGTTGCCTGCCAGCACTACAAGTTCATGGAGGACGACCTCGACCTCATGAAGCGGCTGGGCCTGAGCGCTTACAGGTTTTCCATTGCGTGGCCGCGCCTGCAGCCGGACGGGAAAGGGCCTGCCAACCAGGTCGGCCTCGACTTCTACCGGCGCCTGGCGGCGGGGGTCCGACAACGCGGGATGCTCCCGGTCGCCACGCTCTACCACTGGGACCTTCCTCAACCTCTTGAAGACCAGGGAGGCTGGACGGTGCGCGACGTCACCGACCGGTTTGCCGAGTACAGCCAGATCGCTGTAGATGCTCTGGCTGACGACGTCGGGATGTGGATCACGCTGAACGAGCCCTGGTGCTCGGCATGGCTGGGGTACGGTCTCGGGGTACACGCCCCGGGCCAGGCCGAACCGGCATCGGCCGTAGCGGCTACCCATCATTTGCTGCTGGCCCATGCCAAGGCGACAGAGGTACTGCGCCGGGGGACAAAGGTGCCCGTCGGGATAACCGTTAACATGAGCGCCCACATCCCGGCCAGCGACAACCAACTGGACGTGGCCGCGGCCCGGCGAGAAGACGGGCTGCTAAACCGTCTCTACCTGGACCCGCTGTTCAAGGGGGAGTACCCATCGGACGTGGTCCAGTTTTTGGCCGCCCGCGGCGCCGCCTTCGATGCCGTGGAGGCGGGCGACCTGGCCGCTATCAGCCAGCCGGTCGACTTCCTCGGGGTCAACTACTACAACACCTTCGTGGTGGCGGACGGGGGGCGCTTGCAGGAGGCGCGGGAGGCCGGGTACTGGGTCCCACGAGGTAGCCATGTTTCTCCTCTCGGGACTGCGTCGGTGGGCCGTCCGGACGTCGAGCGGACAGCGGCCAACTGGGAGGTGGACCCGCAAGGTCTCACCACCGTGCTGGAACGGGTGCACGACGAATATACGAAAGTCCCCCTGTACGTGACCGAGAACGGCTGCGCGCAGCACGACTACGTTGACCCCGACGGGGCGGTCCACGACCGGGCGCGGATCCATTACCTGGATGCGCACCTGAGGGCGGCGAAAGATGCCATCGACCGTGGTGTTGACTTGCGGGGCTATTTCGCGTGGAGCTTGCTGGACAATTTCGAGTGGGCCTCTGGTTATTCCTGCGCTTTGGCCTCGTTTGGGTCGATTACCCCACCGCCAAACGGGTCCCCAAAGACAGTTACAGCTGGTACCGGGACGTCATCACAGCCAATGCGCTGACCGCGACGACATAAAGCCGGTACCAGTCGCAAGTTGACCCGACGGGCGCGTCGAGAGCGGTGGCCTCTGCTCTCGCTCTTGCCGCTACGGCTCTGCTGGCGCCGCCATGGTGCGGTGGCGGCGGGTGGCCCCGCCGCTGGTTTGCCGCTACTCGGCATGGGCTAGAGGCTGGGCCGCACCTCGGCGAGCATCACGAGCGACCTCTTTCGCACGTCGTCGACCAGGTGGACCGAGCTAAAACGCTGCCGGATATCGTGCCGCACGTGAGAGAGTGGTCGTCATGATGCATATGGGTGGAGGCGCCAGGGTCGGGTACGGGCTCATGCGCTCCATGCGCCAAGACGACAAGATAAAGGACCACAAGCTCCCCAAGGGGATCGTCAAGCGCATCGCCGGCTTCGCCAAACCGTACAGAAGGTCGCTGGCGCTGTTCCTAGTCCTGATTGTCATCGACGCGCTCGTCGGGGCCGTCAACCCACTGTTCACGCGGGCGATAATCAACGAACTAATCGGCGGTAAGGACTCCACCGTTGTGGTCGAGCTGGCCGTCGCGGTGGCGGCGTTGGCCGTCTTTGACGCCGGGCTCGGCCTCTGGGAGCGCTGGATTTCTTCCCGGGTGGGGGAGGGCCTTATATACGACATGCGCAACCGGGTGTTCACGCATATCCAGCGCATGCCGATCGCCTTTTTTACCAGGACTCAAACCGGGGCCTTGATATCGCGCCTCAATAACGACGTGCTGGGGGCGCAACAGGCGTTCACCGATACTTTCAACTCGGTGATCGGGAACGCCATCACCGTAGGCGTGACATTAGTGGCGATGTTTATCCTGAGCTGGCAGATAACGGTCCTGGCCCTTCTCATGTTGCCTGTGTTCATTTTCCCCGCTCGCTGGGTGGGTAAGCGGCTGGCCAAGATCACTCGAGAGGCGTACAACCTCAACGCCGAAATGAACACCATGATGAGCGAGCGCTTCAATGTGGCCGGGGCTCTTTTGGTCAAGATTTTCGGCCGTCCGCAGTACGAATCAGACGCCTTTCGGGCGCGCACGGGGCGGGTCAGGGATATCGGGGTCACCACGGCCATGTACGGCCGGGTTTTTTTCACCGGGCTCATGCTAACCGCCGCCTTGGCCACTGCTCTGGTTTACGGCGTCGGCGGCGTCCTGGTGGTCAACGGTGCTCTTACCGTCGGCACGCTCGTCGCCCTGGCGCAGTACTTGACGCGCCTTTATGGCCCGCTGACCTCTCTTTCCAACGTTCAGGTGGACATCATGACCGCCCTGGTCTCTTTTGACCGCGTGTTCGAGGTCCTCGACCTGCCGCCAATGATCGACGATAAGCCCGACGCCGTATCCGTGGAGCGAGGCTCGGCCCAAGTGGCGTTCGATCATGTCGATTTCCGTTACCCCCGCCCGGAAGAGGTGTCGCTCGCATCGCTGGAGTCCGTAGCCGTGCTCGAGCGCACCGGTGGCCAGCAGGTCCTGTTCGACGTGTCGTTCGTGGCCGAGCCTGGGCAACTCGTCGCGTTGGTGGGCCCCTCCGGCGCCGGCAAAACGACCATGAGCCACCTTTCCGCTCGGCTTTACGACGTGACCTCAGGGTCTGTTCGGTTCAACGGGGTGGACGTGCGGGATGTGACGCTGGACTCGCTGCAAGAGGCCATCGGGGTGGTGACCCAGGAGGCTCACCTGTTCCACGACACCCTGCGGGCCAATCTGCTCTATGCCCAACCCGATGCGACGGACGAAGAACTGATCGGAGCTCTTCGTGAGGCGCAGATCTTCGACCTGGTTTCCTCGCTCCCTGACGGCCTCGACACCCTAGTTGGTGATCGCGGTTACCGTCTGTCCGGCGGGGAGAAACAGCGGGTTGCCATCGCCAGGCTCTTATTGAAGGCCCCGGACTTCGTGGTGCTCGACGAAGCCACCGCTCACCTCGACTCTGAGTCGGAGGCAGCCATACAACGAGCGCTCAAAAAAGTGCTGGCCGGAAGGACCTCTCTGGTTATTGCCCACCGGCTGTCAACGGTTAGGGAAGCCGACCAGATACTGGTCGTGGACGGGGGCCGGGTCGTCGAACGTGGCCGTCACGCCGAACTGCTGGCAGCGGATGGCCTCTATGCCGACCTATATAACACCCAATTCGCCGACCAGGTCGAGGTGCAGGACGAGGATGAGCCACTCGACGAGGATGGCAGCGACGGGCCAACCGGCACCCGGTTCCTTGTCCGCATGAGGCCCGACGAGCTCGGCCCCGGCGGGGTTACCGCCCTTCCTTAGAGCACTGCCCCGAGAGGCTACCTCACCTCGTCTTGGGCAGATAGGTAGGCGGCACCGGCAATACCAGCCTCGTTGAGGAGGGTGGCCGGGACTATCGGGGTGTTGAGCGTAACCATCGGCAGGAACTTTTCCGCCCGCCGGCTGACGCCTCCGCCCACGATGAATAGGTCGGGCCACAACAGGGCCTCGATGGCGGAAAAATAACGTTGGAGGCGCTTGGCCCACTTGTCCCAGGGAAGGTCCTCGCGTTCGCGTGCGCCGGCTGACGCTTTTTGCTCGTAGTCATTCCCGTCGAGCTCGAGGTGACCGAGCTCGCTATTTGGTATCAGGGCGCCGTTGTAGAAAAGGGCGGTGCCGATGCCCGTCCCCAGCGTTACTACTATCACGAGGCCCTTCGCGTCCTTGCCCGCGCCCCACCTGGCCTCCGCTATACCGGCGGCGTCAGCATCGTTGACCGCCACCACGGGTAAGCCCGTGGCCGAGCCCACCACGGACTCGATGTTGGTCCCTATCCAGGTCGAGTCGACGTTGGCGGCGGTGAGAGCCACGCCGTCTCGCACCACTGCCGGGAACGTACACCCGATCGGCCCTTCCCACCCGAACTGCCCCACCACCTCAGCGACCACGTCGGCCACGGCGCCTGGAGTCGAGGGCCGGGGCGTTAGGACCTTGTACCGCTCGGTGGCGAGGCCGCCCACCGCCAGGTCGACCACGGCCCCTTTGATCCCCGAACCGCCTATGTCGACCCCTAAGCCAAGCTTGGCCACGGCCCGATCATACTAAGGCCCAGATCATACGAAGGTTAGGTCTCACCAAAGGAACCGCTCACCCTCTGACGAGCTGGCGGCGCGGGTCGACCACCAATATGACCCTCTCGGTCTTGATGGCGTTGGGGTCATACGGCTTAGCGTGGTATTTCTGGCTCAGCTCGTCGATGTGCGCCCGCGCCCTGGGCCCCGTTACCTGCTCGACCACCACCCCCCGCACCTCGGCGTAGCGGTAGGGGTTGGTCGAGTCGATCACCGTCACCGTGACCCGGGGGTCCTTCGTAACATTGGTGACTTTTTGCCGGCCGAGCTCACTATTTATGAGGATGTGCTCGTCGTCGGCATCAACCCACATCACGTGCGTCATGGGTTGGCCACCCGGCAGCAGGGTGGTAAATGCGGCGAAGTTCTTAGCTTGGGCAAGGGCCTTGATGTCGGGGTAGATCATGCGATGAGGCTACCGGCGGCGGAGATCGCTACCCAAGTCCAGGGCGCCCAAGTCCTGGCGTGGGGCTATTAGCGACGGCGCAGGGCGGGCTCGCTCACCCAAGGCGGTTCCCAGCCACTGTCGGCCGGGTTGATACTGCGTCCAGGAGGGACGATCTCGTCAATGCGGTCCAGGATGCTGTCCTCCAAAGTGATATCGGCCGCAGCCATGACGCCGGTCAATTGTTCCATTGTGCGGGGGCCGATTATCGCTGAAGTGACACCCGGGTGGTTCAGGACGAAGGCGACCGCCAGTTCCGGCAAACTGTGACCGGTCTTAGCCGCAAGTTCGGTCAGTTGGTCGACGGCCTGCAGCTTTACCTTATTGGTCGGGTCCTCCATGTCGTAACGGGCCGGGAGCCGTTCGGCTCGACGGCTGGTGTTTGGTTTCCCGGTACCGAAATTGCCGGACAACCATCCGCCGGCTAGCGGGCTCCAGGTTATAACGCCCATGCCATAGTTCTGGCAGACGCGCAAAAGGTCGTTTTCGATCCCGCGGACCAGCATCGAGTAAGGAGGTTGCTCGGAGGAAAGGCGTTCACGGCTGCGCCGTTCGGATACAGAATGCGTCTCAACCACCATCCAGGCCGGGAATGTGGAGCTCCCGAAATACCGTATTTTGCCCGCATGAACCAGATCGCTTAGAGCAGACAGAGTGTCGTCGATGTCAGTGTCAGGACTGGGCCGATGGATCTGGTAGAGGTCGATATAGTCGGTTTTTAGCCGGCGCAAGCTGGCCTCGCACTCCGAGACGATCCAGCGACGAGAGTTCCCTTCCCGGTTGAGGCCCTCGCCCATCTTCCCGTGGAATTTCGTGGCCAGCACAATGTCCTGCCTTTTGGCCGGGCCGGCTTTAGCCAGGAAATCGCCCACTATTTCCTCAGATTCTCCCGCAGAATAGACGTCGGCAGTATCGATGAAATTGATGCCATCGTCCAGGGCGCGCTGGATTATACCTGCACATTCTTTGCGGTTGGTGTTCCCCCATGCGCCTAGCATCATGGCGCCCAAACAAAGGGTGCTGACTTCTACACCGGTGCGGCCTAGCGTGCGATATTTCATGGTGCCGAACCTAGCGCCAGCCGGACGCAAAACGGTACTCCGACCGGTCAGGCTCGCCCCGGTCAGGGCAAGCAGACATGACCCTGGCCCCCCACCAGGGCCTTTCGCCGCTAACTAGCTATTCAGACTCAGCGATAGCCCGTGCGGCGGCGTTCTGCTCAGCCCATAACCTGCGCCGACGCTTCCAAAACGAGGTCTTCCAGACTTTGAACCCACCACGGTGACCCGGAGTGGGCGGTTTCTTGGGTTTGGGCGAGGCTTTTCGGCCTACGTCGTGTGCCACCACGGGCAGGACCGCCCCGTCCAGGGTCTCGTCGTCGAATTGAGCGACGTGCAGGTGGCTCCGAACTGCGTGCCGTGTGGTGCGGCTCGATTGACGACGGCGTCCCGTCGAGTCCTCGAAGAACGGAGTGTCCATCGCTCGGGTCATCTCCACCTCCGTAACACCGGTCAGTTCTCGTTGCCGGTTAACTTCCATGGTGCCACGTCAGGTCGGGGAAGGGGAAGATCTTTCGCGAAAGATCGCGCTGCGCCAGTACTTCAGCTCGAGGACGCTCTCCTTCACGTCGTCAAGGGCGCGGTGCGCTCCCGACTTTTTGGGGGCGGCGGCGAACTCTTCCGGGTACCACCGCCTGGCCAGCTCTTTAATGGTGGAGACGTCGATCGACCGGTAATGGAGATAGTCCTCCAGTTCGGGCATGTAGGCGGCCAGGAAGCGCCTGTCCGTGCCGATCGAGTTGCCGCACAGCGGGACCTTTTTGGGCTCGGGGACGTGCTGGGTAATGAAGTCAAGCGTCTCCTTCGCCGCCTGGTCCAGGCTCACGGTCGAGGCCTGGATGGCGTCCAGCAGGCCGCTCCGGGCGTGCATTTGCTGCACCACCTCGTCCATGGCCTCCAGCGCGGACTGTGGCGTGGCGATAACGAGGTCAGGCCCTTCAGCGATCGTTTCGAGCTCGTCGTCTGTCACCAGCGTCGCTATCTCGACGATCGTGTCCTTTCGGGGGTCGAGCCCGGTCATCTCCAGGTCCATCCAAACGAGCACGTCCGGACTCTATAGGCCGGCGCCCGGCTGGTGCTGCTTATGGGTCGACGCCAGCACTTGATGGACGCAGGCGCGGGCCGGCCCCAAGGCGTCCCCGGATCCCGCTAGTACCCTGTTTGCTGTGGTCGCCGACGACGTTGTGAAGGTAGAAGTGTGCCGACTCGACCCTGACCTGCCCTTGCCCGCTTACGCGCGGCCCGGCGACGCCGGGGCAGACCTACGGTCGCGCTCCGATGTGACGATCCCCCCGGCCGGCGGGAGGGCGCTGGTCCCGACCGGCTTGGCCCTGGCCATCCCGGAAGGCTACGCCGGTTTTGTCCAACCTCGGAGCGGCCTGGCGCTGCGCCACGGCGTGACCGTCCTCAACGCCCCCGGCCTGATCGACGCCGGCTACCGGGACGAGCTCATGGTCCTCCTGGTCAACACCGACCCTGTCCAGCCTTACGAAGTCCGGCGGGGCGACCGGGTAGCGCAGTTGGTCGTGAAGGCGGTGGCAGAGGCCGAGTTCGTGGCGGTCGACGAGCTGCCGGTGTCGGAACGGGGGCTCGGTGGCTTCGGCCACAGCGGCCGCTAGGAGCCTGGTGTACATCCGTGCCTGAGTTACCCGAAGTAGAGGCCCTGGCGCTGTTCGTGAGCGAGCAGGCGGGGGGTTGCACCGTAGAACGGGCCGAACTGGGGTCGTTCTCGGCGCTCAAGACGTACAACCCTCCGCTCGAGTCCCTCGTGGGCCAGTCCGTGGTGGGAGCGCAGCGCCGAGGCAAGTACCTCTGCATTCAGGCTGGTGACGTATGGCTGGTGGCCCACCTGGCCAGGGCAGGGTGGTTGCATTGGCGTGACCCGGTGCCGCCGGCGCGGGCCCGACCGGGGAAAGGTCCGTTGGCGTTGCGGGTGGGGTTGTCGAGCGGGGCCGGGTTCGACCTGACCGAGCAGGGCACGGAAAAAAGGCTGGCCCTGTGGCTCGTAACCGACCCGGCGGTCATCGACGGAGTAGCGCGGCTGGGGCCGACCCACTGAGCCCCGACTTTGATGAGGCCGCGCTGGCCGCTGTCCTGGCCAAGGCTCCGGGCCAGTTGAAGAGCGTTCTGGCCGACCAGTCGCTGCTGGCCGGCGTGGGTAACGCTTACTCTGACGAAATTCTGTGGGCGGCCAAGTTGTCGCCGTTCAAGGGAGCGTCGCGGCTGGACGCCGAGGAACTGGGCCGCCTCTACGGAGCGCTGACCGACGTCTTGCGCTCGGCCGTCGAGCGCAGCCTCGGGCAGGCCGCCAAAGAACTGAAGGACGCCAAACGGGCCGGTATGGCCGTGCACGGGCGGGCGGGGCAGGCCTGCCCCAGATGCGGCGGCACGGTCAGGGAGGTTTTCCTCTCCAACCGGAGTTTCCAGTACTGCCCGGAGTGCCAGACGGGGGGCAAGGTCCTGGCCGACCGTCGCCTGTCCAAGCTGTTGAAGTGACACGTACTTAGGCCATGACCAACTTTGAGAAATTGGGCGCACCGCGCCCATGACGTCCAAGCGCAGCAACGGCAGCGTCGGCAGCGCGGCGGCCGCCGAGACTGTCCATCGGGGCGTCCGCTGGAGGCGAACCCAGGCCGGGCGCGTCTCCTGGTTCAACGACGGCCTCGGCCGCTGGGTGGCTTGGTCGCCTGGAGCCGACGCACCACCGCTGCCCCCCGGTTGGGCTGGTAGCCGGGACGGAGAAGCGGTACAAGCTCCCCCAAGAGCGGCACCGGGCGGCCCTCAAGGCCCGCCTACTGATGCCATGGCTCGGCGGCCGGCGATGCGTTCTCCTTATCGCCTCGTGCCTTTATTGGTCATCGTGTTCATCGTCGCCATCGCCCTGTGGCAAGCCACCAGGCCTGCCGCTCATGCCAGCCAAGCTGATATCGCCACTGCGGAAGCCCTAAAAGGGGCCTGCCTGGCGCAAAATGGAGGTACGGCCAAGGCGCCTGACTATTCGCCGACGCCCGTTAGCTGCACTGGCCGAGATGCCGCGGTGAAGGTTGTGGCCGTGTTGGTCCCGGGCTCGGGCCGGTCCGTTTCGTGCCCACGGGGGAGCCTGGTCGTCCAGGTCCTCGAGCCAAACGTCGTCGGTGAGCCCAGCGAGTGCGTTCTCGCCCTCCACGGCTAAGTGCCGTGAGTGAGCACGCAGTGTCATCGCTCCGCAATCCCTGACGGACGAGGTCCTTCAGGGGCATGCGCTTCCGGCGCTCCGGTCGGGTCGGCGCCTTGCTGCCCGTTCGCCCGACCGTTGGCCGTTTTTTACGGATTTTGCGATTTTCCGGTTAGCGGGCTAGCCGTTTGCCGGTGAAAGCCCTTCTCTTACGAGGGCTCTGAGGCTGCGGGCGGCGAGCTGGCCTGGGCCTCGTTTAGAGCCTCTCTGACCTCGTCAGCGCTGGCGCTGTCTTTGCTCATCGTCTTGGTGGCTCCCTCGAGAAGGTCCACAAGTTGCTTCACGGAATCGGTGTCGGTGATGACCACGAGGTCGACATCACCCTCGTCCATGACGTCGCCCAGGTCCTTTACGTCGCTTCGGCTGATCTTGCGGGTCAGCTTGGCGATGATGCCGCCGCCGGCGGCGCCGACGACCGCACTGCCAATGAGCGAGGGTGGGAAAATGATGCCGACAAATGCGCCGGCGATGGCGCCCTTGCCCCAGCCATGGTGAGATTGCTGGCGCAGGGTGGTGATGGTGCCGTCAAGGTTGCGCCTGATGAGGGCGGCGTCCGCCAGGTCGATCCCACCATCGGACTTGGACGCCGTTTCCATGGCGTCCCAGTCTTGTTCTGCCAGCCTCTGGTCGGTATAAACGGCCACTGTTGTGCTCAGGTCTTTGCCCATCGAGGACCTCCTGGATAACGGGCGCACCGTCTCATACGGTGCGGCAGCCGCTCCCCGAACCTAGGCCATATCCAGGCACAATGCCACACCCTAAGAGGGTGAAACCCGGCTTCGGGTGGGGACGTCTCGGCACGGCCCCGTCGGGGTTTGACGATGCCGGCGGCTCTGACGGCTCTGGCGGCTCTGGCGGCTCTGGCGGCTCTGGCGGCTCAGGCGGCTCGGACGGCTTGTGACTGCTGGGAGCTCAAGCGGCCCTGACGGCTTGGCCAGGCTTGGCCACGCTTGGCCAGGCTTGGCCAGGCTTCGGCCCCCTTTCTGGGCGCTCTTTCGGGGCGCTTCGGCACTTTCGGCGTATTTCCTGCTCGATCCCGACAAAAAACAAACCGAAAGGGCTCATGTGCACCGAAAGAGGCCAAAAACGTCCGCGGCTCCGCTCCAGCGCTCTCACTGAAACCCGCCAAATGGCGTTGTCGACAGCTCTGAGTCTTAAGGTCGCCCGCACGGGACGCATTGCCGCTCGATCAGGGTGCTTGGCCGCTTTCACATCAACAGGGTGATGCCCAGGGGGTCGGCAACGTGCTGGCCTGGGCGCACCGAAGCTCTTTTCAACTGGGTTCCTCTGTCCAACCTGGAGGGTTATGATCCCTCATACCGGCGAGCAAATGGGAGGCGGCCATGACGTCATCGACACGACAGAGCGGGGGTCCGAAGCATTTCAACTGGACGCTCGTCGCTGTATTCGCCATCGTCGCATTGGTCGGGGGAGTCGTGGGTGGCTTCGTGGGTTATGCCCTTCACCCGAGTTCAGCCTCGGCCGCCGGCAGCACCGCATCTGCGAACTCATGCTCGATCCCCAATGTCGCCGACCAGGTCCTGCCATCTGTGGTCACCATTAGTGCCAGGAAGGGGGACAAGGGGGGTACGGGGACAGGGTCGATCATCAAGTCCGACGGCTACATCCTCACCAACAATCATGTGGTAGCGCTGGCGGCCGACGGTGGCAAGGTCTCGGTATTGTTCAGCAACGGGAAGACGGTGGACGCGACGATCACGGGGCGGGACCCTCTGACAGATGTCGCGGTGATCAAGGTGAACGACCAGGGCAAGCTGCCAGCGATAAGTGAAGGCTCCTCCAGTGACCTGGTGGTGGGTCAAACCGTCATCGCCCTCGGCGCGCCACTGGGCCTTTCCAGCACCGTAACGAGCGGGATCGTGAGCGCGCTCGACCGCACCGTGGCCGTCCCGGGCGAGGACATCGAAACTGCGCTGCTGATCGACGCCATCCAAACGGACGCGTCGATCAACCCAGGCAACAGTGGCGGAGCCCTGGTCAACTGCTCCGGGCAGTTGATCGGGATGCCCTCTGCGGGAGCGAGCGTCCCCACGTCGTCGGGTGAGGTTACCGGCGGCAGTGTCGGGCTCAACTTCGCCATCCCGATCGCTTTGGCCTCCCAGGAAGCGAACGAGATCATCTCAACCGGCAAGGTCACCCACGCCTACTTCGGACTGACTGCCGTGCCGCTGTCGCCGGACGCCAGCTTGGTGCATGGTGTGGCCGAGGGCCTGCTGGTTACCGGGGTCGATGCCGGTGGACCGTCGGCGACCGCCGGTCTTCAGGTCGGAGACATCATCACCGAGCTCAATGGCAAGTCTGTCGTGAGCACGGACGAGCTTGTGTCCCTGACCTTGAACCAGAATCCCGGTGACAAGGTTAAGGTCGAGTATGTCCGGGACGGGAAAACACGCACCACCACCGTGACCCTGGGGACCCAACCCCCGGGGTCGCCGGCGGCTCCGCCAACCTCTAGCTGAGAGCGAAGACCGCGGGTCCCTGCGTCTGCGGCTCTCCGAGCATCGCTCTTGATCCGGGCGCTAGTCTGTTAGGACAACGCGGACGTGGCTCAGTTGGTAGAGCATCACCTTGCCAAGGTGAGGGTCGCGGGTTCGAATCCCGTCGTCCGCTCGGAGACAGTGCTGGTGGAGGACTATGTTAGCGACGCTCAGGATACTTCGCCGTGTCTCGTTTGGGAGCCATTGGGAATATCGACTTCTGTCAATTGGTGTGCGAGGCCGTCTTGGCCAAACCTTGGGCCAAAGCGCGCGAGCCGCGGCAGGCCGGTTTGCGGGCGAGCGCACAGTTAGCGAGATGTGGATGTGGCGCCGCTCTACCACCAGCGTGCGGTAGTGACCAGCTAAGCCTGGGGTCGTGCCGGCGAGCCAAGTTGCCAGCCTGGTAGTAGGCGAGCCGCAGCCCCGGCGGTCCACTTTGGTGGTCGAGCCCGAGGCGGACTTCGTCAGCCCGGACTCCCAATTGGACGGGTTCAGGCGATGAAGGGCGGCCGCCGCTTTGGCCTACTGGAGCCTCCGCCGGCCGCTCGCTGATCATGACCTCGACAGTGACGAAGTTCTTGCCGCGGCCCTGGGACCGAGGTCTCCGGGCCGACGGTGCGCTTCATCGGTCGGCTGATTAGCCCGGCCAGACGGTCCTGCACGTACTCACGCAGCTTGTCGTGCGGCACTAGCTTGGCCACTCTGTTCCGTCTCGCTCTTCGGTCGGCATGCCACTGGGCATTGGTGGCGCGGTAACCCGACGAATCAGCCCTAGGAGCGTGCAGATTTAAGCACCCTCAATGAGCCGCATTGGCTGGGCCGGTGGTCGGCCACCACCGAGCGAGCGGGGCGAGCGGGGCGGTAGTGAGCGGTAGTGAGGCGCCCAGGGGATCCACCACGGCCGAGATGAGGGCCGTGAGAATTACATGTATGGCACTTGGTCTTGCACAGGTCCAGGACCGCTTCGAGTCACCCCGGGAACTACTGGGCGACCGTTTGCGGGCGGGTTCGATCTACCGCCTCTTGGCCGACGAGGGCGCCCGCATCTTCCCCGACGACTATTTCGCCGACCTGTACAGCGCTTCTTCCCGAGGGCGCCCCACCGTGGCGGCCCGGGTGCTGGCCACGGCCATGGTCTTACAGGCCTTCGAAGGGCTCTCGGACCGCGAGGCCTGTGACCGCCTGGAGGTGGACCTGCGCTGGCAAGCGGCCGCCGGCCTTAGCACCGGGGCCGAGGCCTTCCACCCGACGGTCCTGCCCGGCCAGCGCAACCGTCTGCGGGCCTCGGCCCGTCCCCGGCGCCTGTTCGAGGACACCAGGGCCGCCGCCCGTCAAGCCGGCGCCATGGGCAACCGGGCCCGGGTGCTCGACTCCACCGCCCTGTATGACGCCGTCGCCACCCAGGACACCGTCACCCAGCTGCGGGCGGCTATCAGGAAGCTGTTGGTAGTGCTTGACAATTTGGCGCCCCAGCTGGCCGGCGCCGTGCGGGGGGCACTGTCGCGCGACGACGGTTACCACCGCCTCGGCAAGCCTCCATGTGACTGGGACGACCGGGCGGCCCGGGAGGCACTCGTCGACGAGCTCGTGCGCGACGCCCTCTCAGCCCTGGCCGCCCTCGACGGCGCCGAGCTGTCGGCGCCGGCACGCGACGCCGCCGACCTGCTGGCCCTGGTGGCCGGCCAGGACGTAGAGCAAGGCGACGACGGGCGCTTCCACATAGTGAGGAAAGTGGCCAAGGACAGGGTCATCTCGACCGTCGACCCCGAGGCCCGCCACGGCCACAAGTCGGCCAACCGCCACTTCGACGGCTACAAGGCCCACATCTGCATCGACCCTGGCTCAGAGCTGATCGACGAGGTCACTGTCACCCCCGCCAACGCCCCCGATGCCCAGGCCGTGGCCGACTTGTTGGCCAGCCACGCCGACGACGAGGAAAAGCCCGAGGTGGTGGGCGACTCGGCCTACGGCAGTGCCGCGGCCCGTTCTGACCTCGAGGCCCAGGGCTACCCCGTGACCGCCAAGGCAGCCCCGGTGCGCAACTCGACCGGAGGGTTCACCAAAGAGGACTTCACAATTGACCTCGATGCCGGCACCGTCACCTGCCCGGCTGGCCACACCGTGGTGGTGCGTACCGGGCGAGGCGGCGAGGGCAAAGCCTCGTTCAAGGGCCACTGCCGCCGCTGCCCGCTGAAGAGCCAATGCACGCCTTCGCACCGTGGGCGCACGATATCGGTCCATCCCCAAGAGGCATTGCTGCGCCGGGTGCGCGCCGAGCAGAAAAGCCCCGAGTGGCAAGCCCGTTATAAAGCAACCCGGCCGGTCGTCGAGCGCAAGGTCTCTCATTTCACCCGGCGGCCCTGGGGTGGGCGCAAGGCCAGGGTGAGAGGGCTCAGACGCATCACGACCGACGTCCTCGCCCGCGCTGCCGCCCTCAATTGGGCACGACTGGCAACCCTCGGCTTGGTCTTTGGCGACCGAGGCTGGGCTTTGAGCTGACACAGGCCCCCCGGCCAACAAGGAGCGGGTTGAGATTTCAGGTGGGCCATGACCGCTTTACCACCCCCCACAGATTGCCCGTCTCCGGCTCGCGCAAAGAGGCCCTGCCACCGCCGTCCCGAAGGCTCAGATTGAAGCTACGAGGACCCTTACTTCTGCGCC
>CAWJSS010000006.1:0-142893 GCA_963845605.1 uncultured Acidimicrobiaceae bacterium
CCCATGGCGGCCGTGCAAACGGCGGCCAGGAGCGCGTCATGGTCGGCAAAGTGCCGGTAGGCAGCGTTGGGTACCACCCCCACCATCCGCGTCGCTTCGCGGAGCACCACCGCGTCAGGGCCACCGGTCCGTGCCAATTCCACCCCGGCGGTGATGAGCCCGTCGCGCACGGCGCCTCGCGGGCGCCGGCGGCGCTGTTGGGTTTGATCTGGAACCCTTCCTGATCGGCCGGCCGTCACAGTCCCAGACTAACAAAAGCAGTGGACAGCGTCCACTAAGTCCGCTATTGTGTACAGCGTCTACTGAGAGAACGAGGGTCAGCCCCGACTGGCGACACTCCCGCCCACGCGGCGGAGGCCGTTCAGGCAAAGCAAACCGCGCCACGGCCCATCCCGGGCTGAGTAGGCCGCGTCCCGAGCGGTGCGCCACTGCCCTCCGTTGAAATGAACAATGAAAGGAACCGCACCATCATGACCAGGATGACCCCTCTGCTCGAGCGCAACGAGCAGTTCGCCCGTACATACACCCCGGTAGCACTTGGGCTCCCGGCCGCACAGATGGTGGTCGTCACCTGCCTCGACCACCGCGTCGACCCCGCCATTGTCCTCGGGCTGCAACTCGGAGACGCCCCCGTCATCCGCAACGCGGGGGGCGCGTCACCGAAGCCGTCATTGACGATATCGCTTACCTCGCGTACCTGGCCGAGCAGCTGTTCAGCGGCCAGCGGAGGGCGGACACACTCTTCGAGGTCGCTGTAATCCACCACACGCAGTGCGGGACCGGGTTTCTCGCCGACCCCTCATTTCGGCACCAGGCGGCCGAGGCGACCGGCCTCTCGGAGGCAGCGCTGGAGGCTTCCGCTGTCGCCGACCCCCAAACGACCGTCATTTTCGACGTCGAGCGCCTGCTCACCTCACCCTTGCTCTCACCGAAGGTGAGCGTCTCCGGCCACGTATACGACGTCGCCACCGGACGCGTCACCACCACAATTGACGCTCGGTACCCGGCGGCCGTCTGAGGCCAGCACCAGAAGGTCCTCGAAACCAACGACAATGGCGAGGTGCGATTCCTTCTGAAGGTCCGACGATGAGGGTAGGGGTAGCGGGAGGTGGCCTCATGGCGCAGGTACACCTGCGCTCCCTGCTGAGCTTGGCCGGGGCCGAGGTCTGCGGGCTGGCGGCGCTCGAGATGCTGCCGACGGTATCCGAGTTGTGCGAGAGCCAAGCTGTCCCGGTAGGTACGAGCATGGAATGGCTGATCGGCGCCTGCCGGCCCGACGCCGTCGTGGTGGCCACGCCCACTGATACCCACGCACACCTGGTGGCGGAGGCCGCGGGAGCTGGGTGCCACGTGTTTTGCGAAAAGCCCCTTGGCCGCACCGCGGCTGAAGCCGTTGGCACCCTGGCCGCGTGCCAACAGGCGGGGGTGAAGCTGTCGGTAGGGCACGTCGTGCGCTATTTCCCCGCCTACGCCCGCATCGCTGAGATGGTTAAGTCTGGCCAAATCGGCCCGCCTGGCCTGGCAAAATGTCAGCGCGTTTCTGGCCCGCCAGGCACGGTACGAGAGTGGTACGCGGATGCGGGCCGCTCTGGCGGCTTGTTATTGGACATGGGCGTGCATGATTTCGACTGGCTCCGGTCGTGCCTCGGACCGGTCCAGAGAGTCTCGGCCGTGACGAGCCGGGCCGACCTCGGGCAAGTTGCGATGGTGGTGTTGGCCCACGCCTCCGGAGCTATTTCGGTAGTCGAGTTGTCGTGGATGGACCCGGGGGGCTTCGCCACCAGCGTCGAGGTTTCCGGTCCCAACGGGCTCGTACGCCACGACAGCCGCCGCTCCTCGACGTACTTGACCGCAATATGGCCGGGGGCCGGAGCCGCCGAAGCGGCAGTGCCGGTACAGGTCAACACTTCGGCGGACGACCCTTACCGAGACGAGGTTGCAGACGCACTGTTATGGTTCGGCGGCGGGCCGGAGCCGAGGAGCACCGGCCTCGACGCCGTAGCGGCCGTCGCGCTCGCGGAGGCGGCGCAGCTCAGCGCCGTGCGCGGCGAGCCGGTGGCCGCCGGCGAAGTAGCGCCGGAAGGGGCACTGTGATGCCCAAGCTGCCCGTTGTAATTCTCGGCGCCGGCCATGTCCACGCCCTTTCCTACGTTCGCCGCTTGCAGGCTCACCCGGACGTCGAGTTGGTCGGCATTTACGACCAGGAGGCCAGCACCGCCAGGCACCTGTCCGATGAGGTCGGCACGGTGGCGTTCGGATCAGTGGCGGAGGCTCTGGATAAGGCTGGTGCAGTAGCCGTTTGTCCTGAGCCAACCCGCCAGCTGGCTTTGGTCGAAGCCGCGGTGATAGCGGAGCTTCCCGTCCTGTGCGAGAAACCTTTCGGCACTAATTTTGCCGAAGCCACGGCACTTTTGCGCTTGTCAGAAAAGGTACCGGTGAGCGTGGCATTGCCCGTCCGCTACCATCCCGCCGCCATCAAGTTGAAAGTAGCCGTCCAGTCCGGGGCCCTGGGCGCAGCGGCTGCAGTGTGGGCCACCAATCGCAACTCGTTCCCGGGGGGCTGGTTCGCTGACCGGTCTTTGGCCGGCGGTGGTTGCCTGCTCGACCATCTGGTCCACGTAGCCGACCTGGTGCGCTGGATCTGGGGGACCGAGCTCGTGTCCGCCACGGCCGAGGCCGCTACCCGTCACTACCCGGGGGTCGAGGTCGAAGACACCGCCGCGGTCCTCGTCCGCTGCTCCAACGGCGTCGTGGTCTCGCTCGACCCGTCAATGTCGCGGCCCCGAGGCATGCCTGGCGCGCTCGACCTTACGTTGAAAGTCTGGGCCGAGCGCGGTACGGCCAACGCCGACATTTTTACCCCAGGAGTCGAATGGGTGGACGCCAACGGCTTTCTCCGCCAAACATCGGTTGGTGTCGACATGGACAGGGGCATGCTCGACGACTGGGTGGCCTCGGTACGCCAAGGCCGACCTGCGCCTGTCCCGGCACAAGACGCGTTCGCGGCTACATGCCTGTCGTTTGCCGCTCAGCAGTCGGCCACCGAGCACCGGACGGTCCCAGTCCCCCGCTGAGGACGCCTCGGGCCGACCGGCACTATGGTGTGGCACATCATGGCACACATCAAACAGGCCGAAGTGGTCCTGGTAAACCTGCTGCCACGGACTGTGAGGCGTGACGCGATACAGGCTTTCGAGAGCCAGGAGACGCCGATCTTGACCGTGACGGACTCCGACGGCACCAGCGGGACGGGTTACAGCTACACAATCGGGACGGGCGGCTCATCCGTAATCGCCCTGCTGCGTGACCACTTGCTGCCAAGGCTGATGGGCGCTGACCCAGAAAACATCGAGCGCATCTGGCGCGACCTCAAAATGTCCGTTAATGCGCTAACTATTGGCCCGGTGGCCTCCCTGGCCTTGGCCGCCGTCGACACTGCGTTGTGGGACCTTCGCGGCCGCAAGACGGGTTTGCCACTGCACCGCCTCGCCGGGGGGGCCAACGAACGCGTACCCGTGTACAGCACCGAAGGTGGCTGGCTCCAACTGTCGGTCGATGAACTTTGCCACGACGCCCTCGAGCGGCAACGTGAAGGGTTCCACGGTGCGAAAATCAAAGTGGGGCGGCCCCATCTAAATGAGGACCGCGAGCGGCTGGAGGCGGTGCGGGCGGCCGTCGGGCCGGGTTGGGACATTATGGTGGACGCAAATCAAGCCTTCCATTACGACGAGGCGTTGCGGCGAGCAGACGCGTTCGCGACCGTGGGGCTCGCTTGGTTCGAGGAGCCGCTACCGGCAGACGACCTGGCTGGGCACGCCCGCTTGGCCCGGCACACGGCCATCCCGATCGCGGTCGGCGAATCGCTCTACAGCGCCATGCACTTTCGCGATTACCTAAACCAGGGCGCGTGCTCGGTCGTGCAGGTCGACGTCGCCCGCATCGGGGGTATAACCCCCTGGCTGAAGGTCGCCCACTTGGCCGAGTGCTACAACGTCGCCGTAGCCCCGCACTTCCTCATGGAGATCCACCTCCCGCTGGTTTGCGCCGTCCCCAACGGGACGCGCCTCGAGTACATCCCACAACTCGGCTCGATAACGGCGAACGAGGTCGTCATCTCAGACGGTTATGCTTTTCCGCCGACGGCACCCGGCATCGGCATTGAGTGGGACTGGGAAAAGATAGCCCATCTTGCCTCCGGTACTGTGGCGGTCCAGGCATGAGCACCGGGCGCTACGCAAGCGTGGTCGGCCTCAAGCCGGAGATGGAGGCCGAGTACCGCCGGCTGCACGCCGAAGTTTGGCCGGGGGTGCTGGAGGCCCTGCGCCGGGCCAACGTGCGCAATTATTCGATCTTCCTGCGCGATGAGGTGCTATTTAGCTATATGGAGTACACCGGCACGGACTACGCCAGCGATATGGCCACCCTGGCCGAAGACCAGACCACCCGTGACTGGTGGCGGCTCACCGCCCCGTGCCAGCAGCCGGTGCCGACCGCCGCGGAGAGCGAATGGTGGGCGCCTGCGGAAGAAGTCTTCCACCTTGACTGACGACGGGGCGTGGACGGCTGCTCGCCATCCCGACCGGTTGTGATGTTTAAGCACGACCTCGCCCAACTTCACTTCTTCTCAAAGCCGGGCGGGTCGAAGGACGAGATGTTCCGCGGCTGCCGCCTCCACCGCCGCCCGCGTGTACGGAGCCATCAGTAAGCGGCCCTCGCGCCATGCCTCCTGCTGATCGGCAAAGTGAGGGCATTGAGGTTCCCCCGAGACGCCCAAAGGGATGACCCAACCCGATCGGTCCCAGTCGGCCAGGTCGAAGGCGTAACGGGCGACCGAGCCCCATTGGGCGGCAAAGCTCACGGTAGGGAAATAGCTGGCGGCCTGGACCGTGTCCATGTCGCCCCCGTAGGGCACTGACGGCGGGTCGAGCTCAGCACGGCCGAGAGGATGACGCTGAACCGTGTAGTGGAGTTCGCCCCAGTTCTCGCCCTTCCAGGTCCGCCGGGCGCGAGTGGTGGTTTCGGCCACGGCCTGATCCCAGCTCCAGCCCCCGAGGAGGCCTGTTTCGCCGGACCGGGCGTGTTGGTCCACGACCTGCCAAATAGCCGACTCGGGGAGGACATCGGGTAACAGCCGATTGAGCCGGTGATTGAAGGTTCGCGCCGAGCCCGGAGCGCTCGAGGGCGAGCAGCATTAGCTCCCGTCGGAACACCGAGTAGGCGGCTGCGGCGCTGGATTTAGCGTCCATTCTCCCGTCCCAATCGGCAAGGGGCTCCCACCACGACAGGCGATTCGTCCACCAGCGGGCGGGCAGTGACACTACGTCCCGATGGAGTGTCTCCATGTCGGCCACTGTGGCGCCGACCATCCGCGAAAGGGCCTCGACAAGTCGCCGGGCTCTCCAAGGTGGGGCCACGTCTATGCCCAGGTAAGGCCCGGCCGTCGACGAAGCCAGGGCGGGATTGTTGGCACTGAAGAGAAAGCCTTCCTCTGGGTTCAGGAGCTGGGGATGGTCCTCGAATGCAAGAAAGCCGTTCCATGCGTAGGAGGCGTCGTCGCCCGGAACTGGGACGAGGATCCCTTCGCGTCGGCGCCGGAGAGGTACCCGGCCTCGAGTGAGGTAGCCGATCGTGCCCGCCCGGTCCGCGGCGAGGAGATTGTTGCCGGGCGCCACCCACGTCCGCATGGCCTGGAACAGCTCGACCACGCAGGTCGCGTCGAGCATGGACGGCACGGCGTCGAAGGTGGTATCGGTCTCGGCGGCGGCCGTCCAGCACAGGGCTAGGTCCGAGGCGAGGAGCGGACCTCGCGGAGTGGTGACGACTTCGACTTCGACCGGGTCGGAGTGGCGGACCTGGACGGTCTCGATCCGCCGACTTCCTCCAGGTGGGGTGGCGTAGTGGTACAGGTCCTGATCGTCGATCATCCCGTGGGTGATGGACCAGGCCACCTTCTGGTTATGGCCGAAATGGGGGAACCCCGCCACACCGGCCATGCCGATGCCCAACACGTCCCACGCCGGGCACGACAGGTGGCCCTGGACGTAGACGTTGGGGAGCTCCAAGGCGCGGTGGGGGTCGCCGGCGAGCAGCGGCAAACCGGAGGCGGTACGTGAGCCGGACAAGGCCCAGTTGTTACTGCCACCTTCGTCGGCGAGGGCGACAGACAGGAGGTCCTCGCAGGCGGCGCCAGGGGGCACGCAGGCCAGGTGGTCGCTACCGGACACCATCCACTTGGCCGCGTCGGCGCCGAGGACGTCGACCGCTACCGCCCGCCACAGCTTCTGCCGGGCCGATCCCATCAGGACGTGACGTACCTTGAAGACGAGGAGGGAGTGCCACGGCTCCCAGGTTTCGGGCACGACGCCGGCCAGTTGCAAGTCTCGAGGCAACTGCCGGCCGCGCCTTTGACTTCATGCCCGCGTTCGCACCGGCGCTGTATGCCTCGAGCATTGCCCTGCCCCGCGGGGCCAGGGCCGCCCAATCTCGCCGGGCGGTGCTCGCCAGATCCATCCGCCGGTAGAAGAGGTCGCTCGTCACTCCCGCCGACCCGACGACCTCCGCCCAACGGCCGAGCGCTCGCCGCCGATCGTATTCCATCTGCCATAGACGGTCCGTGGCGTGCACCCAACCCTGGGCGAAGAAAGCGTCGTGCTCGGTGGCGGCGAAGCAGTGAGGCACACCTATTTGGTCACGGATAATTTCGATCGGACCGTCCAGGCCGGCCAAGCGTTCCTCGGTCACTATCTGACCGTAGGTCACCTGGGCCACGCTGGGCGAAAACCGATGGACACGTGCTCGCTGCGGCAGATACTTCTTGAGATGCAGAGCGAAAGGGGAGAACGCATCACGATCACCCGGTTGGACCCCCGACAGGCGCACGAGGGTCGGATTTCGCAGCGAACTGTGGCCGCTGAGCTACCGGCTGACCGAGCTCATCTCTGCTCAGGCGTCGTCGAGCAAGATGCCAACTGTTAGCTTTCTAGGGCCCTCGAACAATTCCTCGCCTTCACTGATCCTTCCTTCCCCCGCCCGCCAAGCGCGATAGGCCCGGTCGTGTTCTAACGAGGCCCAGCGCTCCACCGCGATGAGCCGTGTCGGGTCGTCGCTGTCCTGGATGACCTCGACTCCGAGGCACCCATCAAAGGCCCGGGTGGCCACGAGGGCTCTTGTGAGCCATTCCGTACCAGCGTCTACGCAGTCCGCTTTGAACTGACATTCAAGAATGGAGATGACTTTCATCCGCGATCAACCTCCCGAGACGAGGTGGCAGGAAAAATAGCAGCAATCACGCGACTATTTCTACTCGGTGGGCTGCGCGATGTGGGCGGCTCCGGCCACATTTCCCACCTTGGGCCTGGCCAGCGCGAGTCCCGGTCAACCCCCAATGGCAGGCCGGGGCTTTCCCGGTGCGACCGTCCTCGCCAGAATGCCGAGCGTGGCGCGCAGCGAGCTTTGTGGAATGACGGGGAAAATATTTGCGTCTTTCCACTCTTGGGCGACGGAGGACCAGTCGTAGTAAGAGGTCACCAGTGTGCCCTCGGGTATCGGCGCGAGCTCGTAGCCGTATACATGCCCGAGGTTGAGCTGACCCCGCGGTGTCCACGCGATCTCCCGGCCCGGGACGATCTTCACGATCGTCACGACCACATCGTATAGGCCCAGCGGGTAGTCGTTGAGCGCTTCCCGGTCCATATGCACGGTAAAGGCGTCGCCTACTGCTGCGACTCGTTCACCGCTTGCACCCATTAGCATCCCGGAGCTATCGATGGCCACGTGCCCCTCGGGGTCCGTGAGCACATTGAAGATGTCTGCAGGATCGGCCGCGATTGCCCTATGCACCTCCAAGCGTTCGGTCACGCGCGCCATCCTGGCACACTTCAGCCGAGGAGGCACTCTCGCCGCCTTGAATGGCATGCAGGGCAACCGGGCGGCGGCCAAAACAAAGGAGGACGGCCCTACGGTGCCGTCCTCCTTTTTATGACTATTTGTAATTGGCCTCTGTTTTAGAGGCCGCACTGCTGGTTGGCGCTAGGAACCCGTCGTGCCCGTCACCACCGGAAGGCCGCCGACGTTCGGTACCGGCACGGCTGCAGTGCCGCCATAGCCGTCGTTCTTCAGCTGGGTGGGAGTCCTGAAGGGGAAGATGCTGCCAACATTGCTTACATAGACCGTCGCGGTCGTCGTCGCGATGACGCTCAGCAGCACACCACTGGCGATACTGGCGCCCGTCTGGGTGGCCGTGATGGCCCCCGTCAATTCGGCGGCGCCATTGGTCTTGCGGATCCGGGTCAGGCTGGCCGGTGTCGGGATCCCGAAGGCGCGACCACCGGCAAAGGTGAAGACGGTGCCCGAAGAGTTGACTATGGCCCCATCAGCACTGGTGGAAAAGGCTGAAGCCGCCGAACCTTCGACGCCCACAGTATTGCCAACGGTTATGCCGCCGAGGCTGCTTACCGTGACGTTGAGCGAAGCGTCGTAGCCCGTCGACTTGAGCTGCGTCGGGGTAGAGAACCCGTGCAGCTGGCCATCAGTGCCGACCACGTAGATGGTGGGGTTACCGTTCACCGTCTGGGTGGTGATCAAAGTGCCGCTGCGGGGACTAGCTGCGCCCGGCACTGAGCTGCCTGGCGCCGCGTTCAGTACAACCGCATGGTTGACCGAGCGGATCTTGTTGAGCACCGTTGGCGACGGGATCCCAAACGCCCTGCCTCCGGCGAAAACATAGATGGCGCCTGAGAAGTTGATCAGTGCTCCGTTCGGGAACGTTGAACTGGCCGTTGGGAACGGGGCCACGGCTGATGGGCCGGTCAGGTTGCCCGTGAACGTCATCGTGTTAGTGCTGCTGGCGGCGCTGGGGTTGATGACGCCTGAGATGGTCAGCACCAACTGGTCACCGCTGTTGATGGCGTTCGGGACGGTGATGGTTATGGAGTTCCCCGCATAGCCGCTCACTGCTGAAGCTGTCCCGGACCCAGAGGGGGTCGTGATGTCCGTGATCGTGTAGCTAACCCGGTTGTTGGGCAGCGTGGTCCCGGCCGTGTTCGCCATGATGCCGATGGTGGACACCCCGCCCGTAAATGCGGCGGTGGCGAACAAGTTTGTAACGGTGTAGGTCGACAGGACGCCCACTGAAGCGGGATTGGGGGTGACGATTATGCCGGTCGCACCGCTCGGCCCGATGGTGTACGGAGGAGCAGCGGCGGGGACAGTGTCAGCCGAGGTAGCCACGGTGAAGTTGGAGTAACTGCCGGCAGTCGGGTTCGTTACTCCGGCGACAGTGACAGTGAGCGAGTTACCGGCGGCGATGGACTGGCCGGTCACCGCGAGGGTAATACTGCCCGCCCCGCCGGCGGAGTTGCCGACGACCCGCCAGTTGGCAGTGGTGTTCGTAATCAGCCAACCCGTTACGCCGGAGAACCCGGTGTTCGGCTGAGCCAGGGTTATGGTTCCCCCGGCGGCCACGGCGGTCGTGGCCCTGAATGTAGACGTGTACGACGCGCTCGCGTTTGCAACGGAAGGCGACGCTGTCAGGGTTACGCTGGTGACCGAGCTGCCGAACGTTATTGTGTTGGTCACCTCGGGGGTACCCGTGCTGGCGCCTCCCACGCTCGCAAATGGGGCGATAGTCACGCTGCTGGTGGACGTCACCGCAGGGTTGGTACCCGTTGCGGTTATGGTGACGGTGGCCCCGGCCGGGATCGACGAACCGAGGCCCAGGGTGACCACGTCGCCGCCTGTCCCGGACACAACAGCGCTGGTTACGGTGGCGGCCGTCGCTGTGCCCCCCGATGGAGTGAAGGTCACCGTAAAAGCTCCGGCGCCGCTACTGGCCCAGGCGATGGTGGATGGGGTGGCGGTGCAGGTCAGGGAGCAATTGGCCGTGAGCACCAGGGAGGCTGTCGAGGCCGTGAGACCCCCGTTGGCGGCACCGAACTGGCTGATCGTGTACACCGTGTTCGCGCCCGGGGTGGTATTGGCGATGGAAAGTATGGGTGGGGTCGAGGTGTTGGTGACATTGTTGGATGCGACGGCCGTGGCGTTGGCAGACGTCGAGACACCAAAGTTGTAGCTGGTCACGCTGGCCGCGGGGGCCGTGGCGGTAAAGCTGACCTGCACCTTGTTGCCACTGGCGATGCTGCACGAGCTGATGAGGACGAACGTCACGCTCGTCGTGGTGGCGGCGCCTCCGTTGAACCCGGACTGAAGGCAACCCGACGTCGTGTCGACGAGCGAGCCGTTGGTCGGGACGCTCCCCAGGGCGGCCGACGGGGTCACCACGACGGAAGCCCCACTTGACAACGCTGCAGTGGCGGTGAAGCTGACGGAATAACTCACGCTGGGCGTGCTCTGGACGGTGCTGGTGGGGGTGGCGCTAACGCCGTTGACACCCGCCGTTGGTGACCCGATAGTGAAGTTGCTGGACGTGACCGACGCGGCCGACGCCGGTAGGGCGGTGACGCCCGTGAGGGTGCCAAATGCGGCCACGGCTACCACAAGGGCGCTGGCCCCCAGCCTGGCCCGTCTCCACAGAGGACCTGCTGACCTTATGGGCGAATAATTTGTTTGCATATAGTTGTTCCTCCTCTCGGTGGATGAGCAACCGCTAGCGCTGGCGGCGGGTTCGTTGGCGTGAACCTTTTGGCCCCCACCGGCCACGCGCGAGCGTGCCGCCAGCTCAACGTGAAGTGCTCGATCGGCGCCAACTTACCGGCCGAGCAGCACAAGCGTTACTTCGTCGTCGCTGAGGGTCACGATTACCGGCGCCGAGTAGGGGTGCAGTACCCAGTAGGGGAGTAGGGCGGTGGCGGCCGGGTGCAATGCGGTCGACCCGAGGGAGTGCACGTGAGCCTTCACACTGACATCCCGAGCCGGGCCCAGATCGAGCGGCTGAGGACCAGCCGTGACCCTTCGAGCGTGTAGGTCTACCTGCCGACAGAGCCGACCTCGAGGGGAGTGGCGGAGCGGGTCGAGTTGAAGAACCTGGCGGCCGAAGCAGCCAGGCAGCTCGACGCCCTCGGGGTCGGTCCAGCCGATAAGCCTGAGCTGTCCGGCGCCACGTGCCGATCGCTTTGGACGGTTTATTTGCTATGGCGTAAGAAACCGTCCAAAGCGACGACGGCGGAGTTCGAGAACCGCTCCTTTACAGTGCCGAACTCATCGCTAAAGGCGCCGAGTACTTGGCCGGTCTCGATAAAGTCACCCGCAGGCAGATCCCCATTGGCCGGTTCACCGAGCCCGAAGAGGTCGCGGATCTGGTCGCATTTCTGGCCAGCCCGAGGGCCGCCACCTTGACCGGCACGACTGTCCGGATTGACGGGGGATTGAGCACGGCGGTGTGAGCCCTCAGGAGGCGAACATACCTACTGAGGCCAAACTTGGCCGCTTTCGGCCGCGGAGGTCCAGTTCAGGCCAGCCGTGCATCTCAGCCATGGCCCGCAGCTCGTCGTCGGGATGGACAACGGCCGGGTGCCCAACGGCTCGTAACATGTCGGCGTCGCTGCTCGAGTCCCCGTACGCGTACGAGCCAGGTAGATGGTAGCCGTGGGCCCCGCCAGACGTTGCATGGCTTCGGCCTTACCCTGCCCCCATGCGCCGAACGCTATTTCACCGGTGTACGCAGCTGCTCTTACCTCGAGCTGTGTGGCGATAACGTGGTCCATCCCCAACCAGTCGGCGGCGACGCGGGCGATGACGTATGCATTGGCCGTGACGAGCACCAGTGGATGGCGGGCGCCGCGGTGACGGCCCAGTAGGTGAAGCGCTCCGGGATACACGCACGTTTCGAGCAGCCGGGGAAGGTATTGTTGAGCAAGTAGGTCCAGGTTTCTTACGCTTTTTCCGGCGAAAAAGGCCACACCTCGTTGTACTTGCTCGGCGAGGCGCCGCCACCCGACCGTGGTCAAGCGTCCTTTCTCTCCCGGTCTGGTTGGCTCGCTGTGCGCCGGCCCGCTGGGCGCTAAGTTGGCCCCGACGTGGGCGAAGAGCTGGCTCATTAGGTCACCCGAGACAAGAGTCCCGTCCAGGTCGAAAAAGGCGGCGGCCATTTGCTGGCTCATCGCGGTTTTCCTGCCTTTAGCCAGGTCGGGCGACGCAGCGCCTTGGCCCACCGACGTCGGCATCTCCTCCAATTGTTGATGGCAACGTCAATGTCGACGAACTTCCGGCGCGGGTTGGTCGGCCACGAGGCGAAAAGAGAATAAGGCCCCTCCGCACTTGAGGGCGGTGGCATAAACCTGAGACTGCTCATTTCTTCGTCGTCCCTGTCTAATCCGGGGCTCAAGACGTTTTCTCCGCCCCGTCACGCCCGTGGTCAAATGTGTGTTCCTTATAATGCGCCTATTGACCGAAGGCAGTGATCCGTAACCACCACGGAACCACTACGGAACTCACACGCAGACTTCCGGGGGAGCTCTTTTGATCGGGGCTAGCCCGTTCGGGAGGGGGCGACTGCGGGTTCAGCCGGTTCTGGAGCCCACAAGCTCATCGACCGTTCGCAGCAACTCAGCTGCGGCGCGGCCGGTGTAGTGGTCAGCGCCAAGAGCAGCGGCATGGCCAGCATCGACGATGGCGCCGCCTCCGAGGATCACCGGCACGCCCGGGGTGCTGGCGTGCACGGCGACGACGGCGACCGGTACCGACGCCAGCACCGTGGAAGTGGTACAGGCCAACCCCACCGCTAGCACTGCCGTCGCCAGGCAGGCGGTTTCGGCGAGAGCGTCGGCGGGTGTGTCCGCACCCAGGTCCACCACCGTAAAGCCGTTCCAGCGCAGTACGTCGGCCGCCATCGAGACAGGGAGGCCGTGCAGCTCGCCTTCCGGGGCGGCCAGTACGACCGTGCCTCGCTTGCGCCCACGCGGTTGGAAACGGGCCCCGAGCCGGCTAACCAGGCGGGTAGCAACCGCGCTGGCCCGGTGTTCGTCGGCCACAGACAGCTCGCCTGTCGACCACGCCACTCCGATCTCTTCGAGGGCCGCGCCGATCAGGCCCACCATGGCCATCTCGGGGGCAGTACCCGACGAGAGGGACCGTTCCACCAGCTCCCAGGCGCCGGCCTCGTCACCTGCAATGAGGCGCTTCAGCAGCTGCGACCGGGCCCGGCTGAGCCCGGAGCCACGCGGCGCCGCGCCGGTACCGGCGCTGGATAGAGCCTCCAGGTCCGGTACATGAACCCTCCATGTGCCGCCGAGGCGGGCCGCCGGCAGTCGGCCGGTCCGTACATACCGGTAGACCGTCATGTAATGGACGCCTATGCGGTCGGCGGCTTCCTGCAGGGTGAGCAGCTCGTTTGTGATGCGTCTGTCCCTTCTCGTCCTCAGCCACGGCTGGCAGGAGGGACCAAGAAATGATTTAGCACTGAATCTTCGCAGCCTGACGCTAGCTTCGTCACCAGGAGGTTGAGGTATTGGAAACCACGGTGATGTGGTTCCGGCGGGACCTACGACTGCGGGACCATCCGGCGTTGGCCGCCGCCTGCTCTGAAGGGCGGGTGCTGGCCTTGTTCGTGCGCGACCCGGCCCTATGGTCGCGGGCCGGGCTGCCGCGCATCGCTTTCTTGTGCCGCTCCCTGGCGGCCCTCGACAGCGAGCTGCGTCGCCTGGGTGGTGGCTTGGTGGTGCGCTCAGGGCGGCCCGAACAGGTCGTACCTGAGGTCGCTCGACAAGTGGGAGCAAGCTCGGTGCACGTCAGTGCGGACTACGGCCCGTATGGCAGTGGGAGGGACGGCCGCGTGGAAGCGGCGCTCTCGCCCGTGCCCTTGGTCCGCACCGGTTCGCCTTACGCTGTCGGCCTCGAGAACTTGCTGACGTCGGCGGGAACGCCGTTTCGCATGTACTCGCCGTATTACCGGGCGTGGGCCAAGTGGCCGGTCGGCGGGCCGGGGGAGCCGGACTGGCGTGCGGTCGAGTGGGAAACGGTGGCCTCCGAGGGGTTGCCTCCAGAGCCGGACCTGCCCTCCTCGTTGTCGGTTCCTGCCGCCGGCGAAGCCGCGGCTCGCGCCACCTGGGAGAGGTTCCGTGAAGAAGGCCTCCCCCATTATGAGCGCCAAAGGGACCGCCTCGACCTGGACAGCACGTCTCGCTTGTCCGTCTACTTGAAGTTCGGCTGCATTCACCCCAGAACCCTGCTGGCCAGCCTGGGGGCCGAGCACCAGCGTTTTCGAAAAGAGCTGGCCTGGCGGGAGTTTTACGCATACGTCCTGCATTTCTGGCCTGAGAGTGCTCGCCAGTCTTTCCAGCCGCGAATGCGTTCGCTCCGCTGGGAGACGGGCCAGGAAGGCGAGGAACATTTCCAGGCCTGGAAGTTGGGCCAGACGGGCTACCCGATCGTCGACGCCGGGATGCGACAGCTGCTGACCGAAGGGTGGGTCCACAACAGGGTACGGATGATCGTGGCATCGTTCCTGGTCAAGGACCTCCATATCGATTGGGTGCGAGGCGCCCGTTATTTCATGGAGCGCTTAGTCGACGGGGACCTGGCCAGCAACCAGCACGGCTGGCAATGGACAGCGGGAACGGGGACTGACGCCGCACCTTTCTACCGGGTCTTCAACCCCGTCAGCCAGGGTCGGAAATTCGACCCGGAAGGCGCCTACGTCCGGCATTGGGTTCCGGAACTGGCTGGTGTGGACGCCAAGTTCGTGCATGAGCCCTGGCGAGCTGTCGGTGGCGTGCCCAAAGACTATGTCACGCCCATCGTCAACCACGCCCAGGAGCGCCTGCGCAGCCTCGACGCGTACAAAGCCACTGCACCAGCCGATCCCAGGCCGGGAGGCAGCCGGGCCAAGTTGCCTCGTTCGAGTATTTAGCACTAAATAGGACCCGTGGGAATTACCTGCTCGAGCCTGGTCGGTGCCCCTCAGGCCGAGGTATTTCGGTGGCACGAGCGCCCGGGCGCCATCGTCCGGCTAATGCCTCCCTGGCAACACGCCAGAGTGGAAGCGGAGGCGAGCAACTTGCGGGACGGACGGGCTGTGGTCCGGCTTCCCGGTGGTCTGCGATGGGTGGCCGCCCACGAGGGCTACGACGCTCCGCATCGTTTCGAAGACCGGCTCGTGTCGCTCCCGTTCCCCTGGCGGCACATCCATCTCTTCGAAGCCGCCGGCGAAACGACGACACGGGTCACTGACATCGTGGAGACGCCCCTACCGACCCGGGCCCTCCAGGTCGATGTTTGCCTATCGGCACCGCCAGCTGGCGGACGATATGGCGGCCCAGGAGCGGATGGCAAAGCTGGCGACCGAGCCGCTGACCGTGGCCATGACCGGGTCGTCGGGGTTAGTGGGCACCGCTTTATCCTCGCTGCTCACTACGGCCGGCCATCGTGTAGTACGTCTTGTCCGCCGCCCACCGGGCCGTCCTGACGAGCGCCGATGGGACCCCTCCGGCCCCGACCCAGCCATGCTGGAGGGCATCGACGCCGTCGTGCACCTGGCCGGAGTGTCGATCGGAGGCCGGTTCACTGCCTCGCACAAGCAGGCGGTGCGCCAGAGCCGGGTACCGCCAACGGAGAAGCTGGCCCACTGTATTGGTCGCGCTCAGGGCGGCCCAAAAGTTTTTGTGGTCGCCTCGGCCGTCGGGTTTTACGGCGCTGAACGAGGGCCAGCCGAGGTTGATGAGTCGAGCCCACGTGGCCATGGGTTCCTGGCGGACGTGGTCGTCGATTGGGAGCAGGCGGCGCGTGCGGCCGAAGACGGCGGGGCGCGGGTGGTTATGGTCCGCACGGGCCTCGTGCAGTCCGCCCGAGGAGGCGTTCTGGCGTTACTGCGGCCTCTTTTTGAGGCCGGGCTCGGTGGGCGGCTGGGGTCAGGCCGGCAATGGGTTTCATGGGTGGACGTCGATGACCTGGCCGATGTCTACTACCGCGCCCTCGTCGACCAAGACCTGGCGGGCCCGCTCGTGGCCACCGCGCCTAACCCCGTCACCAATCGCGAGTACACCGCCACGCTGGCCCGTGTCCTGCACCGGCCAGCGTGGCTGCCAGTCCCCGAATTAGGCCCGAGACTATTGCTTGGGCCAGACGGGGCGCACGAACTCGCCTTTGCCAGCCAGAGGGCGCAGCCGACGCACCTACTGCGGGCCGGCCACCAGTTCAGGAGGCCTCGGCTCGAGGACTGCCTTCGCCACCAGTTAGGTCGCTTCCGGGACAGACCGGCGCCGTAATTGCCGTTGCCGTCTACTGTCCGAGAGGCGGCGCCAGCCCGCCCGTACTAGTGCCACCACAGGCAACGTTCGCCCGGTTGCGTGTACAACATTGTCGTCGCGGAAGGGAGGCTCTTCGGCCGCGCAACAGGGCGAAGGTTCATGGAGGCAGTACTAGCTGGCGATGAACTCGAGGATGTCCTTGTCCAGCGCGTCCTGGTAGGCACCGTAGATCCCGTGGGGCGCCCCCGGGTACACCTTGAGCGTGCCCTGCTTGACGAGCTTGATCGACTTCTTGGCCGCCGCTGCTATGGGGACGATTTGATCGTCGTCGCCTTGGGCGATCAGCATCGGGACGTCGATCGCCTCCAGGTCGGCGGTCTGGTCAGTCTCGGAGAAAGCCTTCACGCAGTCGTAGGCGGCGGCCAGGTTGACCAACATGCCTTGTCGCCAAAAATCGTCCCGGGCGCCCTGCGATACCTTCGAGCCGTCGCGGTTGGCCCCGAAGAACGGTGCGGACAGGTCTTTCCAAAACTGGGACCGGTCCTTCAGCACGCTTTCGCGGATGCCGTCGAATGCCTCGATCGGTGTCCCCTCGGGGTTGCTGTCAGACTTGACCATAATTGGCGGTACGGCACCCGCCGTGATGACCTTGGCCACCCGGCCCTTCCCGTACGTCGCCGCGTACTTGACCACCTCGCCGCCCCCCGTCGAGTGCCCGATGACGACCACGTCGTGCAGGTCAAGTGAGTCGATCAGCTCCGCCAGGTCCTTGGCGTAGGTCTCCATGTCGTTGCCCGAGTACGTCTTCGACGAGCGACCATGGCCCCGGCGGTCGTGGGCGATGGTGCGGTAGCCGGCGTCGGCAAATAGCTTTAGCTCTACTTGCCAGGCGTCTGAGCACAACGGCCAACCGTGGCTGAGCACAATCGGCTGGCCGCCGCCCTGGTCCGTGTAGTAGATCTCCGTCCCGTCCGAGGTACTGATGTAGGACATGGCGCGGTTCCTCCTTGAGTGGTTGGGTCAAACGTGGTTAGCTCTGGTGCTCTACCCGCGACGACAAAAGCTAACAATACCTTCGCCAAATCGGGACCTTACCCGGCCCCTTGGCGCTTGAAACACGCTTTCGTGCTCTCGGCCATCATTCGACTACGGCGTCGGGGAATTCGGGCCGTGTAATATCGGGAAAGTGCCCTATCTGATGGCGGAACGGTTACTCGGTTGCGAACAGTGCCGTACGGCAGCATTGCTGAGCCACCAGCTCGTCCAACTGCCACCAGATTAGTGGTTATCTGGCTCGACGGAACGTCCGGTGGCCGTCATTGGCCAACCGTTGGTCTTTTACTAGTTAGGGCGAGATTACTACATGCTTTTTCGGGCACTCCTTAGCGGCACAGATCGTCGAGCCGTTCTGCGGATCGGCGACCAGGCCCTGTCGGCATCCGAGTTACTGGAACGGTCCGCCCGGTCTGCGCGTCTTCTCGCCGGCCAGGGTATTGTCGCGCTCGAGGCCGTCCCCAGTCCCGATTATGTGGCGGCGTTAGTTGGTTGCTTGCTGGCCGGCGAGGCGGTTGTCCCGGTGGCGCCGACGGCGAGCGGCCCAGAGCGTACCCATATAATTGTCAACTCGGGGGCCAAGATATTCGTTGCCGAATCGGATGGCCAGGAGTACCCGGGCTGCCGCGTTATCACCTGGCGCGACCTGGACATCGTGGCCTCAGGGGCCGTTCCTACTGCCAACGCAAACGATTCATCGCTCATCCTCTATACCTCCGGTACGACGGGTCGCCCCAAAGGGGCCAAGCTGTCAGGCCGGGCCATTGAGCAGTGCCTCAACGCCCTCGCTGAGGCATGGGCTTGGAACGAAGACGATGAGTTGGTCCACGGCCTACCACTTCAACATATTCACGGTCTCGTCCTCGGAATTTTCGGCCCGCTTCATATTGGGTCGCCGATTACGCACACGGTTCGCGCCCGACCGACAGACTACGCCAGTATAAAAGGGTCGCTCTATTTTGGCGTGCCCACTTTATGGGCCCGAGTTTGCCAGGACGAGAGCTCGGCACGCGCCCTGCGGGGCGCCCGGCTCCTAATATCGGGGAGTGCGCTTTTGCCCGATTCGACCTTCGACGCGCTCATTTCCTTGACTGGCTGTCGTCCTTTGCAGCGGTACGGGATGACGGAAACGCAGATAACACTTAGTGCGCGAGCACATCTGGAACGGCGCCGCGGGACCGTCGGGACCGCGCTACGAGGCGTCGAGGCTCGTGTCGTTGACGAAGGAGGCCAGCAGGTCGAGGCGGATGGACGGACGATGGGGGAGCTTCAGGTGCGAGGGCACTACTTTTTTGCCGGATATCTCGGCCTGCCGGCAGAGACGAGCGCTTCCTACTCGGCCGACGGATGGTTCATGACAGGCGACGGCGCCGTCTTGGAGCCTGACGGCGACGTCAGGATCATGGGGCGGTTGAAGTCCGACTTCATCAAGACAAATGGATTTCGAGTCGGCGCCGGAGAGATCGAAGATGTACTGTTGTCGTTCCAAGGGATTTCCGAGGCCGCCGTGATCGGCGTGCCCGATGAACACCGTGGAGAACGTGTCGTGGCGTTCGTCGTGGCGGAGGAGATCGACCCGGTGCGCGTGAGAGACTTTGTAGCAGAGAGGCTTTCGCGTCATAAGTGGCCGGCGGAAATCCACACCGTGGCGGAGCTACCGAGGAATAGTGTGGGCAAGGTACTGAAGCGCCAGCTGACAGAAAGCTACATACCGAGATCGTAGGTAAGGGCGTGGCCGGAGCCGGCGATGGATGGTCTGCCGATAGAGCCCGACCAGGACATGGCCGAACGTCCCCCGTGCCCAGTGCCCAGTGCCCGGTGCCCGGTGCCCGCTGGCTGGCGGTGACCGCAGGTCGTCTGGAGCGCCGAGGTGGCCATAGGGCTGAGACTAAAGGCCGGGCGCGGAGGTTGGGGTTAGAGCAGGTTAACCACCCGGCTCGACCTGCCTGCCTCTCGGATAACTCGGCAAGGCGTCGCGCAGCTCTTGTTCAGTAGCTCGTCCGACGGTGGCCCCGCACCGACTGCACTTGGAAACCCAGTACGAGTCGAGCCAAAACGCTTTCCAGGGCCTGGGCTCACTCCACTTGTGAGCAGGGCACGACTCCTGGCGCTGGACCACCTTGTGCGGGTCCCGTTGACGTTTTCGTAGGAGCTTCATTCGTCACAGTCCAGTAAGGGAAGGAGATTGACCGCTTTTCGTCGAGCAGTCCGAAACGCGCCCCGCGAACTGTCAACTTGGCGCCGAACATAGCACTCCAGTCCCCAGAAAAAGGAGCTGTTAACTCTCGACGCCAGGCAACCCCTCAGCCGGGTGGGCCCAGCCGTAGAGGGGCACCGTCGACACTCACGTGGCCGCGCCTCCCAGCTCGGGCCGAGCGGGTGATATAGGGCCACGCCGGCGGGGCACGCTGGCGGCCGCCGAGGTTGCGGCCCAGGTTGAGCCCGAGGCTGCACCTGGGCCTGCCGCAGGTCTCCTTTCGGTGCGAAAACCGCCTCTCGGCGCGATTTCCGCCATTTCTGGGCCAAAATCGCGCCGAGAACGCGGAAGCGCGCCGAAAGACGGGGTAGTGGCCACCTCACCGGTCCACCACCACATGGCAGAGCTTTTCCCCCACGACCATTGCAAACCCGAGTTCATCCCCTCGGTCAAATCTAACCCCCGGCCTGTTGACAGGCCGCCCTGTGACCGGCAACAATACGTTTTGTGACCGGTCACATGCCGTGCTCCGTCGGCAGCGCAGGGCCCCTGGCCGAGCGGTGGGCGTCCGCCAGCATCCGCGACGTGGCCCGTGCGGCCCAAGTGTCGCACCAGACAGTGTCGCGGGTGATCAACGGCAGCCCCAACGTCAAGCCGGCAACTCGAAAGGCCGTGGTGGAAGCGATCGACCAGTTAGGTTTCCGGCCCAATCGCGCCGCCCGCGCCCTCGCCGGCGGCCCGGTGCAATCGGTGACCGTCCTGATGTCGAACACACGCCTGTACGGCCCCGCCTCGGCCCTCGAGGGCATCGAGGAGGCGACCCGCGCCGCCGGATTTTCGCTGGGAGTACGGGTGGTGGAGTCAGGTACGCCCGAGGCAGTGCGCGACGCCGTGGAGCGGGCGGTGGAGCCTTCGGGGTCGCTCATCATCATTGCCTACGACCAGCCCGGCATCGCCGCGCTGAGCGTCGCCCCGCCCGAAGTGCCGATGGCGGCCATCGTCGAGACGCCGTCGGGTGGCCAAATTACGGGTAGGCCATGGGTATGGATCGATGACCGGCGGGCGGCGAAGGAGGCGACACAACACTTGATGAGCCTCGGCCACGAAACCGTCCACTACGTTTCCATACCACCGGCTAACGGGTCGAGCCCCCGGGCCATGGGGTGGCAGGCGGCTCTGCTGGAGGCAGGCGTCCGTGTGCCCCCGCCTGTACAAGGCGGCTGGGGCCCCCGGTGCGGTTACGAAGCGGGCCAGGTATTGGCCCGAGACCTGCGAGTCACGGCCGTCTTGTGCGGCAACGACGAACTGGCATTTGGCGTGGCGCGCGCTATGAACGAGGCCGGACGATCGGTACCGGCGAGCGTCAGTATCGTCGGCTTCGACGACAGCCCGGCCGCCGCGTTTTACAGCCCGGCCCTCACTACCGTGCGTCTTGATTTCCGTGCGCTGGGCGGGGCGTGCTTCGCCAAGCTCCTGACCATTCTTGGCCGGGAACCGGGCACGGCCAACGCTAAGAGCCCAACGGCCCGGCTGGTGGTCCGGGAAAGCTCCGGCCCACCGGCACCGCCGCGGCACCTCGCGAGGAGGCGCTCGCAAATGGTGAGAGGTACTGGCCGGGTCAGCCCGGCGCCAGCCTGACGCTGGCTACGACGGTTGGCGCCGCTTACCGTCGAGGGCGTACGCCAGCTGGGCGCGAGACGTTATAGCGAGTTTGCGGTAAACGCGAGCCAAATTGGCTTCTACCGTTTTGACCGAGACAAAAAAGCGCTGGGCAATAACCCGGTTGCTGAGGCCGTCCGCCGCCAGGCGAGCAATGTTTTCTTCGGTAGGCGTCAACCCGGAGGAAGCGTGACGGACGTTGACGCGCCTCAATTCAGCTTCGGCCCGGGCCGCCCAGAACGGTGTCCCGAGGGCCGCAAAAGCTCGGGCCGCCGACTGCAACGCTTCTCGGGCCAACCGTTTCTGCTTGAGCCGACGTTGCACCCGGCCGAGTTCCAGCAGGCACCGCGCCCGTTCGAAATGCAGCTCGAGCGCCTCGTGGGCGCGAAGGCTCTGCTCCAGAGCAGTCATCGCCGCGTCGAGATCCCCGAGCGCGGCATGCGCCAGACCGCGGCAGCGGGCGGCTACGGCCAAGGCCCAGTGCCGGCCGACCGCGCTCGCCTTGCGCTCGAAGCAGCTGAGTAGTTCCCGGCCTTTTCCACCTCGCCGAGCCCAATAAGCGCTTCTACCTCGTCAGGCAAGAAAACAGCAATGACCGGGTCCACCGCGCTCATATCCCCCAGGAGCTCGCCGAGGGGGCCGAGCACCTCTACCGCAGCGGCGTTGTTGCCCAACGACAACTCGAGGAACCCGAGCGCCCAACACGGCCAAACAATCCCCGAATGCCATTGCGTTTGTTCGCACAGCGCAAACACGGTCTGGACGTCGGCCCTAACGGCTGCTTCGTCCCCGGCATAGGCTGCAGCTAACGCACTGGCGCTGAGTGCGAGCGCGCTGGCCGTGCGGTCGTCCAGGCGCCGGGCTGTCTGGCGTGCCTCGCCCGCCTCCTCCAGCGCCCGGGCCACGTCACCGCTCCAGAGGTGCGCCCACACCAGGTACAGGTACATAAGGGGGACGTCGCTCTCGCGTCCGAGCTCCAACGCCTCGGTTCGTAGACTGTCGAGGCTTTCGGCCGCTTTTCTTGCTTGTCCGGTCCACAACAGGACGAGGGCGGCTATAAACGGGGCCGCATCAACAACAGTGTGGCCCGCGTCGGGTCCTCGATAGCAAGGGCGCGGGCCAGGTCCTCGCCGGCCAAACCCTGCCCCGAGAGGAACCGGACCACCGTTTTGACGGCCAGTGCTTCGGCTTCGATAGCTGCGTGGCCCAACTCGCCTGACCCGGCCACAGCCGCGTCGGCGTGGGGCAGAGCTCGAGGAAAGTCAGCCAGGCTCGTGAAATAGAAGACCAGGTCCAGGTGGAGGCCTACCGTTATGGCAAGCTCTGCGCCCGCCACCTCCAGGGCCTCAGATGCGAGCTGGGCTGCTTCGCCGAAGGTACCGCGCCGGCTTCGCAGTTGCGCCAACAGCCGCAGCCCAGAGGCGCGAAGGGAGCTGCCGAGAGCCTCCGACAACCCCTGTTCGACCAGCTCTTGCGCCCGGCTCAGATCGCCGGTCTCGAAGTGGAGGGCGGCCCCGGTCAGCATCCGTTCGGCCCGGCCGGCTCCCACGACTGGTGGGGTCATTTGCAGCGCCAGCTCCACCAGCTCGGCCGCCGCGGCCGGAGACCCCCTCGCCTGGGCCAGTTTCGCCGCCTCGTCCAGGTGGCCAGCGATCTCCAGGTCCGGGCCCTCCGACCCGAGCGCGAGGTGTCGGGCACGCTCCTCTGGGTCCTCGAGCCGACCGCCCAGCATTCTGTGGACGGACCGGCGCCGGCTGGGTGGCGCGGATTCGTAAACGGCCGCCGCCAGAAGAGGGTGCGTAAACCGCACCCGTCCGTCGGTTTCAATCGTTACCAACCCCGCATCCTCGGCCGGCTCGATGGCGCTGGCGTCGACCAAGCCGGTGCGCGGGCTGGCGAGGCAGGCGGCGACCAACAGCGCGTCACGGGCCCGCGCCGGCATTCGATTGACCCGATAAGTCAAGAGCTGGCGAAGTTCGCCCGGGACGGGCAACGGCCCGGCCCCAGGGCGTTGGCCCTGACGCAGGAGCTCCTGGGCGATCTCGATGGCAAACAACGGGTTCCCGCCGCAGGCGGCCACCACCGTGGTGTTGTGCGACATCTCGTCGCCGAAGCGCAGGTCGAGGATCCGTCTCAGGGTCCCCGCCGCCAGTGGGCGCAGCAGCAACTCGACCCATCCGCCCGGTGCCGCTACGCCGGTCACAGCGTTGGTCCTTATTTCGTCTTCTCGGACGGTGGCCAGCAGCATTGTCCTCGAACCTTCGAGGCGGCGCAGAGCAAAACCGAGGGCGCTGGCCGTCGCCCGGTCAAGCCAGGTGATGTCGTCCACGGCCACAAGGACCGGCGCCCCCACGGCTATCTCTTGGAGGAGAGAGAGCACGCCCGTCGATACGGCCCGAGCGTCGGCCGCGCCGTCATCTCGTTCGCTTCGCAGCAGGGCTACCTCCAACGCCTTGCGCTGGACCGCCGGGATCCGCGCCAACACCTCCTCGTCGACAGCGGCAAAAAGGTCGGATAGGCCGGCGAACGAAAGAGAGGCTTCGGCGCCGCTCGGGCGGGCCGACAGCACCGTCCAGCCCCTGTCGCGGGCCGTACAAACGGCTGCCGTCCACAATGTGGTCTTGCCCATACCGGCGGCGCCAACAACGGCGACCACCGTTGGGCGTTCGGGGCCCTCGATGAAACCCGTCAGCTTGGCCAGCTCCGCCCGGCGGCCGACGACCTCGAATGGCGTGCCCACGGCCAAAGTCTGCCATGGCACTAGCGTGACGAGCACTTTGCCACGGATTGCGGCCGGGAGGCTGGAGAGTGGGGTTCCGCCGAGCACACCCCGGGCCGCAGTCCCACTCGTGAACGGCTCGAGGCCGACGCGCGTCGCCATCGCGCCGCCCGCGGGCGGGCGTCAAGGCGCTCGCGTCCAATTTTTCTCTTTTTTCGTCGGTCCACCGAGCGGCCCAACGCATAGCTATAGTCGCGTTCCGTCGCCCAGACTAAAGTCGGCGGCTGAGTACGAAGTCTGCTTGCCTCAATTTTTGAAACTTCTGAAAGAAGGCGCTCATGGCCAGCGGTGTGTCGTTCGCTCAGGATATTCTTCCCCTTTTTACCCAGACGGACATTGAGCACATGCAGGGCATGGGCGTTTCGCTCAACAATTATAGTTATATGAGCCAGCCTGATAATGCCAGCGCCGTCTACCAACAGGTCTCCACCCAACAAATGCCACCACCTCCTGAGGGGCCGTGGCCCGGGGCCAACGTTTCCCTTTTTAAAGCCTGGATGGACGGCGGGTTTCAACCGTAAACACAAGGGATCTCTAAAGAGACAGGGAGGTGCAGGGGCGCCCGTTCCCGAGATATTGAGACGGCGTCGCCGTCGCCGGCTGGCCGCTCATGACCACGGTCGGTTTACCTCCTGTAATTTGCGTCAATACCACGCGCCGAGCACAAGGAGGCTCATAATGAGCACACCCGGCACTGATACGAGAATTCATGATTTGTTGGCTGTCCCGGCCGAACAATACGACCTGGCCTGGTTGCAGGAGAGCCTGCAGGTGGCCGTCGAGTTAGAACTGTCTACGCTCCCGCCTTACCTCTGCGGCTACTGGTCGTGCCAGGACTCGGGCTCAGCCGCCGCCCAACTCATCCTCAGCGTCATTATGCAGGAGATGTTCCATATGGGCCTGGCGGCCAACATCCTGACTTCCATCGGCGGGACGCCGTCTATCAACACGAAGGTGCCGGTGTACCCGGGCCCGTTGCCCGGCGGGGTCATGCCTGACCTGACCGTCTATCTCGGCGGCTTGACTGAAGCCTACATCGGCAACGTCTACATGACGATCGAGTACCCAGAGACAGGCCCCATCACGCCCCCACCACAACAGGAGACGATCGGCCAGTTCTACGACGCCATCTCGGTCGCCCTGGCACAGGTGGCACCGCCCTTTTCCGGGAACGACCAGATGGCGGCCACGATCGGCGAAAACTCCTTGACCCCGGTCCTAAATCTGGCCGACGCCCAGAATGCGATAAGCATGATCAAAGAGCAGGGGGAGGGGACGTCTACCTCACCAGACGACGGCGCCGGCACGGAGTTGGCTCACTATTACCGGTTCGGCGAGATTTACAACGGAGCAGAGCTGGTATTGGTCAACGGCAAATGGCAGTACACGGGCACCCCGGTGCCGTTCCCGGCCACGTACCCGATGGCGGCCGTGCCGAAGGGCGGTTGGCCCAACCCCCCGTCGAACGTCACGGCACTATTGCAACAGTTCGACGCTGCATTTTCCGGCATCATCGACCTCTTGCAAGCGGCCTGGCAAAACGGGAGCCAAACGGACCTCGACAAGGCCGTAGGTGAGATGTTCAGCCTCTCTGGCCCGGCCATCCAGCTGATGCAGATCCCGCTGTCGGGCGGAGGGGGCAACTACGGGCCCGACTTCGCTTATACCGCTACCCCGTAGTGCCCTTGGCCGGCGCCGAGGTTGAGCCGCCCGCTCATTCCTCGGAGCCCAAATAGCTCCAGACGGGGAGATGGGGCGCCGTCTCCCGAGCAGCACCTTGACCCCAAAATCGGCAAAGATCGAAGCCATCTGGCAACCGGTGTCCGCCCCCCGACGACAGCCACCCGCGGCGGCAAAGCTTTGAGACCCGGGTGTCGTTGTAGGTCAAAGCGAGTTCGCCACCGGGGACGGGTAATGGTGCGGCATGGCCGCCGACGGCGATAACGATGCGGTCCGCCTGCCATTGGCGTCCGTCATCGGCCTCCAGCGTGTCGGGGCCGGAGAAAAGGACGTGCCCGAGCCGCTCGACCAGGTCGACGCGGTTTCTGGCGCATGTGGCCGGCGATGTCCTTTTCGTCGTGGGCGTAGCCAGCTACTTCAGTACTGTGGGCTAGGACCGCCTCGAGGTTCGGCACCGGAAGCGGGCCCTCGAGACCGAAATGCTCCTAGGAGGCCCCGGACAGTGACCTCAGCCATCCTCTGCGCTCCTTACGTCGGCCCGGCCCCGATGTTGCCGGCCCAGGTTCGAAGTGACCCGTCCCTCAGTCGCCCTCCAGCTGCCGAACGGGCACGGTAGTCGATCGTTGTCCGGGCCAGGCCTGGTGTGAAGCGTAGGTTAACAGCACCTTACAAATGGCGAACACGGCGGTCCCAGTGTCTCACAATGGAGGGCTCAGTTTGGCCCGAGCCCACCATTGCCACCCCGAAGCTGGGCGTCGCGGCGGCGCGCATACCCACGACGGCCCAGTCAGCTCAGCTGGCTGGAGGTCACGTCCAGGATGCCGGCGTCAGACCCCACGTTGGGCAGGACAATGCTGAGCTGCCGGAGGCCCTTCAGTGACGCCCCGACCTGACCGGGCCTTGGGGGCCTACCTTGAGCTGCGACACCATCTTCCCGTCGACCTTGAACTTCACCGGGGCGTTGCCAGAGCGGAACTCGACCTTCAGGGGCCCGAGTCAGCTCCGTCAAGCTCGAGGTTGTGGCAAGCTGGTATAGCCGCTTGTCAGTTTCCATGTGAAGGCCGTGTTGCAGTTGGTGCCAGTAAGCGAGATCCAGAAGTCCATTTTCGGCCTGAGATGGTCGTCATTGGCGAGGCGGCCGTCGCCACTCGGTACGACCCCCCTGCAATTAGCGCTGACGACCGGCTTTGACAGAGCCTGCAGGTAATGGCTTAGGCGCAGAGCGGGGTTGGCCAACGTCGGAGCTATCCCCGCTGCCACATCAAGATGGCGCCGGCGGCAATGGCTCGCCCGGCTCCTGTCCTGCTGGCTCCTGTCCTCTGGTCTGTCCTCTGGCTGGCGCCCCGATCAGCGAGGAGGCTCTCGGTCGTGGTTTGTGACGGTATTTTGGGATCTCCTTTCGCTTGGTCCCGTCTTCGGGGCCTATGTCCACTTTGGCGTTCTGACGGCGGCCAAGTCCTCGGCCAGCCGGGCTATAGGCAGGAGGAACCTGGCGTCCCCCGATCGGAGGACGGCATCATCGTGGACCGTCCCCGCGGTAGGACATCCCTTGACAGCCTCATCAAAAAGTGATATCACTTTGATAGGTGGCCGTCCTACCCGGGCACCAAAGGTCACAGGAGGCAGAGCGCTATGACGACACCAGCGGAGAACGTTACATCACGACCGATGATCGTCACGACGACGGAAAACATCCCGGACACGAGGGTGGTGAGTACAATCGGCCAGGTGTTTGGCCTTACGGTCAGGTCACGGAGCATCGGCGGGAACATTGCCGCCCTCCTGAAAAGCCTCGTGGGCGGCGAGATCCGTTCGTACGTAAAACTCAACGAAGACTCCAGGCGCCAAGCCCTCGACCGTATGGTACAAAACGCCGCCGCCATGGGCGCCAACGCGGTGACGATGATGCGATTTGACTCGAGCGACATGGGTGCCGGCATGACCGAGATTGTGGCTTATGGTACGGCCCGGGTGATCGAGTGGGTGCCGGCGGCACCGGCGCCATGAGGCCGGCGAGGTGAAAGGACCGCCATGAGTGTGACTGGATGGGTTGTGATTGCCGTCGTCGTGGTCGGGATAATCATTGCCCTCTTTGGCTGGGACCGGTACCGCGGCAGCGGTAAGGCTGCCGGTGATGGCGCCGGCGCTCAACCAACCAGCGAGGTCTTCCTCGACCCTACGACCGGGCAGCGGATGCGAGTGTGGTACAACTCCAAAACGGGGGAACGCGAGTACCGGCCAGAATAAATTGAACAAGGGAATAAGTGACCAGCTAAGCGGGCCGATTGTCGAGTCAGGAAAACGCGTTTATGCCCGTAAGGGCACGCCCGATGGCCAGTTGGTGGATCTCAGACGTGCCTTCGTAGGTGAGCACCGATTCCAGGTTGGCCGCGTGGCGCATGACCGGGTAGGCGGCCGTCACTCCGTTCGCACCCAGGATGGTGCGGGCGCTGCGGGCGATCTTTAGCGCCTCGCGCGTGCTGTTTAGCTTGCCGACGCTCACTTGTTCGGACGTGAGCCGCCCCGTCTCTTTGAGCCGGCCCAGGTGGTAGGCAAGCAACATCCCCTTGTCGATCTCTACGGCCATGTCTACCAATTTCGCCTGGGTGAGCTGGAAGGCCGCTAACGGCTTGCCAAATTGCACTCGCTCGAGAGAATGCGAGATGGCGGCCTCATAACAGGCACGGGCGGCACCCAGAGCTCCCCATACAATGCCATAGCGAGCTTCGTTGAGACACGAAAGCGGCCCCCGGAGCCCGAGGGCGCCCGGTAGCAGCGCCTCCTCCGGGAGACGGCAGGCATCGAGGAAGGCTTCGCTCGAAACGCTGGCCCGAAGCGACCACTTTCCCTCGATATGTCTGGTCGAGAAGCCCGGCGTTTGCCGCGGTACGAGGAACCCGCGCACCCCTTCCTCGGCCTTGGCCCATATCACCGCTACGTCCGCAATGGAGCCGTTCGTCATCCACCGTTTGTGACCGTCGAGCACCCAGTCCGTCCCGTCCTGAGTGGCCCTGGTCCGCATCGAGCTCGGGTCGCTACCCGCTTCGGGCTCTGTCAAGCCGAAACAGCCAACCAGGTCACCGGCGGCCATTGCCGGGAGGTAACGCTGTTTCTGCTCTTCGCTCCCGAATTTCCATATGGCGAACATGGCCAACGAGCTCTGCACCGAGACGAATGAGCGCAGCGCACTGTCGCCCGCCTCCAGTTCGAGGCACGCCAGCCCGTAGCTGACGGCCCCGCTGTTAGCGCAGCCGTACCCCCGGAGGTGCATCCCCAGCACCCCGAGTTGCCCAAGTGCCGGTACGAGGTGGCGAGGAAAGATGCCCTCTTCAAACCAGTCCTCTATGGACGGCAAGACCTGGTCGTGCACGAAGTCACGCACCTTTTGTTGAACAAGACGCTCATCCTCGGAGACGTCGGCGCCTAACGCGTCGAGGTCCCCAGGGTCAGTTCTGTGCCTTCCCGGAGCCATGTCCGTCATCGTAACCTCGGCCCGACCTGGGAAAACCCGGTCGAGGGACTGGACCAGAAGTTGCTGGGACCAAGCTCCCGACGTTTTCGAGGGGGCCGAGGCATTCACGGCCACGGGACGCGGCGGCCCAGCTACTTTCCGCGGGAGAATTCGGCCAATTAGACCTTCATCAGCGGGTTCCTGCCGTCATATTGAATCAACGGGCAGGGGGCGTGCCCCTTTCAAAGGCTTAAGAAATGGCAGGTATTCGGCGCCGGATCCCCGCTTTCATGCGCCTTCACAGCACCACAACAAAGTGATCATTACGCGGGCACAACTCCGGGGAAACGATCGAAGTACTTGTCACTTGCACGAGAGGACGGGACAACGCAGTACTGCCGAGATCGGAAGGTCCGGCCCGGATGGGTCGGGCTACATCGATGACAAGGACGGACCTAAGGCCCGCTCGGCACGCCAAAGGCAACTCGTCAACGCCGGCCGCAGCAACCCTCCGGGCGGTTCGGCTCAACGCAAAGGAGGTGAGCTCATGAGCAATGAGCTCGACTCGAAAAAGGCGACATCTCTCAAGCTAGGGACTTCCTGGATGGAGCTAGCCCGGTGCCGGGACGTGGACCCGAAGTCTTTTTCCCCAACGACGGCCCAGGAGTGCAGACTGCGCAGCGCTACTGCGCCGAGTGCCTGGTGAGGGAGTCTTGCTTGGAGTACGCCCTGGAGAACAATATCCAGCACGGCGTTTGGGGCGGAGCTTCTGAGCGAGGGCGGCGCCGGATCGCTCATCAACGACGCTTATCTGTAGCGCGAGCAGCAACGAAGCGTTCGTCTGTCTGGGACGAGCGGGGAAGCTCGGGGGGTACGTAAGCTCCGTCGGCGCCGTGGGGGCTACGTTTGGCGCCAGTGGCCCGAAAGGCCAAGCACCTCGGCGGCCGGCCGTGTCTGGGCGCGGGTACGCACCCGAAGCTTGCGGATAATGGACTCCACGTGATGGTCGACGTGCGGATGAAAAGTACGAGCTGGTCGGCGATCTCCCGGTTTGGCGACCCCACGTTCACTAAAGCCAGCATCGTCGAGCTCCCTCCGGGCCAGGCGGAATTGGTTTTGGCGAGTAGCTGGGCGCGGCGCCTGGGCAATGAGAGCGCCCCAGGCCGTGAGCGGCGGGCAATTATGGCCGCCGCCGGGCGGGCGTCGAGCGACTGGAGCTCGTCGAGCGCCATGCGGAGCGGTTCCTCCTCCTGCCATCCAGAGTGGCCAGGGCAGCCTCGTAGGGGCAGCCCTATCGAGCCAGGCTTTCTGGCTTTTGCCCACTCGCCGGCGAGCTCCAGCTGGCGCGCGCTTGGTACATCGGCGATGGGCCGGAGTCGAGCCCGGCGCGGCGACGCCACGTGGCCAGCTCCGCCAGGTCGACCAAGAATTGGCTCGGACGGCCAGGTCGAAAGTGGCATTGGCTGCAGAGGCGACCTCTTCGCGGTCGCCCGCCATCCAGGCGACCTCAGAAATGGCCGCCGCCACCGGGCCCACTCGATGGAGCTGACCGGTGGGCGCGGATAGAGCCCACGCCTCCTCGAGCAGGACGGAGTGGCCCGGGTCGCCTCGCCTGGCTCGTACCACCGCCAGCACGACCAGGGCGGCTAGGCGCGGCGTGGTCGAGGCTCTAGGAATGCGGAGCACAGCCTCAGCCGTTTCAGCGGCCGCAGACCAGCGACCTGGCGGAGGTCCAGGCGAAATCCGGTCCGCGAGCAGGTACAGGCGGTACAGCTCGAGCCGCTTCAAGTCCGGTTCAGCCGTGTCCACGCGTCGAGCCCGACGGCCAGAATCAATAGAGCGCCAAGGGTTATCTGCTCGTAGAGGGGGTCCAGGCCAAGCAGGTCGAGCCCGTTCCCGATCAATGCGATAAACAGAACTCCAATAGCCGATCGCCACACCGAGCCCACGCCACCGAGGATGCTGGTGCCACCGACAACGACGCCAGCCAGGACGGTAAACGCCAGAGTCGAGCCACCCGAGGACTCCACGCTCAGCACGCGGTGACGCATCGATCACGCCTCCGAGGGCGGCGGCGGTCCCGCTCAAGGCAAAGGCGATAATCCTCACCTGGTAAAGCGAATTCGCCAGCCGCGCGGTACATTACCCCCGGCGGCGTACATATAGCGTCCGTGGGTGGTCCGGGCCAAGACAAAGGCCAGCGCGACCACAACTATAAGGGTGACCCAGGTCGAGGCGCTTACGGTGATGAAGCCGTGCGGGCCAGATCAGAGAACCCCGGGCGGGTGAAATCCGTAATTATGTTGCCGCCAGTAGCCAGGCTGGAAATGCCGCTCACGACGTAAGCCGTTGCCAATGTGGCAATAAGGGCATTGATCCGAAGCACAGTGGTCAACACCCCGTTGACCAACCCGATCCCGAGACCGACCAGCAGCCCCACCACAATCGCCAGCACCGCGTTGGTGGAGAGCGTAGCTGCGCGGCGACCACTCCGGCCAGGCCGTACACCGCGCCAATGGAAAGGTCGATCCCTCCGGCTACCAAAACGAGGGTGGCCGCGGCCGCCGGGATGAGCGTAGAGGCCTGCTGGTCAACGATGTTGAGGAGGTTCGCCTTGGTCAGGAACGGCCCACTGGTGAACGACAGGACCAGGAACAAGGCAATGAAAGGCAGGAGGATCCCGCCACGCCGGAGATCGAACAGGGCCTTGAGGCGAGAAAGAGATGGCCCCGGTGCAGGGTTCGGGGTGCCGGCCGGACGGGGCGGGACCTGGATGTTGACGGTGCTAATCACGCCGCTCCAGTGCGCTCGCGGAAGGCGGCCTCGAGCACCTCGTGTTCCGTAGCGGTCATGCCGTCGAGTTCGGCCACCATCTGACCGGACCGCATCACCAGCACTCGGCGCGAGAGGCCCAGGATTTCCTCGACGTCAGAAGAAATGAGCAGCACACCGAGCCCATCGGCGGTAAGGCCGGCAAGCAGGTCATAAATGGCCCGTCTGGCGCCGATGTCCACGCCCCTCGTCGGCTCATCTGCGATCAGAACCTTCGGCCCGCTCAGCAATGCCCGGGCGAACAACAGCTTCTGCTGGTTGCCGCCCGAAAGAGCCCCGGCCGCAACGTCCTGGCTGGCGGCGCGGACGTCGACTCGGGCGAGCACGTCTGCCGCCGCCCGCCGTTCGGCGCGACGGTGGACGTAGCCGAGCACACTTAGGTCTCCCAGGCTGGAAAGCACGGCATTTCGGCCCCGACCGCCCCAAGAGCAAGCGCTGCTCTTTGCGGGACTCAGGGATCATGGCCAGCCCACGGCGCAGCATCGTCCTCGGGGTGCGGCGGGCCACGGCCCCGCCCGCGAGCTCGACCTCCCCCGCATGGGAGCGGCGCCAGCCGATCACCGCTTGTGCCAGTTCGGTGCGACCGGCACCGATGAGGCCGGCCAGCCCGACGATCTCGCCTTGGTGCACGTCCAGCGACGCCTCGATGCCGAGGGCCGATAGGCCCTTGATCGACAAGACGACGGGAGCACCCTCCGGAGGTCTCGTTTTTGGCGGGAAGGTGGCGTCAAGAGAGCGCCCGAGCATCCCTTCGATAAGCGACTTTTCGTTCTCGTTCGCGCACGGCCGAACGGACGACTCGACCGTCTCGCAGCACGGTTACATCGTCGGAGAGCTCGAGCACCTCGCTCAGGATGTGCGAAACGAACACGACCGTGCGCCCCCGGTCGCGGAGCGAACGGATGGCATCGCGCAGGGGCCGATTTCGTCGCGCGTGAGGGCGGCGCTCGGTTCGTCCATGACGACCAGCTCCGCGTCGGAGCGACGGCCGCAGGATCTCCAGCTTCTGCTGGTCGGCTGTCCGCAGGTGCCCGGCGATGGCGCCGGCGGGATCTTCGAAGCTCACCGACCTCGACAGGGTCGCGTACTTGCGGCGCGGTGCGCCGGCGGACGTAGCCATGCCAGCGGGGGTCGGCCCCCAGGAACACGTTTTCGGCCGCCGAAAGCTCAGGCCTATGGCGAGCTCTCGGGCGATGGTGGCCACGCCATGGTCGAGCGCCTCCCTCGGGGACTTGAAGTGGACGGAGCGGCCGCGGACAAGCAGCTCGCCGCGGTCGGGGACGACGACGCCAGATAATGAACTTGCCCAAGTCGGTTTGCGGGCTCCGTTCTCACCGACGAGCGCGTGCACCGAGCCGGCGCTGACTCGCACCGACACGGACTCGAGGGCACGGGCGCCACCGATGTGTTTGCTGACATCCCTTAGCTCAACGTGGGCGGCGCCTTCCAGGCCCGAGCCCACGAATCACCACCCCTGCCCATCAGTTGTAGGCCCGGCCCATCAGTGGTCAGCCCGGCCACTCCCCGTGAAACTGGCCCACGTTCGACTTCGTTATGACCCCGCCGCTGGGGAGCTGGGCGACTGGGTCGACCCCTCCGCTGGAAACGCCTGTGCGGATCGCACTTACGAGGTCTTCGACCGCCAAGCGACCCTCGGACGCCGGTAGTTGCGCCACATCGCCGTACCATGCGCCGGAACGGATGCCACGTAGAGCCGCTGCACTCGCCCCATACCCGACGAGGATGACCTTGCCGGCCGCCGGCGCCGGCTACTGCCTGCTGGTGACCTCGATCCCCTGGTCGGACCCGACGATCAACGTCAGGCTGGGGTGTGACTGGAGCATGTTCTGGGCCGCAGTAGGCCTGTCGCTGGGCGTGAAATACTACTGTCCTTGGGCTACGACGATGTTGGCGTGACCCGCGGTGGACCAGGCAAGCCGCGGTAGACCGCTTCATCCAGCGCCGAGGCCTTGATGTCGTACATGTAGCCGACCTGGCACGAGGTGTAGCTGGCGCAGGCGTGGACGACCAGTGCGCCAATTTCTGCCAATTTCGGTGGGGACGAAACTACGTTGGCAGCCAGGCCTTTTACCTGGGGTTGGTCGGTGCTCAGCTTTGGCCCAGCTCCTGGTCGAGGTCGGCCACCTGGATGTGGGCGGCAATTGCTTGTTTCACCAAGCCGAGCAATCCGTCCCGAAAGAGGCCTGACGATTATCCCCTGTATTGTGTGGGCCGCGCACTGGGACTGGAGCAATTTGGCCCGGCGGCCCCGGCCGTCATGCCTGACGACACGCACAATGCCGTTCCGGCCGTCGCAATGGCGCGGCGGCGGCTCGATATCAGGGGTAATCTCAACGGTTCCCCTCTGTTGTGCACGGATTCGACAGGCCACCCGATGGGCCTGGCCCACTCAGTTCGTTTGTTCGGCGGTGTCGACTTGCTTGGGACGATGGCGGTCCTCGGTGCCCGTGAAGTCGGTATAGGTGTACGGGTTGGGAATGCGACCTGACGTAGGAAGCTCGGGGGTCATGGCGTCCCGCCAGGCCTCTTCGCCCATTGTCGAGCGGGCGTACTCGACGGTGCGCCCGACTGCTTCTTTGGCAGCGCGAAGGTCAGCGTCGACCAGACGGTGTTCGTGCTTTTCGACCCGGCCGTTAACCAGCACGGTGTGCACATCGCCCCGCCCGGCCTGGAACACCACGGTGCCGTACGGGTGGACGATGGGGAAAAGCGCCGGTGATTCTTCATTTTAATGAGCCCGAGGTCAGCCTTCTTCCCGGCTGTAGGGTCTCGACTTTGTCGTCCAGGCCCAGAGCCGCCGCACCCCCAATGGTGGCCCAATGCGCCACTTCCTCGGCCCGGAGGCGATTGTGCACGACCGTTTCGCCTTTCGCGTGGGCTTCGAGGTGCTCCCGGGAACGGTCCGCCGACAGCGTGGCTCTCATGGCGGAGAACAGGTCAGCGCTCCACCACACACTGGTGTCCATCGATAACGACACGGGGATACCGTGCTTGCGTAGCTCCCAGGTCGGGGGATAGCCCTGCCCTGCGCTTTGCTCGCTCTCCGTGGCCACCGAAGCGGCGCCTCCGCTGGCTGCGATCCGCTGATAGGACTCTTTTCGCGGAGGGTCGCCGCGTGGACGTAGGTGACCCGCGGCGTCATCGAGGCCGTCTCCCCACATCAACCGGATACTGTCGTCGTTCGTCGCGCCCCACACGCCGGCGTGGGTAGTTACAGGCAAGTCCAGTTCTCGGGCAGCTTCAAACGCTCCCTTTTCAGGGAACGCCGGGTCGCCGGTCACGTCGAAGGCGAGCTGCAAGCCCAACATGTCATCCGGGTGGAAACCGGCCACAAAGTCCCGGAATTCCTGGCTGTTGGCCCAGTCCCACGGGGCACCGAGAAGGTTCCCGTAGGCCAGGACGAAACTGCCGGGGGAGTGGCGGAGAGCCTCGCGGGCGGCCTCCCCGTGCTCGATGGTTTGCAAGCCGTGCGACCAATCGACGGTGGTCGTGACCCCGGCGTCGACCGCTTCAATGGCCGAGAGGCGGTTACCGGCCGCGATGTCCTCCGGCCGGAAGGAGATCTTGCCCCACGAAAGGTAATAGAAGACGAAATACTGCGTCAGGGTCCAGTCCGCCCGGCCCCGCAGCGCCGTCTGCCACATATGGCGATGGGTGTCCACCATCCCGGGCATGAGGATCCCGCCAGTGCTGTCGACCACGACTGTTTGCTCCGGGGCCTCGAGGTGTTGGCCCACCACGGCGATGGTGTCGCCAGTTATCGGGTACCGTCTCCGTGCTCGATGATGCCGGCGTCATCCATGGTGAGGACCGTTGCGTTCTGGAACAGCAGCGGTCGTGGCCCATTTACGGCAGCAACTTCTTCAGGGTTCATTGGCTCACCCCCGTGGCGACTGTAAAGGGTTACGTTACGCTGGCCTCTCACCCCTGTCAAGCGCCTCGTTACATACCTGGCGCTGTGGGTAGCACCTGGCCCATGGCGCCGGCGGCGGCAGTAGCTGGTGGAGCGCTGACGTACTGCCGGTGTACTGCCGGTGTACTGCCGGTGTCCTGCCGGTGTACTGCCGGTACACCCCCTGGATGTGCTGAGCCTAGGGCCCGAGCCCTCGGACCGTGCCTATTAGCGCTGTCATCGGTAGAGCTTTGTAAAGTAGGACCGTACACCCGCTCTGATAACCGTGCGTGTGCTTGACTGCCGGGGCTCCTCGGGGTGGGAATTGGGCCGCAATGCCAGGGGAAGGAAGACAAGATGTACTTCGCCACCAAGTGGAGCTGGGCGTTCAGTGATGATGGGACTCACGACTACGGTGCCTGCGCCACCGGCTACTCTCGCCGCCGCCTCGTGGGCCGGGAGACCGGCGCCGTTCACACCGAGCTCGGGCTCGTCCGCCTTGAGGCCGGTGGACGGCTGGCCCGCCACGTCCACTCTTTCGAACAGTGCGCTTACGTGCACGGCGGAGAGCCTGTGGTCGAGATCGGTGCTCAGAGGTACCGCTTGCGTACTGGAGATTACGTCGTCTTCCCGGTGGCGACGCCACATGGCTGGGACAACCCGGGGGGAGCCGAGGCTCGCTGGTTGGAGCTGAGCACGCCGCAGCAGCTCGCGCCCGAAAGTGGTTGGCGGGATACCTATTTCGTCCCGTCATCGGGCCCGGTCCGGTAGCGGTCCCCGATTTCACCGACCCGACCCTGCGGTACCTGGGCCACTATCTGGGGTCGCCGCCTCAGGACACAGCGCTCGCATTACACGGTACTGAGCGCGGCCGGCGGCCGGCCGGTATGGACACCGCCCTGCTGGCCTACAGCGGGATCTCGATCAAGATGCTGGTCGACTCCAACCTGGGCGCCGAACTGATGACAATGTTCACCGTCGACTACGAGCCAGGCGGCGCTGCTCAAGTGCACGACCATCCCTTCGAAGAGACGTATTTTTTCCTCGAGGGCGAGATCGAAGGCGAAATCGAAGGCGAAAAAACCATTTTCCGGGCCGGCGACGTACTGTTTTGCGGGGTAGGGGTGCTGCACGGCTTCTTCCAGTCAGTTCCGGCCGGGTGCGGTGGCTGGAGACGCAGGCGCCTCAGCCTCCTCGGAGATACTCGTACCGCTGGCCGGCTTACTGGGAGCAGTTGAGGGCCCGGCTTCCAGGAGCCCCCTGGGAAAACGTAAGGTCCTAGTGCTAGCTAGTTAAGACTTCGGCGGAGAGCGATGCGCTCGGGCGACATGACCGCTCTTGGCTCGCGGCATCGCCGCCATGCGAATATGTAGCGACGTAGAGCCGAGGAAACAGGAAGAGCCAGTGGACAGGGACGCCAGCGTGGATGGAGCGGTCGTCGTGATCACGGGCGCCAGCTCGGGGATCGGACGGGCGGTGGCCCGGCGTATGGCCAAGCGAGGGGCCAGGCTCGTGTTGGCCGGACGGGCGGAGGAGCGCCTGGCCGGCCTGGTGGCGGAGCTGGGAGCGAGCGCCTGTCACGTGGCCGGCGACCTGACCGAGCCTGGCGAGCCCGGGCGCCTAGTGGAGGCCGCCCTCGAGGCGTTCGCGAAGATCGACATCTTGTTCGCCAACGCCGGTACCTATATCGCGGGGCCGGTGGCCGAGGGCGACCCTGACGCCTGGGCGCAACTTTTGGACACGAACGTCACCGCCGTGTTCAGGCTGGTGCACGCAGCCCTCCGGCCGATGATGGCTCAGGGTTCGGGCGATGTGGTCGTTACCAGTTCGATTTCCGGTCATCAGGCCATCCACTGGGAGCCGGTGTACAGTGCGTCCAAACATGCGGTGCAAGCCTTCGTCCATGGCGTGCGCCGGCAGGTGTCCCAGTACGGTGTGAGGGTAGCCAGCCTGGCGCCAGGCCGGGTGGTCAACGAGCTGTGGGGCATTGAGAAGGAGAGCGAGATCGAAGCCGAAGTGGCCGCCGGCACGGGGTTGCGCTCCGACGACGTAGCGGAGGCGTTCGAGTGGATGGTCACCCGGCCGCGGCACGTGACGATCCGCGACCTGGTGATGCTCCCGTGCCGTCAAGACATTTGAGGCGCCGGGCGGTTCTGGGCCGGAAGATAACAGCAAACACATAGAGAAAAGAGAAACTAAATGCGTGCGGTGGTGTGCCACGGGCCCGGTGATTATCGACTAGAGGACCTCCGCCAGCCGGAAACTCCGGCGGGCGGGGCTGTCATCCGCGTCGAGGCGGTAGGGATTTGTGCCAGCGATGTGAAATGCTTCCAGGGCGCCCCGATGTTTTGGGGCGACGCGACCCGGCCACGTTACTGCGAGCCGCCCGTAGTGCCCGGGCACGAGCTGGTCGGCAAAGTGGCCGAGATCGACGACGACGCCGCGTCCCGCTGGGGCATCAGAGTGGGCGACCGCGTGGTGGCCGAACAGATCGTCCCCTGCGCCGAGTGCCGGTATTGTCAGCGCGGGCAGTACTGGCTGTGCCGGCGTAATGACGTGTTCGGGTTTCATCAGCGCACACACGGGGCGATGGCAGAGTACATGGTCCTGCCCCCGCTGGCCCGGGTGCACCGAATCAGCGCCGAACTGCCGCCGGCTCACGCCGCCTTTGCAGAACCACTGTCGTGCTCGCTACACGCCGTCGAACGAGGCGACGTCGGCTTCGACGATGTCGTGGTGGTGGCCGGCGTCGGGCCCATAGGGCTGGGCATGGTGGTCGGCGCCAAATTGCGGCACCCCCGGACCTTGGTGGCTGTCGACAGTTACGCCAGTCGCTTGGAAGTGGCCAAGAATTGCGGCGCCGATCTGGTCATCGACGTTTCCCACGAAGACCCCCTGAGCACGATCATGGACCTGACGGACGGCTACGGTTGCGACGTCTATTTCGACGCCACTGGCCATCCCTCCGGGGTGGCCCAGGGCTTGTCCATGCTGCGCAAAGCGGGTCGCTTCGTCGAGTACAGCGTGATGCGCGAGCCGGCGACGGTCGACTGGACGGTGATCGGCGACAGCAAGGAGCTCGACGTCCGTGGCGCCCACCTGGGGCCATACTGCTGGCCGCCCGCCATCGACCTGCTGCAACAAGGCGTCTTGCCGATGGACCAGATTGTCACTCATCAATTGCCGATCGATGAGTTCGAACGGGGTTTGACGCTCGTGGCGGACGGCCGCGATTCGGTCAAGGTGTCACTCGTCGGGTTCTAGGGAGTGGTCGCCGGCTGAGCCGGCGGGCAATTAGCGCTTTGGGTGGCCGATAGGCGGCGGTGCGCGGCGCACGGCCGTTTTCTTTGTCGCCCGAGGGCCGGTCGAGCCCGGCTTTCGGCGCGCCAAGCGGCTCTCGGAGTGAAAATTGCCGGAAATGGGCAAAAATCACGCCGAGAGGACAAACTTGCACCGAAAGGGCAGGGTATTTCGGCTCCGGCCCCATCCACAGGCGTCCAAGCCGTGCCGACCCGTGCACACCTCAGGCTCCGACCCTTCAACGGGCGTCCAAGCCCTCCCGGTCCGGTGCGGGCCTCGGCCTCCGGCCTCGGTCCAGGGGCGCTCGAGCCCTCCCGGCCCCGGCCCGGTGCGGGCTGCCGGCCTAGGCCGCCCCTTCGCCCAGGTAGGCCCGGCCGAAAACGGTCGTCATCCAGGAGCGTCGACGCCCGGTCCGACATCACAATTAGGCCGTTTTCGAGCACGTACCCACGATCGGCGATCTCCAATGCTTGGGCCGCGTTTTGCTCGACCAGCAGGATCGTGGCGCCAGAAGCACGGATCTGGACGATGATGTTGAAGATGGCCTCCACGATCAGGGGGGCCAGGCCCATCGAAGGCTCGTCCAGCAGCAGCAAGTGAGGCCGGCTCATGAGGGCGCGGCCGATGGCCAACATCTGTTGCTCGCCTCCCAAGAGCGTGCCGCCGTCCTGGCGCCGGCGTTGCTCCAGGATGGGGAAGAGGCTGAAAACCCGTTGGAAGTCCTCGTCTAACTTGCCCTTCCGGCGGTACCCCCATTTCCAGGTCTTCGATCACGCTCAGACGGGGGAATATCCGCCGGCCCTCCGGGACGTCCCGATACCGAGGGCGACCACCTCGTGCGGTGGGAGTTGGTCGATGTCGAGGTCGTCAAAACGAATGGTGCCGCTCGATGGGTGCACCAGCCCGGAGATGGTACGCAACGTGGTTGTTTCCTGCCCCGTTGCCGCCCAGCAACACGACGATCTCTCCCTCCTCGACGTGGATATCGACGTCCCGCAGGGCCGGGATGGCACCATAGCGGACGCTCAGGTCGAACAGTCCAGCAGCGCCACTCAGGCCTCCTCGACGCCCGGCGGCACCGAGGTGCCGCCGTTGGGGCTGTCGGGGCCATCTGGACTTTCGGCGCTGATGGGCTCCCCGCCCGTCGTGGCCTGCTGTTTGCGATGGCGGCAAGTCCCAGGTAGGCCTCGATGACGGACGGGTCTCGCTCGACTTCAGCGGGCGTGCCGGCGGCGATTATCTTGCCGAAATTGAGCACTATGACCCGCTGGGCGATCGACATGACGAGGCCCATGTCGTGCTCGATGAGCAGGACGCTGATGCCCATCTCAATGTTCACGCGGCGGATGAGCCGGCCAGCTCGATCTTCTCCGATGGGTTGGTCCCCGCGGCCGGCTCGTCGAGGAGCAGAAGTGCGGGCGCGTGCCGAGCGCACGGGCGATCTCGAGCCGTCGCCGGTCGCCGTAAGGGAGCCGGCGGCGTCGTCCACGCGGTGACCGAGCCCGACGAAGTCGAGCAGTTCGAGCACCCGGCTGTCGCCTCGCGCTCCTCGCGCCACTTCGGGGAAGTGGAGCATCGCGCCGACCGGGCCGGTGTGGTCCTTGACTCGACGCCGATCTTCACGTTCTCGAACGTGGTCAGGGCATTGAAGAGCCGGCTCGTCTGGAACGTCCGTGCGATCCCGGCGTGGTTAACCTGGTGCGGCTTCGCCCCACGACCATCGTCTTGTCGCGTCGGATGGAACACGATCTGACCCAGTTGAGGCTTGTACACCCCGTCAGGCAGTTGAACAGCGAGGTCTTGCCGGCCCCGTTCGGCCCGATGATCGAGAGGATTTCGCCGCGCCACTGGCTCAGGCTCACATCCGACAGGCGGTGACGCCGCCGAAACTAAGGGTGACGTCGTTCACCTCGAGGAGGAGGTCCCGCTCACGTGGCGGCGGCGACCGTGCTCACGCCGTGGTGCTCCTGCCTGCCGACCGGCTCGCTCATGGCATCTGCGTCCCACGCCGTGCTCGGCGAGCCCGAACTCGGGCTTGCGTCGCCGTGACGGGATGAGCCCTCGGGGCTGAAAGATCATGAGGACGATCAAGGCGCCCGGGTACATATGAAGTCCGGTGCTGGTAGCCGAACAGCGGGTGCAGTTGGAGGAACACTGGACCAGTCGATTACGGCTGCCCCGATCACGCCCGTAGATGGAGCCCATCCGCCGAAGATCACCAGTGCGAGCACGGGATGGACACTGGACGTAGGTCGCCGGGTTGAAGTACCTGGTCTGGCTGGCGGTCAAGAGGCCGGCGAAGCCGGCGGTGGACGCACCGATCGCGAACGCGAGGACCTTGTACTTGAGCGGGTTGATGCCACAGGCCTCCGCGGCCACCTCGTCCTCTCGGATCGCCGCCCATCGCCCGACCCACTCGGGAATTGTCGAGGGAAGAGGCAGATCTCAGGACCATGAACCCGAGCAGGAGGTAGTAGTAGGGCAGGTCGGCAATGCCCCATAGGTAGTGCATCCCGAGGAGGTTGAATCGGAACTGGGGGATCGGGCGCCTGGGCGCCGCCGGTACGCCCGCCCAGGTTGGTGGCGACGATCTAGATGATCTCGCCAAGCCCGAGCGTCACGATCGCGAGGTAGTCCCCCCGCAACCGCAGCGTGGGCCCCAGGAGCACCCCGCCGAGCATCGCGGCAAGGATGGCGAAGGGATGATCCAGAACATGTTCAGCATGAACGGTGGGTGGACCGGCAGGGCGCCGACCAATAGGCCGCGACGTAGGCGCCGATGGCGTAAAACGCGACGTACCCGAGGTCGAGCAGGCCGGCGAACCCCACCACCACGTTCAGCCCCAATGCCAGCAATACGTATATCCCTATTTGCTGGACGAGCACGCCTTGCCAGAACCCCGAAATATGCATGGGGACGACTACAGCGAAGACAAGGGCGCCGGCGTACAGGCCATACCGCGTCCTGCGGCCCGAAACCAAACGGGTCGGGCGGCCGTAATGCTCTCGCTGACTTCGCGGATCCGGCCGCCAAAGCGGGCCTGGGCGATCATGATCGCCGCCATAGCCAGGCCCAGGCCGAGAAAAATGAGTACCCGGGGAGTGAACAGCGAACCCGTCAGTCCCGAAAGCGGTGCCGTTGGGCTGCCCTCCGGGCCCAGCATTACGGCCAGCACCAGGAAGCCGACGACACAGGCGATCGTCCGCCTGAAGTTGCGGTTCGCTTTAGCGTGCCAGCGTGACTGCCGGTCGGCTGGTCGGGGTGCGCTCAGCCGGCCCTGCCGAGGACAAGACACTTGTGCCGGCGGGTTGCCCCTCCTCAGTGGTCATGCCGACCTACCCAGGCGTTCGCCAAGTATGCCCGTGGGCCGCAACAGAACACGAGGACCAGGATGCCGAAGGCGACAACGTCGCGCCAGGATGCACCTACACAGGCGCTGGGCAGGTTTCGGCTACTCCGAGGGTTAGGCCGCCGAGGACGGCGCCCCGGATGTTCCCAATGCCCCCCAGGACCGCAGCTGTAAAGGCCTTGAGGGCGGGGGTGAACCCATGGTGTAAATGACGCCGGCGCTAATTCCGAACAGGAAGCCGGCGGCGCCGCCGAGCAGCCCGCCCAACACGAAGGCCTGGGAGATCACTCGGTCGATGTCCACGCCCATCAGGCTGGCCGTCTCGGCATCTTCCGCCACCGCCCGGATCCCTCGCCCCAATTTGGTCAGCGCCACGACCCGGTCGAGGAAGGCGAACATCGTTATCGCCGACACCGCGATAAGGACGTAGTAGCTCTGGACCTGGGCGCCGAAGATCGTGAACAGGGAGCCGGTGAAGGTTACCGGGACCTCGACTGCATCCCGCCCGAACTCCTTGCCGGCCAGGTTGAAAAGGAAGTACGACGCCCCGATGGCGCTGATGAGGAAGGCGAGGCGGGGAGCGTGACGGCGGCGTAAGGGGCGGTATGCCACCCGTTCGAGCAGGAACGCCACCAGGCCCCCCGCCAGGGCCCCGCCGATGATGCCGACGAAGGCGAAACCCACCTCGCCGAGCCCTGTCTGTTGGCGGCTGCCCACCATGGCCTCGAGGATGAAATAGCCGGCGAAACCGCCGGCCATGAACACCTCACTATGTGCGAAATTGATCAGCCGTAGTACTCCGTACACCAGGGTATAGCCAATGGCGATCAGTGCATAAAGACAACCGTTGGCCAGGCCTCCAATAAACAAGCTCCAGAAGTTCTGGGTGAAGCACATCGGCGGGATCTCCAGTGGCCGGTTCTCTCATGGCCAGTACAAGCAATGGCGACCGGGACATCACTCAGAGGGGCATCCCGGTCGCCCGGTTACTCGTCTTGCCTATGGGCCAGAGTTAGGGGGCCAAGCCGACGACGCCGATCTTGCCGTTCTTTACCATATAAATGTACATGGCGTTCCGGCGATGTTGCCGTCGGCGCTGGAAATGCACCGTCTTGGTCTAGGCCTATGTATGTCACCTTGTGGAGCCCGGTGACGATCCCGGCACGGCTGACGTTGGTCCCCAGGGACTTCATCACCTGGATGATGGCGTTGGTGGCGTCATAAGCCTCCCCGGAATAAGTGCCGATCGGGAACTTGGCCAGCTTCTGGAACGCCTTTGCGAACGGCGTGGCCGCCGCCTCCGAGGTGAGGTCCGCACACCCGCAACTGAGGTAGGTCCCGTTGGCCACCTTGGCCCCGGCCTCGCTCACGTAGTGGGGGTCGAGGCTGCCGTCGCCAGACATCAGGGTACCGGTGTACCCCGCCGTGCGTAGCGCCTTCGCCAGCAGGGCGAAATCGCAGTAGTAGCCGGCGTAGAAGGTGACGGGAGCCTTGCTCGACTTGATCGTGGTAGCCAGCGCCGGGTACTGGTCGACGTTGCCGGTGTTGCCGCTCCCGCATTGGCTCGTGGCCAGCGCGGTCTGGTGGGTAACTACATCCCGGCGACTTTGCTGCTTGTCGAAATAGTTACCAGCCCTTTGGCATAGGCGCTGCCGTCGTCAACGCTGTAAACGGACTTGCCAATGCCTTGGCGAACTGCGCATCAGCCGGCCCTGGGCAATGTCGTCGGCCACGACACGGAAGAAATTATGCCAGCCCTTTTGGGCCAGTATCGGGGCCGACGCCGACGGGCTGACGGTGGCCAGGTTGGCTGATGAGAACGTCGGCTCGGCCGCTTCGGTGGCCCCCGAGAAAGCAGGCCCCACTACGGCCATGACCTGGGAATTGCTCACCAGCTCCTGAGCGGTCGTAGGCGAAACGGTGGGCGACCCCTGGTCGTCGGCGGGCTTGAATTTGAGGGTAAAGGGCAGTGTCCCGGAGGCGTTGGCCTGTTGATAGCCAGTTGGACCGAATACTCCATGTTGAGGCCGAGCTGGGCGTTGCCACCCGAAGAGGGCCCTCGTAAGCGATGATGTAAGTAGGTTTGGTGCTGGCGCTGGCGGGGAGGGCGGTCGCACTAAGCGATAAAGCCGACACCGCGACGGCCAGGGCAGGCGCAAGGGCCTTTTTCCAGGTTCCGTGCATGAATCTCCTCTCGTGCGCGCGTGCCTGACGACGAATCAACTTTCGTCCGCTGGCGTATAAGCGCGGTGGGTTGGGAACGTCCGTCGGCAGGTCAGTGCCTGGCAGCGTCAGGCGGTGACCGATCGGACTAGCTTTGTCTGCGCGAAGCATTGGGGGAGGATTATAGAGGCGTTCTGCCGGCGCATTGTTTCGCGGCACTTGGTGGCGTCAGCGCCATTGCCCATGTCGCGGCCCTTTGCCACTCTCCGTGGCTGACAGCGGTTTAGGGTCGCCGGGACAGAGGGGCGGCGCCCGGGCAGGTAGCAGGCCTCCTCAGCCGATAGTGGCAACGGAGACGACCCTGGCCGAGGCGATTTGAGCCAACTCTCGGGGCCCGATGGCGAAAACGGCGCTTGGTGTGCCGGCCGCCGCCCATACGACGTCGTGGCCCAGCAGGTGTTCGTCCAGATAGGTATCGAGCGGCTGGATGTGGCCGACCGGGGGCACGCCGCCAATAGCAAAGCCGGTCCGGGCGCGACAAAAGTGGCCGGGCCCGCTCGACAGGGCCGGCTATCGTTCAGCCGCGCCTCGTCGACCCGGTCGGCGCCAGACGCCAGGACAAGCACGGGTTCGTCGCGCTCGACTGCCCGGAAGACCAGAGACTTGACTATCTGCGAAATGTCGCAGCCAATACGGCGGCGGCCTCAGCGGCCGACCGGGTGCTCTCGGGCATCTCGACCACTTGGCTCGAGACCCCTAGCTGGCGTAGTTCTTCGGCAAACCGGGCGGCGGTACCACTAAGCTCGTCCATGGACGTCGTTTTATCTCATGACGGCCCGCCGGCGCCGGTCGAGGTCCTCCAGGGTTGCATAACGGAACTCACTCACTACGATGATTGTCATGGCAGAACTGGACGGGTTGGCTGCGCCGGCCCCCGGGCTGCCGGCGAGGGTGCGAGCGGACGCGATGTCCCGCGGCGGGCCGGCGCGGGTGGTGACCTGGGACGATCCGCTACCCGGCGCTTCTCTCTCCACCCAGCTCAGCGGGCTCGACTACTTGCAGGCCATCGTGGACGGGCGCTCTCCCGCCCCCCGGTAGCCGCTCTGCTCGGGATGCGGGCGGTCGAGGTTGAGCCGGGGCGGTCGGTTTTCAGCCTCGACGTCGGCGAGCACCTCTACAACCCCATCGGTTCGGTCCATGGCGGAGTTCTGTACCTTGCTCGACTCGGCCATGGCGTGCGCCGTTCACTCCACCTTGCCCTTGGGCCGGGCGTACACCACCCTGGAGCTCAAGGTCAACCTGGTAAAACCATTGCGCCTGAGCACTCCGATGGTGAGGGCCGAAGGCAAGGTCTGAGCGCCGGACGACGGGTGGCCACCGCCTCCGGGCAGATCCTGGGGCCACGGGCCTGTAGCGCACGGCACGACAACGTGCCTTATACTCGATGCCGACGCGGGTAATGGTCAGGAGCCGCCAATGAGGTGAGCCGATGACTGGAGGAATGAGGCGATAGCCCCACTGCCGGAGCGCCTGGAGGACGGCGCCCGAGCACCGACCGCTCGTTCGGGTCCCCGCCGATGCGCTCGTAGCCGATACGGCACAGTCTTCGGGGACGCAACGGCTCGAGGCCATTTCAGGCAAACGTGTCGGCGCCGAACACATCTGGATGGGCCGCACTCATGTCCCTCCGGGCGCCAGGTCCGCCGACCATCACCACGGCAGTTCCGAGACGGGGATCCACGTGGTTTCCGGGCATCCCGTGTTCGTGTTCCGTCAGGACGGGGAGGAAGTGCGGCTGGAAACGCAGCCGGGCGATTTCGTCTGGGTCCCTCCCTTTACGCCCCACCGGGAGGAAAACCCTGACCCTGACCACGAAGCCGTCGTGGTGATCCTCGCACACGCAGGAGGCCATCGTGGTCAACCTGCCCGGGCTATTTTGACCGGAACTCAAGGGTAAATTCGAGGGCTTAAAGAACAAGCTGCGGATGCTCCCGCCATCGATGCCCCAGACTGAGCCGGTGACAGAGGCGGCCGCTCCGCTGGCCAAAAAAGCAATAACTTTGGCCACCTCTTCGGGCATGCCCAGCCGGCCCAACGGGAGGCCACGAAGGCTCAATTGGTGTCCCTCGGCGGCCATGGGCTGGCGCGGACGGACAACAGCGAGCGTCTCTGCAAAACCACCGGGTTTGGTCCAAAACGGTGCCCATACTGGGGGCTGGGGGCTACGGCGTTGACCCTGATCGCCGGCTCTTCTGCCCGGGCCAGGCCCTTGGTCAAGGCCAGCACCGCCGCTTTGCTGGCCGCACAGTCCGGGGGCAAGGCTTCGGGCTGATGGGCGAGGCCGGACAAACGCCGACCGAGGGCCCGACGGCCGCTCCCAGCTGCGCCAGCGCTCCCTCATCAATGTCGAGGGCGGCGACGCGCAGATCCCTCGGCTGTGTAGCCTCGGGACGGTGGAACGGCCAATACCGGTAGCGGCTCCTGTAATCGAGCACCCGGCGTCCAGCTAGTCCGAGGTCCATATGAAGCTCTCCATTTTCCGAAATGGTCCCTCTCAAAATCCTCGAAGTTCGCTCGAGGCGGAAGAGCCTTCCTCTCCTGTGCGGAAATCGAAGCTAGCTGTCAACCCGCCGTCGGCGGTCAATGTGCTGGCGAATAGGGCCGAGGCCGCCGACGAGAGCAGGAATGCGGCCGCCGGCGCCCCACCTCGTCCGCCCCGGGGAGCCGGCCGATGGGTTGGCGAGCCTCGCGTGTAGCCAGGAACCGGGCCGGGTCGGTGGCGGAGGCCAGGTGGCGCTCGAAGAGGCCCGCCCGCATGGGCCCTGGGGCCAGGATGTTCACCCTCACGCGGTGACGGGCGTAGTCGAGTGCGATCGTGCGCACGGCGCTGGTCAGCGTGGCCTTCGACGATGAGTAGGCGGCCAGCTGTTGCTCGCCGAACTGGGCGTTGGCCGCCGCCGACGGCCACAACCGTGGCGTACTCGGCCGAGGTCAACAGCGGCAACAGCTCCCGCAGGGCGAGTACGTTGCCCAGCACGTTGACCTCCCAGGTGCGCTGCCAGACCGCCATGTCCTCGTGGGCGAGGACCCCGACGTCGAGCACGGCCGCGGCGCCCACATACCCAAGCGAAACCACTCCATCGGGCGCGTCTTCCTCCAAGGCGGCAATGGCTCGCCGCCAGGTGCCGGCGTCCGTGACGCTGCCTCGCACGGCTCTGAACGTCTCTAGGTTGGCCAGGTCCGGCGGCGGATCGGCGGTGTCGACGCCGTAGACGCGCACACCGGTCGACGTCAGGAGGCGGGCCATCGCCAGGCCGAGTCCACTCGAGGTGCCGGTGACGACGACCTGGTCCGGAAGGGCCAGCTTCCATTCGGTCATTCCTGGCTCCTTTGTCATTGCTCGGCCCGCGACGCAGCCGTACGAGTTGAGCAGGGTAGTCGAGCAGCTACCCCCGGGCTCGAGTGGGCCGGGACGGATGCAGCCTCGCACCACCTATGCTCGGCCGCGCCGTGACTGTCCCCATGCTGGCCGGCGCGTGGACCACCGCCGGAGCTGCTAACGCCGGCAGTACTGACGACCGCAGCCCGGTCGATTTCCGCCGCCGCGTCGAGGTGGCCGCCCGAGCCGGTTTCACCGGGGTCGGGATCGGCTATCCGGTACAGTTCCTGCGCTAGCGCGTCTGGGAGCGGTCTAGTGCTCCGGTGGGACGATGACCTGGAGCTCGCTCCAGGGAAGGCCGGCGATGACCTGGTACTCCTGTTCGTAGGTGCCCGAACTCGTCCTTAGCGACCGTTCCAGGGGAGCGCCTCCGCCGGCGAAGATGCAGCACGCGCCGCTCGCAGTGCGCTGCCAGGTGCCGGCCGGGCCGGGGTTGCCCTCGTCAGTCCACGTCCCGCTGGCGAAGTCGGCCTCGATCCCGTCGAGATCCTCCGTGGTCGACGACGACGAAGCCCCTCTGTTGGCCGGCGATGCACACCTCGTTCTCGAAAGGGGTGGTGTCGTAGTCCGCGCAATTGACGCTGGGGGCAAAGCGGAACCACTGGCCTTCGGCCGGAGTCCCCGGGTCGTGGTTGCAGTCCCCCCGGTTGGCCGGGTAGACGAAGGTCGTGCAGTTGACAACCTGGAGCCCGATGGCGTGCTTGATAGAGCCGGAAAGCACATCGGCTTCGGTGACCTCGGTGGCCAAGTTGGATATCCCGGTGGCGGTTTCGCCGAAGGGTGATGGGAAGACGCCCGTGAACGTGTTCAGGTGGGCGTTGCCGGCCCAACAGGCGCTCCAACCGTCGCCTGTTACGGGGCTGCCGGCGTGGGCCGTGGCCGATTGTGCCGTCACTCGGTGAGCCTGCCAGAGCTCCCAGACGCTGTGGCTGCTGGGCTGGTAGACGGTCAGGATGTCGTCTCCCGGGCCGCTGACAGGAGCCCAGGACGGGATCGGAGCAGTGGCCCCCGTCTCGTTGCGGAAATCCTGACAACCAGCTTGTACGGAGAGTGGGACCATTGGCTGGGTGGCCGGGACCCACACCACCGGACGGGTGTTGACACCGACGCTCCCGTAGTTGGTGCGCCAATCACGGTTGAACTCGTCGACGATGGCGGCGCTGTCCTGGGCGACCGGCCACGACGTCACGTCCTGGTTGAACAGGCTTTTGGGGAGGAGCGAGGCCGGCGGGAGGGCGTCGCCGGGCGCCACCCGGGCCGGGCAGGAGAGGCCGGAGCCGCAGGACAACGTCGTGGAGAGCGAGGCTACCCCGGCACCACCGGCCGTGACCGCCGGTAGCCCGAACGCGAGCGCCACGGAGATGGAAATGGCCGCCAACATTTCTCGAGTCAATCTCGGTTCATTTGCCTCAGTACTTTAGGTCGTAGACCTAGGGCCGGGGGGCAGCGTCCTGGCGACACTCCTGTAGTGGGACTTGGGTCGGGGCCGTGTCGTGCCGGGGCCGGGGCCGTGTCGTGCCGGGGCCGGGGCCGTGGGCCGAGCCGGCCGGGCCGAGCCGGCCGGGCCGAGCCGGCCGGGGCGGCTTTCGGTGCACTTACGCGCTCTCGGCGTAATTTTCGCCGTTTCTGGCCCAAAAGCGCGCCGAGAGGACGGAAATGGACCGAAAGAGGCGGTCGAACCGGGCCAGCTCGGGCACGAAAAGGACGCCGCCGAAATGGAAGGGTCGTTCGCAGATAGGGCGTGAGAGACATTGCTCCGGCGGCCTCACGGGAGCAGGTCCAGAGCAGCGAGGATCTAGTGCTCGGTGGGACGGGCCAGGGGGAGCCATGGCCGATGATGCCGGCGCCGGAGGTGTGCTCTCGACGAACTCGTCGGCTCAGTTCGCGCAACAACAAGATCAGCGAGGAGCCGTCGAGAAGGGCGTACTCTGTCGATGGCGTGGAGCATGGCCGCCACAGCTGCACCATTCGGCCACGGACCGGATGCCCGGTCCGACGAAGCCGCCTCCGCTGGCGTCGCTTTTGGCGGCCAGATCGCGCAAACATCAGCCCGGACCGCATGCCATTTCGCCGTACAGCAGTGCCCGGGTTCGTCCATCGGGCAGGTGAAGGTCGGCCTGCGGCACGAACTCGACGATCACGGTCTCGTCATCTACGGCCCGAGCACGGCCGCGTCGTTTCCCGGCCACCTGACGGACGCGCAGCGCTGTTCCTGGTTTCCTTGGCTCGCCGCGTGGACCAACATTCTGCCCACCGGCCCATGTTCTCGGTACAAGGCATGCCCGGCTCAGTCCGCTCGGTGCAGGCATTGTCTGACGACGCCCAGGACAGTGCCCTCCGCCCTGGGCTCCCGCCGAAGGAGAGAGCCCGATCCACGTGCCCGCCCCGCAAGGTCGTGTCTGAACCAGACCCCGGGGGCCGCCGGGCTCTGCGCGACGATCTGGGCCGCTCCAGTCACTTCAAAGGGGAACCGGGCCATGACGCTTGAGTCCATGGTCAAAGCCCTTTGACCACGACGCGCTCGGGAAGGAACAATGCGAACGACGGTAACCCCCTCGGGCCGCCGGTGAGGCGCCGGGGCCGCCGTTGACGTCGCCGAGTCGCCCGGCCCCGGCGTTGGACGCGCGGAGCCAGCCCGGGAACCGTCGTTCTCGGCCATCTCAGTCGATGCTGACGGAGGAGCTCCCAGGGTGGTCTGCGCCCGGTTCGTGGGGCGCGAGACCGAGACGAGGAAGAGCCGGCCCGGGCGGCTCGGCCCCGAGGAGCGCCGTTCCAGGCCGGCGTCGTCGCCCCAGCGCCACCGGCCGGATTGTCGTCATGGGATGCGGAGAAAGTTCGTCGAGAGGTAGATGCGGTCGTGGCCGAGTAATTGCGGGACGAAGCCTATCAACGGCCCAAGGAGTTCGTATGCCGCCCGCCCGAAATCCAACCAGGGCCGAAGGGTAATGTTTCCTCGACGATGACGGCGCACTCGACGGGGTGGGCGGTCAACGATGCCTCGATTTCGGGCCGAGCGACGGAAACGGCGACGCCACCGTCTTCTGTGAGCGCGAAACCGCCGAACGCGGCCAAACCCGGCCAGGTCGACGTAGGCCGAGCCTGCGTCCTGTACGTCTGCCCCCCCGAAGCATCCGCTCGCGGATCGTGGAACAAGGCGGCCCGACCACGATGGCAGTCGCCGTCGAAGGGTCGCCATGCATGGAGGCGTTGATGAGGCCCACGGTGCCCGAGGCGGGGTCGAAGAGATTGAGGTGGAGCCAGTCCTTGGCGAAGGCGGCGGTGGGTCGAGTGGCGTCGGGAGGCGCACGTCGTCGAGCGACCGGTCGATCGCGTGGGGGCCAGCGTCTGCCGAGCATCACGGTCCAGCGGTAGCATTATCGGTTCCAGCGTTATGGGTTCCAGCATTATCGGAGCAGGCCACCTTCGTCGAGCCTCGCGTCGGGGGGCCTGGTTACGCGCGGCGCCTCGTCACTGTAGATGATAGAGCCTCGACGGCCACCGCCAGCTGCGTCCCACCGCCCAAAGGCCGATCAGGGAGTAGAGGATGTGCACTCGTTCGAGCTCGGGCAGGGGGCGCGGGGGAAAGGCAGTGCGCCATCTGTCAGGCGCCTCGGAGGGCGTCGGAAGGTTGTCTGACAGGGGCAGGGCCAGATCGTTGGCCAGGTCTTCGAGGACCGGGTTCAAAGGCGCGGCCGATAGCCATTCGTCGATCTGCAGCCGTTGCCACTCGCTTCCCCGTTGATGCCGCCTCACGACCGTTCGAGCTGGGCTCGCATGCGAGCGCCGTCGGCTATCCGGCTGACCTGCCGGCCGACGGCAGCAAAGCCGGCGATCTCGGCGCCGATGGCATCGGCACCAGAGATGGCGAAGAGCGTCCCCAGACGGGCGGCCAGGCTCCCCGACGAGTTCGCCATGTTGCGGCTTCATCGTCAACAGGGTCGCCGTCCTCGAAAGAGGCGGCGATGGGGCCCAGGGTCATGCGGGAGCCTGGCCGCCCGGCCTCGCCGGCCTGACGGCGCTAGGGGCGACCGCCCTGACCAGGGGCGGCCGGGCCTGACGGCGCTGGGGCCAGGTCCTCGTGGCTGACCTATTCCGCCTCTTTCTGGCTCCCCCGGCTGTTTTAGCGGAGGCCTCTGCGCGGGGGGTGACCTTTCCGGTGGCTGAGGCAGTCGGCGGCCGTTACGGGCGGGAGGGCGCCGCCTTGGCCGCAGCCGCGGTACGCGCCTGGCCGGCGGCGGAGAGGGCTCCGTGGTACCTCCTCGACAGGGGGGGGGGCGCTGGCGCCGGCCCCGGGCCGGCGTGGGCTTGATCGTGAACGGAACCTGGACACTCCTCCTTGATGCCGAGCAAGACCAGGGCGCCATGGTACGGGCCCAGGTCGGCTTCGGGCCGGTACGTTCACTAAAACCGGCAACTGGCCCACCGCCCCGGGGGCGATGAGAGTCGACGCAGGCACGGCGACGGCCTCGGGGAACCAGGTCGTCCCATCCCCCGTACCAAAGGGGTGAGCATGGGTGTGGCGATCACGTGGACCTGTTGCTGATTTCCGACTTCGGAACCGGTTGCCGTGACGTCACCGGTCCCTCCTTCTCCTTGCAGGCGGAGCCGGGTGCGGCCGCACGAAAGTCCCGGGGGAGGCGGGCCCCAGAAGGCCGCGCGGCTGCGGAGATACCGTAAAGTCCGTTGGCCAGGCGGCCTGGAAGTCTTGTTCCAAGGCGAAGACCTCGGCACACGGCTGTGTCCCGGCTCATCCCGGGGAGTGTGATGATAGACCAATTCTGCTCCTCCTTTCGTCAGCGGCCCCGCTTCGGCCCCTCATTTCACACGTTCGACGACGTGAAGCAGCATCTCACGCAAGAAGCGCCGGTCTTCGTTGTCTTCGAAAGACGTCAAGGGCTGGCTGTTACGGCCACGCTCGCTCGCGATATTGCCAGGCGAGCCTGCGCCCGTGCTCGAGGGAGCCCGGTCTTCCATCGCTCCGCGCAGCCACGCCACCTCGGAGGCGGTCTTGTCGCGGCGGTGCTGCCGCAGCGACGCCAGCGCCCGCCGGCGCTCGCGCTCGGGCGCCACGCGCAGGAAATGCAGGAGCATAACTGTGCGCTTGCCTTCCCAGAGATCGCCGTCCGGCTCCTTGCCGTATATCTCTGGGACGGCCTCCAGGTTGAGCAGGTCGTCGCTGATCTGGAAGGCAATCCCGGCAAAATGGCCAATTTCGATCAAGGGGACCAGATCTGCGTCTACCGGGAAATTCGCACCTGGTGGGGCGCCGCACAGGACACCGACCCGGAGAGGAGCGATTACGGTGTACCAGCACGTTTTCTTGTGGGCCATCCGGACGTAATCGCGGTCAGTCAAGTCGAATTCGTGTTCGCCGATCCAGGCTAGCTCGATGGCTTGGCCCTCGACGGACTCACGGGCCATGCGCTCGACTTCGCTGAAAACCAACAAGGCTTTGTGGACACCAATATGCCTCGTATTATCAAGCAACAACTGCACCGCCATTACGTTGGTGGCGTCCCCCACATTTACCGCTACGGGAGCGCCCCGATGCTTGAGCATGGTGATGCGCCCACGGCGGAAATCTGCGCATCCTCTACGTCGTCGTGGAGGAGGAAGGCGTTGTGGAAAAGCTCGAGCGCGGCCGCTGAGCACGTCGCCTGGTCGGTGTGGCCGCGGGCGGCGCAGCGGCAGAAGGCAAATGGCGGGCCGAAGCCCTTTTCCTCGCGGAACGGGTAATCGGCCAAAAGGTCATAGAGCGGGCCATAGCCGGTCTGGCGGTTGCGAGCCAGGAGCGCCTCGATCTGCTCGTTGACACACGTGCGAGCCTCGCCCAGCGTGCGCTCAACCAGCGCCCGCTGGTACGCCATCGGTTCAGGTCCCCTGTGCGGCTAGCTCGTGTACGTGTTGGATGTCGGTAGCTACCTTGTAACATTTGCGGAACGGGTCGCGGGCCTACACTATATAGTTAGGTCAACTTGCTCGAAAGGACGTGACGATGGGTTCTCCGAGCAGCATCACGGTCACCGAAGGCGGCACGACCAACCTAGATATCCAGGGTCTCGACGACATACAGGTAACCCTTAACGTCCCCGACCCGATTACCACAAACAGCACGAGCACGTCGACGTCGTCTCTGGCCATCACCCAGCCCATACAGCTGGACACGAGTTCCCAGATGGCGATCACCCAGCCCATCGTGATGGACACCACGTCAAACATGACGCTCGACGTGAAGCCCTTGTCGATGGAGCTCGACGTGAAACCAGTGGTCATGGACCTCTGTGTCACGCTCAAGCTGGCCGACCTGCCCACCCAGCAGGTACGCCGTCCCTACGAACGCTTTTACGGGCTCACCCTTTTCGGACGAGAAGTCCTGGGGTTGCGCATGAGCGGGGAGTCGCAGGTCATCATCGAGGATCTCCCACGCAGGCAGTCAATGGTGTGGGGCCCGGTGGTGGGGGTGGCCCACGAAGCCCGGTTTTCACCTGCCGAACGTCCCGGCGGTCCTGAGGGCTTGCGCATAAGGCTCAAGGGCTAAAAGGACGCCTGTGCACGAGAGGCTGCCCACTTACAACATCGTTGCCCACGCCCAAGACGAGCCGGTTTTCCTGTACGGCCCGCCATCGCGGTTGCAAGGATTTGTCCGCCTCGACAATCAAGGCGAAGAGGTCGTCGTGCTCCGGCAAGGCCGGCTGGTGATCGATGAGGGCGACATTGGCGGCGGCGCCGTGTCGCTGAGCCGCCTGCGCACGGTGCGCCTGCTGCCGGGTATGACGCGGATGAACCGTTGGTGTTCGCCGTCAGGCGGAGCACACCGCCAGGAACGTACCGCGGCCATGTCGAACTGGCGGGCGTTCGCCACGCGGCGTCCGTCCAGGTCACCGAGCTCGCATCTGTAACCGTTACCCCCAACCTCCTTGTAATCGAGTCCGAACCGGGCGGGAGGGTCGAAAAAGAGATAGTGGTGGCCAACCAGGGCAACGTCGACACCCGGCTCGACGCTTACAATGGCCTCCCCCTCGACGACGAGCTGCTCGGTTGCTTCGTCTTCGGAGTGCCGCTCTGGCGTTTTCCGACCGGGCAGAGGGGACACTGGACGAGCTGCTAGGGGACGTCGCTTACGCCACCAAGGCCGGTTTCGAAGCCGCCGGCGTGGCCGGGGTCACGCTGGTCGACGGCGGGGTGACGGTGCCGCCCGACGCCGCGCAAACGGTACGTCTCAGGGTCGACGTCCCGGAGCACCTCCGGCACGGGACGCGCTACGTAGGTTCAATGCCGGTGGGCACCGCCTATTTGCGCCTGCTTATCGTGCCCATCACCGTCCGGGGACGGCGATGGCCACGGGGCGGGTAGTCGCTACTGGCGAGCGCCGCCGCCCGGCCGTCAGCGGCGGCCAGCGGGCCCGGCGGCCGGCGACGAAGGCCGCCCCGGCCAAGAAAAGTACACGCAAATGACGCAACCTAAACAAAGGGGATAGTCATGAGAGGGATGCGTTCGACTTACCCGCACGGGCCTCATCAGAACCGAGGCTGGGGGCCACCTCCTGACCCGACGAGCCAGTTGCTGGGTACCTTGGGCGAGTCTCTGGCGGACGGGCTCGAAAACCTGTTGAGCATCGTCGAGCAATCGACCTCGCTTATGAGGCCGATGTCGGGCCCGATGGCACCGGCCGGCCCTTGGCGCCGCGGCCGGCCAGGGCAAGGGCGCGGTTGGGAGCACGGCCACGACTGGGAGCACGGGGACCCGCACGGCGGGCCAGACTGCGGCTGCGGGCGTCATCATGGCGAGTGGCCCGAGCCTGGTGGCCCGGATTGCGGGTGTGGTGGCCACCACGAGGGCCGCAGGCACCACAAGCACAAGCACCATGACCGTGACCACGACCACGACGACGACCACCGTCACCGCTCCGGGTGTGGCTGTGGGTGCGAGGGTCATCGTGAGCCCGGCTGTGGGTGCCGGGATGGCCATGAGCGCGGTTGCGGTTGCGAACGGTGCGGGGACGACTGCCACTGCACGTGCTGCGTCTCGGGCGCAGACCTGATAGTCGAGACGCGTCTTGGTGAGCGCCGGGTGGTGACTTTGGAGGTCGTCAATGAACGCCGCCGGGAGCGCGACATAACGCTGGACTTGGGCCAGTTCACCACCAGAGGCGGGAGCCCTGCTCCCGTCGTGGGGGCCATCGAGGGCGAACAATCCTTCAAATTGGCGCCCTGCGCCGAGCACCTGGTTACCATCGTCATCGAGGTAGGCACAGAGCGCGAAGGGCCGCGTGACGTCGACGACTGCCTGGTGGCCTGGGCCGACCTCAAGGTGGACGGCTGCGACATAAGGCCCGTCCGTATTGCGGTGGCTATCCTGCCTCGCGACTGCGGCGCATACCGGGTGCGGTGCGCCTGCGGCTGCTGCTGTTGAGTGCCAATGGAGACTGAACCGCCCCAGGACTTGCGGCGGCTAGTTCATTCGACGGCCAATCGGATGCTCGAAGAGAGCTTGCGTAACCTGCGCCAGCACAACGAAGTGCGCAGGCTTATAGCTCGCGGAGACCTCACCGACCTCGAGCTGAACGCCGCCTACCACGACTATGAACGCCAGGCCGGGGCCTTTTACCGCCAGGCCGTCACCGACCTGACAGTGCGCTACCACGCCAGCCTGGCCGAGCTCGGAGTGGACTACAGCCGCCGGTTCTACGACGAGATCCTGACCAAGTACGCCGACGGCGTGGAAGGCCGGCCCGCAGGGGGAGGGCCCAGTTGGTCTTTTACTACGTCCGCGGGGGGACAGGACGCCACGGCGTCGTCCCGGGCGACGACCGTTGACGGCCAGCGTCCCAAACGAGTGGCCCTGGAATTGCACGCGCCCAGCGGTGCGGTGGCCAGCGGGGCCTTCACGCTGGAGAACCGGCGGGATGAGCCGGCGGAGGTGTCGTTCGAGGTTTCACGATGGACAGCCTCCGACGGCAGCCTGGTGGACGTGCCGGTGGTGCTTTCACCGCCCGAGCTGCAGATCGCTCCTCTCGCCAGCGCGGACGTGACCATTGCCGTCCGTTTGGTCCCGGACGTATTCGCACTCGATCAGCTGTACACCACCAGCATCGTGGTCAAAGGCTACGACGGCCTCGAGCTGGTGCTGACGGTATGGGCGGAGCCCGCCCCGGCTCCGCCGGTCGTAGAAGTGCCGGTCGTAGAAGTGCCGGTCGTAGACGTGCCCGTCGTAGAAGTGCCGGTCGTAGACGTGCCGGTCGTAGAAGTGGACGTCCTCGAGGAGGAGGAAATCTACGTCGCCGTGGAAGAGACCCCGGTCGTCCCCGTCCTCGTGCCCGCCCGGGTCAACCATTCGGACGCCCACGGTGCCGCGAATGGGTCACGGCGGCCCCGGCCACCGGGCCACGCGCACCCGCCGCCGAACCCACGGCCGCCAAGGCAGGAACGACCCGGTCCACGAAGAGTGCGGCGGCCAAAGGCAACGGGCAGAAACGCGCCCCGGCCCGGCAGTCAAAGAGCCGCAGCGGTAGCGCCGGCCCCGGCGGCTAGGAAGTCGAGAGCGGGTACGGCGTCGGCCGGGGCGGCCCAGCTGAACCCCCAACGGCCGCCCAGGTTGACCATCCCGGCCATCAACGGGACCTTCCGACCTCTCGGCAAGAGCGGGTAAGTGACGACGTGAGGGTGGCCGGCGAACCAAATGGGGCGACGGGTGCCTCGCATCGATGACACGACGACGTCGACGAACGGTTGCTCGGCGAGCATGGTGGCCACCGCTCGGGCGGACCGAGGGTTCAAAAGGTCCGAAAGCTCGATCAGATGGTTGGACGCCTTGGCTTGGCCCGCCCGTTGGGCTTTGTCCAATGCCGCGCTCACTTCGGCCAGGCGCTGCGTTTCGGCCATACCGCCCGTTGGCAGGTCCACCACCAGGAACGAGGCGTGGTTCCCGAGCGTGGTGCTGCGGTCTCGCACCGGCACCACGACCGGGATGAGGGCGCGCATGGTTTTTGCCGACCAGCCAGACGCCTTTGCCCACCTGGCCAAGGCCCCGGCCACGAGGCCGACCGAGAGGGCGTGAGCGCTAACGTCATGGCGGCGCTGGACGGCGCGGAGGCGCTTGCCCTCCAGGTCGGCCAGGGCGATCCTCGAAGGGGCGTCCGGGTCTGCCGACAGCGCAGGGCCCATGACCACGGGGAGACCGAGGAACGACAAGAGGCCGTCGATTATCTGTCCGTCGGAAAAGAGCTGCTCACGTGGGTACAGGAGTTCTACCAACCCATCGAAAGCCTCCTGCCATTGCTGTGAGCGCCGCTCGGCCAGCGACTCCTCCAACAGTTCCAGGGGACCGGGGAATGGATGCGGCTGCCACGGGACAGGCTCGCCCACTGGCGCGTCCGGCTCGGTATCAAACAACGCATAGGCAATTTCCATGGCGCTCATGCCGTCGACGAGGGCATGGTGCCAGCGAAAAAACAACGCACTGCGTCCCCCGGACATGCCCTCCAGGACCGTGATGTCCCATAGCGGCCGCTCCCGGTCGAGGATCTCTGCGTGCAGCTTTCCGGCTATGGCGGCCAGCTGAGCCAGATCGCCCTCAGCCCCGAGTTGTTCGTGACGCACGTGGCGCTCAACATCGAAGTCAGGGTCGTCCGCCCACCGGCCGGGGCCGAGCGGGCCCCGGAGCTCGTGGAACCTTTGCCGCAAACGGGGGACACGGTGTACGCGACGGGCCAAGAGGTCGCTGACGATATGCGTTGTCACCGCGCCACCGTCAACGTAATGGGGCCCCAGGATCACGAGGGCGCCGACGTTTTGGGCGAGGCCAGTCGCCTCGAGGTGAAAAAAAGCGCCATCCTGGGCGCTCAACCGGTCGGGGTGGCGGGGCAATGCCCCACCCATTCTTGTTTATCCCGCCACGGTTAGGGGCGAGATCCCGGCGCCGCCCGCCTGGTTTAAAAGTGCATGCGGCGACGCCTGGGGACTCCTAGTCTGTCGCACTTTTTCAACGGGGCCACCGCGTCTGTCAAGGGTTTTAGCCGTTTTCCGGGTAGAACTGCACGCGACGCGGCCACAGCGGTCGGGCACCGCCAGGGTCGGCTAGTAGTAGTGCCCGGCCGGGGCCGGAGTATATAGCCGGCGGCCGTTGAAATGCGGGTTCAGTATCGATATCCAGTGGTCTTTCCGCCCCGGCGCCCAGGATTTGATGGCATAGGCACGGGCGGCCAGCGCCAAAGGGTCCCGGGAGTCGGTGATGTCGGCGCCCTCACCGGTGACCACGACGTCCCAGCCTTCGTGCGTCGAGGGGTCGATGTAGTCCGCTTCGAATGCGACATGGCCGAGGGGCGCCCAGGCCTGCATCACGGCCGAGCCGGTAATGAAAACGACGGTGTGCCCGTGGACGGCGTAGTTGACGGGGAAAATCTCGGGGCGCCCTTCCCCGGTGACTACTGCCACCCGGCCGTACTCAACCCGCTTCAGTAGTTCCAGGCATTGTTCTTCGTCGATCGGCTCCAGCGCTGCGTCCCACATTTCAGCCTCCTTTTGGGCGGAATGCCCGCCTCTTTTCATGGTGCCCTGCGGCGGTCACGCATCCAAGTTCACACGCCAAGCGCTCTTTAGGGCAGGGCCTAAAGTCCCAAGGGAGGGGTCCCAACGTCCCTCGTCAAGTTGGGCACGTACCGCCCTATGGCTCAAAGGTCGCCGGTCGCCGACGCGGTTATTGGCGCCCGCCAGTAGAAGCGCGTGCCGCCGCCAGTTGGCGTTGTGAGTTCTAGATGGCCGCCGAGCAGCTCGGCCCGGGCGCGAGCGTTGGCAATACCGCTCTGGCGCGCCGGTTGGCCGACGCCGACGCCATTGTCGACCACCAGGATCCCGAGGCCGCCGTCCACCGCGACACTTACCTCGACGCTGGTGGCGTGGGCATGCCGAGCGACATTGGACAGGGCTTCTCTGAGGACGGTGACCGCTTCGAGCTGCACCACCAGAGGGATGACGCTGTCGTCTACGCCATGGGACGAGATTTCCGGTTTGCAGCCGAGGCTCTCGGCCGCGTCCGTCACCGCTTCGAGCACCCTGGCCCGCAAACCGGCGCCGGGCGCTCCTTCGAGGGCGAATATGGCTTCCCGGATCTCTTTGATGGTGGTATCGAGGTCGTAGATGGTGGACGAGACCCTGGTCGACGCGGTCTCGTCGTCGATCAAAGCCAGCGCGCCCTGCAGGCGCAGGCCGGCTCCGAACAGCCGTTGGATAACGAGGTCGTGAAGGTCGCGGGCGATGCTTCCCGGTCCGCCGAGATGAGCAGGCGGTCCCGCTCTGAGCGTACGTCGGCGAGCTCGAAGGCCAAGACGGCCTGACTGGCTAGCGACGCCATTACCTCGTCGGCTCCCGGCCCGGGTGCTGGCTCGAGTACTGGCTCGGCGCCCACGATGACGAGGGCCCCGGTTTTGGCGCCGTCGCACTTGGGGAACGAAATGGGGTAGATCGCGGTCACCAGCCCGTTGCCGAGGTCGATGGCCGCACTCTTGGCCAGGTCCTCGACCGTGCCCATCACCTCAGTCACGTACGCTAGCGACGGCGCATCACCGGCGGCGGCCACGGCGCGGCGGCCCCCGCCTTCCTCGGTCATCAGTGCTGCGGCGGTAGCGCCCGACAGTGCTACCGCCCATTTGCAGACCAGCCCGAGTGAGGACCCGAGCGACGCTTCAGACAGCAAGCTGCTTATCGAGCCATCACTATCAGGACGGAGGCGACGAACCAAAGCGTCGCTGCTGCCCCGAGGATGCCGCCCCAAAGGCTATAGCCACGCTGGCGTCGCCGGCCCACCCTGTGGAAGTAGACCCTGGGGGCCGTCATGACCCCGGGACGGAGGACCTCTCTATCGAGGCGCTGGCCGCAGTTCCAACACCGATGCGACATGGAACCGTTGTCGGCGCCGCCGCCGCGCTCCTTGAGAGGCTGATGGCCGGCGCTGGGCAACGCGGTCCGACGGGCATAGGCCCCGGCGGTCGCCGGCCTCACTCGTGCACGATCACCACAGGGCACTTAGCGTGCGTTGCTACATACTCGCTGACTGAGCCGATGAGCAGCCCCGTGACTTCACCATGTCCTCGCGCCCCCACCACGACGAGGCTGGCGTGTAGCGCCTGCGCCGTGCCGATCAGGCAACGGCCAGCGAGCCCCTGTTCGACGTGGGTTTTGACGGTCAGGCCGGGATAGTCCTCATCGATCAGTCGCTGTGCGTCCGCCACGGTCGCCTGCGCGGGTTCGGCCGGGTCAAAGTCTTCCGGGAGCGGCACCGGCCACCCGAGCATGCTGGGGACGCTCCAGGCCACCACGACGTGCAGGTCCACACTCTGGAGAGAGCACTGTCCGGCGGCCCAGCGGAGGGCGGCCAATGACGGGGGCGACCCGTCTATCCCTACGACGATAGGGCCAAGACTCGGTGTGGTCGTCATTGCTCATTCCTCCCAATGCTGGCAGCGGCCCTGGCGGACGACCCACCCTAATCTCCGCCACAAACGCGGGGCAACCAACCAGAAGAAATAGCCCAGCCAGGAATGCACCGGCGCCACTTGCCCGCATAACAAGGAAATGTCGTAGCGCGCGCGCGTGGAGGCCTCAGCCCCGAGGCCCCTTTTCGGGCCGTGATCGACGCTGCTTTACATAGTGCTCCATTTGGTCCTCGAACCAGGCGAATGCGTCCCGCATTTCTATCAGGCGGTAATCGGCCCGGCCGCCGCCGCTCTCGATGCCGCGCTGCGCCACCTGACGCAGGCGGCCGAGGGCGCGTAGCTTGGCCTCGAGCGGAGCGTCCCAGCTGCCAGAGGCCAGGCGGTAATAAATGCGGCGGTCGCCCCGGCGGGAAACACGCTCCAGCATGCCGGCCGCGATTAGTTGGCGAGTGGCGGTGCTCACCGCGGCGGCGGAAAGCCCAAGCCCAGCCTGGATCTCCGGTGCGGACTGGTCCGCAGGTTCACAGACCATCATCCATGCGATGACCCTCATCATCGCCCGGGGGATGCCTACCTCGGGCCCAAGAGCACCCAGTTCTTCAACGAAAGAAGAGGGCCAATCGGGACGAGGCGCCTTCGACCGGCGGCTACGGGACGCGTTCATTCGCCTTGAATGTCCCTCAGTTTGAGCGTCAGCGCGCCCACCAACCCACATAGAGCGCCAATTGCGATCATTATGCCGTTCGTGGTCCAATCCGGAGCGACCGCGGGTGCGGCCGCCATCTGGTGGAACAATGACGTGTCCATTAGCCAGCGGCTGTCGGCCCCGATGCCACCGAGAAGCTCCACGAGGAGTGACCAGGCCAGGGCGCCGTACGCAACGTACGAAGTGGCCCGGGGCCACCACCCAAAACAAAGGGTGCCGATCCCCCAGAGGCACAAGGCAGGGGCGGCGACGTTTAGCCCGGCATTGACCAAGGTTCCGAGGTTTACCCCGGCGCCCTCGGCCGCAGCGCCCAGCCAGGTCATAAAGCCGGCGAGGAGGCTGCAAACTACGATCACGACCACGGCAGCGAAGGCCCGTCCGCCTAGCCACGACGAGCGGGCGACCGGGCGGACCAGAAGGTGGTCGAGGCGCCCCTCTGCTTCTTCGCCTCGGGCGGTCGTGACCTGTCCGGCGGCTGTAAACGCTACCAGTACCGCCGCGATGAGGAACGACACACCCAGAAACGCGGTGGCCCCGGTACCGGGCGCCCCCAGCCGTGAGAAAACGGTTTGCACCGACGATCCCGAAATGGTCCCACCCGCCGCTTTGGCGATAAGCCCGAGGACCAGGCCGGTGACAGCCAGTGCGAACGCCCAGCCGGCGGCGGCCGGGCGAACGAGACGGATGGTGAGCCCCAGTTGACCGGACAACAATCCCGTCCTGGGTTTAGCGCGGGCGCGGTCCGCCACGATGCCGGCCCCGGCGTCCCGGGCGGCAGCCAGCCGAACGGCAAAAGTACCTGCCAAAACGGAAAAAACAGCTATAGGCAAGAGGGCGAGTGGTTGAGGTGAAGTGAGGGGCCGAAGCTGCTCCACCCACCCGAGGGGTGAGGCCCAGATGAGCCAGCGGGCCCCGATGCCGCCGTCGGCGACCATCCTGACGGCATAAGAGAGGCCGAGGAACCAGCCGGCGTAAGTGGCAGCCCGCCGCCGGGTAGGAGCCAGCTGGCTGGTTAAGGCCCCGACCGCCAGGAACATGACCGGGGTTGCCACTTGAGCGAGGGAGAAGTAGAGCATGGGCCCGGGGGCGATGCTGACGCTCGAGTACTGGCCCGTGAGGACCGAAATAATGGCGGTAATCAGCCAAAGGGTGGCGGCGCCGGCCGCTAGACCGCCTAGAGCCTGGGCCGCCGCTCGTCGACGAGTGGTCTGGCCGGCCAGGAACAATTCCCAGCGCCCCGCATCTTCCTCCCCTCTCAGGAGCCGGGCGCTCGTCAGCAGGCCCCAGACGGCTCCAATGACGATCAATGTCATAAAACCTTTGAAGACGGTGAAACCAGCCACGGTTTGAAGTTGCAACGCGGGGCCGAACAGAGCTGCGCTCGCTCGGTTGGCCCCGAAAACGGCAGCCAAATGGTCCCGTTCGGCCTGCGTTTTGTAGATCCGCGTGTAGCTGATGGCCGACGAGGCCACGACCGCTCCGAATATGTACCCCCACAGTGCGCCCGACCGGACCGCTTTGTGAGCCGTCGAGCTCCGGACGACCGTGCCGGGGGCGCGTTGCGCCCGGAGAGGCAGTGCCACCGCCGTATCAGCCTGCAACTGCTGTTTTCCCGTTCGTGCCCCCGTAGAGGGCCAGAAATAGCTCCTCTAACGATGGTTCCCGGCTCAAGAGCTGGATTACCTGGGAACCAGCTAATACTTTCAGCAACGGCTCTACCGGACCGGAGACGTGCAGCTGCACCATCTGTCCGTCGGCATGGACCGAGTTCACCCCTGGTACCTGAGTGAGGTCGGGGACCGGCCCATCGAAGGTGGCCTCGACTGTGAGGGAAGACAAGTGGCGCATGTCCGCCAGAGTGCCGGTTTCTACCAGCCGCCCCTCGCGCAAGATGGCGACGCGGTCGCAGAGTGATTCCACCTCGCTCAGGATGTGCGACGACAAGAACACCGTTTGCCCGTGCCGCTTGGCTTCCTGCACGCACTGGCGGAACGCCTGCTCCATGAGCGGGTCCAGGCCCGACGTCGGCTCGTCCAGGACCAGCAAAGGCGGCCGGCACATCAACGCGGCGATCAATACGACTTTCTGACGGTTCCCCTTCGAATAGGCCCGGATTTTCTTGGAGGTGTCCAGCTCGAAAAGGGAGACCAGTTCATCGCGGTACCGTTCGTCGACCCGTCCCTGCACCCGCCCTAACAAGTGGAGCGTTTCGGCCCCGGTCAACGTCGGCCACAGATTGGCTTCCCCGGCCACGTAGGCCAGCTGCCTGTGGGCTTCTATCGTTTTCTGCTGGCAGTCCAAACCGAATATCTCTGCGTGGCCCGCCGAGGGCCTGATCAAACCGAGTAGGAGCCGGATCGTCGTTGTTTTCCCGGCCCCGTTGGGCCCGAGGTAGCCGAGCACCTCTCCCTCGGCCACGTCCAGGTCGAGGCCGGCCAGGGCGGCAACCGTGCCATAGCGCTTGGACAGGCCCTCGCAGTGGATGGCGATCTGGCCCATGCACCACCTCCCGTAAGGCCCAAGCGGGGCCACCAAACCCCAGTCCGTTAGGCCCGGTTGGCTAGCCCCGGCCCCACGAGACGCTGAGACCACTAGTTTCAGAAATTACTGAATATTATATTACCCCCGACGCGCCGGCGCCCCGGCTGGGGTTCCCAGGCCGGGGCTCCGGAGTGCAGGGGCCGTGCCGCTGGCGGGCCGCTGGGCCCGGGCCGCTGAAACGGCTATGACGGGTTGGCGGCCAACTTGGGCTCGGCCGGGTTCGTGGTGGCGAACTTGGGGAACTCCTCTTCCACCGGGACCCGGCGGTAGTGCCACAGCCCCAGCCCGGCTAGCACCAGGGTGGCTAGGGCCAAGGCGAAGCTGACTATGGCGGCGATGAGGGCGATCTGGCCCATCTGCCACCAGCCATAGGCATTGAGAAGCATGCCCCTGAGCGACGTGCCCTGGAACACGGTCTGGGCCTGGGCCTCGGCGGCGGTGTAGGCGGCGCTGCCCTTGGGCAGGGCCAGCGCCTCCCCGCTCAGCTCGGAGTAGGTCTTGCCGCCCCCGATCTCTTGTAGGTGCACGGCGATGAAGTGGTTGGCGTAGGCCTCGGCCTGGGCGCCGGTGGTCATTTGCTGGCCGGCGTACTTGGCCAGGTAGGGGATCATGCCCGGGGTTATCTCGGTGCCGGCCTTGGCCTGGGCGAAGGCGGTGGCGGCCGGGAAGGTGATCTTCTGGGCCGACAGCTGGTTGGTGACGGTGCTGTTGGTAAAGCTGTACGCCCACAACAACAAGGCGCCGGCGGCCACCAGTACTACGGTCAACAACAGGCCGCCCACGCTCACTATGGCGTCGAATGACTTCCTGCGCATTTTCGGCTTCCTTTCCTCGTTTCTGGCTCTGTTTGCCATGATGAGCCAGGTGGGCCGCCCCTTCTTAGGGCCGAAGGTCCCCCCGAGGCCCCTCCAAAGTCAGTCGTCCATGACAAATGTCATAAAGGAGTCGTGAGCGATCGCACTACCGCCCGGGGGCGCTGGTCGTCAGCATGTTCTTATGGGTGCCCGCGAAGTGGGTGCCGACCAGATGGAGAGGAACCATGACAGTCACGAGTGAGACATCGGGGGAGGACGTCCAGATCTCACCTGCAGCTCAAGCGGTGGAGCTGCGTAAGACGTACGGCACCGGCCAGGCTGCGGTACATGCCCTGGACGGGGTCGACGTCAGTTTTACGCGGGGTTGGTTCACGGCCGTGATGGGACCGTCAGGGTCCGGGAAGTCAACGCTGATGCACTGCATGGCCGGCCTCGACCAACCCACATCCGGTCAATCGCTCATCGGCGGGCTGGATATCGGGAGCCTGGACGACGCCAGGCTTACCGAGCTTCGCCGGGACCGGATGGGGTTCGTGTTCCAGTCGTACAACCTGGTGCCGACGCTTACGGCCGAGGAGAACATCACCCTGCCCGCCGATTTGGCCGGGACCAAGGTGGACAAAAAGTGGTTCGACTACCTGGTGGGCAAGGTCGGTATCGCTGGACGGCTCTCGCACCGCCCGGGCGAGCTGTCGGGCGGCCAGCAACAGCGCGTGGCGTGCGCCAGGGCCTTGATCAACAAGCCCGACCTCGTCTTTGCCGACGAGCCCACCGGGAACCTCGACTCCAACGCATCGGGCGAACTGCTTTCGTTCCTCCGGTGGTCGGTCACGGAACTCGGCCAGTCCATCGTGATGGTGACCCATGACCCCCACGGTGCGTCTTATGCGGACCGGGTTGTGTTCCTGGCCGACGGCAAGGTGGTAGGCCAGCTCGAGGACCCTACGGCCAGTTCGGTCCTGCAGCGGATGCAGGCTCTGGGCGCCGAGGGAGCGTGACATGAAAAACGTGACCATCAAGGGCCTCCTGGCCCACAAGCTCCGATTGGCGCTGACATCGCTGGCCATCGTGCTGGGCGTGACTTTCATTGCCGGCACCTTTGTCCTGACCGACACGCTGCATGACACGTTTTCCACGCTTTTCGGCAACATTTACCAAAAGGTCGATTTCCAGGTCCGCGGCGTGGCCCAGTTCTCGGGCAATGCTGCCACTGCCGTGCGCAACCCGATCCCCGAGTCGGTGCTGGCCACGGTCGAGCACGTCCCCGGGGTGGGGACGGCAGCCGGGCAAGTGGAGGGATACGCTCAGTTCGTCGCCCCGGACGGCAAGGCCATTTCGAACGGGTCGGCCGCCACCCTTGGGATTGCCTTCGACCCTCACCGCCAGATCTCGGAATTGCGGCTCACCACGGGCGAACCACCGACGACCTCCGACGATGTCGTAATGGACGCTGCGACGGCCCAGAAATACCACTTCAAGGTGGGCCAAAGTGTCCGCATCCTGTCCGCCCAGCCACTGAAGGCCTACACCATAACGGGCATAGGGCAGTTCGGTAATGCCTCCAACCTGGCCGGCGCCACCCTGGCCGCCTTCACTTTGCCGACGGCTCAATTCGTCGTCGGGGAGGTCGGCCATCTCGACTCCATCAACATCGTGGTCAAACCTGGGGCCGACAAGGCGGTAGTCCAGCGGGACATCGCCCGTGCCCTGCCTCGAGCAGCCGAGGTCGTCACCGGGCAGACCGTGGTAAATGAGCAAACGAGCGCAGTGGACCAGGCCCTCTCGTTCTTTTCCACGGCCTTGCTCGTTTTCGCCTTCATTTCCCTATTCGTGGGCGCGTTCACCATTTTCAACACGTTCTCGATAACCGTTGGCCAGCGCACACGGGAGCTGGCCTTGCTGCGGGTCGTAGGCGCTAGCCGCCGGCAGGTGTTCCGCTCGGTACTGGCCGAGGCGGGGATAGTGGGAGCAATTTCCTCAGCCATCGGGATCGGGCTCGGTGTCCTGGCTGCGTTCGGGCTGAAGGAGCTGCTAAACGCCTTCGGCATCTCGTTACCGTCCGGGCCGCTCGTCTTCGAGGTGCGCACAGTATTGGTATGCCTGGCGGTAGGTATCGGCGTGACGGTCATATCCTCAATCGGGCCAGCCCGCAGAGCCGTGCGCATCCCTCCTGTGGCCGCCCTCAGCGACCGCCAAGCCGAGACGGACGTCTCGCCCCGTCGCCGTTTTGCGTGGGGCACGGCCGTCGCTCTGGTTGGCGTGGTCATGCTGGTGGTCGGCCTCACCGTGCCGGCTATAGCTCTCGTGGGCCTCGGCGCCGTAGGCATCTTTGTTGGTGCCGCCATGCTGGCTCCTGCCGCTGCTCGCCCTTTGTCGGGCGTCATCGGGCGTCCACTCGCGTTGGTCCTGGGAGAAGCCGGGAAATTGGGGCGGCAGAACTCGATGCGCAGCCCGCGACGCACAGCTCAGACCGCTTCGGCCCTGATGGTCGGCATCGCCCTCGTCTCCGCCATCGCCGTGTTCGGCGCGTCGATTTCGAAGACGGCCACGGCCAGTGTCGACCAGGCCATCAGTGCCGACCTGCTCGTGTCGGCATCTTCGGGCGGGCTGGCCAACTCGGTGCCGGCTTTGGTGTCGTCCGTACCCGGGGTCACCCGGTCGGCCACCATCTACCGGGACCAGTTCGAGTTCAAGGGCTCGCTCGTGAGCCTCACGTCGGCACCGCCGGCTCACCTGTCCGACACCGTGACCCTGCGCATGGTGTCCGGTAGCGAAGCCGCCCTGAGCCGGGGCGAAATGCTCATCGACTCGACGACCGCCCGCTCGGACAAGATCTCGGTCGGTGACCAGGTGCGGGCCAAGTTCGCCGTCACCGGCCCTACCACCGTCCATATCGGCGGCATTTACCAGGCCAATGCACTGATCGGCAGCTACTTGGTCAGCAACGCCTATTTCCTGGCCCATTTCCAAAACGAGCAGCCCGGGGCGGTGTTATTGCGTACCGACGGTTCCAGCGGCGTCGATAATTCCGTGAAGCACGCCGTGGCCGCCTACCCGAACGTGGAGGTCCAGACCCGGGCACAGTTCGAGCAGGCTCAGATCAACAGCATCAACCAATTGCTCGGGCTGATCTACGCCTTGCTGGCCTTGGCCGTATTGATCGCCCTTATCGGCATCGTCAACACGCTCATGCTGTCGGTGTTCGAGCGCACGCGTGAGATTGGGCTCCTCCGGGCCGTTGGCATGAGGCGGGGCCAGGTGCGGGCCATGGTCCGGTCCGAATCAGTGATCCTGGCCATGTTCGGCGCCGTGATCGGCATCGTGATCGGCACCGGGATGGGCCTGGCCCTGGTGGCCTCGCTCAGGCAGCAGGGCATCACTGACACGGCTGTGCCGGTCGTCGATCTGGTGGTCTTCCTGGTGTTGTCGGCGGTGCTCGGCCTCGTGGCCGCCAGCTGGCCGGCCCGGCGGGCGGCCAAGCTCGACGTCTTGGCCGCTATCGCCACGAACTAGTGGCCCGACAATCAGTGGCTCGGCAATAGTGACCCGACAATTAGGCAATTGGTAGTCCGGCGATGAGCGGCCCGGCGATGATGGGACAGGGATGAGCACCCGGGCTTTGGCCCAATCGGCTGCGGTAACGTGGGAAAATGTGAGCCCGGGAGCCGAGCCTGCCAAATCGAGCTGGGTCGCCGGCATTGGCGTCCCGATGAAGGGGTGGCCCCGCTACCTGCTGTCAGTAGCGCTCCTGGTTTACGCCCTTTATGTAGCCAAGGCGGTGTACGACTACTCGAGCGGGGCCAAGGCCGCCGCCGGTTATGCCATCCTGGCCGCCTTCGCCATCTGCTACCTCTTTACTCTCCCCATGGTCGAGCCGGCCAACAAGATGAGGTTCTGGGTAATGTTCGGCGTCCTGGCGGTGCTTTTTGTGGCGGAGCTGCCGTTCGCTCAGGCCGAGGCGTTCGAGCTCGGGGTTTACATCACCATTATCGCGGTGGCCAGGTTCGGTGCCCGATCATGGCCGATCGTTGTGGCCCTGACCCTCGGCGCCATTTTCCTCCCGGCCGCGTACCCGCCTTGGCACGACAGCCTGGCCACAGGTTTCGAAAACTCGCTCGCCGTCGCGATCCCGATCATCGCTCTCACCACTTTCGGAATAATGCGGTGGCATCAAGGGTCGCGTGCGTTGGTTGAAGCCAGGACCGAGGTGGCCCGCTTGGACGAGCGTGCCCGCATAGCCCGCGACATGCACGACCTGCTCGGCCACTCACTGACCACGATCACGGTAAAGGCGCAGCTGGCCTACCGCCTGGGCGAATCTGACCCGCGGCGTGCCCGGCAAGAAATGGCCGAGGTGGAGGCGCATCGCCCGGAGCTCACTGGCCGACGTGCGGGCCGCCGTCACCAATTACCACGTGACTCTGGCCGGAGAACTGGCCTCGGGCCGCGAGTTGCTGAGGGCGGCGGGCATCGACGCCGACCTGCCCGGGGCCGTCGACGTGGTCGACCCGGCCAACCAGGAGCTCTTCGGATGGGTCGTGCGTGAAGGTCTCACCAACATCGTCCGCCACGCCCATGCGACGTGGTGTGCCATCCGGCTCTCGGCGTGGTCTGTGGAGGTGCTGGACGACGGCGTGGGCGGCAACGGCAGTGGTCCCCCAGGGGCAACTGGCAACGGCCTGGCCGGCTTGCGCGACCGGGTGGCGGCTGCGGGCGGCGTCGTCGATGCCGGGCCGGCGGAACCAAGGGGATGGCGTTTACTGGTGTCACTGGCGCCACAAGCCGGCGCTTGATGCGCCGGCCCGAGGGGCGGGGGATAGCGCCGGGAGACGAGGGACGATGACGGTCAGGCTCCTGCTGGCGGACGACCAGGAGCTGGTCCGTAGCGCCCTGGCTGCTCTGCTTGGAACTGGAAGACGACTTCGAGGTGGTCGCCACCGTGGGGCGGGGCGACGAAGTCGTCCCCGCGGCCAAGGCTCACCACCCCGACGTCGCTCTCCTCGACATCGAGATGCCCGGGATCGACGGCTTGGCCGCGGCCGGCGTGCTGGCGCACGAAGTGCCCGAATGCCGCTCGCTCATCCTCACCACCTTCGGGCGCCCCGGTTACCTGCGCCGGGCCATGGAGTCCGGTGCCTCCGGCTTCGTCGTCAAAGACGTGCCGGCCGAGCAATTGGCCAACGCCATCCGCCGGGTGATGGCCGGCGAGCGGGTGGTGGACCCGGCTCTGGCGGCCGAGACGCTGGCCAGCGGCACTTCGCCCTTGACCGCCCGTGAGCGCGACGTACTGGTCGCCGCCCGCCCGGGGGCCACCGTGGCGCAGATCGCCGAAAGGCTCTTCCTTTCGGAAGGGACGGTCCGCAATTACCTCTCGGTGGCCATGAGCAAGGTTGGTGCTCGCACCCGGGCCGAAGCGGTCAAGATGGCCGACGAGCGAGGTTGGCTCTAGCCGGACGAGGTGGCAACGCCGGGCAATGGCGGCACCGGTCACCACCACTTGCGCTCGTGGGAGTCGTCGGTACCCCTGGTTTTGTCGAGGGCATCGAGCTCGGCCATGTCGTCGGGCGACAGGGTGAAATCGAATATGCGGGCGTTTTCCTCGATGCGTTCCCGGTGGGTCGATTTCGGGATGACCGGGACCGCATGTTGTAGGCACCAGCGCAACAGCACCTGAGCCGGCGTCCGGCCGAGCCGCTTTGCCATCCGCTTAAGCGCCCGTTTGGACAGGTACCTGGCCGTGCCGAGCGGGCTGTAGGCCTCCAGTACAACCCCGGCTTCTTGGCTCGCCTCCAGCAGCCGGCGCCGGTACTTGACCGGGCTGAACTGCACCTGGTTGACCACGGGAGCGATGGTGGCCGTGGCCAGGAGCGTGCCCAGCTCCGCCACGTTGAAGTTGGAGACGCCGATCGAACGGGCATGGCCGCGTTTGTGCGCCTCCTCCATGCCCGGCCAGGCCCGTAACGGGCCTCCCTGAGGCCAGTGCACCAGGTAGAGGTCGACCTGGTCGAGGCCGAGCCGCTCGAGGCTGAGGGCCAGCTCAGCGGCCGGGTCGCGCCGGCCCGGGTGGAACTTCGTGGTTATGAACACCTCGTCGCGGGGGACGCCACTGTCGCGGAGGCCGGTTCCCACGCTCCGCTCGTTGCCGTAGAGCTGGGCGGTGTCGATGTGCCGGTACCCGAGCTCGAGCGCCCAACGCACCGCGTTTTCGCACCCCGGGCCGTCGGGCACCTGCCAAACGCCCAGGCCGAGCATGGGCATCTGGCTGCCGTCCGCCAGCACGTAGGTGCGGCCGTCGGGCGTAAGCGACATGGCTGCCATGGTTTTCTCCCTGTTCGACGTGATGGGGTGGTGCACGACCCTACAAATTAACGACGCACCAAACTTGGCCCGCAAGGGCTCACTGCGGGCTCGCACGCCAAAATCGGGACTAATAGCCCAAACCGGGACACCGGCGAGAAGCTAGGGGGCGCAGTACCAAGGACGCCGGGCCGCTCATACAATTGCCCAAGCCTGCCGAGGCTTACCAAAGGGCCCGACGATGACACTCAGGACGCTTGCCGTGAACACGCCGCGCCATCGCGACGCGCCGCCCGCCATGCGCTTCGAAGGGGCCAGCCACCGCTACGGCGCCCATTTGGCAGTGGACGACCTTTGCCTCGAGGTGGCCCGGGGGGAGACAGTTGCCCTTCTTGGACCCAACGGGGCGGGTAAATCGACCGCCATTTCGCTCCTCCTCGGACTCCTCCGCCCCCAGATCGGAAAGGTCGAGGTCCTGGGCACCACTCCGCGCCGCGCCGTTGCGGGAGGGCGGGTAGGGGCGATGCTGCAGACGGGGCCGGGCAGCGGGTTGCCGCCCGGCGTACGGGTGGAGGCCACTTTGCAGCTGGCCCGTCGGCTCTACCCGCGTCCGGCTCCTTTCGACGTCACGGTCGAGAGGGCAGGGATCGGGGAGTTATTGGACCGCCAGACCCAGCGTCTGTCGGGTGGCCAGGTCCAAAGCGTTCGCTTCGCTATCGCCATCGCCGGTGATCCTGAGTTGGTTTTCCTGGACGAGCCCACGGCGGCCATGGACGTGGCCGCCCGGCGGTCGTTCTGGAAAATGATCCGCCAGTTCGGACAGGAAGGCCGGACGGTCCTGTTCGCCACCCACCACCTGCATGAAGCCGACCAGATCGCTGACCGCGTCGTGGTCGTCAACCACGGCCGGGTAGTGGCCGACGGCCCGGGGGCGACGTTGAAAGCGGCGGTGGCCGCCAGGCAGGTGAGGTTCGTCTGCGAGCACCCCGACCGCGGTCAACTCGACGGGCTCGAAGGGGTTACCGACGTCGAAATCCACGGCCAGGGGGTCACGCTTTGCTCTCTCGACGCAGACGCCACGGTGAGGGCGCTGGTGCGGCAGCGCATTGCGTTCAGTGACGTCGAAGTGAGGGGGGCCGGTCTGGAGGATGCCTTCGTGGCCCTCACCGAGGGCGACGGAATGGGCCGCAGCGCGTGATCGCCCCTCTGGTCGCGTTTGGCCGCTTCGAAGTAGGAAGGCTGCTGCGCAGCTGGAAATTCCTCCTCATTACGGTTGGTTTTCCCGTGTCCTTCTACATGCTCTTCCTCGGCAACCAGGGCGCCGGCACGTTCGTCGTGGGGACTCTTCCCTGGCGTTCCTACCTGATGGTGACGATGTGCTCGTTCGGGGCACTGGTAGCCGGGCTGACCGCCGGCGGGGCTCGCTTGTCAGCCGAGCGGGCCTCCGGCTGGGCGCGCCAGCTGAGGGTCACCCCCATGCCGGCGTGGTCCTACGTGGTGACCAAGGTGACGGCCAGCATGCTGGTGATCCTTCCGGTCATGGCCCTCGTGGACGCGGTAGGCGCCGGGTTTGGAGGAGTCGACCTGTCTGTGGGCAGCTGGGTCGGGCTCACGGCGGTCCTGTGGGTAACCGCCCTCCCGTTCGCGCTGCTGGGGGTCTTCATCGGGTACATCGTGAACGCCGAGACCGCCTTCCCCGTCGTGATCGCCCTTATGTTTGTGCTCGGTTACTTCGGAGGCCTGTTCGACCCGCTGTACAACATGCCCGCCGCGCTGCAGGACGCGGCCCAGGTCCTCCCGAGTTACCACAACGCTTCTTTGGGGTTGGCGTTCCTGCAGGGCCAGGGTTTAGGCCTCCAGCACTGGTTGGTGTTGGCCGGTTATGTGCTGGCGTTCAGCGCCGCCATCATCGTGAAGCACCGGGCGGAAGAGGCGCGCGGCCTGGCCTGATGGGCTAGCTGGGCCCTGGAGGCCGGCCACGACTGGGCTGGCCATGACTGGGCCGGCTACGACTGGGTCGGCCACGACTGGGCCGGCTACGACTGGGCCGGCTACGACTGGGCCGGCTACGACTGGGCTGGCCAGGTCCCCGGGTTGGCGCTCTCACCCATTTACCACAGGGTGTAGCCACCGTCGGCCACCAGGGTGGCACCGGTCACGTAGCTGGCCTGCGCGGAAGCGAGGAAGGCGACAGCATTGGCGATCTCGTCCGGCGTGCCCATGCGCCCGAGCGGAGTACCGCCTATCCAGTAGTCGCGCATTGCGTCTGTCCCCAGGAAGCTTTCGACCAGGGTGGTATGGATATAGCCAGGAGCCACGGCGTTCACCCGCACGCCGTGCGGGGCCCATTCCGCGGCCAACGATTTTGTCAACATGATGACGCCGGCTTTGGAGACGTTGTACGCCACCTGTGGCTGGGGGCGGTTGACGATGATGCCCGACATCGAGGCGATACTGACGATGCAGCCCGAGCCTTGTTCGATCATCCGGGTGCCGAAGATCTGGCTGCAGTAGAAAACGCCGGAGAGGTTGATGCTCAGCATCCGGTCCCATTCCTCTACGGTCATCTCCTCGGCGGGGGCGTTGTAGGCAATGCCGGCGTTGTTGACAAGGGTGTCGGCCAGCGCCCCCCACCGCGATTCGACGGCATCTCGCGCCGCCAGGACAGCGTCATAGGACGAAACATCGCAGTTCACGCTCACGATCTCGGTACTTTTCACTTCGTCACGCAGCTTCGAGGCGGCGGCTTCCGGGTGTGCCCCCTCCAGGTCGAGCACGGCCACGGCTCCTCCAGAGGCGGCGGCCAACCGCGCGATCGAGTACCCGATGCCGCGAGCGGCACCGGTGACTACGATCCTGCGCCCGCTGAAGTCAAAAATACCGTTGTTGTCGGCCACTATCGTCTCCTTAGTTCACCGTCGGCCTAGCTGGCCGAGTTGCCCCGGCCCCGTTGGCAGCCAGCTGGCAGCAAGATTAGGCGCCCGGGCCGACCGGTACCGCCTTTGCGGGGGCCGTGGCAGTAGGGCCTAAACTGCGCCGTCATGAGCGACCCCCGAGCGGCGGCAGAGCGAGGCGCACTGAGCGAAAAATCATTGACGCTGATGGCTGTTCATGCTCATCCTGACGACGAGGCGATTGGGACCGGCGGAGTGCTCGCCCGCTACTCGGCCGAAGGGGCCCAGACCGTGCTGGTCACCTGTACCAACGGTGAACAGGGAGATGCCATGGGCGGGGTGAAACCGGGCCAGCCCGGCCATCACCCTGAGGAGGTGGCAGCTATCAGGTTGGCAGAGCTGCGGACCTCGGCTGCTCTCCTCGGCGTGAGCCACCTGGAGCTGCTGGACTACCGGGACTCGGGCATGGACGGGTGGTCAGCCAACAAGGACCCGGGCGTGTTTTGCAACGTACCGTTGGCGCAAGTGAGCGCACGGCTAGCTGAACTGATGCGGCATTACCGCCCTCAGGTAGTGATCACCTACGACGAGAACGGCAATTACGGGCACCCGGACCACATTCAAGCCCACAGGGGTACCGTGGCCGCGGCCGAGTCGACCGGCATCCCGGCCAAGCTGTACTACTCGGCTATCCCCAGGTCGGGCGTCCTGCAATTGCGGCAACTGCTGGAGGCGGCGGGCGTAAGCACCGAAGAGTTCGACGTGCCCGACGATTTTGGCGTCCCGGACGAACTTATAACCGCTGCGGTCGACGTTTCTGCGTACGTGAACCAAAAACAAGAGGCATTAGCCGCCCACACCAGCCAGGAGCAGAACTTCTTTTTTGATCGCGTCCCGGAGGAAATCAGGACGGCATTGCTATCTCGTGAGTACTTCACGCTTCGCTCGGCCCCTGAGGGCCTGGCCCGAGAAGACGACCTCTTCGTGGGTTTATGAAAGGAGACGATTTGCGGTGGCTCAAGAACCCGGACGTCTAGAGCTCAGCAGCAACCATCGCGACACGCTGGCGCGTATATTCGAGCACCCGCTCAGCCACAACATCGAGTGGCGGGCGGTAGTTTCCCTCCTCGAGCAAGTAGGTACGGTCGACCAGGAGCACGACGGGTCTTACCGGGTGACGCTGGGGGACGAGACGGAGACGTTCCACCGTCCCAAGGACAAAGATGTGACTGCTCAACAGGTGGTCGACTTGCGCCGCATGTTGGGAAATGCTGGTTACGGGCCGGAGGCAGCGGGGAAGAAGTCGTAGGCGGAGGGCCGGGATTTCACCACCGGGGCGTTACTCGCCGGTAGCCCGGGTCGATCTCCCGCATGTAGGCGGTGTCGTCGCGGGTGCGGATATGGCTGCGCTCGTACTGCTCGTGAAGCCGGGCCAGCGCGTCACGGTCCAACTCGACGCCGAGGCCGGGACCGGTCGGGACGGCTACGGCACCGTCGCCAAAAGCCAATGAGCCGGGCTCGACCACGTCCTCGCCGGCCGGCTTCCACGGCCAGTGCGTATCGCACGCGTACGTAAGCTCGGGAGTGGCCGCGGCCAGGTGGGTCATGGCCGCCAGGCTGATCCCCAGGTGTGAGTTCGAATGCATGGACAGGCCCAGCCCGAACGTGTCGCAGATACGGGCCAGTTCTACAGAGCGCCTGAGGCCGCCCCAATAATGCAAATCCGACAGGATGATCGACACCGCCCCGGCCGCCACCGCTGGGGCCACGTGCTCGAAATCGACCACGCACATGTTGGTGGCGAGTGGCATCGGGACATCACGGGCCACCTCGGCCATCTCGTGAATACCGATCGTCGGGTCTTCCAGGTATTCGAGGTCGCCGGCCAGTTCCTGGCCCACTTTTACCGACGTCGCCGGCGTCCACGCTCCGTTGGGGTCGAGCCGCAAGGGTAGGTCGGGGAACTCCTTGCGCAAGGCGCGTATAACTTCGATGTCCTGTTCCGGGGGGAAGAACCCGCCCTTTAATTTGATAGCGGAAAAACCGTATTCGGAGATCATGCGGCGGGCCTGGGCCACTATGCCGTCAGCGTCGAGCGCCGCGCCCCATTCGTCCGGCTCTGCGCCCGGGTGGCCGGCCCATTTATAAAACAAATAGGCGCTATACGGCACATGGTCGCGCACGGCCCCGCCCAGCAGGTCGCTCACCGGCCGGCCCAAGGCCCGCCCGGACACGTCGAGGCAGGCCACTTCGAAAGGGGCGAACACCCGGTCTATCGTCCCTCCGGGGGTGACCACGCCGGTTAGCCCGTGTGCGTCGCCGCCTGATGGCCCCGGCCAGGGTTTGCGCCACCCGGGTGCGCACCTGGTGATGAGCGAACGCATCGGCGCCGACTATGGCTCTGCCCGCGGCGTGCAGCCGGTCCAGGTGGTCTGCATCACCGTACGTCTCGCCCAGGCCGGTCAGGCCCGAGCCGGTGTGGATCTCGATCACGGCCCGCAAGGCCAGCGGCTGGTGGGCGCCGACCTGGTTTAGTAACGGCGGGTCGGAGAAGGCGACCGGCGTGATGGAAAACCCGGTTATTTCCAGCCCTTTATAACCGAGGTCGGTACTGCGATAACTGAGGTCGGCGGAGCCCACCCCGGAATTCTACGTCGCAGATCCCCGGGTAACGGCCAGAGGGGCGCAGCGTGCTCGAGTGCGGCTCGAGCGCGGCTCCAGTGCGGCTCAAGTGCGGCTGCGACCAGCCAAAACGGGACCTTCAACCTGGCCTACACGGCGCTAAGCTGGCCCTGTGACCTCCACCAAGCCCAGGACGAGCAGCAAGCGTGCACCAGGGAATTGGACTGGAAAAACCTGGGCCCGGATCGTTATCGGCGTTCTCATCCTGGTCTACGTGATCCTGTTCATCGTCCTCAACTCGACCCACGTCAAGATCGACTTTGTGTTCTTCAGTGTGCGGTCTCAACTGTGGGTGGGCTTTCTCGTTTCCCTGGTCCTCGGGGCTGTGCTGGGTTCGGCGTTCGCCACTTACCGGAAGCGCAATGGTAAGCCGGCGGCCAAGCCCCCGGCCGCGGCCGCCTAGCGGCGCCCAGTTTTGCCGTTGGCCCCTTCAGCCTCCTTGGCCCCTTCAGCCGTCTCAGCTCCTTAGCCCGTTAGCCCGTTAGCCCGTTAGCCCGTTAGCTTTGGACGGTTTCTCGCGCTATAGCGAATAAATGGTCCAAAGCGCGATGGCTCAGTCGAAGTAGCGGAAACAATGGACGCAGTGGTGCTTCGGGAGCGAGGAGGGCGATGCGTGAGCGGGCACATCGTGGCCATGGGCGGCGCCCGTTCGGTGATGGACCGCAGGACGGACCCGGTTCATGACTACGTTCTGGCGCTGACCGGGAAGGACGACCCGGCCGTTCTGTTTCTCGGTACGGCCACCGGCGACGACCCGGCTTACATCGTCTCGTTCTACGAGACGTTCAATTCGGCTCGCTGCCGGCCTCGTCACCTGAACCTGTTCAACCGGGAGCACGACGACATAACCGACCTGGTGGCAGGGGCCGACGTCATCCACGTGGGCGGCGGGAACACCGCCAACATGCTCGACATATGGAAGCGGCAGGGGGTGGACGCGCTCTTGCACCGAGCGCTGGCGCGAGGAGCCGTCCTGACCGGTGGGAGTGCCGGTGGCATCTGTTGGTTCGAAGGTGGTACGACCGATTCGTATGGGCCAACTCTGCGAGTACTGCGGGAAGGGCTCGGGATGGTCAAGGGGAGCTTCTGCCCCCATTACGACTCGGACCAACAGCGCCGGCCCCTCTTCCATGCTGCGTTGCTCGAGGGCGCCCTCCCCGACGGTTACGCCGCCTGGGACCGGGCCGCTATCCGCTTCGACAGTGCCGGCGGTTTGGTGGAGGCCGTCTCGCCTCAACCCGGTACCCGGGCCTTGAAGGTCTACGTCAGCAACGGCCAGGTGGTCGAAGAGGATCTACCGTGCCAATTTCTTTCGGGCCGCCAACCTGGGGGCCGCCAAGTTCCCGGCCGCTAAGTTCCGGCCGCTAAGTTCCGGCCGCTAAGTTCCGGCCGCTAAGTTCCGGCCGCTAAGTTCCCGGCCCGCTAAGTTCCGGGCACCCCGGTCTGGTGCCTTACCTGACGGGTAGGCGGCCGCTCAAAGCACCGCGCCGAGCTGCCAGGGCGTGAACTCCTCGTCCCCGAAGCCAAGGTCCTCGCTCTTGCTCGGCTGGCCCGACGCTACCGCCAGCACCAGGTCGAATATCTCCCGGCCGCAATCGTCTACCGAGGTGGTCCCGTCGATTATCGCCCCACAGTTGACGTCCATGTCCTCCGACATGCGAAAGTAAGTGTCGCTGTTGGTGGCCAGCTTCAGGCAGGGCGCCGGCTTGGAGCCGAACACCGACCCTCGCCCGGTGGTGAAGCACACGACGTTGGCGCCGCCCGCCACCATCCCGGTAACCGACACCGGGTCGTACCCCGGCGTGTCCATGAAGACGAAGCCCTTGGCCGTGATGGGTTCGGCGTACTCGTACACTGCCGTCAAGTCCTGGCTGCCACCCTTGGCCACGGCGCCGAGCGACTTCTCCAGGATGGTCGTAAGGCCTCCCTCCTTATTGCCAGGGGACGGGTTGTTGTCGAGGCTGGCACCACAGCGCTTTACGTAGTCCTCCCACCAGTGGATCCGCTCGACCAGGCACTCGCCGACCTCGCGGCTGACGGCTCGTCTGGTCAGCAGGTGCTCGGCACCGTAAATCTCGGGGGTTTCGCCGAGCACGGCCGTACCTCCGTGTTGGACCAGCAGGTCCGCAGCTACCCCCAGCGCCGGGTTGGCCGTAATTCCCGAGTAGCCGTCCGACCCGCCGCACTCGAGCCCAAGCACCAGCTCGCTGGCCGGCACCGGTGTGCGCTCAGCTTGGTTGGCTTCCCCGGCCAGTTCGCGGATGCGGGCCGTGGCCTCGCGCACCGTCGCCCGGGTGCCCCCCATCTCCTGGATGGTCATGGACAGGAACGGTGTGGTCGAGGGCAGGTCGAACCCCTCGGCTGAGCGAGCGGACCTGGTTGACCTCGCACCCGAGGCCGAGCACCAGCAAACCGGCGAAATTTGGGTGCATGGCGTAGCCGCTCAACGTGCGGCGCAGGAGGTCGAAACCTTCACCGGACCCCGCCATGCCGCAGCCCGAGCCGTGGGTGAGGGCCACCACGCCGTCGAGATTGGGGAACATGGCCGCCAGCTCCGAACCCTCCTGGAACTGGCCGGCGATCATCCGCGCCACGGTGGCCGAACAGTTGACCGAAGTCACTATTCCCAGGTAGTTCCGGGTAGCTACCCGGCCGTCGGCTCTGACAATGCCGTTGAACGTCGCCGTCGCTTCGGCCAGAACTGCACCACCCTTGGCGTCCTGTCCGAACGCGTAGTCACGCTCGAAGTCCACGAAGGCCAAGTTGTGCGTGTGGACGTGCTCCCCGGCCGCTATGGGGCGGGTGGCCACGCCGATAACCTGTCCGTACTTGCGCACCTGTCCCCCCTGGGGGACGTCCCGGACAGCTACTTTGTGACCCGCGGGTATGTCGTTACGCAGCCGCACCAGGGCACTCCCGGCGACCACGTCGCCTCCGGCGGCCATGGGCCGCGTCACCAGGCCGACGCTGTCGTCGGGCCTGAGGAGCAGGCACCGTTCGGGGGCATTGGTGTTCGAGCTCGGGCCCGACGTCGTGTTCAAGACAGCCATAGCCCCTTTCTAGCGCTCCCCGGCCCGGTTTGGCCGGGGTGGCGGCGTTTCAGTGAGCTGGCAAACGTTTTCTCAACCGCTCGGGGACGACGATGGCGGCTGGTCCGGGCCCTCCGCGCGGGAACCCGAGAACCCGGCCGGCGGGTTGCCCAAGCTCACATTTCTGGCGCCGGCGCTACGAAATGCGTTCGGCCAGGTACGCCAAGGACAGCAGGTAACGGTACTCGATACGGCCGTGGGTGCCGTCGAACAACTCGAAATGGACGTCCTGCACGCCGACATCCGCGAGGGCGGCGCAAAAGGCCTGGGCGCCCACATCCAGGAACCACTCGTCCCTGGTCCCGCCGTCGACCCAGATGGCTCGCAGGCCGCGCAACGCGTCGGCGTACTTCGGCACCATCCGCACCGGGTCCCAGTCCAGCCAGCGTTGCCATACGTCAACCCGCAGCCGGCCCGAGCCCGGGCTGAACGGCAGCTCGGGCGTGCCGTCCTCTCGGGCCGAGAAGCAAGCGGCCACGCCGAGCAGCATCAGCAACGTCTCATCAGCGGGCTTGGTAAAGGCCGTTCTGCCGCGGAAATCGTCCCACCATTTGTTTATGTCGCCGTCGTATTCTCGCAGCGCTCGTACGGCTTTGCCGAACTCGGGTACATACAGGAGCTCGTAGTACGCGTCCCCGGCGTGGCTGGCCATGGCGCCGAACAGGTCCGGCCGCAGCATTGGGGTGATCATGGCTCCGAACCCGCCGCTTGACTTGCCCTGGACACCGCGGTGGCCGGCCTCAGGCACGGTCCGGTAGTGGGAATCTACGAAGGGGACCACCTCGTCGCACAGGTATGTGTGGTAACGACCGGTCCCGGGGGAGTCGACGAACTGGGAACCCCCGTACGCGGTCCAGGCGTCGACGTAGACCACGATGCAGGGCGGCGCGCCGGCGCTGGCGAACAGCTCGTCAGCCGCTTCCGGGAACGGCAAACGGTAGGCGCTCCGGTTGGCCCACATAGCCACGTGCCCCGTGTAGCCCTGGAGCACGTACACCGATGGGTAGCGGCGGCCCGGGTCGTCTTCGTAACCCGGGGGCACGTACACCCACAGTGGGCGCTCGGCCGGGTCTCCCAGGGGGTTGCCGGCGAGGACGGCGGACGAAATGGTGCGGTGGTCTATGCGTCCACCCAGATCTCTTTCCCAGGGCAGGGGCATGTGTGCACCCTAGTGCTGCCTCCAGGAACCTTCGCCCCGTTGCCGTGTGAAGAAGGACCTTCGTAACAGCCATTATGGGAGATGGCAACGGGGCGAACGTTGCCTGTCGTGGCACTAGAGGCGCGCCGCCGGTCCAACGGTCTATGCCGGCAGGGTCGTCGCCGGCCGCCTCGTGGCCGTTGCTACCAGCCGCCGGCGGCTGCGATCGGAGCCGTCAAGACCTTCCCCGCCACACCTCCCAGTTTTGGTGCGTCCCCCAAGGCATTGACGGTCCCATTGGCGTCAACGACCCAGACACCCCGCCCGTCGCTGGTGGGTACCACGGCGACCGCCGGGTCGTTGTTCCCGGCAGAGGCCGCTGGGCTCCAGGTGCTGAGCGCCCTGGCGTCTCCTTCGGGGAAGACCATGCCGCTGCTCAGTAACACCCAGTAGCCCTTGCCACTGGGGGTACGGGCAGCCGCCGTGGCCGCCAGTTTGTGCGCGTGGGCCAGCGTCTGGCAGTTCGTGTCCGCGATCCTGGGGGCATCGCCGAAGGCCACCATGTCGCAGTTGGCGAGGAGCAGCCAGTAGCCGCGGCCGGTGGCGTCGGGCACCACGGCATCGACGGGGGCAGAGCAGCCGCCCACGCTGGCGCACGACCCGGCAAAGTGGGCGTCACCAAACGCGAACACCCCACCGTCACGGGCGACCATGAGGTAACCCTTGCCGTCTGGAGTGGGGACGATGCCGACGATGGGCGCCGCCAGATGGTCTGGAGATTTGGAGCCGAACGGGCCGATACCACTGGCGGGAACGGAGCCCTCGTAAGCGGCATCGCCGAAGGCAAACAGGCCTCCGTCGGTGGCCACCATCCAGTACCCGAGGTGGTCCGTCGTGGGGGCCATCCCGGCGATTTGTCGTTGTAGGCGGATATTGCCAGTAGAGCCGTGGAACTTGGCGGTGCCCAGCGCGAATATGCCCCCGTCTTTTCCGACCAACCACAAACCTTGCCCGGCCAGTTGGGCCGGCGTCGTAGTGGTGGTGGTCGTGGGAGCGGTACTGCTACTCGTCGTTGTGGTGGTTGTCGCCGACGAGGCCGGCGCGATGGGTACACCCGCCTGGCCGCTCCCCGGAGGGGAGCTCAGGGTCCCGTGCACCACACTGAAAGAATCAGTGCTCGGGTCGTACTGGGTCGGGTAGGCGACTATATGGCTCGAAGTATCGACCATATATATGGGGGAACCGGTGGCCGAGGCTGTCCCTGGTCCCTGGACCGCCATATTGGAGAACTGCACGGTCCCGAAGTCGGCCAGTGGCTCGACGGAATTGTCAGACGACAACGTCGGGGCCTCCTCGACCCACTCGGCGCTCGTCCCGGGGGCATTGTAGGAAACCGAGTTGGCCCAATTGGTGTTCTTGGTCAAATCGTCGACCGAAATTGCCCATGTCCCGGCGGAGGTTTCATCAATTTTCACCGTTATGTGGTCACCCGGGAACACCAGTCCCAGTTCCACGGACGCTTCGGGCAGTATTTCGTACCACGCGTAATAGAGAGCACCGGCGGGCGACCAGCTCTGGTCTGTACCCGCCTGGACGAGGTCGCCGTGGCTCTGTATCCCGTCTATGCCCACCCAGGTGCTGGAGTCGCCGAAAGTGGCCTGGCTGACAGCAGGCACCACCCAGCTCCCTGTGACCTCCGTGAAGCGGGCCCCGTGCCGGTGTCTTCGTAACCGGCCCAATTGGCTGACGGGAGCGAGTTGGTTGTGGACGGCGGCAGGTGAGCGCCGGAGACGCTGAGGGGGACCGAACGGGGCCATGTTCGCGGGATGGGCCGGCCGCCGTGGACAATGCGAGGGGAGCGCGGCCCGGGTTGGTTGGCAGTGGCCTGGGACGGTAGCGCCATGGCTGGCCGCACCATCGCCGGCGGTACCATCGCCGGCCGCGCCATCGCCGGTACTAGGCCACTGGCAGCCAGGGGCTCAGCTCCGGCCCGGGCTGACCCGACGGACAGGGCACCGGCGAGCGTCACTGCCGCCATCGCCGACGCGCCGGCGGCAACGGTGACGACGGTCAGGGTTCGCTGCCACCGCGAAACCGAGGCCTTTGCGTGCGGCCCCACCCTAGGCGTCCTTACGCATCCGTAGGCATCCTAAGGGAAGCTGTGATAAGTATGTCCCCGACGCGGTCATCCCGGCCCCGGGTCGTCCCGGTGGTGGCGACCGCTGGCCGCCGAGGCTCCCGGAGGGAACATGGTGAAGTTCACAAGAGGGTTCACGGGACGGAGCAAGGCTCCTCGCGACCCTCGCTTGCCCCCGGGGCAGTACGACGCGGGGGCGGACTGGCCGGTCCTCACCGCCGAGGTCACGCCCAAACTGGACGTGTCGGCCTGGAACTTCAAGGTCGAGGGGTTGGTGTCCAAGCCGGCCAGCTGGAGCTGGGACGACATCCACGCCATGGAGCCATCGTCGTTCAACGGCGATATCCACTGTGTGACGACCTGGTCGAAACTCGGGGTGAGCTTCAGCGGCGTGTCGGTCGACACCCTTTTGGCCGCGGCCGGGCCGCTGCCCTCGGCCACGCACGTGCTGGCGTTTTCGCACACCGGTTATACGACGAACCTCCCGCTCGCAGATGTGACCGGGGGTCAGGCCTGGGTGGTGTGGGACTACGAGGGCCAGCCGCTACCGACCGTCCACGGTGGCCCGGCCCGCCTCCTCGTCCCTCACCTGTACTTCTGGAAGAGCGCCAAATGGGTGGCCGGCTTGCGGCTGCTCGACCACGACGAGCCCGGGTTCTGGGAGCGGAACGGCTACAACAACCATGGGGACCCCTGGCGGGAGGAGCGGTACCAGGGTGACTGAAGGTGCTCCCGTGGACGCCGCCACAACGGACGGGGACGAAGGGGACGGAGAGGTTGGGGCCAAGAAAAACCCTTGGCAAACGGCGACTGTAATCGGGATCCGCCCGGAAACGGAGCGAGCCAAGACTTTCCGTTTCGCCCTCCCTCAGCCCACGGACCGTCTCGCCGGCCAGCACTACGTGATAAGGCTGATGGCACCGGACGGGTATACGGCCCAACGTTCGTACTCGGTGGCCAACCCCCCCGATGGCTCGAACGAAATCGACCTCACTATCGAACGGCTCGAGGGCGGCGAGGTCTCCATGTTCATGCACGACGACGTGGCGGTGGGCGACGAGCTCGAGGTCCGGGGCCCATCGGGCGCTGGTTCGTATGGGAGGGGACGGCGCCCGCCTTGCTCGTGGGCGGCGGTTCGGGAGTGGTGCCCCTCATGGCCATGCTCCGCCTGGCGCGAAAGCTCGGGCGGGCAGAACTGCTACGTCTCGTCGTCTCCGTGCGCACGGCGGCCGACCTCTACTATTCGGACGAGCTGCCGGGGCCGGAGAGCACCGTCATCTACACCCGGTCGGCCCCTCCCGGTACCGAGAGGCAGGTTGGTCGGTTGAGCGCCGGCGACCTCGAGCCGTACGTGAGGCCGGGTGCCACCGCTTACGTATGTGGGTCTAGCGGGTTCGCGGACGCGGCCAGCTTCACCCTCGTCGACCTCGGTGTCCCTACGGGGCAGGTCCGCGTGGAACGGTTCGGCCCCACGGGTTAGTGCCACGACAGGCAATCAAAAAGTCTTCTTTCCACACGGCGAGGGGGCGAAGGCTCCTGGAGGCCGTGCTAGCTGACCGGTACGCCCATTTCGGCCAGGGCCTTCAGCTCCTTTTTGAGGTCGGCCACCTCGTCCCGGAGCCGAGCGGCGTATTCGAAGCGCAGATCGGCCGCCGCGTCCCGCATCTCCTCTTCCAGGGCGGAGATGAGCCTCGACAGGTCGGCCCTGGGCATGCTGGCCAGGTCAGAGCGAGCGCGGTCGCGCCGGCGGTTGCGACGGTCAGCCCCCGGGACCGGAGCGGTGCCGGCGTCTCCGCCCGAGCCGTTCCCCCGGCCCAGCATGACCAGGATGTCGCTGACCGCCCGCCGCACCGTCTGGGGGTTGATGCCGTGCTCGGCGTTGTACTCCTGTTGCAGCAGGCGCCGGCGGTGGGTCTCGGAGATGGCCCGTCGCATCGAGTCGGTCATTTCGTCGGCGTACATGATGACCGCACCATCGACATTGCGGGCGGCCCGGCCGATGGTCTGGATAAGGGAAGTCTCCGAACGGAGAAAACCCTCTTTGTCGGCGTCCAGGATCAACACCAGGGAGACCTCCGGCAGGTCGATGCCTTCCCGGAGCAGGTTTATGCCCACGAGGACGTCGAACTCGCCGAGGCGGAGGTCCCTCAAGATCTCGATCCGCTCGAGCGTCTCTACATTCGAGTGCAGGTAGCGCACCTTGAGCCCCTGCTCGAGGAGGTAGTCCGTCAGGTCCTCGGCCATCTTCTTGGTCAGAGTGGTTACCAACACTCTGTCGCCGGCTGCGGTCCGCTTGGCTACTTCAATCATCAGGTCGTCGATCTGGCCTTTGGTGGGGCGGACCACCACCTCGGGGTCGATGAGCCCGGTGGGCCGGACGATCTGCTCCACGATCTGGTTGGAGACAGATATTTCATACGCGGCCGGGGTGGCCGACATGAAAATGCACTGATTAATCCTCTCGAATAGCTCCTCGTAACGAAGCGGCCGGTTGTCGGCGGCCGAAGGGAGGCGGAAGCCGTGCTCGATGAGGGTCTCTTTGCGGGAACGGTCGCCGTGGTACTGGCCGTGCAGCTGCGGTACGGCGACGTGGGACTCGTCTATTACCAGCAGGTAGTCCTTGGGGAAGAAATCGAGCAGAGTGTGCGGGGGCTGGCCGGCGGCGCGACCGTCAATGTGGCGGCTGTAGTTTTCGATCCCCGAGCAACTACCCACTTCCGCCAGCATTTCCAGGTCGTAAGTGGTCCGCATCCGCAGGCGCTGAGCCTCGAGCAACTTGCCGTTTTTCTCGAAGTAGTCGAGCCGTTCCTGCAGCTCCACCTCGATACCTGCGATGGCCGTGCGCATACGTTCCGACCCGGCGACGTAGTGGGTGGCCGGGAAAACGACGACGTCTTCAACCTCGCCCAGGAGCTCGCCAGTTACGGGGTCGACGCGCGATATCCGCTCTATTTCGTCACCGAAAAGCTCCACCCGCAATATGTCTTCTTCGTATGCGGGGTGGATCTCTATGGTGTCACCCCGAACCCGGAACTTGCCCCGTACCAGGTTTTGGTCGTTGCGCTCGTACTGCATGTCGACGAGGCGACCGAGGATCCCGCGCTGGTCGTACTCATGACCCACAGCCAGGGCCAGGATTTGCTGAGCGTACTCCTCGGGCGAGCCGAGGCCGTAAATGCACGAAACAGAGGCGACGACGATCACGTCGCGGCGCGTCAATAATGCCGATGTGGCGGAATGGCGGAGGCGGTCAATTTCATCATTGATCGAGCTGTCTTTTTCGATATACGTGTCGCTCGAGGGCAGGTACGCCTCGGGTTGGTAGTAGTCGTAGTAACTGACGAAATACTCGACGCGGTTATCGGGGAACACCTCTCGCATCTCGTTGGCGAACTGAGCGGCGAGCGATTTGTTGGGCTCGATCACAAGCGTGGGCCGCTGCACTTGCTCGATCGTCCAGGCGATGGTGGCGCTCTTGCCGCTCCCAGTGATGCCAAGCAGCGTTTGAAAACGGTCACCCCGGTTGACGCCCGCGGCCAGGCCCTCTATGGCCTGGGGCTGGTCGCCGGCCGGCGACCACTCGGAGACAGCTCTAAAAGGAGGCACTACGGTCATCGTACCGGGGGGCTGTGACGTCGAAACCGGCGGATGGGCGACGGCCTGCGAGGGCCGGCGGGCTGCGGCGGTCGCCAGGACTAGCTGCTCGTTGCGGTTAGCCGCGCCCATAGGTCGTCCACGGCGGCTTCGAGTTGGGCCTGGTCGCCGTCGTTGACGAGCACCCAGTCGGAGGCCGCTCGCCGCTCTCGGCTCGAAGGTTGGGCCGCCATCCTGGCCCTCACGTCCTGCTCGGCCATGCCCCTATCCACCGCTCGCCGCACGGCCAGCTCCTCCGGCGTGTCGACCAGGACCACGAAGTCCAGGCCATATTGTTGGCGTCCGCCGGCGGTGAGAAGCGGCAGCTCGATCACTACGACCTCGGCCGGCGACGACGCCAGGTCGCGAGCGATCTCGTCGTGCACGAGAGGGTGGGTGATGGCTTCGAGGGCCAGGAGCTCGGGTGCGTTGGCGAAGACGATGGAGGCCAGCGCCTGACGGTCGAGGTGACCGTCCGGGCCCTTCACGGCCGGCCCGAAGCGCTCGAGCACGGCCCGCTCGCCGTCGCTACCGGGTTCGATCACCTTGCGGGCCACCTCATCGGCGTCGATGACGGCCGCGCCCCTGGCGGCGAGGGCCTTCCCCACCGTTGATTTCCCCGCTCCCAGACCACCAGTCAGGCCGACTCGCATCAGTCCCGTAACCTACGCCCGGTTCTCGGGCCAGAACAGAGATCAACCACCCTTAGGGACCGCCGAAGGACTACTTGCGCGCTCGAAGCTGCGTTCCGTTTGGAGGTCTTGGCCTTTTGGCCTTCGAGCGCGCAAGTTTTCCTGAGGCGGGGCCTTTGGCCAGGCGGGCCGGCTCCGGTCCCGGTCGTCCACGATCTCATCGCCGGCTGGTGGCGCCGTACGCTGGGGTCATGTCGCTGGACCCAGCTCGATTGCAGGACGCTGCCAAGCGCCACTTATGGATGCACTTCACCCGTATGGGCGACTACGCCACCCACGAGGTGCCCATAATCGTGAGAGGCGACGGTCCGTGGGTATGGGACTCCAAGGGCAAGCGCTACCTGGACGGGCTGTCCGGTCTTTTTGTCGTGCAGGTCGGGCACGGCCGTCAGCAACTCGCCGACGCCGGAGCCCGCCAGGCCGCCCAACTGGGTTACTTCCCCGTGTGGGGCTACGCCCACCCGAGCGCCGTCGAGCTGGCGGAGCGCCTCACCGAACTGACCCCGGGCGACCTCAACCGGGTTTTTTTCACTGGTGGCGGCAGCGAGGCGGTCGAGTCCGCCTGGAAGCTGGCCCGCCAGTACTTCAAGGTCATAGGTCAACCAGAGCGGACCAAGGCCATTTCACGGGAGATCTCGTACCACGGCACCACGATGGGGGCACTTTCCATAACCGGGTACGAAGCCATCAAGAAACCGTTCGAACCGCTCGTCCCCGGTACGTCCAGGGTGCCCAACACCGACTTCTTCCGTGCCCCCGTGCACGGCGACGACCTGGAGGCGTTCGGCCTGTGGGCGGCGGACAAGATCGCCGAGCGTATCGAGGAAGAAGGCCCCGAAACTGTGGCCGCCGTGTTCCTCGAGCCGGTACAGAACGCCGGCGGTTGCTTCGTCCCGCCCCCCGGCTATTTCGCCCGAGTGCGTGAGATATGCGACCAGTACGGGGTTTTGTTGGTCTCGGACGAGATCATTTGCGCCTTTGGGCGCCTGGGGTACTGGTTCGGGTCCGAGCGCTACGGCTACCAACCCGACATGATCACCGTGGCCAAGGGCCTGACGTCGGGGTACGCACCCATGGGAGCCCTGTTGGCCAGCGACCGGCTGATCGAACCATTCCTGCACGGGAAGACTTCGTTCGCGCACGGGATCACGTTCGGAGGTCACCCGGTATCTGCCGCCGTCGCCCTGGCCAACCTCGACATTTTCGAGGAGGAGAAGCTCCTCGCCCATGTGCGTTCGAACGAGGAGGCTTTTCGCTCGACCCTGCGCACCCTCGAAGACCTGCCGATAGTTGGCGACGTCCGCGGCGACGGCTACTTCTTCGGCGTGGAACTGGTGAAGGACAAGGCGACCAAAGGGACCTTTAACACCGAGGAAACCGAACGCCTGCTGCGGGGTTTCCTATCGCCGGCGCTGTTCGAGGCCGGTCTGGTCTGTCGCGCCGACGACCGAGGCGACCCCGTCGTCCAGTTCGCCCCGCCCCTTATATGCGAGCAGGAGCATTTCGACATCATCGTCGATGTGCTCCGGGACGTGCTTACCCGGGCAGCATCCCTTATCTGAGCTGCTCAGGGAACCTCGCGCGTCCTAGTTAGCGGGAGCAGCCTCGGGTTGTTCCTGACCGCCGGGCTCTCCCGCTGTGGCGGCGCCGGTATCGCCTGCGGCCGTCCCGGCATGCTCGGTGCCCGCGTCGTGCAAGCTGGAGCCGGCGTCCGCCTCGGTCCCCGCGAAGCCGCCGTTCTCCAGGCTCGCATCGGTGGCGGTGCCGGCATTGTCGCCCTCTGGCGTAACGCCGGGCTCTTGGTGCTGGGACTGCTCCTCCAGGTAGCCGGCCCAGGCGGCCTGGGCTTCGGACTCGGGCTCGAACGCCGTGAAGCCGGCGCCGATGTAGTTGCCGTGCTCGTCGTAGGCGTGCTCGCCGAACGCTTCCCGGTACTCCGCGGCCACCTCGCCTCCTTCAGCCGCCTGCTTGATGGAGAGGCTGATCCGCCGCCGGGCCAGGTCGATGTCGATGATCTTGACCCAGAGCTCTTCGCCGGGGCTGACGACCTGGTCGGGTTGGTCGACGTGGTGGACGGCCATCTCCGAGATGTGGACGAGGCCTTCGATCCCGTCCCCCACCTGCACGAACGCGCCGAACGGCACCAGCTTGGTCACCCGGCCGTACACCAGCTCGCCCACGCGGTGGGCATTGGCGAACTCCTGCCAGGGGTCGGCCTGGGTGGCCTTCAGCGAGAGGCTGATGCGCTCACGGTCCAGGTCGACGTCGAGGACCCGAACCGTCACCTGGTCACCTACCTGGACAACTTGGCCCGGGTGGTCGACGTGCTTCCACGACAGCTCGGACACGTGGATCAGCCCGTCCATCCCACCGAGGTCCACGAAGGCACCGAAGTTGACCACCGACGAAACGACGCCCTTGCGGACCTCGCCCGGCTTCAGGTTGGTCAGGAACTCGTCGCGCTGGGAACGCTGGGCTTCCTCCAGGTACGCCCGCCTCGAGAGCACCACGTTGTTGCGGTTTTTGTCCAGCTCGATGATCTTGGCTTCGAGCTCGCGCCCTACGTAAGGCTGCAGGTCGCGGACCCGGCGCAGTTCCACGAGGGACGCCGGGAGGAAGCCGCGGAGCCCGATGTCCAGGATCAGGCCGCCCTTCACCACCTCGATAACCGGGCCACGCACCGTCCCGTTGCGTTCCTTGACCGCCTCGATCGTCCCCCAGGCGCGCTCGTATTGCGCCCGCTTCTTGGACAGGACAAGCCGCCCTTCCTTGTCCTCCTTCTGCAGGACGAGGGCCTCGATCTTGTCGCCCACCTGCACCACTTCATGTGGGTCGACGTCATGGCGGATCGACAGTTCCCTGGCCGGGATGACGCCCTCAGACTTGAAGCCGATGTCGAGCAGGACCTCGTCCTTGTCGACTTTGACAACCGTGCCGGAGACGATGTCGCCGTCGTCGAACTCGACGATCGTCCCAGCTATCGCATCTTCGAATGAGGTAGCGCCGAGGTCGTCCGAAACGACCTGGCGAGGCGTGTAAGCACCGGACTCGTCGAAAGTTCCCATCTCAGCCGCTGCGGGTTGCTCCGCCTCTGCGGTTGCGAAGGCTCTGGTCGACGGGGTGAGGTCGGACATAGGTTAGGACTTCCTTGGCATTGGTTCTGTAGCGGGTTTACGCGGCCGGGCGCGGCTCGCGGATCGCATGCTACACCTAGTCACGCCTTTCCTAGTCGCGCCCCCAAATAGCCTCTGGCCAGGGCGTTCGCTGTTTTAGAAGACTTCGCTGAGAGCGCCATTGGCGACCGGGGCGTCTCAGACGGGCTCCAACCGCAGTCGCTCGTGGCGGTGGGTCCACCACGGAACCCCTGCAGGTGCCCTAGCGTTAGGAGAGCAGTGAGAAGCAAGAAGTTCGTTTATTGGCCTGCAGTATTGCTGTCGGCGGGGCTCATGGCCGCGGGTTGCGGAAGCGTGAACGGCGGCAACAGCGCGGCTCCGACTACTACCGCGCCCACCGTGACCACTTCTGAGGCCGGTTCCGTCGCCCCCACGACCACCAGCCCGCCCCCCACTACCGCTCCACCAACGAGCGCGGCTCCGACCACGACCGTTCCTAGCAGCACGATTTCGTCGACATCTGTACCGACAACCAAGGCCGTTACCGGCAACACCATCGCCGGCTCGCAGCCCGCCGGCGGGCCGGTCCCCTCCGGCTTCGACCCGCTCTCGTTCACGGCCATCTCCAGCGACCAGTACTGGCTGCTCGGGGTGGCGCCTTGCAGCAACCCCGTGTGCACCTCGATCCTGCGCACTATGGATGGCGGTACCCACTTCGTCGGCTTGCCTGCGCCTGTCGCCCCCATAACGGCGGCCGGCGGTTCCACTACGGCGTCGGGTATCAATACCCTGCGGTTTGCTGACCTGCTCGACGGCTATGCGTTTGCCACCGGGCCGGGAGGCGAGTTCTGGGATACCCACGACGGCGGTGAGCATTGGGCGCAACAGGGGTTCCTGGCCGGGCGACAACTGTTGGCATTCGGCAGCGGTGGGGGGTACGCCTTTGCCCTGGTTGGAGCGTGCCAGCAAGGGAATTGTTCAGGCGTGGTCCTCGAGCGTTCTCCTGTCGGGTCTGACCAGTGGGAGGCCATTTCGGTCCCTGGTGTCTCGGGCGGGGTCGACCAGCTGGCCACGATGACGGTCCACGGCACGGACCTCTGGTTCTCCTTGACCGCATCGCTCAGCCAGGCCCACCAGGTGCTGGTGGCGGGGTCCGGGTCGGGCAGCAGCTTCGCCACGTACGCCAGCCCCTGCTTCTCCGGGCTCGGCGGGACGCTCGAGGCCAGTTCGTCCGGTGTCATCTGGGCGGTGTGCCCGACCGGGATGGAGGCGCAGGCGTTCCGGTCTACCGATGGCGGGGCGCAGTGGAGCACGCTGAACGTGGGATCGCTGGAGAACTCGGCGCTGCTCGCCCCGGCCAGCGACACCTCGGCCGTAATCGAGCCCAACGCCCAGGGTCAGTTCCTGCGGACCGCAGACGGCGGTACCTCGTGGCAGTCGGTGTACCCGTCTGGCAGCGGGGACTTCTGGTGGAGCTGGGCCGGGTTTACCGACAGCAGCACGGGCTCTGCGCTGCGTACCGAGGGCAACCCGCCGGCCGGGTGGCCCTTCCCTAACGGGCCGTCGCCTGAACAGCTGTGGCGCAGTTCAGACGGCGGTACGACCTGGTCCGGGCCGGTGACGTTCGGCTGAGCCGGCCCGCTTTCTACTGTTAGATACACGCTTTCCTCGCCCTCCGGTTCCCGCCGCAGACCGTTGCCCAAACGTGCGTTCGACTGGTAGCCTGGGAGCCATGTCGGACCGTTTGGTGGTGAGGGGGGCCCGGGAGCACAACTTGCAGGACGTGTCCCTTGACCTTCCGCGGGAGCGGCTGATCGTCTTTACGGGGTTGTCAGGGTCGGGCAAGAGCAGCCTGGCCTTCGACACGATCTACGCCGAGGGCCAGCGTCGCTACGTGGAGTCGCTGTCCGCCTACGCCCGCCAGTTCCTCGGCCAGATGGACAAACCGGACGTCGATTTCATCGAGGGCTTGTCGCCGGCGATCTCCATCGACCAGAAGTCGGCCTCCCGCAACCCCCGCAGCACGGTCGGCACGATCACCGAAATATACGACTATTTGCGCCTTCTTTACGCCCGGGTGGGTATCCCGCACTGCCCGCAGGACGGCAGTGTGGTGTCTCGGCAAACGCCTCAGCAAATCGTCGACCGGGTACTGCTGCTCCCCGAGGGCACCCGGTTCCAGGTGCTGGCCCCCGTGGTCAGGGGCAGAAAGGGCGAGTACGAAAGCCTTTTCGAGGAGCTGGCCGGCCAGGGCTTTGCCCGGGCGCGCATTGACGGGGAGATCCACGAGCTTTCCGACGTGCCCAAGCTCGCCCGGTACGAGGCCCACACCATCGAGGTGGTGGTCGACCGGCTCGTTCTGCGGCCGGGGATAGAGCGCCGGCTCACCGACTCCCTCGAGACGGCGCTGAAATTGGCAGACGGGGTGGCGGAAATCCAGATTGTCCCGAGGGAACCGGCTGGCGGCGGGCGCTCTGTGGGCAACTCCGGCGGGAACGATGCCGGCGAGAGCGAAGGCGGCCAGATCGAAGGCGGCCAGATCGAAGGCGGCCAGAGCGATGCAGGCGAAGCCGAGGGCGAGACGCTCATCTTCTCGCAGCACCTGGCCTGCCCGGTGTGTGGCACGTCGTACGACGAACTGGCGCCACGCAATTTCTCGTTCAATTCGCCTTATGGGGCGTGCCCGAGTTGTGACGGCCTCGGGACGCGTTACGAAGTCGACCCCGAGCTGGTCGTCCCGGACCCTGACCTTTCGATCGACGACGGCGCCGTGGCCCCATGGGCGGGGGCGCGCAACGAGTATTTCGGGCGCTTGCTACAGGGTGTGGCCGAGACGTACGGGATCCCGACGTCGGTCGCCTGGCGCAAACTCAAAAAGCAAGACCAAAAGGTCATCCTTTACGGCTCCGGTACGGCCCAGGTCCATTTGCACTACAAAAACCGCTATGGCCGGACGCGCTCCTACTACACGACTTATGAAGGCGTGGTGCGTTACTTGCAGCGCCGCCATGCCGAAGCCGAGTCGGACAACATGCGGGAGCAAATCGAAGGCTACATGCGCGAAGTTCCATGCAGTGAGTGCGGGGGCGCCCGGCTGAAGCCGGAGAGCCTGGCTGTAACGGTGGGGGGGCGGAGCATATTCGAGCTGTGCGACTTCTCGATCCGCGACGCGACGAAGACGGTCGAAGGGCTCACGCTTTCCGAGCGGGACCATTTGATCGCGGACCGGGTGCTAAAAGAAGTGAAAGCGCGGCTGCAGTTCCTGGTGGACGTCGGCCTCGATTACCTTTCTCTCAACCGCAACGCCGGCACCCTGGCCGGTGGGGAAGCGCAGCGCATCCGCCTGGCCTCGCAAATAGGCAGCGGGTTGGTAGGGGTCCTGTACGTCCTGGACGAGCCCTCGATCGGGTTACACCAACGCGACAACCGCAAGCTGATCGACACCCTTATCCGGCTGCGGGACATCGGCAACACGGTCATCGTGGTGGAGCACGACGAAGAGACCATCCGCACCGCCGACCACGTCGTCGACATCGGGCCAGGAGCGGGGGAGCACGGCGGCCAGATCGTGGTATCGGGGACGGTCAACGAACTGTTGAAGACCAAGGCCTCCCTCACTGGCCAGTACCTGTCGGGTAAGAGGTTCATACCCCTCCCGCCGCTGCGCCGGGAGCCCAAGGGCTGGCTAGTGGTGCGGGGCGCCCGAGAGCACAACCTGAGGAATATAGACGTGGAGTTCCCGTCCGGGTGCTTCGTGGTGGTGACGGGCGTCTCGGGGTCAGGCAAGTCCACGCTGGTGAACGACATCTTGCTGCGGGTGTTGATGCAGCGCATATACAAGTCCAAGGAAGTCCCGGGCCGGCACCGCAAGGTCGAGGGCATCGACTCCTTCGACAAAGTGGTCGACGTCGACCAGTCGCCGATCGGGCGTACGCCCCGGAGCAACCCGGCCACCTATACCGGCGTTTTCGACCATATACGGCGGCTTTTCGCCACCACGACGGAGGCCAAGGTCCGGGGGTACCAGCCCGGGCGGTTCTCGTTCAACGTGGCCGGCGGGCGGTGTGACGCCTGCGCCGGGGACGGGACCATAAAGATCGAGATGCACTTCCTACCGGACGTGTACGTACCGTGCGAGGTCTGCAAAGGCGCCCGCTACAACCGCGATACCCTGGACATAACGTTCAAAGGCAAAAACATCGCCGAAGTCCTCGACATGTCGTGCGAGGAGGCGGCCGATTACTTCTCCAACCAGCCCGTCATATCCCGCCACATGCAAACTCTGGTGGACGTGGGCCTGGGGTACGTGAAACTGGGCCAGCCGGCTCCGACCCTGTCAGGCGGCGAGGCGCAGAGGATAAAGCTGGCGTCTGAGCTTTCCAAGCGGTCGACGGGGAGGACGCTGTACATACTCGACGAGCCGACCACGGGGCTGCATTTCGAGGACGTGCGCAAGCTGCTCGGCGTGCTCTCACGTCTCGTCGAACAGGGCAACACGGTCATCGTCATCGAGCACAACCTCGACGTGATCAAGACGGCCGACTGGCTCATCGACCTCGGGCCCGGAGGCGGCGACGGCGGCGGGCTGGTCGTGACCGCGGGTACGCCCGAAGACGTGGCCAAGTGCCCGGACAGCTACACCGGGCAGTTCCTCGAGCCCTTGTTGAAGGAGCGATAGGGCGTAAGGGGGGCGCCGGCCTTTGCCGGCGGCTTACGCAGCCGACTTAAGCCGGCGAAACCCGCCCAAGACGCGACCTTGCCCCCGAGCCTCCAGACACCACGCTGTGTCCGGAGCCGGAGCTCGGGGGCAAAATCCTCGGGACTTGTACGTCCCGAAATTATGAATGCCTTGGCCCGATTGCCGGTGTCAAAGCATGCACACCGCCGGTCGACAACCGGGCCAAGGGACCTGGGGGCACAGCGGCCACCGCCGCAGCCGCTGTGCTAACCCGACCCGCCGCCAGGAACTAGTGGCCGTGGTGGTGATGGTTGAGGTACCGGAGGGCTTCGGCCAGATCCCTCTCGGATGTACCGATGGCCCGGGAGGCCAACAGCATGTTGGTGGTAGGCCCGTTGAGCAGGCCGTGGTTGGCGTTCCACTGCGCCGGGGTGAAGGCGATCAGTTCCGCCGACAGCCCATTGGTGTCGGTCACCGCAGTCTGGTCTTGGGTCTGCATGTTGGCGATCAGTGGTCCGATAACGCCCTGGTTGGAAGAGTTCTCCCGGCTCTGGAGGTACGCAATTTCCTTGGCCAGGTAGGGCAGGGTGATGTTGGTCATGCGGTCAATCCGGATGACATCAGCCACCACCGGCTGCACGAGGGCGAACACCCGGTACTGGGTGAAGACGAGGTTGGTGTCGGCCAGTACCTCTTGCACCGTGGTATCGCCCTGGATCTTGCTGCCCAGTGCTTCCAGGCCGTTTATGTCGGCCTGCATGTTGGCGACGAGCGTGGTGCCGTCCGCCCCCATCCATGGCCTGTCCTGAACGCCCTTGATGGCGCCGGCCAGTTCCCGCACCCGTGCGTCGATGGCCCTGGCCGCCCGGTCCTTCAGCCGTTGTAGCTCAGAGTTGCTCGGGCTGGTGGTGGTAGTAGTGGGCGCTACCGTCGTGGTGGTGGTGGGCGCCACAGTTGTAGTGGTCGTGGGCGCCACAGTTGTAGTGGTCGTGGGCGGGGTGGCCGGGCCGTACAGCTTGAAGTCGTCGATCGACCACCAGTAGTAACCGGTAGACGCTGTCAGCACGACCTCGACGAACTGGGCCGTCACGGTCGGGAAGCTGACTACCTCAGGTGATCCGATGCCGGTGCAGCTAGCTACGGTCGTCCAGGTGCTCCCATTGCTGGAGACCTCGACATTGTAGCCCCTGGCAAAGTCGTGAGGTGAATTGGGTTCTTCCATTTTCAGCTCGTTGAAAGACTGCGCCGAGCCCAGGTTTACCTCGAAGTACAAGCCGGCGGCCTGGTGTTCGTCCGTGCTGAAGCGGGTGCTCAGCCGGCCGTCGATGGCGTGGCTGGGGGCATCGGCCTTCTTGAACGGGGCATTGCTCGCCGCCACCCAACCCTTGCGGCTGAGGACGTAACCGCCGACCGTAGCGGCACAGCTCGTGCCGGGCAGAGTGGTCGAGGTCGTCGTGGTCGGAGTAGTCGTGGTCGTGGTCGACGACGTAGTGGTGGTCGACGTGGACGTAGTGGTCGTCGTGGTGGGGTGCGAATGGAGGTACCTATTCGCCCTGTTCAAGTCGGCGCTGGCGTAATCGACCGCCCTCTCCGCCGTTTTGATGGCCGTCTGTGCAGTTGAGAACAGCCTGTGGTTCGAGTCCCACTCGGCCGGTGTGTAGGCCAGCAGCTGAGCGACCAGACCTGTCGTGGCCCCGGTGGCTATCTGGACCTCGGATTGCATACCCGAGATCAGTGGCCCGATAAAGGGCTGGTTTGCAGAGTTCTCTTGGCCCTGAAGGATGGTGATGTCCTTATTCAGGGCGGGCAGGTCGACGTTGACGATGTCGTCAATGGTGGTGACGTCGCGTACCACCGGGAGCATCACGTAATAAACGCGGAATTCCGTGAAGATGAGGTCAGCGTCGGCGATCGCCTGTGAAACGGTGGTATCGGCGGCGATCTTGGTCCCGAGCGCTTGTAGGCCGGTTATATCGGCCTGCATGTCGTTGACGAGCGTGGTGGCGTCCGAGCCGAGATAGCTCTCGCCCTGGACTTTGGTTATGGCGGCTTGTAGAACGCTCAAGCGGAGCGATATGGCCGCAGCCGCTTGGGCCTGGATTTCTGGAAGGGTCTTGGCCCAATTGGGCAGTGCATCGCTGGACGCCGGCGCGGGTGTGCCGCTGGCGAACGCGTTGGAAACGCTGGGAGCTAGGGAGCCGGCAACTGTCGCCAGCGTCGCTACCAGAGCGACGCCGGCGGCAGCGGGCCATCGTCTCCCCCCTCGCTTGTGGTAGGTCATCTGTCCTCCTCTGTCAGTGACCAGTTCCGTAACTTGCTGCATTCGACAGTCCCCCGGTTTTATGACGTGGTCTTGGCCGCTCTGTGATGGTCCTGTGAAGGCTTAAGAAACCAGACAGAGGCGTTTGTTGCGCCACACTGGAAGTTGTGCTCGAACGACCACCCGCCGGTGCGATCCCGGATGCTCCCGGCTCGTACCAGTTCCGCGACAAGGACGGGAGGGTTATCTACGTCGGCAAGGCCAAGTCGCTCCGCCAGCGTTTGTCCAACTACTTCCAGAGCCCGAGCGGGCTGCTACCGCGGACGGCCCAGATGGTGTCCTCGGCCGAGAGCGTCGAGTGGATACAGGTCCGCAACGACGTCGAGGCCCTCATGCTCGAGTACAGCCTCATCAAGCAGCACAAGCCCCGCTTCAACGTGCGGTTACGGGATGACAAGAGCTATCCGTTCCTGGTCCTGACCAAGGCAGACGAGTGGCCCCGGGCGACGGTCCGGCGAGGCCGGCCAAGCGGGCGCACGGAGAACCGCTACTTCGGCCCCTACGCCCATGCCTACGCCATCAGGGAAACGCTCGACCTGTTGCTGCGCACGTTCCCGGTCCGAAGCTGCAGCGATTCGAAGTTCACCCGGCACCAGCGGGTGGGGCGCCCGTGCCTCATGTACCACATCGAGCGTTGCGCCGGCCCCTGCGCCGGCCTGGTCGACCACGATGAGTACTCCCGCCTCGTCGACGAGCTGGGCGCCTTCCTGGCCGGCGACACGGCCCCGGTCGTCCGCAAGCTCGAAGGGCAGATGAAAGAGGCGGCGGCCAACCTCGAGTTCGAACTGGCCGCCCGGGTGCGGGACCGGCTGGCGGCCGTGCGCAAGGCCGTCGAGAAGCAACAGATGGTGACCGAGCGGGCTGAGGACCTCGACTGCTTCGGCATCTCCGAGGACGAGCTGGAGGCGGCCGTCCAGGTCTTCTACGTGAGGCGCGGCCGTGTCGTCGGGCGCAAGGGTTTCATCGTCGACAAGGTCGAAGACCTGACCCGGCCTCAGTTGCTGGCGGACGTACTGCAGCAGCATTATGCGGACGCCGTGAACGGCGTGCCGCCCCTGGTCCTGGTGCCGGGCGAGGTGGACGAGCCAGATGTCATCGAACAGTGGCTGACAGAGATGCGAGCCGAGACGGCGATAACGGCGATAACGGCGATAAACGCCGAGGCTCCGTCAGTACCGACAGCCGACGAAGCCGGCGAAGACGAACGGGGGGGGCACGACGCCCCGCCCGGGGGTACAGGCGGGGAGATGTCGGAGGGGCCGAGCTACCAGGCGGCCCGGCTACCAGGCCGGGCGGCGGCGGAGGGCCGAGCCACCAGGCGGGCCCGAAGGGATGACCCCCGATACGGGTGGGCCAGATACGCCAGATACGAGTTGGAAGGAGTGGTGGGCGGCCAGCGGCCGGCGCCGGCCAGAACGCAGCGTCAACCCGAGGTCCGCCGGCTCGAGCCGAGCCCGGCTCCACGTGCCCCAGCGAGGCGAAAAGAAGGCGTTGCTGGAGATGGTCTCTAAGAACGCAGGGGAAGAGCTGCTGAGGCACAGGCTGAAGCGTTCGACGGACCATAACGCGCGAGCACGTGCGCTTAACGCGTTGCAGGATGCGCTGGATTTGCCCGAGGCGCCCCTGCGCATCGAGTGTTACGACATGAGCCACCTGCAAGGCACCGACTACGTCGGTTCGATGGTGGTCATGGAAGACGGCCTCCCCAGGCCGGGCGAGTACAAGCGGTTCAAAGTGCGCAACGTTCCCGGCAACGACGACTACGCGGCCATGGAGGAGGTCCTGACCCGGCGGCTTACGGCGTACCTCGAGGAGAAGGACCTACCGGTGGGCGAGCGCAGGCGGCACTTTTCCTATCCTCCTCAACTCTTGCTCGTCGACGGAGGCAAAGGGCAGCTCAATGTGGCCATAAGGGTGCTCGAACAGCTGGGCCTCGACGACGAGATCCCCGTCGCTTCGCTGGCCAAACAGTTCGAGGAGGTCTACCTGCCCGGGATGGCCGACCCGGTCCGGGTGCCGCGGGGCTCGGAGGCCCTGTACCTGTTACAGCAGGTACGCGACGAGGCGCACCGGTTTGCCATCACTTACCATCGCAAGCTGCGGGACAAGCGGATGACGGTCTCCGCCCTGGATGGGGTACCGGGGCTCGGCCCCGCCCGGCGCAAGCGGCTGCTGCGGGAGCTGGGCAGCACGAAGGCAGTCCGAGAAGCGCCCAAAGAAAGGCTGGAGGCTCTCCCTTGGCTGCCCCAACCGGTGGTCGACGCCTTATGGGCCAAGCTCCATGGCCCGGCCGCGGCCGCACGAGCAGATGCCGGCGTGGCCCGGAGGCGACGGGAAGAGTGGGCGGAAACCGAGAGGGCAGCAGAGGAAAGAGCGGCCGAGCAGGCTGAGGTCGAGGGACGGGCCGACCTGGCCGAGCCCGCAAACGGGACAGAACCAAACGGGACAGAAGCAGACGGGACAGAGATAGCGCAGACCGCCCCCGAGCTGGTCGCCCCCCTGTGAGCGCCCCCTTGCTGCCGCACGACCCGAGCCAGCCGCTGCCCGTCGAGGCGCAACAGCTCTGGGAGGTCAACTCCGCCTGGTGGCAGGAGAGCTTCACCGAGGGCGCCGACCCCGAGTACAGGGAGCAGATCGTCCCGCTCCTGGTCGAGCTCCTCTCCGAGGCGGGGCCGACCACCGTCGTCGACATCGGCTGCGGCGAGGGCCAGCTCTCGAGAGTGGCGGCCGGCTTGCCCAGCGTTCGCCGCGTGACCGGCGTCGACCCGACGAGCTCGCAGCTCGTGGAGGCGGCCCGGCGAGGGCACAACAAAACGGCCCGAGATGATGGACGCGGCCAAGGGGCCACGGGCTCTGCCGGCGTCCACTACGCGCGGGCTACGGCGACGGCCTTGCCGTTTCCCGATAAAAGCTTTGACGCCGCCTTCGCCTGCCTCGTCTTCGAGCACATCGAGGGCACCGTCGACGCCATCGCCGAAGTGGGGCGGGTGCTGCGCCCCGGCGCCACTTTTGTGCTGTTCATGAACCATCCTCTGTTGCAGGTCCCGGGTAGTGGCTGGGTGGACGACGACATCCTGGGCGAGCAGTACTGGCGGATCGGCCCTTACCTCGACGAGAACCACTCCGTCGAGGAGGTCGACAAGAACGTCTTTATCCCCTTCGTGCACCGCCCGCTTTCGGTGTACGTCAACGCCCTGGTGGCCGCCGGCCTGTACCTCACGAAAATGATCGAGCCGGCACCGCCGGCCGGGTTCCTCGAAAAGGCCGAGGAGTACCGCCAGGCCGCCGCTTTCCCCCGGCTGCTCGTGCTGCGGGCCGAAAAACTCAACCGGCCAAAGGTAAACGCGTAAGCGGGCCGAAGCTAAACATGTAAACGAGAGGGCGCTCGCGATTTGGGCACAGGATGCTGCCACAATGGAGCGTGGCCGAGTTCCTGGTGGTTACCGGGCTTTCCGGGGCTGGTCGTTCACAGGCGGGTGCGGTCCTGGAGGACGTCGGGTGGTACGTCATGGACAACATCCCGACTGCCCTTATCAACAAGGTGGCCGAGCTCGTCTCCGGCCCCGCCCCCGAGGCGCAACGCCTGGCTCTCGTGGTCGGCCGCCACGCCGGCCAGCTGGGCGAGCTTCAGGCCGCCATACAGCAGCTGAAAGCGACCGGGGAACTCGTAAGGGTGCTGTTCCTGGAGGCCTCGGACGAGGTGCTGGTCCGCCGGTTCGAGGGGACCCGCCGGCGCCACCCACTGGGGGAAGAGGGCGTCGTGGGAGCGATAGCAGACGAGCGCCGCCAGCTCGGGCCCATCAAGGAAATGGCCGACGTGGTAGTCGACACGAGCGACCTCAACGTGAACCAGCTCCGGGAGCGCCTGGCCGAGCTGTTCAGTTCCGGCGAGACGATCGACATGCAGATCCTGGTGCTCAGCTTCGGTTTCAAGCACGGGGTGCCGCTCGACGTCGACAACGTCCTCGACGTGCGCTTCCTCCCCAACCCACACTGGGTGGAGTCGATGCGTCCCTCTGACCGGGCTCGACGAGCCGGTCCGCCGCTACGTGCTGGCGCAGCCCGAGGCCAAGGAGTTCCTGGAACGAGTCGAGCACTTGCTCAAGTTCCTGGTGCCCGCCTACGTCAACGAGGGCAAGTCTTACCTGACCATCGCCATTGGTTGCACTGGCGGCCGTCATCGGAGCGTGGTCCTGGCCGAGGAGATCGCTGACGGTTTGCGCCGGCTCGGATACAACCCCAGCGTCACCCATCGCGACGTCGAGCGCTGATCTCTGAGGACGTCGCCCTCGAACACGTGATCCAAAAGAGGCTGGCCCATATCGGGCCACCCGCCCTGAGCGGCCGCGGACTGACGTAAGGGCGACGTCGCCTAGGATGACCGGCGCCGGAGAAGTGATCAAGGAGCGAAAGTCATGGCTGTCAGGGTTGGGATAAATGGGTTCGGCCGGATCGGTCGGAACTTCTTGCGGGCCGTGTTGGCCAGCGGCGCCGATGTCGAGATCGTGGCGGCTAACGACCTGGCCCCGCCGGAAACCAACGCTCACCTGCTCAAGTACGACTCCACCTTCGGGCGCTTGCCCCAGGAGGTAAAGGTGTCCGAGGACACCATCGTCGTCGGCGGCCACAGCTTCAAGGTGTTCTCGGAGAGGGACCCCAAGGCCCTACCGTGGGGCGACGTCGGCGCCGACGTAGTCATCGAGTCAACGGGCCGGTTCACCGACGGTGAGAAGGCCGCCGCCCACATCGAAGCGGGGGCCAAGCGGGTCATAATCTCCACGGCGGCCACCAACGTCGACGCCACTTTCGTGGTGGGGGTCAACGACGACATCTTCGACCCGGCCAAGCACCGGGTCGTCTCGAACGCCAGCTGCACAACCAACTGTTTCGTGCCCATGATCAAGGTCCTGGACGATGCCTTCGGCGTCGAGAAAGGCTTGATGACGACGGTGCACGCTTACACGAACGACCAAAACCTGGTCGACCTCGTGCACAAGGACCACCGCCGGGCCAGGGCGGCGGCCAACAACATCGTGCCCACGAGCACGGGTGCGGCCCGGGCCACGAGCCTGGTGCTCACCCACATGAAAGGCCGGCTCGACGGGTCGTCCCTCCGGGTGCCGGTCCAGGACGGCTCCATCACGGATTTCACCGGCATCCTGGCCCGTGACGTCACCCCTGAAGAGGTGAACGAGGCCTTCAAGGCGGCCGCTACCAAGGGCAAGCTGGCCAACGTCCTGGACTACACGGACGAGCCGATCGTCAGCTCTGACATCGTCGGGTCGCCGGCCAGCTGCACGTTCGACTCCCAGCTCACTATGGCATTGGGCTCCCTGGTAAAGGTGTTCGGCTGGTACGACAACGAGTGGGGTTACTCCAACAGGCTGGTAGACCTGGCCGTCATCATCGGTCGCGCCTGAACCGGATGCAGCTGCCACAGCTCGAGGACCTGCGTCCCCTAGGGGGGAAGCGGGTGCTGGTCCGCTGCGACTTCAACGTGCCCATGGCGGGCGAGGTGATAGCGGACGACCTGCGCATCCGCCTTCCCGTAGAGACGCTCACGTGGCTGCTCGACGAGGGGGCGGAGAAGCTAACGGTCTGCAGCCACTTCGGCCGGCCCAAGGGCAAGCCGGACCCGAAGTACGCCATCGCCCCCGTCCGCCGGCGCCTGTACGAGCTCCTGGAGGACCGGGGCGCCAGCACCGAGCGGGTGGAGCTGCTCGAAAACCTGCGCTACGACCCGGGCGAAGAGGCCAACGACCCCGCCTTCGTCGCATCATTGATAGAAAACCAGGACCTCTACGTAGACGACGCCTTTGGCGCCGCCCACAGGGCGCACGCCTCGATCGTCGGTCCACCGGCTTTCCTGCCCTCCGCGGCCGGGCGCGTCCTGGCGCGGGAGGTCGAGGTCCTCGACGGGCTGCTCCAGAACCCAAAACGGCCCTTTGTCGCTGTCCTGGGCGGGGCCAAGGTGTCCGACAAGCTGGGTGTGATAGACGCCCTTCTCGACAAGGTGGATACCCTCCTGGTCGGGGGCGGTATGTGCTTCACGTTCCTGGCCGCCCAGGGCCACGACCCCGGTGGCTCCCTGCTCGAGCACAGCCAGGTCGACAATTGCGCCCGCCTCCTGGCCGCGGCCCAGGAAGCGGGTAAGCGGATCTTGTTGCCGACCGACATCGTCGTCCTGTCGCCTGATGGGGTGTTCGGGAAGGGGAGGGAACCCCAAGGCGAGATGGCCATTGTCGGGCCGGACGTGCAAGAGGAGTGGCTGGGCCTGGACATTGGCCCCGGTACGGCGGCCGCCTTCGCTGATGAGATCGCGGCGGCGCGGACGGTCTTCTGGAACGGCCCCATGGGTGTGTTCGAGGACCCCCGCTTCGCGGCGGGGACGGAAGTGGTGGCGGACGCCGTCGCTTCCACCGACGGTTTTTCGGTGGTCGGCGGTGGGGACAGCGCTAGCGCCCTCAAAGAGTTCGGCCTTGACGACCAGGTCGACCACCTCTCGACCGGGGGCGGGGCCTCCCTCGAGTTCATAGAGAAGGGCGATCTCCCCGGGCTGGCCGCCCTGCGGGAGTCGGCGGCCCGTAGCGCCGGTCCTGCCCGCAGCAAATGATCGGGCAGAGTGGCTAACCGAAAGCCGCTCATCAGCGGCAACTGGAAGATGAACCTGACTCACCTGGACGCCATTGCCATCGTCCAGAAGCTGGCTTATAGCCTTTTACCGGCGGACTTCGACCGTGTCGACGTGTCCGTGCACCCGCCTTTTACCGCTTTGCGCTCGGTCCAGACTTTGCTCGACGCCGACGATATCCCGATCTCCCTCGGGGCCCAAAATGTCCACCCGGCCGACTCCGGTGCTTTCACGGGCGAAGTCAGCCCGCTAATGCTGGCCAAGCTCAACGTCCGTTATGTGATCGTGGGCCATTCGGAACGCCGGGAGCTTTTTGGCGAGACCGACTCCTTCGTGAACGAGAAACTGCTCGCGGTGCTGAAGCGCGGAATGGTACCTATCCTGTGCGTCGGCGAGACCCTTGCTGAACGTGAGGCGGGGACCACGGAGCGTAAGTGCGAACGGCAACTCGATACCGGCTTCGAGGGCGTCTCACCGGAGGCCGCCACCGGCGTGGTGATCGCCTACGAGCCCATCTGGGCCATAGGGACGGGCCGGACCGCCAGCCCCGACGACGCCCAGGAAAGGTGCAAGGGGATCCGGTCTTGGCTGGCGGCACATTACAGCGCTGAGCTGGCCGGACGGGTCAGGATCCAGTACGGGGGTTCCGTCACGCCGGCCAACGTGGCCGAGCTCATGGCGGAAGACGACATAGATGGCGCACTGGTGGGGGGCGCCAGCCTGGACGCCGAGCGGTTCAGCCAGATCGTACGGTTCGGGCGGTGAAAGACCAGGAAGGGCGCCGTCAGGCCGCCACGGAGGGCGCGTAGTGCGTAGCCGGCGCGAATGGTATCTTTCATTCGATCCGGCCGATGGTTGGCCGGAGCCCGAGGTATACACCTACTTAAACGCAGGAGGTGCCAGCTAAGTGGTGATCACGTGGGTGTCCATCGCGATCCAGGTTGTGCTGTGCATAACCCTGGTCATCTCTATCCTGCTGCACAGCGGGAAAGGCGGGGGCCTTTCAGAGATGTTCGGGGGTGGGATCGGTTCGGCGGCTGCTTCTTCCAGCGTCGTCGAACGCAACCTGGACCGCTTTACGGTCATCACCGCGATCGCTTTCGGCTTTAACACGACGATCCTGGCCATACGGCTCGGATAAACGGGGGTGCGGTCAGGTGGAAGCCGGCCGCCAGCGCGTTTGCGATCACCGGTCAGGATTAGCGGGCACTTAAGCACGCTCACGAAAGGCAAAGAATGAAGTTTTTGAAAGCTGTAGGGCCCGGGGCGCGGGTTATTGGGGCCGTCGCCGTTGCCGGTGCCATGGTCCTTACCTCTACTGGCACTGCTGGCGCGCAAGGTAGCACTAGCAATTACGGCCCGAGCGGCGCCGTCCCCGCTTCCGGCACCAAGATCCAGGGCGGGACAGCGTATTTCCAGGAGAGGCCCAGCCGCCCCCCCGACCTATATCTTCCCGATGATCAGCCCGCAGGTCTGTTCGACCATGAACTACGGCCAGTTCACTTATCTGATGTACCGGCCGCTTTATTGGTTCGGCAACAACAACAGCCCATCGGTCGATTACAACTACTCCGTCGGCAACAAGCCCGTGTGGGCCAACAACGACAAGACCGTCACCGTTTCGTTGAAGAACTGGAAGTGGTCGAACGGCGAGTCAGTAACCAGCCGTGACGTCGAGTTCTGGATGAACATGATGTTCGTCGAGGCCCCGAAGTTCAACTGGTGCGACTACACCCCCGGTTACTTCCCCGACAACGTGGCATCGGTCGCCTACCCCAACGCCAGCACGGTGGTGTTCCACCTGAAGACGTCGGTCAACCCGACCTGGTTCCTCTATAACGAGCTCTCGCAGGTGACCCCCATGCCCATCGCGTGGGACCGCACCTCGTCCTCCGGGCCCACCCCGACACCAAGCACCCCGAACTTGCCCGATACCAACAAGGCAAGCGTGGCCAAGGTGTACGACTACCTGAACACCCAGGCCACTAACGTGGCCAGCTACGCCACCAGCCCGCTGTGGTCAGTGGTAGACGGGCCGTGGAAGCTGCAGAGCTTCACGACTACGGGTGAGGTCACGTTCGTGCCCAACGCGGCCTACAGCGGCTCGCCGAAGCCGACGCTGTCCAAGTTCGTGGAGGTGCCCTTCACCTCGGACCAGGCCGCTCTCAACGAGATCAAGTCTGGAGGCCCGAAAGCTCTGTCTATGGCCGAGCTGGCGGACGAGTACTTGCCGCAGCTGAAGTCGATCGAGGGGGAAGGCTACAACGCCGTCAACTTCACCGACTACAGCATCTCGTACTTCCCGCTCAACCTGGGCAACCCGACATTCGGTCCGGTCTTCCGGCAGCTTTACTTCCGCCAGGCCTTCCAGCACCTCGTCGATGGGCCGGGCTGGCTGCAGAAGATCCTGGGTGGCTACGCCGTCCCCACCTCCGGGCCGGTGCCGACGGCGCCGTTCAGCCCCTGGGTATCCAGCTTCGAGCGCAACAACCCGTACCCGTTCAGCATCTCCGACGCGGCCAAGATCCTGAAGGCGCACGGCTGGGCCAACGTGGGGTCCGGCCAGGTGGCCACCTGCGCCAAGCCTGGCTCCGGTCCGGGCGAATGCGGTGCCGGTGTCCCCAAGGGCCTCCAGCTCAAGTTCAACCTGCTGACCCAGAGCGGCTCCGTGGTGACGGCCGAGGAGACGGCCGACTTGAAGGCCCAGGCCTCTCAGGTCGGGATCGACGTCGAGCTGACCACGGCTCCGTTTGCCCAGGTCGTGGGCAAGGCCATCAACTGCGGCCCGCACGGGGCGGCCCCCTCCAGCTCGGCTAAGTGCTCCTGGACGGCCCTCGACTGGGGGGCGGGCTGGGTGTACGCGCCCGACTTCCTGCCCACGGGCGAGACGCTCTACCTGACGGGTGCCGGCGCCAACTTCTCGGGCTACAGCAATGCCGAGGCGGACAAGCTGATCGAGGCCACGACCAGTGGGCCGGCCAGCTTGACCATCCAGAACATGCACGCCTTCGAGAACTACATCGCCAAGCAGGTCCCCGTGGTCTACTTCCCGACCGCCACTGGCAACCCGACGTCTGCCGGGATCGACCTGATCTCCAAGCACCTCGGAGGTTTCATCAACAACGTGTACACCAGCATGACCCCGGAGACTTGGTACCTCACCAAGTAACAGGGTCTGAACCATGAAGGGATGAGGCGCTCCAGTTGACCGGGTACATAATCCGGCGGGTAGGGCAGGCCGTCATCGTCGTCCTCGGGGTGACCATGATCGCCTTCCTGTTGGAGCACCTCATCCCGGGCGGGATCGCGCGGTCCATACTCGGGCCACGCGCCACCCCGGGGTCGATAGCGGCCTGGAACAGAGAGAACGGCTACGACAGCCCCCTCTGGTACCAGTACTGGATATTCCTCGACCATCTCGTAGCCCACGGCAACCTGGGCTTTTCGTACCGGCTAAACCGAAGCGTCGACAGCATCATCGCATCGGACCTGCCCCGCGACGTGCTACTCGTGGGCACCTCGCTCGTGCTGGCGGTGGTCATCGCCGTACCTGTCGGCGTGATGCAGGCCGTGAAGCGCAACCGGGGCCTGGACTACGCGGGCACGGCTACCGCCTTCGTCCTGTACTCGATGCCGTCTTACGCCCTCGGCTTGATCCTCATCGGGCTGTTCGCCATAACCATCAAGGCTTTGCCGCCGGAGGCCCCGCAAGGGACGACGATAGGGTCGATGCTGGCCCACCCGTCCGGGCTGGTGCTCCCGGTCGCCACCCTTACCCTCGTCACCTTCGCCCTGTTTTCCCGGTATATGCGCTCGTCGGCCATCGAGAACCTGGCCCAGGACTACATCAGGACGGCTCGGGCCAAAGGGCTCCCGGAAAGGAAGGTGTTGCAGCGGCACCTATTGCGTAACTCGCTCATCCCGGTGGCCACCCTCGTGGGCCTGTCCCTGCCCGCGGTGCTCACCGCCGGGCTGGTCCTGGAGTACCTTTTCAATTTCCAGGGCCTGGGCCTCGAGTACTTCAATGCCGCCACCACCGACGACTTCCCGGTGATGCTGGGCATCACCGTGCTCATCGGTTTCGCCACCGCCCTCGGCAACCTGTTGGCCGATATCGCCTACGCCGTTCTCGACCCGAGGGTCCGGTACTGAAATGGCCCTCCTACCCATTGTCGCTGAGGTCGAGAACGTTTCCGAGGCCGAGGCCGGCGGTATCTACCAGCAGGGCAGCCTGGCGGCGCTCATATTCCGGACGTTCACGAAAAACAAGCTGGCCGTCATCGGCTCAGTGATCGTGGTCGGCATGGTGCTTTTCTGTTTCGTGGGGCCGCTTTTTTACCACACGAACCAGGTCGTCACCAACATCATCGAGAGCAACGACCGGCCGTCCGGCTCCCACGTCCTGGGCACCGACAACAACGGCTACGACATCCTCGGCCGGCTTATGGCCGGCGGGCAGATCTCGATCGAGATCGGGCTCGCCGTAGCGGTTATTGCTACGTTCCTGGGAGTCGTGTGGGGGGCGATATCGGGTTATTTCGGCAAGGCCATCGACGCCGTCATGATGCGGGTGGTGGATATATTCCTGGCCATCCCGGTCGTCTTCCTGTTCATTTTTGTCTCGACCATCCTCCCCACCAACACCACGCCGCTCGAGTACCGCTTGCTGCTGATCGCCGTGCTGGCCGGGTTGTCCTGGCTGGCCCCCGCTCGCTTGGTACGCGGTGAGACCTTGACGTTGCGGACCCGCGAGTACGTGGCCGCCGTGAGGGTGATGGGGGGCAAGTCCCGCCGTGTTGTTTTCCGCCACATAATCCCCAATGCCGTCGGCACGATTATCGTCAATGCCACTTTCCAGGTGGCCGACGCCATATTGGTCCTGGCCGTGTTGCAGTACCTTGGTTTCGCCCTCCCGCCGCCCACTCCTACTTGGGGCGGCATGCTCTCGCAGGGGAGTACCTTCCTCTCGGACGGTTACTGGTGGGAGGTTTACCCGGCCCTCTTGGCGATCATACTTATCGTGGTGGCTTTCAACTTTATTGGTGACGCCCTCCGCGACAGCTTCGAAGTGCGCCTCCAGGAGCGCTGAGCAATATGAGCCTCCTGGAAATAACCGACCTGCATACGCAAATTCAGTTGCGCACGCGCCTGGTCAAGGCGGTCGACGGGATCAACATCAACATCGAGGCCGGCGAAACCGTGGGCCTGGTGGGCGAGTCCGGCTGCGGCAAATCAATGACGGCATCCACCATCATGCGCCTGCTACCTCCTGGGGGCCGGGTCGTTTCCGGCTCAATCCGCCTGGACGGCAGGGAGCTCACGACCATGACCGACGACGAGGTCCGCAGCGTTCGTGGCAACGACATCGGCATGGTCTTCCAGGATCCTCTGACTTCGCTCAACCCGACCATGGAAATCGGCCGTCAAATCGCCGAAAGCGTGATCCTGCACAAAGGCGTGTCCAAGCAGCAGGGGCTGGCGAGAGCGGCCGAAGTGCTCGGCCTCGTCGGTATGCCCAACCCGGTCGAGCGGCTGCGCGACTACCCGCACCAGCTCTCCGGAGGCCTCCGCCAGCGGGTGATGATCGCCATGGCGTTGGCGTGCGAGCCGAAATTGCTGATAGCCGACGAGCCGACCACCGCCCTCGACGTGACGATCCAGGCCCAGATCCTGGCGCTGCTGGACGAGCTGAAGCGGAGGCTGGGTATGTCCATCCTCCTGATCACCCACGACATGGGGGTTATTGCCGGCCACGCCGACAGGACCATGGTCATGTACGCCGGCAAGATCGTTGAAGGGGCGGCCACAGACCGGCTGTTCGAGGACGTCCACCACCCCTACACGGAGGCCCTGCTCGCCTCTATCCCGCAATTGGACCAGGACAAGACCCAGCGTCTCTACGCCATACCCGGCCTGCCGCCCGATCTGTCGCGGCCACTCCAGGCGTGCCGGTTCGCCCCTCGCTGCCAGTACGCCACCGAGGTGTGCCGGACCGAGGAGCCCCCCCTGGGGGGAGACGATAGCGGGCACCCGTACGCCTGTTTCCATCCGGTCGACCGGGCCGTGGAGGAGATCGCGGGCGCCGGCGACCTGCTCGGCGAAGGAGCCGAAGCTGCCCCCTTGGTCGAAGTGGGCGCTGTTTCGGTGGTAGTGGCCGGCGGGCCGGTCACCAACGGCGGGTTGGCCCACGCGGGCAACGGCAATAAACCAACCGGTGACGGGCACTCTGGCGACGGGCACTCTGGTGGCGGGCACTCTGGTGGCGGGCACTCTGGTGGCGGGCACCTTCGGGACGAGCGCATCGGGCACGGGCACGGGCCCGCCGGCCTTGACGGCCCCTCGTCCGGTGTCGCGGTTGCGCCCGCCAATGAAACACCCGTGATCCTCCAGCTGCGCGCAGTGCGCAAGGAGTACCCGGTCACCGCCGGGGCCATAATGCAGCGCAAGGTGGGTGCGGTTCAGGCCGTACGCGGCGTCGACCTCGAGGTCCACCAGGGAGAGACGCTCGGGGTGGTCGGCGAATCAGGCTGCGGTAAATCTACGCTGGGGCGCCTGATCGTGGGCCTCGAACCGCCCACATCGGGCTCGGTGCTCGTGGACGGCACGGATTTCACCCGCCTGAAAGGGGCCGAGCTGCGCCGGCGCCGCCGCGACCTCCAGCTCATGTTCCAGGACCCGTTCTCGTCGCTCGACCCCCGCATGCGCGTGGGCACCATCGTCCGCGAACCGCTGGTGGTCCAGGGCATCGGCTCCCAGACCGAGCAGCGAGAGCGCGTCGCCGCTTTGCTGCGTGAAGTGGGCTTACCGCCTCACGCCGTCGAGCTTTACCCACACGAGTTTTCCGGCGGCCAACGCCAGCGGATCGGCCTGGCCCGGGCGCTGGCTCTCAATCCCCGGCTGATCGTGACCGACGAGCCGGTGTCCGCGCTGGACGTCTCCATCCGCTCTCAGATCCTCAACCTGATGAAGCGGCTGCAGGTAAACCACGGCCTGAGCTACGTTTTCATCTCCCACGACCTGTCCGTCGTGCGCTACCTGGCCGACCGTATCGCGGTCATGTACCTCGGCAAGCTGGTCGAGATCGGCTCCGGCGACGACATTTACGCCCGGCCCGCCCACCCGTACACCGCCGGCCTGATCGGCTCTATCCCCGTGCCGAAGCCCTCCGTGCAGCGGTCCCGGACGGCCATCCCGATCAGAGGCGAGCTGCCATCGCCGCTCAACCCCCCCTCGGGCTGCCCGTTCCGGACCCGGTGCCCGAAAGCGCAGGACCGGTGCGCGGAAGAGGAGCCGGCGCTCAGCTCGTTCGGCGGCCAGCATTACGCAGCGTGCTTCTACCCGCTCCAGGAGCCGGTGAGTTCGGCGCCGGCGGTAACGCCCGCCGCCTGAGCGCTCCAACTCGCTTGTGCCGGGGTCGCTGGCCGGGTTGGCCGTGACCCCGGCCGCCTGAGCGCTCCAACTCGCTTGTGCCGGGGTCGCTGGCCCGGTTGGCGGTCACCCCGGCCGCCTGAGCGGTCTCACTCCGTTTATGCCGGGCGGCAGGCCCGGGACGCCCCCTAATCTGGTGAGATGCCGCCTGGACATGCCCGATGACCCGGCGCGGGTGGGCTTTGTTTGTCGCGGTGGGCCTTATCTGGGGCCTTCCGTACCTCCTTATACGGGTGGCCATGCGCGAAGTGACGCCGGCGTTCCTGGTGTTCGTCCGCACCGGCGGGGGAGCGTTGCTGCTGGCACCCTTCGTGGTGCGGCGAGGAGCTCTCGGCCCGCTGCTGGCTCGCTGGAAGGCGCTCGTCGTGCTGGCGCTGACCGAGCTGGCGGTGCCGTGGTTTTTCCTGTTCAACGCCGAGAAGAAGATCACCAGCTCGCTGGCCGGCCTCCTGGTGGCGGCCGTGCCCATCGCGGGTGCCGTTATCGCCAGGGTGACCGGTACCGACCGCCTCGACCGGCGCCGGGCCGCCGGGCTCATCCTGGGCGTGGCCGGAGTAGCAGCGCTGGTCGGCTTTGACGTGGGCGGCTCCGACCTCTTCGCCGCCAGCTCGCTCCTGCTGGTAGTCATCGGTTACGCCTTCGGCCCCTGGGTGCTGGCTAGGTACCTCTCCGACCTGCCGGGCCCGAGCGTCATCACGGCTTCACTGGCGCTGTGCGCCATCCTGTACGCGCCGGCGGCCATCATCCAGCGACCTCAGCACGGCCTCTCGGCCTCGGTGCTGGCCTCGATGGTGGGCCTGATGGTGGTGTGCACGGCGGTCGGGTTGGTGGCGTTCTTCGCCCTGATAGGAGAGGTCGGGCCGATGCGCTCGACGGTCGTCACCTACGTCAACCCGGCGGTGGCTGTCCTCCTCGGCGTCACCGTCCTCGGCGAGCCCTTCGGGGCAGCCACTGCGGTGGGCTTCGTCCTGGTCCTGGTGGGTTCCTACCTGGCCACTAGACCGTTGGTGGCGGCCCCGGAGAGCGTCCCCGCCGCCGGCTCTGCCGGCCCGTCCCTATTACCGGACCCGCCGGCGGCGCCAGGCGAGGTGATGCCGGCACCGCTGTCCGCTCGGTCGACCACCGAACCCTGGCACTGAACCCCGCCACTGACCCCCTGCGCCGAACCCTGGTGGCGGCCGCGCTCCGGTAGTGTCAAGGCGCGGTGCGCGTTCGGACCCCTCGCCAGCAGCATGTCCGGGGGCACAGGGTAGTGTGCCCACTGGCCATCGCTAGCATCTTGGCCGCCCTGCTGGCCGGGTGCGCCACTAGCGGGGTAGCCAGCGCCCCGGCGTCGCCGACGACGACGGTAGTGACCACTACGACCACGGCCCCGTCCACGACATCGGCGGCGCCCTCTGGCACGGCCCAGAGCAATATCGCCTACGACACGAGCGCTAGTGCCTCATACGCCGTCGGGCCGCAGCCGGCCAACTGGGACATCCATTCGGCCGCCGCCTCGGCCTGGCACCTCACGCTGGAGCAGGTGCTGGCTCAGGTGTGGCCCTCGGCCTTCGACGTCAGTACCAACGGGACCCCCTCGCTCAACACGGCGTTGCTCACCTCGGCCACCGAGGTCAGCTCTGCGCCTCAGCGGGTGGTGTACCAGATCAACCCGCTGGCTGTGTGGTCGAACGGCGTCCCCATCACCTACCGGGACTTCGTCTACAACTGGGAGGCACAATCAGGCCGGGCCGCGTTCCGGGACGCCGGCGGCACCCGCTATACGCCCCTGGATGACTCCGGCTACGACGACATTTCGAGTGTCTCGGGGACAGCTGCGCACCCCGGCACGGTAACGGTCACCTTTTCTACCCCCTACCCCGACTGGCAGTCCCTGTTTTCCTACCTGATGCCGGCTCAAATCGGCCTCTTGGCTGGCTTCGACTCGGGCTTCAAAGACCCTGTGGCTAACCTCCTGTCGGGCGGCCCGTACCTGGTGTCGGAGCTGCAGAACGGTTACTCGCTGGAGCTGGTGCGCAACGCCCGGTACTGGGGGAGCCCGGCGAACCTGTCCGCCGTCACTTATTACTTCACCAGCGGGACGGCCGAGACCGTGAATGCTCTGAACGCGGGCGACGTCGACCTGGCCACTTTGCAGGCGGAGCCCGGCATTTTCAAGCAATTGCAATCGGCTTCGGACTTGTCGGTCCGGGCCACGGCCAGCAATTTCTACGAAGACCTCGATATGAACGAGGCGACTGGCCCGTTGTCCAACCCCCTCCTCAGGCAAGCCATCATGATGGCGCTCGACCGGGGCGGCATGGCCACCGAACTGCTGGCGCCGTACGGGATGGCAGCCACACCGGTAGAAAACCGGGTGTACCTACCGGGGAACCCTGGCTATTCCGACGATGGGGCCAGCTTCGACCAGCCCGCTCCAGCGGCCGCCATTCGTCTGCTGACCTCGGGCGGCTACACGTTGACGGGTGGCGCGCTGGTTACGCCAGCGGGCCACCCCGTCGCCTTGTCGCTCATGGTCGAAGCGGCCGACCCTGTCGCTCAGCAATTGGCCACTCAGGTCGTCAGCTCTTGTGCCGCCATCGGGATCACCGTGACCACTACCCAGACCGGGCCGCCCGGCGCGGACGTGCTCGGGGGGGACACCACCTCACCATGGCCGGCGGGGTGGCAGATGGCCATCGAACTGCGCCAGGTCCCTACGTTCCCCTCTGAGGTCATTAGCCGCTACGTCACCGGAGGGGCGGCCAACCAGGATGGCTACGCCAACGCCACCATGAACGCCCTCGCCGCCCAGTTGGGCACGGCTCCGGCGGCCAGGATCCCCACGCTCTACCAGTCCATCGACACGTTGGCGTGGAAGGACTTTGTCGACCTGCCCCTGGTCCAGCTGCCCGTCTTGGTGGCCGCCAATTCGAAACTGCTGAACCTGAAAGTCGGCCCGTTCTTCGGCGATATCGCCTGGGACGAACAGGACTGGGGCTACCTGGCGTCCTGAAACCGTCGTGTTACCTGGCGTTAAACCAGGCGCGAATATCAGTCCGCGGCGATTAGCCCGTCCGGTGGCCAAAGACGACACCGGGGAAATCGACGATGGAGCTCAGGATATGGGTGTGCGGTGCCTTTTCCAGTTCGTCGCGGCCGTGGCTGCCGGTCAGCACTCCGGCGACGACCGACGCCCCCGCCCGGGACCCGCTCCACAGGTCATTGGCCGTGTCGCCGACCACCGCCACCTCACGGACGTCATCGATGGCGGACCGCAGCCCGGCGCACAGGACCATGTCGGGGTGGGGCCGGCCCCGCACCGTCGCGCTCGGAGCCAGGAAGAAGTCCGTGACCTCGTCCCATCCGAGGTGGTCGATCACCGCCCGTTGTACCTCGTCGGTGAACCCGGTGGTCAGGCACACTTTGACCCCGCCAGCGCGGAGCGTCGCCATCGCCGCCCGAGCTCCCGGGATCTCGTTTACCCGGTCCTCCTTTATGGCTACCTCGATGGAAGAATCGAACGCGGCCACGGCTTGGGCCACCAATTCGTCGTCGTCGAGCAGGCCCTTGAACACCACGGCTTTCGACAGCCCCATGGTTTCCCGGGCATACTTCATGGCGTCTTCGAACCGTTCCTCTGCCAGGTCGACTGCTTCGAGCGCGGACCTAAAGGCTTCTATTACGACGCCGCCGTCGCTCATCACCGTCCCCGCCATGTCGAGGCATGCGAGGCGAATCTGGGGGGAGGCGTTGGATGGGGCCATGGGTGCCGATGGTAGCGGTAAAGAGCGAGAATAACTGCGGATAAGCGAGGAAATCATTGAGAGGCAACGTTTTGTTCATCACCGTCGACCAATGGCGGGGCGATTGCCTCTCGTGCATGGGGCACCCGGTAGTGCAAACTCCGAGCATCGACTTCTTGGCCGCCCGGGGCGTATTGTTTGCCAACCACTGGGCCAACGCCGCCCCCTGCGGGCCGAGCCGTGCCTGCCTGTACACGGGGATGTACATGCAGAACCACCGCTCGGTCACGAACGGCACCCCCCTCGATGCCCGTTTCACCAATATTGCCCTCGAGGCCAAACGGGCGGGTTACGAACCTGTCCTTTTTGGCTACACCGATACCAGCGTCGACCCCAGGACGGTGCCCGCGGGCGACCCCCGGGCTCTTACTTATGAAGGAGTGCTCGCCGGGTTTCGGCCCATCGTCAACGACCCCTACGAACAAGGAGCCATCCAGTGGGGGAAATGGTTGGCCGAGCACGGCGTGGACGTGCCGTCGACGCCTTTGGACCTGTACCAGCCGGACACGTCGTACCCCGGGGCGGACGAGCACGCGTACACGTGGGCACCGACCCTTTTCCCGGCGGAACTGTCGGAGACGGCGTTCATGACGGAGAAAGCCACCGAGTGGATTTCCCGCCACGGCGATACACCATTTTTCATGCATATTTCCTACGTCCGGCCCCACCCTCCGAGACGCAACCCCGCCGGGTACCACGACCTGTACTCGGAGGAGCAGGTCGGCCCGTTCACCGGGTTCCCCGACCCCTCGATGGAGGCCGCCTTCCACCCCCTCAACCGGCTGTTGGTCGGCTTCCCGTCGACCGCCGCCCCCCAAGAGGAACGAGAACGGCGCCAACTGCGGGCCACATATTACGGTGCCCAGAAAGAGGTCGACGACCATTTGGGCCGGCTGTTCGGTTTTCTGGACCACGAAGGCCTGACCCGCGACACTCTGGTCGTTTTGACCAGCGATCACGGCGAGATGGGTGGGGACCACTGGCTGGTAGAAAAATGCGGTTATTGGGACGAGAGCTTTCATATCCCCCTTGTCGTGGCCGACCCGTTGGCCGCGGCAGACGCCACCCGGGGCCAGGTGGTCAACGAACCGACCGAATCGGTGGACGTGGCGGCCACGGTGCTCGATTGGTTGGGGTTGGAGGTACCGGTGCAGGTCGACGGCTGGCCGCTCACACCGTTCCTGAGGGCGGGCGTGGCGCCGCCGCACTGGAGGCAATCTGCCCACTGGGAATGGGATTTCCGCCACCGCCAGTTCCGGCTGGCCGAGCACCTGGGGATCCCGGCCGAGCACTGTTCGCTGGCTGTAAGCCGCGGTGACGGGGCGAAATACGTCCAGTTCGCGGCGGACGTCGACAAGATGCCGCCGTTGCTGTTCGACTTGAGGGCCGACCCGGCCCAGCTGGCCGATGTGACTGCTAATACGGAGTTGGCGTTCGAGATGGCGCAGGACATGCTGCGCTGGAGGATGCGCAACCGGGAGCGCACGCTCACGGGTTATTACCTGACGCCAGGCGTGGGCCCGGTGTGGGCCGGCGACGAATGGCGGTGACCCGGGCTAGCCTGGCCCTACCGTGACCTCTCCGTCGACTTCTTCATCGACTTCGGCTTGGCTGGGAAATCCCGCCGAATTGCGCGAAGTATTGGACAGCATGAAAGGGTTCTTCGACGAGGAAGAAGAGGTCGACGAGTTCGACCACGCGCTGCAGTGCGCCACCCACGCCCTGCGTAACGCGGCCGGGCCTGACCTCATTGCCGCCGCACTACTCCATGATGTGGGCCGGGCGCCGGCGGTTTGTGGGACCTACCCGGCGACACCGCACGAGCGAGCCGGCGCCCTTTGGCTTGGGCGGCGCGCCTCTGCGAAGGTGGCGTGGCTGGTGGAGGCGCACGTCCCGGCCAAGGTGTTCCTGGTCAGTTCCGACCCCGCCTATCTCGAGCGGTTGTCGTCCGCCAGCGTCACCAGCCTCGGGTATCAGCGCATTGGCGTCGAAGCAGCCGACCTGCCTCCGTGGACGTCTCATCAGTGGTGGCCCGAGGCATTGCAGCTGCGCCGGTGGGACGATGCGGCCAAGGTGCCGGGAGCGGGTACGGCCAGTGTCGAAGAAATCCTGAGAGAACTCGGGCCTGGCTGAGGGTCGCTGAGGGCGCCGGCCGGCCCTCGGCCCCCCGAGATAGAACCAAATGTTCACCGGGGCGTACCCGGCGCGTCACTTTCTCTTCAACATCCACGCGTATCTTCCGGGACAGTGGTCGCAGCCATCGCTGTTTCGGCCACGAGAAATATCGCGCGCGCACGCTTGACCTCGCGCGCCTGAACTTGAGGAGAGAGAAGGTCGTGACATCAGAAAAGAGCCATCGCCCGAGTACTCGGGTGATCTCTGCCGCCGCCGCCCTGGCTTGCTGTGCCGCCGTCGTTACTGCGGCCGGGCCAGCCAGCGCATCTACCTCGACCAATTATTCAACAGCTACGTCGATCGCCGCCTTTGGCGGCATGAGCGGGCTCGTCAAGGCGGCGAAAGCAGAAGGCGCGCTCAATGTGATCACCCTCCCCGACAACTGGTGCAACTACGGCAATATCATCAACAGCTTCTCCAAAAAGTACGGCATCAGCATCAATAGCGAGAACCCGGACGGCTCGAGCCAGGACGAGATCAACGCCATGGTCCAGTTGAAGGGCCAAAGCCGGGAACCCGACGTCCTGGACATGGGCACCCCCTTCGCCATCAAGGCTGACCAGATGCACCTGCTCACTCCGTACACGGTGAGCTCCTGGGCCAACATCGGGGCCAGTGCCAAGGCCCCTGACAAAACGTGGTGGTCTGACTACGGAGGGTACGTGGCTATTGGCTACAACTCCGCGGTCGTGAAGACGCCGCCGACCTCGTTCAAGTCGCTGCTCAACCCCATTTATAAGCATATGGTCGGGATAAACAACAGCCCGACGGAAGCCGGAGCGGCATTTGCGGCTGTTTATGCCGCCGCTCTGGCCAATGGTGGCTCCCTCGGCAACATAGGCCCCGGGGTCAGTTATTTCGAGAAGCTCAACCAGGAAGGCAATTTCGTCCCCGTAATATCCGGGCCTTCGACGGTCCAGAGCGGGGCCACCCCCATCGTGATCTGGTGGGACTACCTGCAGGCGTCCGAGATCAAGCCCGAGGTGTCGACGTGGAAGGTTATTATCCCGAGCGACGGGGTTTACGCTTCCTACTACGACCAGGCTATATCGGCTAACGCGCCCCACCCTGCGGCCGCCAGGCTGTGGGAGGAGTACCTGTACTCGACGGCCGGTCAAAACCAGTGGCTGCAGGGGTACTGCCGCCCGATCGAGCTGTCCACCTTGGTCAAGAACGGCACTGTAAATGAAAAGGCCTACAAGGCGCTGCCGCCCGTGCCCACCGGGTTCAAGGGTTACCCCACCAACGCCCAGGTCACCGCGGCTGAAAACCTGGTAGCAAAGGAATGGTCAATAAAGGTCAGCAGCTAAAGGCTTCCGCGAAGTGGCCTCTGTAGCAGTCTCGAAGAAATCATCGACCTGGGCCCGGGCCGCTAAAGTCTGGGCCCGGTCGTACCTTTCGCGGCTTGGGTGGTGCTGTTCCTCGGGGTACCCGCAGTGGCGGTCATCGTGGGGGCGTTCCAAAAACCCAACGGTGGTTTGACGATGAAGAACATCGACATCGCCACTCAGGGCGTGTACCTGACCGGTTTCGAGAACTCGTTCAAGATGGCGTTGGTCACTGCGCTCATCCCGGCAGTAGCAGGGACGCTCGTGGCCTACGCCATCCACACGTCAAGAGGGACGTTCCTACGCCGTGTATGTGTAACGGCGTCCGGGGTGTTCGCCAATTTCGGTGGCGTGCCCCTGGCCTTCATGTTCATTGCCACGCTGGGCCTGACCGGTATCGGCACGCAGTGGCTGAACGATCTGAGCATCAACCTGTACAACCACGGGTTTACTCTCTATTCTTTCGAGGGCGTCGCTCTCGTTTACATGTACTTCCAGATCCCGTTGATGGTGCTGGTCACGCTGCCCGCCTTCGAGGGGTTGAAGCTGGCTTGGCGAGAAGCGGCGGAGAACCTCGGGGCTCACTCCTGGCAGTACTGGCGTCATGTGGGCATCCCCGTGCTGATGCCTGCGATACTCGGATCGACGCTGCTGGTTTTCGGTTTTGGCCTGTCCGCTTACGCCACGGCGGACGCGCTGACGGCAGGGACCATAGCCCTCACGCCCATCCAGATCGGAAGTTTCCTGAACGGCAACGTCCTGGCCGGCCAGGAAAACGTGGGCAAAGCGTTAGCCCTCGGGCTCATCGTCATAAGCCTGATTGCCATGACGCTCTATGTCGTGCTGCAGCGGCGGGCGTCGCGGTGGTTACGATGAGTTGTCTTTGCCGTCCGGAGAGGAGGCCAGGCTCGTGGCTATAAGCGCCGGCGTCGCTCTATGTTGTACTTAGCGGCGGCGTCGCGGTGCTTACATGGTTCTCTTTGCCTTCCGGAGAGGAGGTCAGGACCGTGGCTATAAGCGCCGGCGTCGCTCTATGTTGTATTGCGGCCGCGGGTCTTTGCGCTCTCGAGAGGTCGGGACCGTGGCTATAAGCGCCGGCGCCGCAGGCATAACGGGCGTTGACGAGCTGGTCGTCGCCGGCGAGGAAACTGCCAGCCTGGGGCAGGCTCAAGCGGGCCGGCGCTGGTCCTGGAGGTCGCTCCGGGTGTGGCGGTTCGTCGTCCTGGGCCATAGCGGGGGCCTATTTCCTCATCCCGCTGTGGGCGGCGTTCCGGTATAGCGTCTGGACGGGTACCGGGCGAGGCTGGACAGGCACAGCGTACACGCAATTGGTCCACTCGCAGGGTTTCGGCCCCGCCTTCTGGTTATCGGTGCAACTGGCCCTAATAACGACCGGGTTCACCCTGGTGCTCATGGTACCCACGACCATTTATGTGCACCTGCGGCTGCCGCGGCTGCGCCGGGTAATGGACTTCGTGACCGTCCTGCCCATAATCATCCCTCCGGTCGTGCTCATACTGGGCGTTCTGGACGTGGCGCCAGCACGGCTAAAGGCAACCCCGTTTTTGCTGGCTCTCATTTACGTCGTTTTGGCCATGCCCTTTGCCTACATATCGCTGTCGGCCGGCCTCCGCGCCATCGACCTGCATACGTTGGTGAACGCATCACGGTCGCTGGGCGGCGGTTGGTGGACGACAATGCGCAAGGTGCTGTTGCCGAACATGCGCGTGGCCGTCCTGTCGGCCACCGTCCTTACGGTGGCCCTGGTGCTGGGGGAGTACACGATGGCCAGCCTCGACCAATACCAGACGTTCTCCGTGTGGATCGTGGCCTTCGAACAGGATAATTCCCACGTGTCGGTGGCGGCCTCACTGCTCTCCTTGTTCGTCACGTGGCTCGTGCTGATGGGTATTTCGTTCTTCGGGCGGGTCCGCCGAGGCGCTGGAGGTGGTGCATGACCGCTGTCGGACTTCTCAAATGGGTGGCCGGCGCCGGCGGTTTCGCGGGCTCTCGTGCTCACGCCGGCATTGGCGCTCACGCCGGCATTGGCGCTCACCCCGGCTCTGGCGCTCCAGCCGGCATCGGCGCTCCCGCCGGCTCTGGCGCTCCACGCCGGCATCGGCGCTCCCGCCGGCTCTGGCGCTCCACGCCGGCATCTGGCGCTCCCGCCGGCATCGCGCCTAGCCGCTCCCGCCAGCTTCGCCGGCCCTAGCGCTCCCGCCGGCATCGGCGCTCCCGCCAGTTTCGCCGGCCCTAGCGCTCCCGCCGGCATCGGCGCTCCCGCCAGTTTCGCCGGCCTTGGCGCTCCCGCCAGTCTCGCCGGCAGAGGCGCTCCCGCCAGTTTCGCCGGCCCTAGCGCTCACTGCCGGCCGTCGTGCTCCCGCCAGCTCTCGCTCACGCCGGCATTGGCGCTCCCGCCAGTTTCGCCGGCCCTAGCGTTCCTGCCGGCCGTAGTGCTCCCGCCGGCATCGGCGCTCCCACCCGTGTCGCCCGCGTCACCATGCCCGTCGGAGTTGGAGGAGGTAAATGACGGCTCTCGGACGGCCCAACGAACAGGTCGCCGGCACCGGTGCTGGCACGGTGGCTCCCAGCGGTGTCGCCGGCGCGGCCACGCCCGACGGAGGCTGGGGGCCGGGGTCTGGCTCGCAGGCCAATGTTGGTACGTCAGTGGCCCTGCGGGATCTGTGCTGCCGGTTTGGCAGCGTGCAGGCGCTCGACCGCTTTTCACTGGACATCGGGCCGGGTGAGTTCGTTGCCCTTTTGGCCCGTCAGGTTGCGGCAAGACCACGGCCCTGCGCATCCTGGCCGGGTTTGAAAGTGCCAACTCGGGCCAAGTACTTGTGGATGGGCGTGACATACAGTCGATGCCGGCCCAGCGGCGAGGTATGGGGATGGTGTTCCAGAGCTACAGCCTCTTTCCCAACATGACCGTCCTCCAAAACGTGGCCTACGGTTTGCGCTTACGCAAAGTGGGCAGTTCGGAGCGCAAGGCCAAAGCCATGTCGTTGCTGGAGATGGTCGAGCTGAAGGACAGGGCGCAGCGGTACCCGCACCAGCTCTCGGGCGGGCAGCAACAGCGAGTGGCGCTGGCCCGGGCGCTCGCCATCGAACCTAGGGTGCTGCTCCTCGACGAGCCTTTGTCGGCCCTCGATGCCAAGGTCCGTGTGCAACTGCGGGAGCAGATACGGGCGTTGCAGCGGCGCCTGGCCATTACCACGGTGTTCGTGACCCATGACCAGGACGAGGCTCTCTCGATGGCAGACAGGGTGGCGGTGATGCGCCAGGGGCGCCTCGAGCAGGTGGCCCCGCCGGCCGAGCTGTACTCCGACCCGCAGACGGCGTTTGTGGCGGAGTTCGTCGGGACCATGAACCGGCTCCCGGCTAAGGTGGTGAGCCCGGGCAGGGTGGCGGTCCTCGGCCACGAAGTGGCGGCGCGAGGCCCGGCCGCTGCCAGCGTGGGCGGGGCGGTTGAGGCGCTGGTACGACCGGAAAGCCTGGCCCTTTCGCTGGTGCCGGGCGCCAACGGGATTGTTACCGCAGTTACATTCCGGGGCGCCCAGTCCCGCGTCGACGTCTTGCTCTGGGCTGACGTTTCGGTGAAGGTGGACATGCCGAGCACGGAGGCGGTGGCCATGGCCGTGGGGTCCTCGGTCGACGTCAGCCTCCTCGCCGACGAGGTCCTGGTCGACGCCAGCAGCCAGGGGCCTTTGATGCAGGAGGAGGTGTGACCAGCGCCGGTGTCGTGGTGGTCGTCGGGGGCGGCATCCTCGGCACCACCCATGCTCTGTGGGCGCTCGACAATGACCTCGACGTGATCCACCTCGAAAGTGACTTGGCCGCCCGCAGCGCCAGCGTCCGGAACTTCGGGCTGATATGGGTGGGCGGCAGAGCTGGCGGCCCCGAGCTGGAGCTGGCCCTCAGGGCGCGAGAGCTGTGGGAAGTGGTGGCCAACAAGGTGCCCGAAATTGGCTTTCGTCCGGCGGGTTCGCTCACGGTCGCCACCAACGACCGGGAACTCGCGCTCATGGAGGCGGCCTTCGAACGGGAGGACTCGGCGGAGCGACAATGGGAGTTGCTCGAGCCGTCCGAGGCTCAGGAAGTGAACCCCGAGCTTTCGGGGGCCGTGTCAGGAGCGCTCTACTGCGGCGCCGACGCCATTGTCGAACCCCGGGCGGCCACCCAGGCCATCCAGGGGTACATGGCGGAAATGCACGGCTACAGTTGGCTGTCCGGCCGGTCGGCTGTGGAACTGGCCGACGGGGGGGTGCGGGATAACACCGGGGCCTGGCATAGAGGTGATTGGGTGTTCGTGTGCACCGGGGCGCGCCGCTCGGGCCTGGTCGAGCAGTACGTCGACCGACCCCCGACCCGAAGAGTCCGCCTGCAAATGCTGGAAACGGCGCCGTACCCCGGTCAGTTGACGACGGCGCTGGCCGACGGTGACTCGATGCGTTATTACCCGGCGTTCGATTTGCCTGCCCGGCGGATTCTTGGGCCGCAAGCCGATATTGCCGCCCAGTCGCACGCCCAATTGCTGGTGGCGCAGCGGGTCGATGGGTGTTTGACCATCGGGGACACCCATGATTACGACGAGCCGTTCGCCTTCGACGTCGACGAGGCCGCCTACGCTCATCTTCTGGCGCAGGCTGGGCAAATATTGCGCCAACCGGTGCCGGCGGTGCGGAGGAGGTGGGCCGGGGTCTACTCCGAAATGATCGACAAAGAAAGGTACCTGTATTGGCGGGAGGAGATATTTCCCCGTACCGAGGTGGTGAACGGGCCCGGTGGGCGGGGGATGACGTGCTCGCCGGCCATCGCCGAGGCGTCGGTCCGGTCGCTAGTCGCTCGGGCGGGAGCCTGAGGGCTTCGTTCTTAGGTCGATTGCTCACTCAATGAGTTCCCGCACAGCCGCTGGCCGGAAACGGTCGTGGCTGGTGGGCGGAGCGTGAGGTTCTGGCCGTGACGTCAAAGTCGCTCGACGAGCTGCTGGCGAGCAAGACGCCGGGCTTCACTATGCCCCAAGGGTTTCACCTCGACCCCGAGGTCTACCAGCTCGAGTTCGGGCGCATTTGGCGCCGAAACTGGCTTTTTGCCGCCCATACAGCCGAACTGCGGAGCGCCGGCGATCGTGTCGTGTTCGACGTCGGGGACGACTCGGCCCTGATAGTCAGAGGCGAGGACGGTCAGCTACGAGCGTTCCACAACGTCTGTCGCCATCGCGGCTCTCGATTGGTGGACAGCGCTATTGCCTCTATTGCGCCGGTCGTCTCGTGCGCCGGCGGGGGAGGGTTCGTCGGTTCGGCGGCTGTCGGCGGTTCGACGGCTGTCGGCGGTTCGACGGCTATCGGCGGTTCGACGGCTTCGTCGCGCGAGCCCGGCCTTCGTCTCGACAGACCGCCCCCAACTTTTCTCGTCCCATGACCGAGCCGCAGCCGCGACTGCTGACCCATTCATCCGGTGCCCCTACCACCAGTGGGCTTACCGTCTCGATGGTTCCCTGGCGGCGTGTGGGGGTATGGACCGCATGGACGGCTTCGACCCCTCCGCTAATGGCCTGCGCCCGCTCGAGTGCATCGAGCTTGGCGGGCTGGTTTTCCTTCGTTTCGAGCGTTCGCAACCGTCTGGCACCAACGAAACTGAGGCGGACATTCACGAATTGAGCCGAGCCTCTGTTACCGCAAGGCCTCGAGCGGGCAAAAGTGGCGTACTCACAGATGTTATCTAGTGCGTGCCGGCTGGAAGGTACTGTGGGAGAACAACCGCGAATGTTGGCATTGCCACGTCGGCCACCCCGAGTACATCAAGTCTCATTTCGACACGGCGAATACCGCATCACCCGAAGTCCAGCAGCGCATCGCGGCACGCACGGCCAAGATGGTCGAAGCTCTCTCTGGCCTGGCCGCTGGCGAGGTTCATGACGGGGGAGGGCTGGCTACGTTCCCGTCGCCGGGACGGGCGTGGTCGGAGCACAGGACGCCGTTGGCGGAGGGGTTCGCCTCTGAGTCGCTCGACGGCGCACCCATAGCCCCCCTGATGGGTGACTATCAAAGCTACGACGTGGGGGTGTTGCGGCTCCGGGCATTGCCAAACTTCTGGTGCCACGCCAGCGCAGACCACGCGGTGACAACCCGTCTGGCGCCGGTTGACGTCGAGCAGACGGAGGTCGTCGTCACCTGGCTAGTTGACGAGGGTGCGGTCGAGGGCCGCGACTACTCGCTCGAGCAGTTGTTGCCGGTATGGGAACGCACCAGCGAGCAGGACTGGCAACTTTGTGAGCGGAACCAGCGTGGCATCCGCAGCAGCGGCTACCGGCCCGGTCCCTTGTCCGACCGCCACGAAACGAACGTGTCCGCCTTCCACAGCTGGTACGTGGGCGCATTGGAAGGCGAGTGACGTGACGCCCGCTGCTGATATGCGTCCGTAGGGGAAGAGTGGCCCCTGCGCTCGTTGCCACGTCATAGTCTCGGTGCGTGCCTGACGAGCCTTTTGTTTCCGAGCTGTTCGACCCGGGTGCCTGGCGGGCCGTCGAGGGTTTCGAACTAACAGACGTCACCTACCACCGGGCCCTCGCTCATGGGACGGTCCGGGTCGCCATTAACCGGCCGGAGGTCCGCAACGCCTTCCGTCCCCGCACCGTCGACGAGCTGTACCTAGCGCTGGACCATGCCCGTCAACTGTCCGACGTGGGCTGTGTCTTGCTTACGGGAAATGGCCCGTCGCCGAAGGACGGCGGGTGGGCATTCAGCTCGGGCGGCGACCAGCGGGTGCGGGGGCCGGCGGGCTATGAGTACGAAAATGAGGGCGGCGACGCTGAGCCCCGTGGCTCGGAAGTCTCCTCTGTCTCTGTCCCCTCGGGCGTCTCCGATGTATCCGCCGGCGCTTCGGGTTCGGCACAGCGGGCGCGGCTGGGCCGGCTCCACATACTCGAAGTTCAGCGGCTCATCCGGTTCATGCCGAAAGTAGTGATCGCCGTGGTCCCGGGCTGGGCGGTGGGAGGAGGGCACAGCCTGCACGTAGTCTGCGACCTCACGCTGGCCAGCGCCGAACACGCTCGCTTCCGCCAGACAGACGCCGACGTGGCCAGCTTCGACGGTGGCTTCGGTTCGGCTTACTTAGCTCGTCAGGTCGGTCAAAAGCGTGCTCGCGAAATCTTTTTTGTGGGCAAGACGTACGACGCCGAAGAGGCCTACCGGATGGGCATGGTCAATGCGGTGGTGCCGCATCCCCATCTGGAGGAAGTGGCGCTGGGATGGGCGGCGTCGATTAACGAGAAGAGCCCGATGTCGGTGAGGATGCTGAAGTACGCCTTCAACCTGATCGACGACGGGCTGGTTGGTCAGCAGCTTTTCGCCGGCGAAGCAACTCGTCTGGCTTATATGACCGAGGAGGCCGCAGAGGGCCGAGATGCCTTCGTCGATAAACGCCGGCCGGACTGGTCGAATTTCCCCTGGTATTACTGAGGCTATTTGACCGTCGCGCTGATGGCGCAGGTCAGCCGAGGCTATTTAGTAACGCTGGACGCTGCGTTTAAGCCTTCAGGACGGCGTGGACTACGTCGCGCAACGTACCGCCAAGGTCTTCGAGATCCGACTCGGGGAACAAGCGCCCCGCCATCATTGGGGTAATAAGGGCAGCCGCGAACGAGGCGGCCATCAGCGAGCGTTGGCGGGCCGACACGGATGGGTCGGAGAACAGCTTGCGGGCGCGTTCTTCAAGGTCAAGGTGCTGTTCTGCGTGGGACTTGGCATGGACTTGCTCGAAAGCGGACTGGTTGACTTGGTGCAAGAGGAACAGTTTGCGGTTGGCGAGCATGCGGTCGATGCAGCTTACGAGGAAGCGCTCCCAGACCTTGAGGTTCGCTGGACCGTCCCCGAGAGTGGGGAGCAGGTCGTCGAGGGCGCTGTGCATGCGCATGTGGAGGCCCATAAGTATGTCGGCTTTACTGGCGAAGTGGTAGTAGAGGGCGGCCTTCGAGAAGCCCATCTTCTCGGCGATTTCGCGCAAGGAGGTCTTGTCGTAGCCCTGCTCGACGAACAGATCTAGCGCTTCGTCCAGGATGCGCTCTCGAGTACTTCGGTCCTCTTCCATTTCACCCAAAGTTTACTTGACGACCGGCAAGTGGGACTGTTACGGTCAACTTGGCTGTCAGCTTACCGTACGGCAAGTAGTTTACTTGACGCCCGGCAAGTGGATATGATAGCGTTCAGCTTACCGGGCGGCAGGTAAGTGTCCGCCACCACAAGACGAAGAGGTGATATTCATGACAACGCGGCCGATGATCGAAGCAAAAGGCCTGGTGAAGAGGTACGGGTCGGTGCATGCCCTCATCGGCCTGGACTTGTCGGTCGAGAAGGGCAGCATCCTTGCGCTGCTAGGCCCAAACGGCGCCGGCAAGACCACGGTCGTTCGCATCCTGACCACCCGAGCAGTGGCGGACGCCGGCTCGGCTCAGATCGCCGGGTACGACGTGCACAGCCAGGCATCCCAGGTCCGCCGGCACATCGGGGTCACGGCTCAGGACGTCACCCTCGATGGGCTGCTGACTGGTTACCAAAACCTGGTTATGGCGGGACAGCTGTCCGGCCTCAGTCGGACGGCAGCGAACGAGCGAGCGGACGAGTTGTTGGTTCGTTTCGACCTGGCGGAGGCCGGTGGACGACTGGTCAAGGGCTACTCAGGAGGCATGCGGCGCCGGCTTGACCTGGCCGCCAGCCTCGTGGCGAGCCCGCCCGTGCTTTTCCTCGATGAACCCACGACGGGGCTTGACCCGACCAGCCGCGCCGAAGTCTGGGAGATCGTGAGGGAACTCACTGCCCGGGGCGTGACCGTGCTCCTCACGACCCAATACCTCGACGAGGCTGAGAAACTGGCCGAACGTGTTGTAGTCGTTGACCACGGTCACGCTATTGCCGAGGGCAGCCCCGACGAGCTCAAGCGCTCGGTTGGCGGTGCTCGGCTCGAGATCACCCTCAGCGCCGCAGCTGGCTGGCCTGGCGGCCGTGGGTAACGGCCTAGCTGGCCGCTCAATGGATGGTCTCTCGGTGCTGGACGGCCTTGACCGAAGTCGAGGTGGGACCGCCGAAGAAGTAACCAAGGCGCTGGCGCCTTACCTTGACGGCCCGGTGCGAATAAGCGAAGGTGGACGGCGCATTTCGGCCCCGGTCAGCAGTCGGAGCGGGTTGGCCACGATGGTGGTGCGTGCTCTCGATAACGCCGGCCTCTCGGTCGACGATGTGGAAGTGCGCCAGCCCTCGCTCGACGACGTTTTCTTCGCGCTGACCGGCCGTCCTGTCGAAAACGAAGACTCTGAGCCCGAACTGGAGGAGGCAACCGTATGACCGCAATCGACTTACCCATCATCGACATCGCTCCGGCAGAGCCCGGCGCCATCTCGCGGGCGGTGTCCAGCCTGCGCAATGTAGCGGTGATGACCCGCCGCAACCTCGTGCATATCGCCCGAGAGCCGATGCAGCTGTCGGACGTCACAGTGCAGCCCGTGCTGTTCACCGTGTTGTTTGTTTACGTTTTCGGCTCAGGGATGTCTATACCGGGTGGCGGGAGCTACACCGATTTCGTCATGGCCGGGCTACTGACGATGAACCTCGTTACCTCGTCGATGGGCACTGGTGTCGGTCTCGCTACCGATCTGTCCACCGGGATGATCGAGAGGTTCCGCACCTTGCCCATGTGGCGGTCGTCGGTCCTAGTGGGTCGAACGGTGTCGGACCTATTGTCGGCGGCGATTTGCTCTGTCATCGTCTGCTTGACAGGGCTGGCGGTCGGGTGGCGGACCGACAGTTCCATGTGGTCCGTTCTGGCCGGGTTCGGCGTGGCCCTTTTCTTTGCTTACGCACTGACCTGGCCGACCGCCTGCCTGGGGCTCCTGGCCAAAGAGCCAGAGTCGGCCATGTCGATCGGCTTCGTGATCATTTTCCCGCTGGCGTTCGTCTCCGATGCTCTCGTACCCACGCTCCACATGCCGAGTTGGCTGCGAACCATTGCCGACTGGAACCCGGTTAGTTCGGTCACCTCGGCCATTAGAGATCTCTGGGGTAACCCGAACCCGATACCGCCGAACGCGTCTTGGCCCGTCGAGCACGCCCTGGCCGCCTCCCTTATGTGGTCCATCGCCCTGATAGTGGTCGCAGCACCGATAGCGGCATACCTGTTCCGGCGGCGCACTACCGACTGACGTCGGGCGGGTTTTGGCGAGCGAGAGAACCGCGCGTAAACGTGGTTCTCTCGCTCAAGGTTGGGCGGTTCTCGGCGAAAATGGCGCCGCTATTATTGTCAAGGATCGTTCAGAGCGATTAGCTGAGGGAGTGTTTCCTGTTCTGATCACGTTGGTCTGACCGCTGGCATGCGGCTCGGCGAGGTCGAGCACATCGGCCGAGTGCTCCGGGTCACGCCGCTGTCAGGATGACGGACCGGACTGAGTTCGTTATGGGGCGAGGTGATTTCTTCAGCATTTCCGGCGGCAACGAGAGTTGGGTAGTGGGGAGGTGGGGTACGCCTCTCTGCGCCCGTTAGCGAGCCGGCAGTACTCCCGGTCTGCTGGAGACGCCGGAGCCCAAGACTGAGGGCAGTCTTCAGACCAAGTTTCGATTGGCCAGGGAGGCTGCCCGGCAAGGCGATTGGAGGTCGCCTCGAGCCACGAAAAGGGCGCTGTGCTACGGTCGTGGCTCGGCGCCCACTCCTGGTGGCCGTTTAGACTGTGGTGAGGCCTTAGCAACTGAAGAACTGCCTTCGGGATGATTGCATGAGGCAAGCTCCCGGTAGCAAGTGCGAAGGCACCGTGTCTTCATTCATGAGGAGGAGATTCGATGGGGAACCCGGACACAATGGAGCGGATGTTCAGTCTTATATGTGCCGGCGATGTCGATGGCTTTTGTGATCTTCTGGCCGACGATTTCGTCGAGCACGAAACGGGTCCGGGTGTCGAACCAACCAAAGCCGGTACCAAGCAACTGTTCACCATGCTGACTACTAGTTTTCCGGACCTACGCTTTGACGCCGAAGAGATCCTCGAGAGCGGCGATAAAGTCGTCGCCCGGGTCCATATCACCGGGACTAACAAAAACGACTTCATGGGTGTGCCGGCGAGCGGTAAGCGCATCGACGTCGAGGCCATCGATATCGTTCGATTTGGTGACGACGGCCTCGCGCACGAGCATTGGGGTGTCATGGACGTGATGTCCCTGATGCAACAGATCGGCGGCATACCCCAAGGGCCGCCTCCGGCATAAGCCATCGTTCGCGAGACCTCCGGAGAACCCGATGTAGTCGACGGATCTTCTGCGTTGGCCATCGGTCGCGGTTCGTCATTGGGCGCCATTCGAAAATCCTCCTTTGGTGAAGCCGATCCGCAGATGCGCTCGTAACTGGGCAAAGTGCTAGCTGTTCGGGACCCGGGCCGCCAAGGATGCCGACTGGCCCTCCGTTGGCGGTTTATGAACTGGAGCCCGCGCTCATCTCAGGGCGAGGGACCCACGGTCGCTCCTGCGCAATGACGAGGGTGGCGGGGGTCGTCGGGAGGGACGAAAGCTCTCTTTCCTCGCCCGGGCACCAGGGCCCAACCGTGGTACGTCTTGCGATAGTGGTGGAACTGGCATAGCCGGTCAAGCAGGCCCAAGACAGTCACGTGGCTCTTGGCCCACTCGGCCCGGTGGTCGGACTGGAGGTGGGAGCTCCTGGTACCGCACCCTTCAGCGGCACAGGTGGGAAACAGCCAGTCCAGCGCCGTCTGTTGGGCCGCGTTGGGCCGCCGCCCCAGGTGGGTGACATTGACCACGTCTTGGCCCTTGGTCAGGACGGCCTTCAAGACGGGGTCGCCACAGTCCATGACGTCAATGACGGCCTGGGTGCTGACAGGGCCGAAGCCCGCAACCTCGCATACCTCGCCATCCACTGGGTAACCCCGCACCATGGCGGCCAGGTCCACCCGGAATACCACCTCGCTTCTCGGGCATTTGCCGCCCCCGGCAGTGGCCAGGGCGATCAGGCCGTCAAAGGCGTACGCCTCGGGGCGCTCGCGCCGCCCTTCCTTCCTGGCTGCTGCGAATGCGTTGTCACCTAATGGCCCGATGGCGGCCATGACTAGGGCAACGTCTTGGGGGCGGCCCTGGGCGTGTAGGTGGGCGGTGCCGCCGGCGTCGGTGTAGTTACGCAGGCTCCGAGCGCGGTGCACCTCCTGGCGCCGGGCTTCCAAATCTTGATGAGCAGCCCGGCCCGGCCGCGTGTTCGGCCAGTTCCCCGAGCGACGCCTTTTTGGCCAGGGCCAGTAACTGGGGCGCCGCGCCGGCGTCCACCGCCGCTGCGCCCAATACCAGCGCCAGCTGCGGGCGCGACAGCCCCCCGGCTCGGGCCACCGCGGCGACCTCTGGCTGGGCCTCCAGCGCCCTGGCTGCCTCCAGTGCCTTCGCCGCTTCTCCCAGCGACGTGCCAGACGCGTGGGCCAGGTCCCTTGCCGCCTGGCGAGGCGCGGTGGCCGGCGGCCCGCAAGCCGCCAGCCGGGAAGCGGCCAGGGCGGCGATCGTGGCCATCATCTTCTCGACCGCGCCGGCGTCGCACAATACCTGCGACAGTTGGCCCGGTGCTATCAGGGCAGCGTCGAAGCGTTCGGCCAGGCCGGCGGCCGCCTGTCTCAGCTCGGAAAGCGTTTGGCACATAGGCAAGCTCCTGGGGGTTCGGATCGACTTGTATCGGCCAGCCCAGAGCTAGCGAGAGCGTCCTCTCTATCGCTGAGGGAACGTACGTTCTATAGTAGCGGCACCGAGTGACCAGAACGAGGTTCCGATGTGGTCCCGAGCTAATCGGGCAAGAGCGATGAGCGATATGCTTGCTGGCTGCCGGGGTAGCCGGCGCCACGTCGGAGTGGCGGAATAGGTATACGCGCTAGCTTGAGGTGCTAGTGGGAGCAATCCCGTGGGGGTTCAAGTCCCCCCTCCGACACACATGAAATGACATGAAACACATCCTATCGTGTCCAATCGGCAACCGTTTCCTGGGGACAAGATGATGATCCCAGTAACGGGCGGGCGCTGTTCATGGAAACCGCCTATGCGGGGAAAACGTGGGTGACGCAGTTACGTGGACCTGGACTCGACCCGGAGAACTTTACGTCTCCTCGCGTGCTGCAAAAGTGCGGCTGGCCAACGAACGCGTAACCGACCCGGTGCAGGCCTGGCGGGGCGAGCGCCCACGCGTGCTGTAGTCGATAACCGCCGAACAATGGCGATGCAGGCCCGCTGCGGACCAGTAACACCCTGGATAGTCCTGCACCGTAGGACCTTGTGACGGTTCCGGTCGTTTCCGTACACCCGTTCCGATCGATTCCGTACACCGGTTCCGAGGTTTCCCGTACACCCTTTCCGGTGGTTTCCGTACACCTGGCAGGTGGGGTGCGCGTAGCGCTGGCTTAAGCTGATCGGAGGGCCCGGCACCCTGTCTCGGACAGTCCACCACGACTCCCGAGGAGGTGCCGGTGCCCCGGCCCCACATTGCCATGCGCAAGATCAGAGAAGTAATCCGGTTGACCCTGGCCGAAGGCATGAGCCTCCGCCAGGTCTCGGCCAGCCTGGGGGTGCCTCCCACCACCCTGGCCGAGCACGTGAGGCGGATCCGCGACGCCGGGCTCACCTGGCCTCTGCCCGCTGACCTGGACGACGACGCCTTAGAGGCAGTGCTGTTCGCCCAGCCCGGCCCCCGTCCCGGGGCCCGCCCGGTGCCGGACTGGGCCAAGGTGCACCTGGAGCTGCGGCGCAAGGGCGTGACCTTGATGCTGCTCTGGCACGAGTACAAGCAGACCTTTCCCGACGGCTACGCCTACAGCCAGTTCAACCAGCTCTACCGGCACTGGAAGCTCCACCTCGACGTCGTCATGCGCCAGGAGCACAAAGCAGGCGAGAAGATGTTCGTGGACTTCCCGGCCCAGACCGTGCCTATTTACGACCGGCGCAGCGGCCAGGTCGCCGTGCAAGCAGAGTTATTTGTGGCCGCCCTCGGTGCCAGTGGCTTCCTTTACTGCGAGTTGTCCCCTTCCCAGGAACTACTGCACTGGGTTAGCGCCCACGTACATGCCTTCTCGGCGTTCAATGGTTGCCCAGCCATCGTGGTCTGCGACAACCTGCGCTCAGGGGTGACCCGCCCGCACCGTTACGAGCCCGATGTGAACGCCACCTACTCAGAGATGGCGGCCCATTACCGGGTGGCGATAATGCCGGCCCGTTCATATAAACCACGCGACAAGGCCAAGGCCGAAATGGGTGTGTTATTGGCTGAGCGCTGGGTCATGGCCCGGTTACGGGACCGGCATTTCACCACCCTGGCCGAGGCCAACGCAGCCATAGCCGAGCTCGTGGCCTGGCTGAACAACCGGCCGTTCAAGAGGCTCCCGGGGTCTCGCCGGTCGGTGTTCGAAGCCGTGGACCGCCCGGCGTTGCGGCCCCTGCCCCCCACTCGCTACGAGTTCGCCACGTGGAGAAAAGCCAAACTGGGCCTGGATTACCACGTAGAGATAAGGGCCGACCGCCATTACTACTCGGCCCCCTACCACCTGGTCGGCCACGTCCTCGAGGTCCGCTGTTCGGCGGCCACGGTGGAGATCTTTTACAAGTCGGCCCGGGTGGCCTCTCATGTGCGCAGCTATAGGCCCGGGTATAGCACCGACCCGGCCCACATGCCCGCCTCGCACCGTCGCCACGCCGCCTGGACGCCCGCTCGCATAGTCAGCTGGGCGGCCAAGGCAGGGCCGGCCACGGCCCGCTTGGCCGAGGCGGTGCTGGCCAGCAAGCCCCATCCCGAACAGGGCTTCCGCACCTGCCTGGGCATCGTGCGCCTGGGCGAGCACTACGGCACCGAGCGATTGGAGAGCGCCTGTTCCCGGGCGCTGGCCATGCGCAGCTACAGCTACCGCTCGGTCGAGTCCATGTTGCGCCACGGCCTGGACAAACAGCCCGTGCAACTACCACTTTCCCTTACCCACCCGGCCCACGACAACGTCCGTGGCCCCGGTTATTACAACTAGAGAAAGGAACACCAAATTGCTCGACAACAAGACCATCGACGGGCTCTACGCCCTCAAGTTGCCAGCCATGGCCGCCGGCCTGGCCGAACAACGCGACCAGGCTCCTTATCAGGCCCTGAGCTTCGAGGAGCGCCTCGGGCTGCTGGTCGACAAAGAGCTCACCGAACGCGAGGACCGGCGCGTGGGGAGGTATTTGAGATCGGCCAAACTGCGCACCGGCGCGGTCATCGAGGACATCGACTTCCACCGCCAACGAGGCCTGGAACGCTCGGTGGTCCTGGGCCTGGCCGCCTCGGGCTGGGTCAAGGCCCATCACAATTTGGCCATTGTCGGCCCGACCGGGGCGGGAAAGACATTTCTTGCTTGTGCATTGGCCAATTCCGCCGTCCGCCATGGCCACACCGCCCTTTACCTGCGCGCCCCTCGGATGCTGGACGAGCTGGCCATCGCCCGGGCCGATGGACGTTTCCCGCGCCTGCTCGCCACCTGGGCGCGCACCGACGTCCTGGTCATCGACGACTTCTTATTGAGACCGCTCACCCCTGACCAGGCGGCCGACACCTTGGAGGTCGTCGAGGACCGCTCGGGGCTACGTTCGACTGTGCTCACCAGCCAGTTGCCCGTCGCCATGTGGCACGACGCCGTCGGCGAGCCCACCCTGGCCGACGCCGTTCTCGACCGACTGCTCGAGAACCTCCAGCGGGTCGCACTGCAAGGCGACTCCATGCGCAAGACCAGCTCAGGGCGCGCCGGCACCAAGGCGCCCCGGGAGCCCCAGTAATGTCCTGCCACGTACACCCGATCGACCAGGAGGAGGTGAGACCCGGGGCCTAGACCAACCACGAGCCGGCCGCTACGCGGCCACCCCTCCGGGGTGTACGGAAACTCCGGATTGGGTGTACGGATTCGCCGGAATAGTCAACCTTGGGCGCCGTACACCCAGGGGCCCATTGAGGTGCACCTACCCGGGCTGCACCGGCCCAGCCTGGACCTTCCAGGGCCAGGCCGTGCCCTACACGCGCCAGTTCGGCGACCCCCGCCCGAGCGACGACCCTGCCGCCGTCATCCCGGTGGCCAAGATAAAAGGGCCGGTGTTCTTTGACTGCGGTGGCTTCGACCAGGTGTGGTCCTCTTGCGCTTACGCGCACGCCATCATGGCCGAGCTCACCGCCGCCCACGACCCCTACCCCCATGTGCTCATGGTGAGCCAGAAGGGAGGCCACGGGTCGGGGCTCCAGGTCCCCTACGAACCGGGCACCGCCGAGTCTGAGTGGGGGAGCGAGCTGGCAGGGAAGACGGCGGTGGCCAACGACTTGGCGTGGGCGGCCCAGTGGCCGCGTTTCCTCGACTTCTTGGAGAACTGAAGCAAGAAAAAGCCTCGCCGGCAAGACAGGTTTCCGAGCCAGTGAAGGTCCCCAGGGTCCTATGCAAACAGAAAACTGGGACTGTGCTTCGCGTGTTCTGTCGCGGACCGGCACCTTTAGACCTACTTCCAGTCCCGTCGATTTGTATCGCTGGATGCCTCTCGACACCGAGAAACTACTGCTTCACAATAGTTCTCTGGGCGGTGCACGTGATGCGGCGACGAGGCCCATGTGCCTCGGGCCAAAGCCCAGCTGATGGCGCGAGCGCCGGCCCAAGCCTGGTTGTCGCTCTAATAGTTGGTTTGGGTGCAGGCTTACTCGAGCTCGGTGTGTGACGACAGTAAGTTGCCCGCCCCGTCGACGAGGTCCACTTCGAGCGGGGGCTCGACGGCGAGCGTCGCTTCGAACAAGACGGACCCGTTCTCAACGTCGTCCTCCAACGTGACGCCGTTGGCGAAATGTAGCCGCACGCGTTGGGTTGACTCGGCGCCCGGGCCAAATACCTTGCCTCCTCCCCGGAAACAAGAGGTGCCGATGCTAGTAGCAATGTTCGCCCATGGTGGCGGCCAGGTAGGCGCGGTCAACCAACTTGGCGCGCTGCTCTCTACGCGGTAGCTCCCGTCCTTGTCGAGTACGGTCCGCAAAAAGACGGCCCACTCCTCGCCCGCCACGGTGGTGAAGGCCACTACGTGCAGCTCACCGCTCACGTACGAGCGGCTCTTAAGGACCCGCACTGTCTCTGCCCGAGGGCGAGAAGGGTCAGGAGCACCGAGGCCGGCCTGGCGTGCTCGAGCGCGAGCACGTGCATGAGCCCTCGTAAGCGGTCCCGTCACCCACGCAGCGGCAGCTTGTTGAGACTTCGTGATGGACATGGAGGGTGCCTCTTGACAGGACACTACCGGATAGTAAGGGCCCATTCAGCCGAGCCCCGCGAGGGCCCGAGCCGAAATCGATGGTGTCCTGCTCCTACAAGAAGTGCGCCAAAGCGCCCGCCACCAATGCAACCATCGAGGGCGGGGCCATGAAAGCGCCGATGACACGCACGGAGGGGGACGGCTCGTCCCGGGTGGCATCGAGGCGTACTGGCTGGCCGTCGAACGACCCTCGCACTAAGGCCTTGCGCAAGTCGTCTGAGATGGTGGCGAAGAGCTGAAAGCCAGCCTGGCCGAGGGAACCTTCGGCCACCACGGTGTCTGTCGAGCCCAGGCCACCCCCGGCCCGGTACACCTGCGCCCGGAGGTCCTGCCCGCATAGTTCGCCCGAAATGTCGGCCCGTTGTAACAAATATCCGGAGCTCAGCTGGAGACTACCCTTCAGCTTGAAGGCGTCGTCGCCAAAGCGGCCCGAGAGGAGCCCGGGCAACGCGCCAGCTGAGACCTTGGCCATGTCGGCAAGGCGCCAATTGGCATATACGGTCGTTGCGCCCCAGGTCCCTTTTAGTGGCCCCCGGCGTGAGCTCACGTCACCCACGAGGCGCACCTCAGAAGCGCCGACCGTGCCCTCGATCGACCGGTGGTCCGTATAGGAGAGCTCCACCCGTGCGTCTTCGGGCACCTCGTCCAACTTGACCGGGCTCAGCAGTTCATCCGGAAAACGGCGCGTGGGCTCAGCTGAGGTCGAAGCGCGGACGCGGACCGCGGGGGAGGCGTGGACCAGGGGGGAGGACTGCTCTACGGCCGCGGCGGTCGTGCCGGCCGGGGCCGGCGGGGCCAGCAGGGCCCCACAGCGGGAGCAGTAGAACAGGGTCGCCCGCAAAGAGCCCTCTCCTGTCCCGGCCTCGTCGGGCGGTACGTCGATCGTCCGGTACCGCGCTGACTCGGACAGCTCCGACCGGCACCGGCTACAGCGAGGCCCCGGCCGCCGAGGCACGGCCCTCGCCTCCGCTGTCGTTTTGCCTTGTCCAGTCGGTCCGGGGCCTGTCAGCGGGTACCCCGACAGCCGTTTGATCACCTCTTGACGGACGTGAGCAAACTCCACCCCCATGTTCACCAGCACCTGCGCTGCTACGCCCTCACCTTCGCGCACGAGGCCGAGCAAGAGGTGCTCGGTGCCTATGTAGTCGTGTCCGAGCTGGAGTGCTTCGCGGAGGGACAGCTCGAGGACCTTCTTGGCTCTCGGCGTGAAAGGAGGCGAGCCCGTTGTGATGCCCGTTGGCCCGATGGTCGCTTCAATTTGTGCGCGGGCGTCTTCAAGGCTGACATCGAGCCCTGCCAGCGCCTGGGCGGCCAGGCCCTCGCCTTCGTGGAGCAAGCCGAGCAGGATGTGCTCGGTACCGATGAAATTGTGGTTGAGGATGCGCGCCTCCTCCTGGGCGAGGACCAGGACGCGCCGGGCAGCGTCAGTGAAACGCTCGAACACCAACTCTTAGCTTCGCGCACGCACATAGGTTGCAGGGCTGTCTGTGGCTTGGGCCACACGTGAGGAATGGGTTCTCAAAAGCACCCAGGCCCCAAGATCTCTGTCGCTGTTGCCCGCTTCCGGGTGCACGGGATGACGGCTCAACGCGGTCGCCGAGGCATGCATACCTAGCGGGCGCAGTCGAACGCGATCGGCTCTGTGCTCTTAACAGGGCATATGACGTGCCTCTCCGTCGGGACGATATGTGCGGCTCTGCAACCCAAATCGGCACGAGCTGGGTTACAAGCCGACAACCCCAGGTACAGCGCCGATGGCTGAAGAAGCCCACTCGTAGGACAGTTTTGGGCCGTCGCTGCTAGTCCGCCGTTTAGCCACGGCGAAGTCGAGCCGGGCCTGCTTGTGAGGCGTCGTAAACCCTTGCACCCGAGGGCACAGCCGAGCCGACCTGGGACGGACGCTCCCGGCGTTCTGACAACTCATGCCTTCGCCTATTTGCGCATAAGACAATGCTTGTCGGGAAAGGTAGTGGCACAGGATTACGGTTCCGACGGTCCCGTGATGGAGGTGGCTCTCCACCTTCGCCCGGAGGCTTCTGCTGAGATGGCAACTTTCGCGGCTAGGAAACCTGTTATCACTAGAAGTACAATGAACGGAATGGCGGCAACTGTGGAACCAACAATTGCGACAGTCAAGCCAACAATCCCGAACACGCCAACATAGACGCTCAGGGCTCTGGCGGTACATAACTTCATCGTGCCCTCAAGTCCGTACCTCACAAATTCCTTCACGATCCGCGACTGCGCCAGCTGGCGCAATATGAGCCGCCCAAGTAAAAGACGCTGGGCCTCCGGTAAAAGAGTGACCGCCTTCCGGGCTTGATCAACCAAGGCAGGAAGGCTCTCTTCATTCACCTTTGCGGACACTCACCCTTTCCAGCGGTCCCTTCAAATAATTAATGACTTTTGCTGTGCATGACGACGTGAAGGTAGAAGTACCATTTGCCGCCGTTTTCGACGCACGGGCCAAGGGAATAGAAGTTGGCGTCGATGCTCTCGTCCGCCACCGACTGGGCCCACAATGCTTTGAAGCTCTTGCCCGCCGAGAGGAGGGCAGCCGGGTTGGTGTTCGTCATACACCTGGGCTTTTCATCAGAAATACAAAACGTCCCCGTGTAACCGACCAAGGCATGCTTGCCGTCGATGGCCACGTACCCGATGGCGAAGTTCTTGATTGTCTCGCTGTAGGGCACCGACGTCGTGGGCCCCGAATTGGCTTGTCGGCATACACCCTGGACCGATGGCTGGATGTAGCGGCACCCCAAAAGGATGTTGCCGGCCGCTAGAGCGTAAAGGTCGCCCTGGTACGCGGCTCCCGGGCTTTCGTTGTCGGAGGTCGCCCGAGCAGGCGGGAGGACCGTGACACCCGTGCCGAGTGCCCTAGCCCATGCGAAGTGAGCGGTGCCCGCCGGACCTACAACGTCATGGACCGCGGTGGCAACCGGCGCGCCGATGGCACCGGTTCCCAGGAAGGCGAAAAGGACAGTGAAGGGCAGGGAGCACAGCGTCGCAACCACTAGCAACCATCTTTTTCGGGGCACCCTTACGTCCATGGGCCGAGCATATCCTTCACCTCTGCCCCGGTTGAGGCTCCATCGCTGGAGCAGATCGGGGCTTCTTATTGATTGCGGTTCAACGACAATTCGGGCACACGAGAACGGAAACGACGTACATCTGACTCAGACCAAGGCCGGTGCTGGGATCCGTTGTGCCGGAGGAGGGACTTGAACTCACGACGGCGACAGTTTTGGCGTGCTCTCAGGTGGCGTTCATCTGTCGCTTGGGGGGCGGGACGAAAAGTTGGTATGAAGCGACGAGATAGCGCTCGAACTATGAGCCGGGGCGCCCAGGCCCTGACAGTGTTGGCCCTCGGGGCCGCGGCCCTGGCCATCGTGGCCGGGCCCGCATCGGCCAGCCCTCTGTCGACGTGGTACAGCCACTGGGGCAGCCCAGTGCTGGCCGGCATTGCTCGCGCCAACACAGGGCCCTGTGAGAAGGCTGACATCTCGAGCTGTACCACCGGCCTAATATCCGCCAGCCTCATCGGTTACTCCGAGCCCCCGCCCGGCCCGGACCATGGCCCGTGGCTCCGCGCCATGAGCGACCTCGGCACCGGCGCCGCCTGGCTGCGGGTCGCGGCCGAGCTCGAACTGGCCGACCCCGGCGCGGCACCGTGGGCCGAGCAGCAAATGCGCCAGGCGCAGGTGATACTGGCCACTCTGCCGGTGAAGTTGTCGTGAGGTGCCTGCAGTGTGGGATGCAGGTGGCCGACGTCCGCCACCACTACCACGACAGCTTCCGCAACCACGTGCCCGGGCCCGTGCCATTGCTGCACAGGCTCACCGGCAAGCTGTGGCGGCGCTCAAGGCCCCAGCCCGAGCCCATTTCGGTCCGCTACCGCTGCAAGCCGACAACGACCTAAGACCGCAACGGGCCGCCCGGTGGTGCGAGCGGACGGCTGGGACGAGGACCCTCGGCTTGTTCGGCGCGGCGTGGTCGTCGTCGGTGACCTACGACTGGTTGGCGCTGTTCACCTTGGCGCAGGTAGGCCAGGACTGGCAGTACCGTTACGGGGGAGACGGCGAGGTCGATGCCATTTCAAGTTCCGGGAACGCAGCCGAGCGCTGCTCTTCACCGCCGGCTGGGCGGCAAGCACTCGAACTAGCGGAGCAGCTGGGTTTGTAGCTGCGCAACGGAGACGGCCCTGAGCCGAGCCGTCATACGGGGTCAGTACCAGCCCGCAGATACGAAGCGGCTGTTGGTCACGTGCCAGGCGCTCGGTGCCACGCACGCGATCGTCGCCTTGTTGAAAACTGCAAGCGGCGGCTGTGTGTCTAGCGTACGAGTTCGTTGGCAAATATGCACAGTGGGATCACCTCTTCGAGGTGGGGGAAGGTGCTCCTGTCTACTTGGGGCTCAGCCGCACCGAGGCTGAGCGGCAAGCAACGGCCAGAGGCATAATGCTGGTCCGAGTTGCCGACCTTGACGCCGAGCGAAAGGTGGTGCTAACCTTCGACCTTCGACGTGACCGGCTCACTCTCTTGGTCCACCGTGGGCAGGTCGTGCGGTCCGTTTTTTTCTGAGTGGCTCAGCACTCGCAACGCACTGGACGGTCAAGCGAGCGGGAGACTTGGCTTGTCAAGGTCGTGAATGGTGGGCCGACCGTAAATCCCGTTGATTGTCTCGACGAGGTCGCCCATGCCGGGGCAATAACCGGCCCTGGTGTCAACCACTACGGTTGGACAGCCAACGTTGAGTGGTTCAGACAGCTCCTGTTGCAGGGTCCGAATTTGAGGCCGCAACTTGGCGAGCCGTCCCTCCCCGCACAGCATTTGAGACCGCATTCGGCGCTCCCACCGCTCCGGCGCGTCAGGGCTAAAGCAATGGACGTTGACCAAGGCACTACGAGGCGCTAGGCGGGCAGCGATGTCGGGTTCGCTGACCCCCCTTACGAACGTTTGATCGGCGACGAAGCTAATACCGCGCGAGAGCCACAACTCCATGGTGAGGTAAAAAAGTTCGACGCCGGCCAATCCCAGTTCGAACGCCCGTAGCTTCGTTCGCCAAACACCATGGACCAGGTCGTCTTTGTTCAGGTGGGGTAAAAGGAGCTCCTTGCTCAACGCCGAGGCCAGGGTGGTCTTCCCGGAACCCGGAGCACCGCCTACCAGCACCACCAGAGGTCGATCACTCACATCACTCAACCTATTCTGAACAGGGTGGCCACGATGTCTTTTCAGGCTCGGTAGAGCATCTCCGCGCCCCGCAACCTGGAGGACGCTGCCTTACCTCTTGGCCGTCGCCGTTGGCGTGCGCGTCTCGGTCGGGGCCGTGGCGCGCACGGCCCGGACGCTTGCCATCGTCACGGTGCAGAGGCTCTGCACGGGAACGGTCACAGCCAGGCACTTTTCACCCGGCTCAAGCGCGGCCCTTGCCGTTGAACCACAGGGCATGCTCAGGGGTGGGCCGGGCCCCGTCGGACGGCATCTGGCGCTTTGTCAGCGCTTTGACGGTCCCCGGGTCTTCGGCGGCCATCAAACGCTCATGCTTTCACGTCGCAGAGGCCACGATCTCCAGTTAGGTCAGCGGTTCGCCCTGCCATGCAGGGCACGCGGCAAGGGCGACGCTGATCTGCACCGCGACTTCGGTGCCCTTCCGAATGTGGTCGGCCAACTCATCCAGCCGCCGAAGGTCCACCTCCGTACGCTCAGCCGCCCACTCATTCTTACTGCGCCGAGGCCAGATGCGCATCTCGCCCATCCCTTGTTCCTGGGGCCCACACTGAGTGGATCATGCCGTTCCGCTCCTCCGTCACGTGTCCCACTCCCTCGATCCATCCCAATAGAGCCTGCTGCTCGGGCGACCCGTCGGCGAGCTCCGTCATAGCCCTTGCCCGCAGCTTCTTGAATTTGCCTGCCATAGTCATCGGGACGACAGCCACGAAAGCCGTTTCCCCACCGGGCATAAATCCCGCCAATAGCCGCTCGGCACACCAGTTCAATCCCGTGAAGTTGAAGACGATTCTTCCGAGTGCTGCAAATTCATTCGCGGTCCATCCCCTCGGGGACGCCAACCGGCTGATCTGTCACCGCTGAGAAACGCTAGTACTGGGGATCGCGAG
>CAWJSS010000007.1:0-515772 GCA_963845605.1 uncultured Acidimicrobiaceae bacterium
TGATTGTCGTCACCGCGAAATACGTGCTGTTCCTGATGCAGGCCGACAACAAGGGCGAAGGCGGCACCTGTCGCTGATGGCGCTCGCGCAGCGCGCCCTTGGGCGACGGACACGTCGATTTCTGCTCGGCGTCGCCGGGTCCGCCCTCTTCTCGGGCGACGCCATGATCACTCCAGCGATTTCCGTGCTCTCCGCGCTCGAAGGATTGAAGCAGGTCGACGCCGACCTCACGCGCTATATCTGCCCGCGACCATCGTCATCCTCGTGGTGCTATTCGCGGCCCAGAGCCGAGGCACAGCCAGGGTTGCGGCGTTCTTCAGCCCAATCATGGTGGTGTTTTTCGTCGTCAACGCCGTACTCGGCTGACGCATATCGCCTCCGCCTGGATCATTTTGCAGGCCTTGAGCCCAATCCCGGGCCTGCGTTTATCCATGCCCACGGGCTGATCGGATTCATCGTCCTGGGCAGCGTCTTTCTGGCGGTGACCGGCGCGGAAGCGCTCTACGCCGACATGGGCCATTTCGGACGGCGACCGATCCAGGCCGCCTGGCTGTTCATCGTTCTGCCGGCGCTGGTCTGCAATTATCTCGGCCAGGGCGCGTTGATCCTCACCAATCCGAAGGCGGTCGAGAACCCCTTCTATCTGATGGCGCCGGCCTGGGCGCTCGTGCCGCTCATCCTTCTGTCGACCGCGGCGACGGTCATCGCCAGCCAGGCCGTCATCACCGGCGCTTTTTCGTTAGCCAGCCAGGCGATCCAGCTCGGATTGCTGCCGCGGCTTGAAATCGTCCACACCTCCTCCACCCAGGAAGGGCAGATTTTCATTCCCCGCGTCAATCGCATGATCCTGCTCGGAGTCCTCGCGCTGGTGCTGTTGTTCCGCACCTCCGAAGCGCTCGGCAACGCTTATGGCATCGCGTCTCTGGCACGATGGTGTCGACACCTCGCTTGCCTTCTTCGTCGTCTGGAAGCTGTGGCGATGGTCGCTCTGGGCGGCGCTGGCGCTCGCTGGCGGATTTCTCGTCCATCGACGTCGGTTTCTTTATCGCCAACCTCTACAAGGTCGTGGACGGCGGCTGGGTGCCTCTACCCTCGGCACGGCAATGTTCATGCTGATGTGGACCTGGTCGCGCGGCAGCGCCATCTTGCTCGCTCGAACGCATCGGAACTCGATCCCGATGCTGGACCTGATCAAGATGCTCGAGAAGTCGAAGCCGGTGCGGGTCCAGGGAACGGCGGTTTTCCTCACCAACGATCCGACATCGGCCCCGTCGTCGCTGATGCACAATCTCAAGCACAACAAAGTGCTGCACGAGCGCGTCGTGCTTTTGAACGTGCGCAACGAGACGACCCCGCGGGTGCCTGCCGCCAATCGATACGAAATGAAGAGCTTGTCGTCGGATTTCATGCTGGTCACGCTTCATTTCGGCTATATGGAGCAACCGCACATCCCACGAGCGTTGGCGGCGATGCGGAAGGCCGGACTCAAGTTCGACATCATGACGACGTCGTTCTTCCTGGGGCGGCGCACGCTGAAAACAGCGCCCAACTCAGGCATGCCGCTCTGGCAGGACAAACTGTTCATCGCGATGACGAAACAGGCGGCGAGCGCGCCGGACTTCTTCAACTTGCCCTCCGATCGCGTCGTTGAGCTTGGCGCGCAGATGAAGGTCTGAGCGATGCGCTCCCGGCGAATTACCAAAGCGCGCGCCCGACGCTGAGCGAGCCGGAGTGAAGGCGCTGAGCGGAAGCGCAATGAAGATCTACCTGATCAACCTCGATCGCCACCCCGAACGCCTTGCGCATATGCGCAAGCAGTTGGATGGCGTCGCCTTCGAGCGCATTTCCGCTGTCGACGGGTCGAAGCGCCCGCCGACGACGAAAGGGCTTACCCGCTTCGAACTGGCCTGCCTGGAAAGTCATAGGACCGCCTGGCGTCAGATTCCTTGAAAGCGCCGAAAGCCGCGCCTGCTTCCTCGAGGACGACCTGCATGTCCGGCCGGGCTTTGCCGCGCTGCTCAGCGGAGCGAAATGGATCCCCGAAGGACGCCCATGCGGTGAAGCTGGACACCTATTTGCAGAAGGTCGGGCTCGGCGAGAGGCGGAGCGCGAGCGGCGGACCGCGAGATCGCCCGGCTCTATTCGCGTCACGAAAGCGCAGCGGCTTACATCCTGAGCCGCGACGGCGCCACGCGTTACCTGGAGCTGACGGAGAGCGCGCGGCAGCCCGCCGATTACGCGGTGTTCCCGAACGCTCCGCGGCGCTTGGGTCTCAGCATCTATCAGCTCGTTCCGGCGATCGCGATTCAGGATCACCTTCTCAAGAGGGCGGCAAAGCTTCGCGACCGCAATGACCGAAACTGACGGCAGAGCCGCGGCGCGCCCTTCATCGCTCGTTGGGAAACTGGGACGCGAGAGCGCGCAACTCGCCGGCCAGGTCTCGAGCCTTGACGGAATGGGCCTATCAGAAGGCGTTTTTGCGGGTCGAGACGACGACAGTCGGGAGGCTTGAATGAAGCTTCGAGCATTGAGCAGGGGACGCCCGTCACCCGCCGATATTGAAGCTGGCCATGGCGGCCATGTTCACGATGTCGGAATCCTTCGCGCCAAGCGAGACGAACTGCACCGGCTTCTCGAGCCCCACGATCAACGGTCCAATGACGGTCGCGCCGCCGAGTTCCTGCAGCATCCGGGTTGAGATGGCGGCGGAATGGAAGGCCGGCATGATGAGCACGTTCGCGGTGTCCTTGAGCCGGCAGAACGGATAGGCGGCCATCAGCTCCTTGTTGAGCGCGACGTCGGCGCCCATCTCGCCGTCGTATTCGAAATCGACCCGCTTGGCGTCGAGAATCCGCACCGCTTCCTGCACCCGCAGCGCGCGTTCGCCGGGCGGATGGCCGAAATTGGAGAAAGCAAGCATCGCCACGCGCGGTTCGTAACCGAGCCGGCGCGCCACCCCCGCCGCTTCGATCGCGATCTCGGCGAGATCCTGGGCGGTCGGCGTCTCGGAGATCGCCGTGTCGGCGACCAAAATCGGGCGCCCTCGCGACAGAACGATCGAAACGCCGACAACCCGGTGGCCCGGCTTGTCGTCGATCACGCGCCGGACTTCCTCCAACGCGATCGAGAAGTTGCGGGTGACGCCGGTCACGATCGCATCGGCGTCTCCGCGCGCGACCATCGCGGCGGCGAAATAATTGCGATCCTGGTTGATCATGCGCTGGCAGTCGCGGAACAGGTAGCCCTTCCGCTGCAGCCGCTCATAAAGGAATTGGGCGTAAATCGAATTGCGCTGCGATAGCCGCGCGTTGTGGATCTCGATGCCCTTGTCGGAGAGATCGAGGCCCGTCGCCTTGGCGACGCTCCGCACGCGCTCTTCCCGGCCGACCAGAATCGCCTCGCCGAGCCCCTGATTGACGAATGAATAAGCGGCGCGGATCACCTGCTCTTCTTCGCCTTCGGCGAAGACGACGCGTTTCGGCGTGCGGCGGACGCGCTCGATGATGAGTTGCATGGCGCCCGCGATCGGGTCGCGGCGCGCAGACAATTGCGCCTTGTAGGCCTCGAGATCGACGATCGGCCGCCGCGCGACGGCAGAGGCCATTGCGGCCTTGGCCACCGCGATCGGCACGACATGAATGAGGCGCGGATCGAACGGAACCGGAATGATGTAGTCGCGGCCGAAGCGAGGCCTTGCGCCGCGATAGGCCGCGGCCACTTCGTCGGGAACGTCCTCGCGCGCGAGATCGGCGAGCGCCTGCGCCGCGGCGATCTTCATTTCCATGTTGATCGTCTTGGCGCGCACGTCGAGCGCGCCGCGGAAAATATAGGGAAACCCGAGGACGTTATTGACCTGGTTGGGATAGTCGGAACGGCCGGTGGCGATGATCACGTCGTCGCGCGCCTTCTTCGCCTCTTCCGGCGTGATCTCCGGATCCGGATTCGCCATGGCGAAGATGATCGGATTGGGCGCCATGCTATTGACCATTTCCGGCGTCAGCGCGCCCTTGGCCGAAAGGCCGAAGAAAATATCCGCGTCTTTCAGCGCGTCTTCGAGCGTTCGCAGCGGCGTTTCGATCGCATGCGCCGACTTCCACTGATTCATGCCTTCGTGACGACCGCGATAGACGACGCCTTTCGTGTCGCACAGAATGACGTTGGCGGGCTCGAATCCCATCGCCTTGATCAGGTCGAGACAGGCGATGCCGGCGGCGCCCGCGCCGTTGCAGACGAGCCGCGTCGTTCTGATGTCACGCCCGGTCAGGTGCATTGCGTTGATCATGCCCGCGGCCGCGATGATCGCGGTGCCGTGCTGATCGTCATGAAAGACAGGAATGTCCATCATCTCGCGCAAGCGCTCCTCGATGTAGAAGCACTCCGGCGCCTTGATGTCCTCGAGATTGATCCCGCCGAACGACGGTCCGAGGTATCTAACCGCGTTGACGAATTCGTCCGGATCCTCGGTCCCGACCTCGAGATCGATCGAATCGACGTCGGCAAAACGCTTGAACAGAACCGCCTTGCCTTCCATCACCGGCTTCGAGGCGAGCGCGCCGAGGTTGCCGAGGCCGAGGATCGCCGTGCCGTTGGAAATCACCGCGACCATGTTGCCGCGCGTCGTGTAGTCGTAGGCGGTTGAGGGATCGGCGGCGATCGCCTTGACCGGGACCGCGACGCCCGGCGAATAGGCGAGCGACAGGTCGCGCTGGGTCGCCATAGGCTTCGTCGGCATGATCTCGAGCTTGCCGGGGCGCCCGCGGGAGTGAAATTGCAGCGCTTCCTGATCGGTGATCGAAAAGCGCGTGTTTGGTCCCTCGACCCTGTCATTCATAACTGAAACCCTGCCTGGATCTTGAACGGGAGGCCGCGTTGCCGGTCGGAGCGCGACTCGGTCGATGATCGCTTGCGGGAAGCAATGTCCGCCGTTTCGAACAGCTTTCCTCCGATGACCCTCTCATTCGCACAGGATCAGTTGGCCGTTTTAACTGGCCGCATACCGAGAGGGCGCCATGCTTTTGGCAGATCGCCGTGCGGCAGCAAAGGCTTTTGGTCGGCCGCATCGCAGCAAAGCCGCTTGCTTTCATATAAAGACATGTTTATATGATTATGTCAGTGCGCAACGGCTTGAGCTTTATGCAAATGAATTGGTCCTCCAATCCAGCCCCCGACACGGACTTCGCGCGCCGCGAGGACGCGCTGACGGCGCTGAGAAGCGCCGCGAGCCAGCGCATCCTGCTCATTGACGGCGCGATGGGCACCCAGATCCAGTGCCTGAATCTCGATGAGAAGCAGTTCCGCGGCGATCGCTTTCATTCCTGCGACCGCCTCTTGCAGGGCAACAATGATCTTCTGACGCTAACCCAGCCCCAGGCGATCGAAGACATCCATCTGGCTTACGCGCTGGCGGGCGCGGACATTCTCGAGACCAACACCTTCTCTTCGACCTCGATCGCGCAGGCCGACTATGGGATGGAGGATGAGGTCTACGAACTCAATCGCGATGGGGCGCGATTGGCGCGGCGGGCGGCGATCAAGGCGGAGAAGGCGGAGGACGGCGCCGTTTCGTCGCCGGCGCCTTGGGGCCGACCAACCGCACCGCCTCCCTATCGCCGGACGTCAACAATCCGGGGTTCCGCGCGGTCAGCTTCGACGAGCTTCGGATCGCCTATGGCGAGCAGATCCGAGGCCTCATCGACGGCGGAGCGGACATCCTCCTCATCGAAACCATTTCGACACGCTGAACGCCAAGGCGGCGATCTTCGCCTGCTTTGAGGCATTCGCCGAGCGCGGCTTCAGATGCCGCTCATGATCTCGGGCACAATCACCGACCGATCGGGGCGCACCCTTTCCGGCCAGACGCCGACGGCGTTCTGGCATTCGGTGCGCCATGCGCGCCCCTTCTCCGTCGGCCTCAATTGCGCGCTTGGCGCGAGCGCGATGCGCGAGCATCTGGCGGAGATCTCCGCCGCGGCCGACACGCTGGTGTGCGCCTATCCCAACGCCGGCCTGCCCAACGCCTTCGGCCAATATGACGAAAGCCCCGACGCGATGGCGGAGCAGATCGGCGCGTTTGCGGCCGATGGCATCGTCAACATCGTCGGCGGATGCTGCGGCTCGACGCCGGACCACATCCGCGCCATCGCCGAAGCCGTCGGAAGTCACAAGCCGCGAACGGCGCTGAAGTCGCGCCGCTGATGCGCCTTTCGGGCCTCGAGCCGTTCACCCTCACCTCCGACATTCCGTTCGTCAACATCGGCGAGCGCACCAATGTCACCGGTTCGGCCAAGTTCCGCAAACTCATCACTGCTGGCGACTATGCCGGCGCGCTCGTCGTCGCGCGCGACCAGGTCGCCAACGGGGCGCAGGTCATCGACATCAATATGGACGAGGGCCTCATCAATTCGAAGGCGGTGATGGTCGAGTTTCTCAACCTCGTCGCCTCCGAGCCCGATATCGCGCGCGTGCCGGTGATGGTCAATTCATCGAAGTTCTCGGTGATCGAGGCCGAAATCAAGTGCGTCCAGGGCAAGCCCATCGTCAATTCGATCTCGATGAAGGAAGGCGAGGAGGAATTCCTGCGCCAGGCCTGCCTCGTGCGCGCCTATGGCGCGGCGGTGGTGGTGATGGCGTTCGATCTACAGGGCCAGGCCGACACGCTCGAGCGGAAAGTCTCGATCTGCGCGCGCGCCTACGAGCTCCTCACCGAAGGGGCTGGGTTTCCGCCCGAGCCCATCGTCTTCTACCTGAACATCTTCGCCGTTGCGACTGGCATCGAGGAGCACAACGGCTATGGCGTCGCCTTCATCGAGGCCTCCCACGCGACAGATCCGCCAGACCCTGCCCCACGCGCACATCTCCGGCGGCGTCTCCAACCTTTCGTTCTCGTTCCGCGGCAACGAGCCCGTGCGCGAGGCGATGACTATGCGGCGTTCCTCTACCATACCATCCAGGCCGGCATGGACATGGGGATCGTCAACGCGGGCCAGCTCGCTCGTCTACGAGACGATCGAACCGCGGCAATTGCGCGACGCCTGCGAGGACGTCGTGCTCACCGCTGCCCGGACGCGCCCGAGCGCCTGCTTGGCCTCGCCGAGCGCTTCCGCGGCAAGGGCGGGATGGAGGCGAAGCCGCAGGACCTCGAATGGCGCGCGTGGCCGGTCGAGAAGCGTATCGCGCATGCGCTCGTCAACGGAATCACCGAATTCGCATCGAAGCCAACACCGAGGAGGCGCGGCTTCAGGCCAAGCGCCCGCTCGACATTCATGTCCGCAGGTCACCAGGAAGTTCAAGCCAGAGTCTGATCAAACGAGCCCTATCAGTGGAATGGTCGTGCGGTCCCCTCACGGCGTCAACGGCTTTTAGGAAGCCGCCACCAATGAGATCGGCGACCGCTTCCGTCTATCGTCAGTTCACCTCTTTGCTGGCCTCTTGGATCGCCTGGTCAACGTCTTTCTGGCTCACCGATTGGACATCTTTGGTGATCTGCTTTTCGGCCTTCAACCCCGCCTTGTTCACCGCCTCGAGTACAGAACTTGCACCGACGATAAGGAGGGCGGCTTGCCCCTCGTCGATCAAGTCGCCGAACTCCTTGACATCGGAGCGGGACAGGCCGCGCCAAAGGTGGCCACCGACGCCACCCACCGCTGCGCCGACCAACGTGGTGGCGATGATCGAGGGCGGGAACAGGATGCCGACCACGGCGCCCGCCGCCGCCCCACCCCAGCCGCCGTGCCGGGTGGCCATTTCGTCCTTGTTGACGTGGACCTTGCCGTTTTGGTCCTTGGTGATCACTGCAGCGTCGTAGCTGCCCACGACCCCCTCGTGGTGCAGGTCTTTGGCGATTTCATAGTCTGCGCGCGCCGCCATTTCGTCTCGGTACGTGCCGATGTACACGAAGAGTTCGTCGCCCTTGGCCACTCTGTGGTCCTCCTTATTCGAGCTAGCAACGCTGCATGTTAGCGTGGGCCGGCGCGAGCCACCGAAGGCAATCCCTGCACCCGTCCGCAGGGATGAGTAGCGGAGACGTGCAGCCGAACGGGATTGTTTGGTCTCTCGCTACGACCCCGCGGTCGAGAAATCTCCGTGTTCTGGCGATGTACGTCGGCCGAAGGGCGTCTCTCGGCGCAGCTTCAGCCTTTCGGCGCGTTTTTTGCCTTATTTCGTCGTTTTTGTCGCCGAGTTCCCACTTCTGCACCGAAAGAGCCCAAACCATGCCAGGCGTCGAAGCGATTTAGGCGGGGAACGAAACGCCGATCACCCTCGTGTCTTTGGGAAAAACGCTAATGGCGGCCCCGAGCTGAGCATGTGCGCAGTAACCCTATCTCAGCCCCACACCTCAGAGGCTGTCTCCACGATCAGCCGCAGTTTGGCCACCTCGTCCTCGAAGCTGAGGCGGTTGCCCTCCACGGTCGACGAAAACCCACACTGGGGCGACAGGCAGATTCTGCTCGAGCGGTACGTAAGCGCTGGCGTCATCGATGCGCCTTTTCAAGTCGTCCTTGTCCTCGAGCACACCTCGCTTGGTGGTGACGAGCCCAAGCACCACGACCTTGCCCTTAGGCATGAAACGCAGTGGTTTGAAGTCGCCGGACCGGGCGTCGTCGTACTCCAGGAAAAACCCGTCGACGTTCAGCTCGTTGAACAATGCCTCGGCCACGAAATCGTACCCGCCCTCTGCGGCCCAGTACGACTGGAAATTGCCTCGGCACGAGTGGGTGGTCACGACCATGCCCGGAGGCCTTGCCTCGAGGGCGGCGTTCAGCTGCTTGATGTACCGCAGGTGCTGGTGTTCTGCGTCGTCGCCGCGCTCAGCGATCATCTGGCGCTGCGCCGGGTCGTTCAGATAGGCAAGGGAAGTATCGTCCAGCTGGAGGTAGGTGCAGCCGAGCTGGCCGAGGCGGCGCACTTCCTCGGCATACGCAGCGCTGAGATCGGCCCAGAAGTCCTCGATGTCCCCGTAGACCGAAGGGTCTATGGCCGCCGCTCCTCCCCGGTAATGCACCATGCTCGGAGACGGGATGGTGAGCTTGGGCACGGCGGTGGTTGTGACGGACTTCAAAAACTCGAACGCGTCTGCGAAGATCGTGTGGTCGAGGCGGACCTTCTCTACTATCTTCAGGGCTGCTGAGGTGAAGAAGGTCGAGCCCTCGCTGTTCTTGAACGCCACCTGGAGTTGCTCGTCGCTGCGGCTGATGCCGCCTAGCTGGTAAATGAAGTCCATGTGCCACGAGGTGCGGCGGAACTCCCCGTCCGTGGCCGAGCGAAGCCCGATCTCCTCCTGTAGGGCAACGACTTCGCGGATGGCGGTGTCTTCGGCGTCTCGAAGGCCGTCAGCGTCGATCGCGCCGTCGGCGAAGGCGGCGCGTGCCCGGATGAGGTCGGGTGGACGGAGGAGGCTGCCTACGTGGTCCGCACGAAAGGGTGGGGTGGCACGACTAGACACGCGTTAGTGCACCACGAAGTTCATGATCAGGTCAAGTTCAGGCCGCGACTGACGAATTGACTGAGGACGTGCCCGCCTGCAGATCATTGCGTCTGTGAGACTCCGACACCGGCGGTTGCTGCGCGCTGTGGGCGTTCTCGCATTGGCCCTCTGGGGTTCGCTCAGCGGAGTGCTGTTCGTGTGGCCGTCGCTCGACCCGATCAAGGGCCTTCGTGCTGACGCCATCCTGGTAATGGGCGGCCCGGGCCCTCGCCTACATGTTGCGCTCAAGCTGGCCAAGGAACACGCCGCCCCGGTGATGCTGGTATCGGTGGCCTCCGAGCGCTGGAACTGCCCTGATCTAGGCGTACCAGGCGTCCGGGTCCAGTGCTTCAGGCCGGACCCTTTCAGTACGCAGGGAGAAGCGCGTTACGCCGCCGACCAAGCCCGCCTACACGGCTGGCGCAGCCTTATCGTGGTCAGCTCGGTCCCTCAGTCGACGCGTGCCCGTTTGAGGGTCCGGCGTTGCTTCCAGGGGTCCGTCAAAGTGGTGGCTGCGCGACCCTCGCTCGCCAGTTGGGCCTATGGGGTCATCTATGAGTGGGGTGCTTTGGCTAAGGCGCTCGTCTGGCAGAGGTCGTGCTGAGCCTCGATCTCGAAGCCGCTCATCGGTTCTTCGTAGCCACGGCGGGCTGAAACGCGCCGGCCCGGCCGAAGCGTGGGGGACCCGTTGTTCTAGGTGAGATGACCGTGTCGGCGATGACCTATCGCTCCCACTCCGGACGCCACGCCGACTGTGAACCGCTCGCGGATCCCTCGACGGATCGCATGCCTATGAGCAGAGGACCGGTTGAGGCTTGACGCAACCAATTGGTTGCCATACTATTATCGCAACCAATAAGTTGCTACAGGACAGGAGGGGCTGCGATGGGGTTTCCTGACCGGATCGAGCGGAGCGTCGACCTCGCTCACCCCCCGGCGAAAGTGTGGGACGCGCTGACGACGTCCGAAGGTCTGTCGGCGTGGTTCGGCGACAAAGCAACGATCGACTTGCGCCCTGGAGGGGCTGCTCAGATGCGCTTCAAGAGCGGGCTCACGGTCGACATGCGGGTGGAACGGGTCGAGCAGCCGGTGGTGTTCGGGTTCACCTGGAGGCTCCCGGACCTGCCCGAGGACGATCCCCGCCGGACCTATGTCGAGTTCACCCTGGAAGCGGTGGGGGCCGGCACGCGGCTGCGAGTAGTCGAGACCGGTTTCGCACAGCTTCCCGACGACACTCGCCGAGAGACTTACGACAGCCACGCCGAGGGATGGACGAGCGAGATCGGCGAGCTGGCGGCCTACCTCGATGGCGCCTGACGTCGAGGAGATCGCGGAGCACGTCTTCTCGGCCTTGGCCGACCCCACCCGGCGAGCGATCCTGGCCACGCTGGCGGCTCAGGGGCCGGCCACCGCCACGGATCTGGCCGACCGCCTACCGATCACCCGCCAGGCGATCGCGAAGCACCTCGTCCTGCTGGCCGACGCGGGTCTCGTGAGCCCCGAACCCGGCGAGCGGCGGCGGGTCCGCTACCGGCTCCACTCCGCCCCCGTTCAGGTGGCCCAGCAGTTCCTGGCCGCGTTGGCCCACGAGTGGGACGGCCGTCTCGAGGCGCTGAGGGACCACCTCGACAAATCTGTTCCTGTTTTCACTACGACAAACCCACCAAATCGGAAGAAAAGGAACCCCAGTAATGACACGTATTGAGCAAAGCTCTACCACCCCTGCCGATTACCAGACGACCATCCGGGTTAAAGCGTCGCCGGACGCCCTCTTCGACGCCCTCACCACCGTTACCGGGCTTGCCGCATGGTGGAACCCTGCCACAGGATCCGGCGAGAGCGGAGGCGAGCTCAGGTTCATCATGAACGTGCCCGAACCGCTCGTAATCCACGTCGACGAGGCGACCCGGGCGTCGTCGGTGCGATGGACCGTCGCCGACTGCCCCTTCCTCCCTGATTGGGTCGGGACCAGGCCGACGTTCACGATTATCCCGGTCGACGACGACACGTCCGAGCTCGACTTCCTTCACCAAGGACTGAGCGAGGAACTGGAGTGCATCGACATGTGCACTCGCAGTTGGGACCACTACATGACGAGCCTGCGCGATTACCTCGAGGTTGGCCGCGGAAGCCCGTTCGGGAGCCCCGCGGACAGAGCTCGCCGCGATGCGCAAAGGCAAGCAACGGCGATGTCCATCCATCAGGAGTCGGTCATTGCCGCGCCACCGGAGCAGGTCTTCGAGCTGCTCACCACCGGCAACCTGTTCAGTTCCGCCACTGGGCTGCCGGCCGAGATCACAGATCGCGAAGGCGATCCTTTCTTGGTCTTCGGTGGCCGGGTGGAGGGCCGGCAGGTCGAGCTGGTGCCGGGCCGGCGGGTCGTGCAGGCGTGGCGTTTTGGCGCTGCTCACCCCTCGCCCTGGGAGCCAGGCGTCTACTCCATGGTCCGGTTTACCCTTGAGCCGGCCGGCGATGGGACGCGACTCGTGATCGACCACGCAGGCATCCCGGCGGAATGGGTCGAGCACATCTCGGCTGGCTACCCGGACTTTTACCAGGAACCAATTGCGAAGTTCTTCGCCAACTAGTCGTCGCCCGCAACGCGGCCGTGCTCGTCGGCTTGACCCAGAGTGTTGTAACGCGACCTTCAAAGGAGGAAATTATGAACAGGCAGAGCTCGACTGCCGTTGCCCAGGCGCGCGCCCACATAGCCGCTTGGAGCCATCACGATTGGGATAAGACAAGACAACTACTTGCGCCGGACGTACACGTCCTGGTGACAAGTACGCAGCGCGAATTCGGCACTGGAGAATTTACAGGTGTCGACGCCTATATGGAGCCCAAGGTACGGGCCGCGCAGCTCGTCGAGCCCGGAAGCGTCCATGAGCTCTCTGCCATCGGCGATGAACATAACGCACTGATACTGGTGACATTCAGAATACGGCTAGGGCCAGGTGGGGCGATGGTGACTATGGCGCGATCCTGCCTCTACTGGATGGACGATAACGCCAAAATCAAAGAAGAACGGGATGTGTTTTATGTCCTTCCTCAAGAGACAGAATAGCGGCCTGACTCGTGCCGCTCGAGTCACCACTGAGGCCGCCATCTAGACGGGGAACCGAACATGTGCCTTGCGCGTGGGAAGGCTAGCTCACCAAACGGGCCTAGCACCCGCCGATCTCGCCGGGCGCGCATCTGCGCCAAGTAGTGTCGGAACCACTCCGGCGTCCGTCCCGCGGGCCATAAATGTGACCCTCGTGACCCAGGTGCGGCATTATGGGTTTATGGGGAAGGTGCCACAGGACGGTCCGGCGGCGTTGACGTGTTGAGGAGCATGGCCGTCGCGGCCGTCCTCGGGGCGTCCTTACTCCCGCACGGCGGCAACACGAGCCCACCGCCAAGCTCACCGCCGCCGGTGGTCAGGACCGTCAGACCAGCGGTCGTCACAACGACGTCTCCCGATCGTAAATCCGTTCCGGACGTCCAGGGGCCCGTAGCCGTACGGCCGTCAGTCGTCATACCGGCAGGCATCAGGACTATGCGAGCTCCGGCCAGGCCGGTTTCGCTTCCTTTCCGGCCGACGGCGACCGGACCGCTAAAGCCCGTTGCACCTGAGCTTCGGCTTGGTTCGACAGGTGCGGCCGTTGTCGAGCTTCAAAAGCGGCTGCTCTCGCTCGGGTTTTGGCTGGTCGCTCCGAACGGGGTGTTCGACGATAGTACCGAGCAGGCTGTCTTCGCGCTCCAGAAGGCGGCCGGAATACAGAGCGATGGGGTTGTCGGTCCCAAGACCGAAGCGGCGCTCAGTAGGGGTGTGGTGCTCCGCCCGCGGTCGGCGCCGGGGTACCTGATCGAGGTCGACCTCGAGCACGACCTGGTGATGTTCGTCAAGGACTCTAAACTTCAGTGGGCGCTCAATACGTCGACCGGCGGTGGTTATAGCTACTGCTCAGGGGGCTCCTGCGCGGTCGCCGTCACTCCTGTCGGGCGGTTCGATATCTATTCAGAAGTCGACGGGACAGTGGTCGACTCGCTGGGAGAACTTTGGCGACCAAAGTACTTCGATAGCGGCTTCGCTCTGCACGGGGATTCTTACGTCCCACCTTTCCCCGTCTCACATGGTTGCGTGCGCGTGAGCAACGAGGCCATCGACTGGATCTGGTCAAATAACCTCGCGCCCGTCGGGACCGCCGTCTGGGTCTACTGACCCCCGCCGGAGCCGTGGCCGGTCGTTTTCAACTTCCAGAGCCAGACGAGTCACGCCGCGAGGGGAGACAGGGCGCCTTTCGCTGACGCTACGGGCCTAACCGTTGCAGCCGCCAGCCAAGGTCGGCTCCGACGGTATACAGCAGGCGATCGTGAAGCCTGTCCTCCCGGTGTTGCCAAAACTCGAAGCGGCTGGGCAACAGTCGGAACCCTCCCCAAGCATCCGGGACGGGCACCTCGGTATCGGCGTACAACTCGGCGAGGTCGGTGACGCGCTGCTCGAGCTCGCTGCGGCTCCCAACGACTTGGCTTTGTGGCGATGCCAGGGCGCTCAGCTGGCTCCCGCGGGGCCGACTGCGAGCGTAGGACGCAGACTCCTGTGCCGACGTGCGTTCGGCGTGCCCTTCCACCCTCACTTGGCGTCCCAGTGGGTCCCAATAAAACAACAACGCCGCCCGCCGGTTTTCCTCGAGCTCGCGACCTTTGCGGCTGTTGTAGTTGGTGTAGAAAACAAAGCCGCGCTCGCCGTACCCCTTGAGCAGCACCATGCGCACGGACGGTATCCCCTCAGCAGTGCTCGTGGCCACGGCCACGGCGCCAGGCTCCCGCAAACCGGCTTGGGCCGCGTCTCGGTACCAGGTGGCGAACTGCCGCAGCGGATCAGGATCGACGTCTTCTTCACGCAGAGGCAGGGCGAAGTTGGCCACGGCCGGAATCTAGCCGCCGGCGGCACCACATCGCGCATTGCCCCCATGGGCGGTCCGCCTGCCAGGACGGAGAAGGTGGCTCTTTTGTGGCGGTACAGCATTAGGCCGTGGCCCTCTGGGAGGGTCTTGCGCAGTATTGTCCCGGACAGTGGTTGGCTGCTGAATTGGGCCAAAAGGAACCAAGGTTTCCGTTGCAGAGGAGGGGGACCGAAGTGAGCGCGTCCGTCGATGAAGCCAAGTTGGGTGAGTTCATGGGCCAGATGGTCCGCTACATGACGGGCGGTGCATTGTGTTTTTCCGTCTGGTTGGGTGACGAGCTCGGGCTCTACCGGGCGATGGACGGCGCAGGGCCGCTTACCCCCGAGGGGGTGGCCGAGACCACTGGCTGCCACCCCCGGCTGGTACGTGAATGGCTGGATGGTCAAGCCGCGGGCGACCTGGTCAGGTACGACGCTCAGGCGGGAACATATGAGCTCAGTGCCGAGGCAGCCATGGCCCTGGCGGACGATGGTTCGCCAGTCTTCGTGGCCCGGGGCATGAACTCGTTCGCGTCGATGTACCTCGACAAGGATAAGATCGCCGCCGCTTTTCGAGGCGACGGAGGGTTGGCGTGGGCGGAGCACCACCCGTGCCTGTTCGAAGGGACCGAGTGGTTCTTCCGGACCGGCTATCGCGCCCACCTGCCCACCGAATGGCTGCCCGCGCTCGACGGCGTCGACGCCAAGCTCCGGGCTGGGGCGAAGGTGGCCGATGTCGGTTGCGGGCACGGCGCGTCGGTGGTGGTCATGGCCCAGGCTTACCCAAACAGCCGCATCTGGGGCTTCGACTTCCACGCTCCATCGATCGCCACTGCCAGAGCTCGGGCCGTCAATGCCGGCGTGGCGGAGCGGGTCACGTTCGAAACGGCTAGCTCCCAAGGTTACGAGGGTCGCTTCGACCTGGTCTGCTTTTTTGACTGCCTACATGACATGGGTGACCCGGTGGGGGCGGCCCGCTACGCCCGCGACCACCTCGAACCTGGTGGGACGGTCCTCCTCGTGGAGCCTTTCGCCCTCGACGCCAAGGCAGACAACCTCACAGAGAACCCGATGGCCGCCCTGATGTACACCGCGTCCTCGGCCATCTGCACTCCCAACTCCCTCTCTCAAGAGGTGGCATTGGGACTGGGCGCGCAGGCCGGGGAGGCCAGGTTGAGACGAGTGTTCGACGAAGCCGGCTACACCCACTTCCGTCGCGCGGCCGAGACCCGGCTCAACCTCATCCTCGAAGCCCGCCCCTGACCCGGACGGCTGAATGGTCATGGGCGGAGCTACCGCCGCGACATCGGCTGGCGTGCGGCACGACCCTGAAGCAGGCGTCGTTCGTAAAAATCCAGGGTTGGCGCCGCCCTGTCCCGGGACGCAGGATGAGCTCAATGTCCAGCCAATTCTCAGGATCCCCGGGCCGGCGTCCTGGCCGCCGCCCACAGACTGTGCTGATCACCGCCGGGCGGCCGGCCGATGAGCCTGGCCAGCCGCTAAACGTTCCCATTGTCATGGCGTCCAACTTTCGGGCTGGCCATCTTGGCCGGACCGGAGGCCGGGAGTACTCCCGTAACGATGCCACGCCCGGTTGGGAGGCCCTTGAAGACGTTGTCGGCCAGCTGGAGGGCGGCGACGCAGTTGCGTTTGGGTCGGGAATGGGCGCTGTGGCCGCGGTATCGGACCTGCTGCCGGTGGGCGCCCGGGTGATGGCGCCTACGGATTGCTACTCGGGAGTTCACGCCCTGTTGGCAGACGGCCGGCACCAACGACGCTGGGAAGTGGACCTGGTCGATATCACCGACACTGCCGGCGCCCTGGTTGCGGCCCGGCGTGCGGACCTGGTGTGGCTGGAATCGCCCACCAACCCGTTGCTCGACATCGCCGACCTGCCCGCTTTGTGCGCGGCGGCACGCGACGCCGGCGCGCTCGTGGCGGTCGACAACACATTCGCTACCCCTCTATTGCAACAGCCGCTCGCCCTCGGCGCCCACTTCGCCGTGCACAGCGCCACCAAGTTCCTCGGCGGCCACTCTGACCTGCTCCTCGGCATTGCCATTGCCGACAGCCCTCAGTTAGCCGAGCGGCTGCGCCGGCGCCGCGAGGTGGCCGGTGCCGTCCCGGGAGCGCTGGAAACATTCCTGGTATTACGCGGCCTGCGCACGCTCGGCCTCCGCCTGGAGCAAGGACAGAGCAGCGCCTCCACCCTGGCTCACCGCCTCGCCGACCACCCCACTGTCACCCAGGTGCGGTACCCGGGCTTGGCCGCCCATCCCGGCCACGCACAAGCAGCGGCCCAGATGACGGGGTTCGGCGCCATGATCGGCTTTGAGGTCGAAACCGCGGCCGCAGCCAACACGGTGTGCGGCTCGGTCCGTGTAATACGATCCGCAACCAGCCTTGGCGGCGTCGAAAGCACCATAGAGCGTCGGGGCAAATTGCCGGGCCAAGAGCACCTGCCGCCGGGCTTCATGCGTCTTAGCGTCGGGTGCGAGCACGTCGAGGACCTGTGGGACGACCTTACGAGCGCCCTGGAACAATCCGGCGCCTAGTTGAAAGCGCTGTGGCAGCCGTTGAACCCCACCGGCTGCGCCTGGCTCCGTCCGGCGCTGCCAGCCTCCCGCATCAGGGGGTCAGTGGGTCTACCAGCCCGCACTCGTGTAACCGGGTGAGCGCCCGCTCAATCGCCAACCGTTGAGGCATCTGGTAGTAGCGCCTCCGGCCTTCGTCATTTCGGACGATCAAGCCTCGTCCTGTGAAGAAGCTGAGGTTCCCCGGTACTCGCCCCCCTAGCTCTGATTTGACCATCTCGACATCAAACTCTCCTATGTTGAGACGCCAGCGCTCGGCTTGCTTTGCCACCCGGCACATGGCCCGGAGCACTGGCACTCGGTCAGGGTGGCTGGTGGCGAGCGCACCGACGGCCGCGTCAATGTCCAGCACGAGCCGCTCCCGCTCTCGGGCTGTCCTGTCGGACGTGCATGTAATGAAGAGCAACTTCGGCCCGGTATCGTACAACGAGATAGTCCCACCACCTGTTGTCAACAAGGCCCCGTTTTGGCGGCTTGTCAGCGTCCCGCGGTTATAAGGACCAGGTCACGTCCACCACGGCGCCACTGCTGATCGTGACGCCCGGCAAGACCGTGACACCGGTCCCGATCCAGACATTATCGCCGATGTGCACCGGTTTTGACTTCGACCGGGGAATCCCGTCAATGGTCAGGTCGTGGCCGTTGAAATCGAGAATGTTGACATTCCAGGCGATGGCGCAGTTCGACCCGATGCTTATGTGGTCGATGCACGTAAGTGTGGAATTAGGGTTGATATAGGTCTCCGGCCCGATCTCGAGTCGAAACGTGAAAAGTGAAGTAGGAAAGTGCGCTCACAGAAGTGGGCCGACCACCCCGGGCGCGGAAGTCGGCGACTCCTCAGCCCGGGTTATGTGTCGAGCAGCGAGACAATTCAACAACGGCAAGCCGTCCTGTGCCTGTCCTCGCGGGAGCAACAATCCGGATCCTGGTCCCGCACAAGCGGAATGCCATTCGCAGTGCCACTTCGAACTTAGCTACCTACAACCTCGGGTTCCGTGAATTGGCGGAGATGACGGCCGGGCGATATCGCGGAATTCGGCGGTAGGCCATTCTATGCAGATACTTGAGGGCCGATAATCGCGATTTTCAGCCGAGAATGTAGAACACCCGGAAACCCCGCCAAGTTGGGAAGACGAGGAGTTCGGCGACGGCGTACGCAGTGCGCACGTCCGACGCCAAGTCTGTCTAGCTAGAAAGATGATTATCTGGATATCAGTTACTTAGGTTTCGTTGGGCACCCGGACAATACCGTCCGCCGAGCCCGCTACGACCAGGGCGCGACATAGACGAGCAGCCCGAAGACCCTACCTGTCGTGACGTCACATCGAAAATGGTGGTGTCTCCGAAACGACCTATGAACTACTGACGGCAGAGCGGCTCTGGGTTACCGGCAGAGCCTCAGCTCATAGCGCGTTGACAGCCCTTAGGGGCCGCGGTACCATTCCGCCGGCAGTATAGCCCTGCCTGGTAAGGAAGGGGATTTATCAAATGACAGGAAGATCGGGCGACGAGGGTCGGAAATTCCCGAACCTGAGTCGCCGCCAATTCATTGGGGCTAGTGGTGCGAGTGCCTTAGGCGTCTACCTCGCCAAGAGCGGCCTTGTGCGTCCAGGGCTGGCAAAGCCGGCAGTCTCAGGGGAAAAGAACGCGTTCGGCCTTACGCTTCCCACGGACGCGGCACCCGCGTCTCAACAGTTCCTGGTCTCGTACTTCGACTCGGTCGGCCAGACGTACAAGGCGATGGACTTCTACGAAACGGTCTACTCGCGCGCTCCTCTAGCCGACAACTTCAACCATTCGCTGGTACGCATCACCTCCAACTACCAGATCGTGCCCGGGACGGCGTCGCACTGGGCGCAGACGTCCGCCACCACGTGGGAGTTCTATATCCGCCCCGGGATTATGTGGAGCGACGGCAATGAGCTAACGGCCAACGACTACGTCGAGACCCTCCGTTATTCGGCCGACCCCAAGCATGCCTGGGACTTCACGTGGTACTGGTCGGGCGTCATCAAAAACTACACCGAGGCGGTGGCGGGCAAGGCTCCCGTCAACTCGATCGGGGTGAGCGTCGGCTCCAACAAGTACACCTTCGTAGTTACCACTGAGGGCCCAATCGCCTTCATCCCGGCGGCGATGCTCTACTCGCAGGCGCTGTCGGCGGCGGGGCTCGCCAAATACGGCAACGGGCTCTACAACATCAACCCCGCCACCTCCATCTCCTGCGGGCCGTACGTCCTGAAGACCTTTAATCCGACAGCCGAGGTCGTGCTCGGGCCGAACACGAAGTACACGGCTCCTTTCGCGCCGGCGATCCAGTCCCAGTTGGGAAAGATCTACTCCGGTGCCGACGAGATGCCGCTCTTCGAGACCGGTCTGGTCGACTGGACGACGACTCCGCTCACAAAGACGGACCTGGCCGTCGTCAAGAGCAACTCCACCCTCAACAAGCTGCAGACATACCTCAACCCGCAGGACTTCCGGGTGTACTACGTCTTTTTCAGGACGAAGAAGCCGCCTTTCAACAACCTAAAGGTGCGCCAGGCCTTTGCGCACGCCGTTGACCGCAACGCCATCATCAAGGCCCTGTTGGCCCCGTTGGCCACTCCGGCTTACGGCTACCTGATGGATGGTTACCCATTCGCCATCAGCCAGCCACTCGAGAAGTACACCAATTACGACCCCGAGCTAGCGAAAAAGCTCATGGCCGAGGCTGGGTACCCGAACGGCAAGGGCTTCCCGACGGTGACCTTCAATTACCCAGCCGGCAACGCATCGCTCACCAGCGCGAGCGTAGAGCTCGTCGTGCAGGCGCTCTCGCAAAATTTCAATAGCGTCTTGTTTGGGGGGAACAGCACACTGCTCCTCTCCGAGATGGACGCGTCAACGTTCTATTCCAAGATGGAGGCGCTGCCGACGCAGGTCGAGATGGGGTTCGTCTCTTACGGGATGGACTACTTCGACGCCTCGAATATGCTGAGCGTTTACAAGGGTGGTGGGCGCCACGACTGGGACAACGCCGCCTATGACAACCTTCTTGCTCAGGGTGCCGCCGCCTTCAACAAGGCCAAGCGCCAGGGGATTTATACTCAGGCGCAGACCCTGTTGACGTCGCAGGCCCCGGGAGTGTTCGTCTTCCACGGCCTGGACGCCTACTTGATGTGGCCCTACCTCAAGGGAGCGGCGCTGGCCAAGAACGACCTTGGCTACACCGGCCTCCAGTGGCCGGGATTCGCCACCGATTCCACCAACATGCAAGGGCTGTACGTCGCCAACAACGTGCACAAGTACCGGCGCGCCCACGAAAGCGGCCTCTAGCACCTAACCAACTACGGCCGAGCAGGCGGTGTGCCGGGACAAGCCGGGCACCGCCTGCGCAGCCCAGGGGATTTAGGCAGCGAATTCCCTGGCCGCCGCCGCGCCTGAGCTCGGCACTCGGCATTGTGGCTCTCCGCGTGGCTTCTCGTACCCCGCACGCAAGCGAGTTCGTAGTGGCGACCGAGGCCCCGCCGTTGCCGGCGACGACCGTTAGCCTGGCCCCGGTGGCGGCGGACCTTCGGACTTCCCTGGCCCAACGAGCCCCGCGGTGGAGCGTGCCGACGAGCACCACACGGCAGAGGACGGCGCGGCGGCGACGGGCGTTAGGCGTGTTATGGCTGACAGCACTGGCTGTTCCTTTTGCTTTCCTGTTGTTCGCCTCCGTCGGGCCACTCGTCGACCAGGCCTTCGGCAGCTTCTTCAACTGGTACGACATACACCCGAAGTCGTTCGCGGGGTTCCACTACTACGGCAAGGTGCTGGCCGACCCGACGGCCTCCGCTGCGCTGGCGCACACCGCCATCTACGTCGGTATCACTGTGCCCGTCGAAGTCGTCCTCGGCCTCGGCGGCGCATGGCTCGTCTACCGGGCGAGGCGCGGGCGGGCGCTGCTGACGGCGCTGTTCGTGCTCCCCCTCGTGGTCCCCTGGTCGTCGACGGCCACGCTCTTAACCGGCGTCCTCAACGCCACTAGCGGGATCGACGCCGTCCTGGACCGTTTCATCGGCGCTACCACTCCGCTGGTTTGGGATCTCAACCCCAGGATCGGTTTCGGGCTGATCGTGTGGGCTGGCATCTGGAAGGGAGCCCCGTGGTGTTTCCTGCTCATGTTTGCCGCCTTTAGCACCGCTCCCGTCCAGTTGTTCGAGGCCGGCCGAGTGGACGGGGCGCGGGGGCTGGCGTACTGGCGCTACGTCGTGATCCCGACGGTGGCGCCGATGCTGGTTTTCGTCACGGTCTTCCGCTTGTTCACCGAGGCGCAGATGGCACAGTCGGTGGACCTGCTTACCCAGGGTGGGCCCTTCGACAAAACGCAGCTCGTCGGGAGTTACGCCAACGACCTGGCGTTCATGTCATTCCTCTTTCCCGAGTCGGAGGCGCTGGCGACAGTCACGGGCGCGGTACTCGTCGTGCTCGCCCTCATCGCCCTCGCCCTGGTCTATCGGCCGAAGCTGCCGCTCGTCGCGCCCCTGCGGGGGGCGGCCGGGTCGGCGCGGTTCGCTTTCCGGGCTCAGCCGAGCGTCAAAGACGAGTTCGTGGCTCGGTCCGATAACCCCGCACGCGAGCCGCTTGGGTGCGAGCGTCGTCCGAGGGGACCGGCGGCGGTCCTCGCCTGGTTTGGCGCCTCCAAACGCCGGACACGCCGTCTCGCCACCGCTGCCCTCCTCGCCGCCGCCGTGGTCGAATTGCTGCCGCTGACCAGCGCCTTCCAGCGTGGAGCCCTGGGCTCGGTCTTCCGTCTATCTTGGTCAGAGGTTGAGACCGGGCTGGCGAACAGCGCCGTTATGACTGTCGGGACGGTCGCGGGAACCCTGCTATTGGCGGTGCCGGGCGCCTACGTGCTCGCTCAGTGCCGCTTCCCCGGCCGCTCTGTGCTGTTCGGGCTGGTGTTGCTGGCGATGGCGGTCCCGGGCGCTCTCACCCTGTTCCCCCAAGCGCAGGGACTTGTTTGGTTGGGGCTCATAAACACGCGCCTCGGCGTGATGTTGATCTACATCTCCCTGGACCTGCCTCTCGCCATCTTCTTCCTCCGGGCCGCTTTCGCCGCCGTCCCCAGGCCGCTGATCGAGGCGATGAGGGTCGACGGGGCATCTAAGGCCCGCATCGTAACGAGGTTGTTCCTGCCCATGTCGGCCAGCACCCTCGTTGTCGTTGTCGTGCTGACGCTGTTGCAGGTTTGGAACGACTCCCTGATCATGATCGTGATGACGAACAGCCCATCTTTTTATACCCTGCCCGTCCTGGTCGCCGCCGGGATGGGCGGGACGGCCGCGCTTGGCGCCAGCTGGCTGACGATCGGGCCGCCGATGCTCGTGTTCGTCGCCTCGCAGCGCCACTTCTACCGTGGTATCGCGCCCGGGCCGCTCCTCTAACACCTCGCACTGTCCTGCCTGCCGCAGTCACTGCGGCGTCAACCGCTTTGGCATACTGGCAAAGGCGGACGTTCCGTTTGTCTTCTTCGGGCAGGAGGTCGGCAGGTGGCGGTTTTGGCTCATAGGGAAGCGGTACGTGAGTTAGCGCGGCCAGGCGGCCAGACGGCCGAGAGCGGGACGCGGCCAAGGTCGACTGGATGGAAGTGGCGGGGCTGTTGACTCAAGGTCAGGACCAACACGAGCAGCTGACTAAAAAGCAGGGCCGTGGTCCCGATGAGCTGTCGGAACCCAACCTCGAGCAGTGGGCCGAAAAAGACGGCAAGTTCGCCAGGGACAAGAAAGACCCCACGGCGACATTGGGGCCAGCCAATTCGTCAACCAGGACCACATCGCCGAAGGATGCAAAGGCGGTGGCGGCCATGACCACCACGACCGTGGAAAAGAAGGAAAAGAAGGTCGTGGAGAAGGAAAAGACCTTCGAGAAGGAAAAGAAAATCGTGGGGGAAAAGAAAGTCGTGGATGAGAGTTCTGAGAAAGGCCCGGATGCCAAGACAACGCTTGATATAACTCAGAAGCGCAAGCTTACAGAGCTCCTCAAAGCAAACAATTGCTTGATCAATGCGATTGCCAACGAAGCGGGGGTGAAAGTGACCTACGAGCAATTGGTCACGATCCGTTTGCGGCTGGGCTCAATAGGAGAGATGTTGATCGCCAATGGGAAGACAATCGCCATCATTATGGACGTCCTCGGCATAACGCGAGGGCGTGGTCGTCTGCTACCGCGACCGCATGAGATCATCGTCCAAGACCGAGAAAATCCCATCCGAGGAGTTCGGCCACCAGAGCAACCCGGTGGTTATCGTTCACACGGGGAACAACCATTTTGTGCCTTTTTACGAGGCTCAAATCGACCTGAGCACCGTTCAGAGCTCTGTATTCTGAGCCGGGGAGAGGTCCAGGAGGGAAAGACATGCGCAACGTGGTATTGATCATGACTGCTTCAATGGATGGGTTTGTGGTCGGGCCACAGGGACACGCTGGTGGGCTGCCCGAACCACATGAGCTAAAGCGCTGGAAACTTGATCGCATCCGGCGAGCCGGGACGCACATCATGGGGCGTGTGACGTACGAGGAGATGGCGGCCGCATGGCCAAGTTCTGCGGACGACTACGCGGCGCCGATGAACGAGATCCCAAAAGTCGTGTTCTCGAAGACGCTCAACGAGGCTAACTGGCCGAAATCCACCATTGCCCGCGGAGATTTGGCCGACGAGATCGGCGCGTCAAGAGGCAGCCGGGCGGAGAGATCATCGCTTGGGGCGGGGCCGAGTTCGCCCAGGCGCTGTCGAGGTCCGGGCTCATCGACGAATACTCCATTGTGGTGCAGCCCGTCGCGTACGGAGGAGGTAAGGCGATCTTCGGGGAGCTCCCAAATGCGCTGCACCTAAGGCTCCTCGCTACGACCACCTTCTCGACGGGGGCCATGCTCAATACTTATGAGCCACGCGGCCGGGGAGCTCAGTCGGAAGACTGAACCAACACAGGCCCGGGTTTGGCCAGGTCGGCCTCGGTCCATCGCAGCGGCGTCAGCGGGCCCCATCGGCGGGGATCACTGACGCACCCGCGGCCACTTGTCACGTAGCAACGGGCTATCACGAGCGCCCTATGCTCATACAATGGCAGGCCACGCGAGCACGAGCCAGCGAAGTAGTGATCATGACCGTGTTGGCCCCCCAACGCGGCGAGTTTCCTCTCGCCTGGCCCCGTTCGGCACGACGATCTTTGCCGAGATGTCGGCGCTGGCGGTGGCCACAGGCGCGGTCAACCTCGGTCAGGGCTTTCCCGAAGGACCGGGCCCGGAACTGCTGCGCAGGGTGGCGGTGGCGGCAATCGAGGAAGGCGACAACCAGTACCCACCAGGCCCGGGTGTCCCAGACTTGCTGGACGCGGTAGCGGAGCACCAAGAGGCTGAGTACGGCCTTGTCTACGACCCAGGCAGCGAAGTGCTCGTCACTGCGGGCGCCACCGAGGCGGTGGCCGCCGCCGTCATCGGTCTCTGCGAGCCCGGCGATGAGGTTCTTATGCTCGAGCCGTCCTATGACTCCTACGCACCCGTCGTGGCCATGGCGGGCGCAGTCCAGGTACCCGTGCGGGTGTCTTGCCACGGCGACCGCTGGGAGCTGCCTGCCGGGGCGCTCGAAGCGGCGGTCACGGACAGGTCCCGGCTGCTGTTGCTCAATTCGCCCCACAACCCGAGCGGGAAGGTGCTCAACCAGGCCGAGCTAAACGAGGTGGCCGACGTCTGCAGGCGCCACGACCTTGTTGCCGTGACGGACGAGGTCTACGAGCACCTCGTCTTCGACGGTCGCCGGCACATGCCGCTGGCCACGTTCGAGGGCATGCGGGAACGGACGGTTACCGTCTCGTCGGCGGGCAAATCGTTCTCGGTGACGGGCTGGAAGGTCGGTTGGGCCTGTGCCCCACCAGACCTGCTCGCCGGGGTGCGGGCGGCCAAGCAGTTCCTCACCTACGTCACGCCGGCGCCCCTGCAACGAGCGGCGGCGGCCGGCCTTCGGGCCACCCACGAACTGGTGGACCCTCTCGTGGAGGAGCTCCAGGACAATCGCGACCTGCTGGCCAAGGGACTGGCCGAAGTAGGGTTCCCGGTGACCAGCGCCGAGGGGACGTACTTCTTGTCCGTTGACATTTCGGAACTGACGGACGACGACGCGGGCACCTTCTGCCGGGAACTGCCGTACCGCTGCGGCGTGGTCGCCGTACCTTGCTCTGTCTTTTATGCCGACCCTGAAGCTGGGCGCCACCGGGTGCGCTTCGCTTTTTGCAAGCGTCGGGCCGCCATCGAGGAGGCCGTCGAGCGTCTGGGACGGCTTCGAGGGGGGAGGTCATCGTGAAGGTCGCCTTGGTTCAGCACGACGTAGCCTTCGAGGACCCGGCCGCTACCTGCGACCACCTGGCGCCGCTCGTGGAGGCGGCCGCCGGCCGAGGGGCGCAGCTTGTAGTGCTAACGGAAATGTTCGCCACCGGGTTTTCCATGGCTGCAGATAGAGTCGCCGAACCCGCCACTGGTGGCGTGGGCCTAAGGTTCCTCTTGGACATGGCGGCCGGGACCGGCGCCGCTGTGTGCGGGTCGTTGCCGGTGCGCGATACCTCGGGGTCGCGGCCCGTCAACCGCTTCTTGTGCGCCTTTCCCGACGGGAGAACAGTCGCCTACGACAAGGTCCATCCATTTTCGTATGGTGGCGAAGACAAGCATTACGCGGCGGGGTCGTCTGTTTCTACCTTCCACTGGGAGGGGGTCACTCTGGCGCCGTTTGTCTGCTATGACCTTCGTTTTGGCGACGCTTTCTGGGCGCTCGCCCCATCGACCGACTGTTACCTGGGCGTGGCCAACTGGCCCGCACCCCGGCAGGGACATTTCCGGGCTTTGGCGATCGCGCGCGCCATCGAGAACCAGGCGTACGTATTGGCCACCAATCGGGTCGGCAGTGGAGGTGGCTTGGACTATACAGGTGGGACCATAGCCGTCGGCCCCTTAGGCGAGGTGCTGGCTGAGGCCGGCGCGGGGGAGGAGACGTTGCTGGTGGATGTGAGCGCCTCCCGGGTACGGGAGGCGCGGGAGGCCTACCCCTTCCTTGGTGACCGCCGACCGTTCTCGGTGACGCCTATGGGCGAAGCAAAAACCCCCGCTGCGACTATGGCCGAAGGGGCGGTCAGAGGGTAACTATCCCCGTGCCGGCGCTCGAATTGCGGCCCGACGGGTAGCCTCGGCAGCACGGCGGCGTTGGCGCCGGGGGGAGGCTTACCCACACCTCACGGACGCTTCAGCGTGATGGTGACATTGCTGCTGCTCGTCCGGGCGCTGGGGTCAATTTGGACGGACTCTATCGTGCCTGTCACCCCTTGGAACGTGCCCGTACCGCCGGTTACCTCGAAGGTCGACCGTCGTTGTGCTCGCCTGACACGGGCCCGAGGGCGGCCTTGGCCAGGATCATCGAACCTGCAATAGCGACTTGAGCTTGGCACACCGGGTTGTTCTGTTTGTTCAATACGCATAGTTCGTGGTCCGAGGCTGTCCAGCCCGCCGCATGGTGCACGTTGTTCCCGACAAAATCAAGGTTCGTGCCATCGATGGAATCGCCCGAGACGGGTTGGTCCTTCTCGGATGGGTTAAACGGCTTGCCCGCTGCCGTCAGGAAAACTTGGCTCTCGAACTGCGAGAAATAATGCAGGACTTGCTCGGTGTGGGGCGGCACGTGTGGACGCGTTGGCGCCCGCTGAGGGTGCGCCGATGGCAATAAGCGCAGTTGACGCGGCGACAAGGCCGCGGCGAATGTGCAGGCAAGTGCGTCGGTCCGGGCGCGGTAAGGCTTTTGGCAAAGTAAAAGACATCTCGACTTCCTTTCTGGGATGACTGGTCGGTAGTGGCACTACCATCGAAGTTTGCTAGCAATGGAAACCCGCGTCGTCACCAGTAAGGAGGAACTTGGCGTCGGCGCCGTCAGTCTGCAGGTGGACGCGGCGCCCCAGCGAGACCGTTCGTTCGGCGGGTGACTATGCGGCCCGTAGCCGCGAGACTGCCAAAGGAACGGGAAAACGCCCGTTCGTTTATGTCGTCGGAGGAATTCAATTGACGTACGGCAGTTGCTCAGCCCCGATGAACGTACAGGCCGACGACGGTTGACGCTGCGCTCCGCGTATGGCCTCAGTGCTCGCCGTCCTGTGCGCGGTGGTTGGCTCGACAGCAAATACCGCCGCGGCTGCCCGACCGATGCCATCCTCGATCAGCTACTACGTATCTGTCGGCGACTCCTATGCCGCCGGCAACCAGCCCACCGCCAGCGCGTGGGCGCACAAGGACTCCAACGGGTTTGCCTATCAAGTGGTAAAACTGGCTCGGGTCAAGGGCTATCGCTTCGACTTGCTGAACTTCGGCTGCGGCGGCGCTACCACCACCTCGGTCCTTCAGCAGGTTGGGTGCCCCGTAGATAACCCTGGCCCGGACACAACCTCCTACCCGACGCTGACCCAGGCGGCGGCGGCCACCCGGTTCATATCCCGGCACCGGGGCCACATCGGCCTGATCTCCGTTTCCATCGGCGGCAACGACCTGCTGGCGTGTGGCACAGCTGCTCAACTCCTGTCGTGTGCCAAAGGTGTCCTAAAGGTGGTCAAGCCCAATTTGACAATCTTGCTCAGTGCTTTGCGCCACAGCGCCGGGACAGGGTGTGCCGATCGTCGGGACCACCTACCCGGACATCTTCCTGGGCTCATACCTCTCGCCGGCTCAAAGTCAGAAACGCCTGGCCATGTTGTCCGTTACTGAATTTCAAAACCTCTTCAACCCGGTGTTGAAAGCGGCCTACTCCAGCGTAGGTGGGTCCTTCGTCGACGTCACCAAAGCGACGGGCGCGTACACACCGTTCAGCCAGACGACGCTCCTATGGCCGCTCGGGGAGGGTTCCCGTGGCTGTCGCCGATGTCTGTGTTCTTACGTACTACTGCCGGCTGGGAGACGTTCACCCGACGACGCTTGGTTACAAGGTTATGGCTGGGTTGATCGTCGCCAGCTTGCCGGCCGTTAATGCCCAGAATGGCAACAGCAATAGGGCGGCCTAACGCTCTCTTGCCGATGCCTGCGGCCATCAGGTCGCCGTCTGGTGGCGGACCATCTCATCCCGCGTCCGGGACGACGAACCCGCACTCGTACGCCAGCACCACAGCCTGCACGCGGTCGCGCAAGCCCAGCTTCATGAGGATGCGGGCCACGTGGGTTTTGGCTGTACTTTCCTCGACTACGAGCCGGCCCGCCACCTCGGCGTTCGATAGGCCCTGGGCCACGAGGCGCAATACCTCGAGCTCGCGAGGGGTCAATGACGCCAATTGCGAGGGTTGTTCCATCCGGGGCCGGGTGGCGTTTACGAACTGCTGGATCAGCCGGCGGGTGATAGACGGGTCGATGAGGGCGTCTCCGGCCGCAACCACTCGGACGGCGGCCACGAGGTGTTCGCTCGGGGCGTCTTTGAGGAGGAAGCCGCTGGCCCCGGCGCGGAGGGCGGCGTAGACGTAGTCGTCGGAGTCGAAGGTTGTAAGCATCAGGACCCGGCAATTGGTCTCGGTGAGGATGACGCGAGCGGCTGCGAGCCCGTCCATGTTGGGCATCCGGATGTCCATGAGGACAACGGTGGGGGAGAGGCTGCGGGCCAGCCGGACGGCCTCGATCCCGTCGCCCGCCTCACCTACCACTTTGATGTCCGGCTCGTTGCCCAGGATCACACCGAACCCAGCTCGGACGAGGCGTTGGTCGTCGGCTATGAGGACCGAGATTTCCTCGGGACCTACTTCCAACGGGGCGCTCGTGGTGAGACGGTGGCCACCTCGCGGTGCGGGTAGCGGGGGATGCAGGCGACAACTTCCCATCCCCGCTCCGGGGTCGGGCCGGCGCTGAACGTCCCGCCCATTTCGGCCACCCGTTCCCTCATGCCCGCCACGCCGTGGCCTCCTCCGGCGTCCTCGAGGCCTGAGCGCGGCGAAAGAGCCGGCTGGTTGACTACTCGTAACTCGACGCTACCGGTGTGGCCGACTACCGCGATATCGATCGAGGCCCCGGGGGCGTGCTTCATCGCGTTGGTAACCGCCTCCTGGGCCATGCGGTAGAGGGACTCTGCCGCCGGCTCCGAGAGGTTATCGCTGTCCCCGCTGAACTGGCACGTCAACCGCAGGCCCGACGCCCGCGCCCGGCCTACCAGATCATCGACTATCCGCAACCCGGTGGAGGGAGTGGCCGGCGCCGAGGTGTCTAGCAGTTCCACCAAGCGGGCGATCTCGGCTTCGGACTGGCGGGCCGCTTCACTGATGGACGCGAACGCCTCGGCCGCGGCTTCGGGATCCCGGCGGGCGAGGTGCTCACCGGCGTTGGCCTGGACGACCATGAGGCTAACTGAGTGAGCGACGATGTCGTGGAGCTCTCGGGCGATACGGGCGCGCTCGTAACGAACCGACTGGTCGGCGAACAACTGGCGTTCTTCTTCTATCTCGCCGAGCACGGTCCTCGAGCTGTTTGGCCATGTCCCGCCTCGAGGCTACGACCAGCCCACAGAGCCATGGCCCGACAATGGCCACGACTACGAACGAATTGACCCCTACGCCGGCGGCTACCAATAAACCGGCGGACATCGTCACCAGTCCAATTAGAGACCGCCTCCATGGGCGGTAAGAGCCGAGGGCGTAGGCATACATAAACAGGGCGAAGAAAATGGTGGCAGAGAGCACATCGCTGTAGAACGCCACCGAATTGCCATAAAACGCCGAGGAATAACCCGAAAGTGTAGGCACGGTCAGAAGGGCCCCGGCCGCTATGGACACGGCAATAGGCTGGCGCCGGCGCCACGTGATGAGGACGGTCACACCGAGCAGGCAAACCGAGCATGCCAACTCGGCCGGCGAGCTCATCAGCCCGCCAGCGGCCAGGCTGGCGGCTCCGGAGGCGGTCAGGACTAAAGCAGCGGCGGCGTCGCCGTACCGGAGGCACCAGCTCCAGGTGCGCTCAACCAGTTCAGACATGACCGGCTGCCAGCGGCAGCAGGACCACGGCCTGTAGCCGCCCGCCGCTAGTCCGGCTGCTCAGGGTGCCGCCCAGGAGAGCAGCCCGTTCGGCTGCGGCTGCCAGGGCCGGACGGACGTCGGTGTGACGAACGCTCGGCCCGGCGACGGTCAGCTCGAGCGTGTCAGCAGAAAAGGCCACGCCGACATCGATCTCTGCGGTCGGGTCGTCGTCCAGAGCAATCAGGAGGTGCTCGATGATGCGGTACCCGGAGAGCTCTACGCCCGGGGGGAGGAGACGCGAATCGCCCGTCACCTGCAAACGGGCCTTGGCCCGGGTGGCTTGGCCGAGGAGGTGGCCGAGTTGGGCCAGCACTGGCTGGGGTTCTGTCGACGTCTGGTCTTTCAGGTCTGACACGACCCCTCGCATATAGCTGAGGGTCTCACGACCGGTTCCCTGGATGGCGACGAAGGCGTCCAGAGCCTGGTCCGGTTGCACAGCCAGGACGGCCAGGCCGGTTGAGGCGTCAGCAGCCATCTGGGCCACCCGGGCCTGGAGGAAACCACCGAGATCAGCGGAAATGCGCGCTTGGTCGGCGGCCACCGCCAGCCTGGCGTTTTCTTCCCGCAGTTCCCGGGCCTCGGCTGTGCGAACTCGCAGTACCGCTACGGCGGCGTTCCGGCGCTGGAGGAGCCGGCCCCCAACCATGAGGCCGAGAGCGATCGGCGCCATCAACAGGATCACGCCCGGCCCGCCGAGCTGGGGGTCCGAGTACGCCTGGGCGACAAGGTTGAGGAGCAACAGCGCCATCCCCAACGCGCCCCGGCGCCAACCGACGGTGCGCCATCCGACGACGAACGCAACATAGAACAACGCCGGTAACGCAACGCCGCAGCGAACCATGTCGTCAAAGAAAGCCCAGTTCAAACAGGCGCCCGCCGCCAGTACACCGCGGCCGTCCGACGGGTTGACGCCTGTCCCACGCCACCGGCGCGGTCATCAACAAAACGGCCAGGGCGGCGCCAAGCCCGCCGTGGTTCGCAGGGTTCGGTCAGCCCGGTCACTGACGCCACGCCGAAGATGCTCAGCAGCAAAGCCCAGGCTATGTCTGCCATACCGACGTCGTGCCAACCGAAGACAGGCCCCGTCAACCACCTCGTCAAATGCCTGCTCATGGCGCCCAACCGAGGACCATACCTCGTATTGTGACCGTCCAGCGGCGCCGGGGCAATGGCGCGTGATGGCGACCCTGCCAGCCCTTGGGGCGCACCGGCCGATGATCGCGTACCCGTTGCCGGTGGAGTGGGGCCGGTGACCGCAGGGTTCAGTCGTTGGCTCACAGCACTGCCCTCTTTCATGAGTGGATGTACTTACGATCCTCTTCCTCGTCCCCGTTGTCGTCCGCCTGAGTGGTGACCTTTGGGCTGGGGGCCGTACGCCTCGAGATATATGCGCCGGGTCGCCAAGACCGCCCGCCCGGCGGACGACCGTGCCGGTGGGTTCCGTGATACTCAAATGCGAGCGGCGAGTGACCGTTCGAACTCGACTGACGGAGGCACGGAAATGTTTTTCGCCAAGAAGCCCACGGCCCTCAAGAGCTCGGCCCGGTTTAGCCACGCGATGAGACTGCTCCTCGCCGGTTGCGCGGCCGGTTCTCTCCCGGCCGGTTTTCAATCCATCGGTGCAGAAATGGCTGACGCCGCCCCGGCCACGATGGTCCTGCACTATTACCAGGTGCAGACGGCCCTGACCTTCTCCAACGCGTCGAACGTGGTAGTCCATCACTACCCGCCGCTCAATGGCCACGTTTTAGAAGACGACGTCGATTACGTGGGCAACCAGTCGAGCCATGCGGCGACGTGGACCGTCAGTGACCACCTGTTCTGCACGGTTGTCTCGATGCCGGCTAATGCCAAGTGCTACGCCGTCTTCGCGGGGGAAAAGGGGATCATCTACTCCGACAATTTCGCCATCAACCTGGCGGGAAACGGCAACACCATCCCGGTGAACGGGGGGACCGGCCGTTTCGCCGGCTACAGCGGGTCACTCACGTCCACGACGATTGGCGATACGAACGACAGCGTGGTTGTCATCAGCCTGCACAAGTGATGCTGGAGCCGCCATGGCCCGTAAGCTGGCTCGCATTAGTCCCGCCTCCTTGACGCGTGTCAGGCACGGAGGTTAGGGGGGCCTGTAGTTTGGCCTGTGATGTACACACCGGAGCATTTCAAGGTTGACAACTCCGCGGCGCGCCGGTTGTTGGCTGATCTGGTCACTGCAGACCTGGTGACGGCGACTCCCAGCGGTCTTGTGGCGACGTTTCTGCCGATCCTTTACGAGCCGGCCGATGACAACTATGGCTCCATCGTCGGTCACGTTTCCCGCAACAACGACCAGTGGCGCCTGCCTGTAATTGGAGATGCCTTGATGGTCTTGCATGGCCCTGACGCGTACGTCTCGCCATCGTGGTACCCGTCTAAATCTCTCCACGGCCGAGTCGTACCGACATGGAACTACGTCACCGCGCACGTCTACGGCCGATTAGTGGTGCACGACGACCCGAAATGGGTCGAGTCCTTGGTACGCCGGCTTACTGACAAACACGAGCAGTCGAGGCCCGAGCCATGGTCGGTCGACGACGCACCGGCGCCCTACGTGGCTGCGCAGCTTCGAGCGATCGTTGGGCTGGAGGTTGTCATCAGCAGGGTCGAGGCCAAGGCCAAGTGGAGCCAGAACCGCTCTGACACCGATGCGGACGGGGTCATACAAGGATTGATGGCCAGCGGTCATGTCGACGCGGCGGAGGCTATGCGCGCCGTTTCCCGGCCTGCCGCGCCCTAACTCGATCCTCTCCCTCTATCGGCGCCGCCGGCGTTTTCACCGTCGCCCTCTCAGCGCCCGGCAGCCCCCGAAAGGGGGGCCCTACGATCCAAGCTATTGTGAAATCGTACGAGCGGCGCGCGATGACCAGGGGGCGGACGGGCCTGTACGGGCCAGGCAGTTACTTGGTCGTGAGCCTGAGTGCCGGCTAGTTCGCACTTGTCTTGACCGTGCGCGTAGCGGTAGTGCGTCACGGCTCTGGGTTGAGGGCGAACCCGGGTCGGGCAAGACAGCATTAGCTTCATGGGCGCAGTCGGTCGCCGATGGCTTCGCTCAGGTGGCGACCTGTTGTGTCGAAGGCGAATCTGCCCTTTCGCTGGCGACGGTCCTGACCGTGGCAAGGGCCTTGCGCCGCTTTGTTGACCGGGTTCCTGCCGGCTATAGAGCGCCCCTCCAGTCCCTCCTGGGCGAAACAGCGGGACCGAACAGTGACCCCTTTCGTCTCGGCGTGGCCATGCTCGACCTCGTCTCGGCGGCGGCGGAAGAGCAGCCTGTCTTGATCGTGCTTGACGATTGGCACTGGGTCGACGCGGAATCGGCGCTCGTATTGGACTTTGCTTTCCGCCGCCTCGATAGCGACGCCATCGCCGTTGTCACGACGTCACGCCGTCCGCCGGTTGACCCGGATAGCGGCCGCCAAGAAGTGATACGCATCTCAGGACTGAGTACTGGTGCGGCGACGGAGCTCCTCCACCAGACCGGGCCTTACGCGCCCGACGTAGCGCAAAGCATTGTCCGGGAAACGGCCGGGCTCCCGCTGGCGCTCCTCGAAGTCGGCGCTGAACTTACCCCCGGGCAGCGGCTGGGAGAGGCGCCGCTACCTAATCCACTCCCAGTCGGTGACCGGATTCTGGCCGAATACCGCTCCAGGCTCTCGACGCTGCCCGCCGGGCCAAAGTTGGCGGTGGGCGTAGTTGCTGCCGCCGGCTCCGACATTTCCGCCGTCGTCCCTGGCCTTGCGCTCCTCGGACTGCCGAGCGACGTCCTCGACGAACCCGAGGCGGCTGGAGTCGTGAACACTACGCTGGCGGGGCCAACCTTTCGCCACCCCCTTCTCCGGACTGCGGCATTGAGCGAATTGACGGGCTCACAGCGGCGCAGGGCTGAATGGGCGCTGGCTAACACGGTCGAGGATGCTGAGCGCCGGGCCACCCACCTGGTCCGGTCGGCTGAGGGACCATCGGAGGAAATGGCCGAAATGCTCGAGGCGGCCGCCGAGATCGTTGTGAGCCGGATGGGTTCCCTGGCCGCCGCCACCATCTGGGCCAACGCGGCGCGGCTCACGCCTGACGGCCCGGCGCGACTAGCTCGACTGCAACGAGCGTCGGGAGAACTTGCTGCGGCGGGACGCTTGCCCGAGGCGCAAAGCTACATCGCGGAGATCCTCGCCAGCACGGACGACTTGGCGACCAGGGCCGAGGCCATGACCTTGTTGACCTGGACACGGCTCTGGACTGACCCCGCCACGGCGGCTACCGACGCCTTGGCCGAAGCGGCCCGCTTCGACAACGGGGCCGATGACCACGCCCGGCGCCTTCGCAGTGTCGCGTCGCTTTGCTTTATCATCCTCGGCGACTTCCGCAGGGCGGCGACGCTGGTGCCCGATACACCGGGACCGGCCATCAATAGCCTCCCACCAAATCTTGAGGTAATAGCGCCAGCAAATGTGCTGGCCAGCAGCGGCCGCGTGAAAGAGGCCAACAATTGGCTACCGCCAGACCGGGTCCGGCAGTGCATGCGTATAGCCCGCCAATACCCGACCGACCTTGCTCTGGTTACGGGCGTACAGATGGCCGCCCTGACTCTCATATTGGTCGAACGGTTCGAGGAGGCGGCATCACTGGTAGAAACCGCCATCTCGGGTGCCCGTGGTGCCGGCCGACCACAAAACCTGCCATTCCTGCTCGCTCTTGACGCTGAATTGGCGTGGCGGAGCAGCGAGTGGTCCCGTTTGGAAGCGCACCTGACAGAAGCATTGTCGCTCGCCGCTGACACAGGCGAACATGGATTTGTGGAGATAATACGCGCCCTCCTGGGACGGCTTTCAGCCGCCAGGGGTGATAATGAGGGAAGCACCACCTATCTTTTTTCGCCCGCCGGCCAGGCGATTAGATCGGGCGGCATTGCTCAGTTCTACCGTCTTGGTGCCCTCGGGTTGTTCCACCTCGGTGCAGGAAACCTCCGCACGGCGGCCGAAGTTCTAGCAGAGCTCGACGCTTTGACCGCGAACGCAGGGGTCGAGAATGCCGTCGCTGTTCAGTACCACGGGGACCTTATCGAGGCGCTAGCCGGCAGCGATGAGAAGGATCGTGCTCGAGAAGTAATCGGTCGCATGTTCGACCACGCTGGTAACACGGGGCTCGTTTGGCCGCAGTCGATTGCGCTTCGGGGCATGGGCATGCTTTCGGGAGGCGCCGATGCCGACGGGCACTTTTCGTCCTCCCTCGAATGTTGGCCCCAGGGGTTCGAAGCGGCCCGCACGCGACTGGCCTGGGCAGACTCACTACTTAGACGGCACGTGCAAAGCGACGGGTCTCGGCACCTCGCCGAAGCCTCCCGGACGTTCGAGCGCCTTGGCGCGAGGCCCTGGGCCGACAGAGCCAGGGCATTACAGGACAAGTATGGTGCCCCGCGAGAGCGGCGTTTTGCGGAGCCTCTCGCCGACCTCACTGCTCAAGAGTTGAAGGTGGCGCTCAAAGTGGCCGAGGGCAATACCAACAGGGAAGCGGCCGCCCAGCTCTTTATAAGCGCCAAGACGGTGGAGCATCACCTCTCGGCTGTCTACGCCAAACTGGGCATACGCTCGCGGAGCGAACTGGCACGTATCGTGGCCACGAGCACGAATAGCGGACCTCCTGCATCAGCAGCGCCCTAGCGGAAGCGGATCTGGGGCAGATTCCCCATCCCATGCCCGAACCGGCGTCTGTTTCCCTCTGCAAATTAGGGATTTCCCCCACAGCCTGAGGGGCACGCGCCCGTTTACAATCGCCGGTCTTGGAAGTGGCTAAAGCGTGGATACCAGGCAAGTCAACAGGTCACGCGTTCCTGTATCAACCACACTCTCCGGTCGTCCCGTTCCGGGCCCGCGGGCCAATTTGAAAGGAGAAATAGTGCGCACAGACGCTCGACCACACCGACTCACCACCACTGTCGCCACAGCAATAGCATCGGCAGCCCTCGCCGGTGGACTGATAATTAGCACTGGCACGTCGGCATTCGCCGCCACTACCGCGCCTTCCACCTCGCCAGTGGGAGCAACTGCCAACCTCGTCGAGAACGGCTGCTTGACCGACCCGACCTTCACCGACAATGGCGAAAGCCTGGCGCACGGCTCGACCAAGATCGGAGACTGGGCCATAGGTGGCCCGGATGGGGTGAACGTGGCCGGGAGTGGGACCAACAACCCGACGCCGGGGTGCCAGACCTCGACGTGGCTGTACGGCCCCGGCGGTGATGCAGGGTCCCTGTCCCAAGGCGTTACCACCAAGCCCGGCGCTGCTTATGTACTGCAGTGGTACGACGGCAATGGGCCCAACGCCTACACCCTGTATGTCTCGTGGGACGGGGCCGTCGTCGCCAAAGTAACGCCGCCCACAAGCGCGAGCGGGAGCACCATCTCATGGGTCCCCGGCCAGGCCCTCGTTACGGCGACATCAGCAAAGTCCGTGTTAACCTTTTCCTCGAGTAACGCCACTGGTAGCGAGGTAGCTATTGGCTCGGTGTCGCTGTCCCTGGCCCCTCTGGTCAATGGGTTCGTAGCCACCGGCCTCAGCGGCCTGTACGGTACGGCCGAGAAGCAAATGCTCGAAAAGACGCCCGCCCGTGTGGTGGTGAAGGTGTCAGGCAAGCCCGTTTGCGTGTTGCAATCCCTCTCGGCCACACAGGCCAAAGGCGGCACCGGCCTGCAGATGGCATGGACGGTCGCCCCGACCTCACAGTTCATCCACGAAACCTCAACGGCGCGCCAAGCCGCGGCCACCACCGTCTACCAGTCACTGGTAAACCTATCGACGAGCAGCAAAAACGCCTACCTGGCCGCCCTCAAGGCCGGCAAGGCCGCCCTCCAGGCCAAGCGGATGCCGGTACCTGGAGGCAACGGTCTGGCCAATTCCTGGGCTCTCCAGGTGCAGTCGGTTAGCACCTCGGGTAAAACGATGAACTTCCAGATCACCTCGACCAGCGCCGCTTCGAAAGCGACGTGGGCCAACGTCCCGAGCTTCTCCTCGGCCAGCCAGTCGGAGGCGCCGATGGCGCTAGCCAACCTGCTCTACTACACCAAGGCTCTCGCTTCGAGCTGAGGTCCATAGCCAGTAGGACACGCAGGTGCCGGGGACCGGCTCCAGCCGGTCGAGGATCGCATTGCCTCTGCCCGGCTCCCCGGCACCGTGCGTCGTCGTCATGGACGTACCGACAAGCCAGACGGCGTCGAGGGGTTCGGAGAATGGATCGCTGCGCGAGTGTCCTGTGTGCCACGGTGCACGGCCTAGTCCTCGAGGAAGGCCGAACTGGGGTTAGCCCCACCCCGCAGCGGGCTAGCCCCAAGCCGAAAGACGCCGACCAGCCGTATTCCGCCGAGCAGAAGTGCCTTTTATCGTTACTAGTAATGATTACGGCACATTCACTCACCAAGCGCTACGGCCCATCGACCGCCGTAGACAACCTCACCTTCGAGGTCCCGCCCGGTGTGGTCACCGGCTTCTTGGGGCCAAATGGCTCGGGCAAGTCAACAACCATGCGGATGATCATGGGCCTCGATTACCCCGACTCGGGGTCCACCCTCATCGGCGGTAAGCCTTATTGCGAATTGGCGTGGCCTCTGCGCGAGGTGGGCGGCCTGCTCGAAGCCAAGGCGTTCCACCCGGCGCGGACGGCCCGCAACCACCTGCGTTGGCTGGCCCTTACTAATGACATCCCGCTGCGGCGTGTCGACGAAGTGCTGGACCAGGTGGGCTTGACTTCGGTCGCCAACCGGCGGGCCGGGAAGTTCTCTCTGGGCATGGGCCAGCGCCTTGGGATAGCAGCGACCTTGCTAGGCGACCCAGGTGTGTTGCTGTTCGACGAGCCGGTCAACGGCCTCGACCCGGAGGGCATTAGATGGGTCCGGCTTTTCCTCCGGGGCCTGGCGGCGGAGGGCCGGACCGTGTTCGTGTCCAGTCATCTCATCAGCGAAATGTCGCTGACTGCTGACCGCCTGATTGTAATCGGCCGCGGCCGGCTGATCGCCGAGACCAGCGTGGCCGACTTCGTGACCAGGAGTGGCGATGGAGCCGTCCGGCTGGTCACGCCCGACGTGGCCGCGTTCACGTCGGCACTCACGGCTATCGGGGCCAAGGTCGGCGATGGCGACGGCTCTTCGTTGACCGTCGAAGGGCTGACCGCCCCGCAGATCGGCGACGTGGCCGCCCGCGATGGCTTACGGGTCCACGAGCTGACCCCGATCGCTGCGTCCCTGGAGGACGCGTTCATGGAACTGACCCGGGACGAGGTGGAATACCGCCCGTCCACGATGGCCGGGGCCTCCGTCCCCGCCTAGAAGGAGTGACCGAAATGACCTACGCCATCCAGGACGTCTACCCGGGGCACTACCGCCTCAAGAACGTGGTCAAGTCCGAGACGTTGAAAATCCTGACCCTGCGGTCGAACGCCATCATTGTCGGCGTCACGGTCATCGCCGCTTTGCTGGTGACCGGGCTCGTGGCCAATGCGGATTCTCACCACGGCCCCGCCTACTACTTCGGCTTCGACCCGACCCAAAACTCGCTGATCGGCCTCATCGTCGCCGGCCTGACCGGCGGCGTGTTCGGGGCATTGCTGATCACTAGCGAGTACTCCAGCGGCACTGTTCGCGCCACCATGGCGGCCACCCCCAGACGGCCGATGTTGCTGGCGGCCAAGATCGGCGTTGGGGCCGCCGTGACCGTAGCGTTCTGCGTCCTGCTCAGCTTTGCGTCGTTCTTCCTCGGGCAGGCTGTCCTCTCCGCCGGCGGTGCTCCCTCGGCCAGCCTGGGTACGCCCGGCGCCCTCCGGGCGGTCGTCATGACCGGCGTGTTCATCGCACTTATGGCCCTCATGTCGTTCGGTTTCGGGTTGATCTTGCGCAGTACGGCGGGGGCGATCGCGGCCTTCGTGGGGGTCGTGTTCGTGCTGCCGCTGGTCATGCATGGCATATCCGAACGGGATCTGCGCTACGTGCCGACGAACATCCTGACCAACTCAGTCATGTCGACGGTCAAGCAAGGGCCTGGAGGGATCGTGTCGCCGTTGTCTCCGACCGTAGGGTTGCTACTGATGGCCGTTTATGCCGCAGTCGCCCTCGCCGCCGGAGCCGTCCTCTTCGTCCGGCGAGACGCTTGAGCGAAGCCGGCGCCGAGGGCCGCCGGGTGCAGAGCCGTATCCCTGAAGAGCGAGCCGAACAGGCCAAGCGCCTGGCCCGGCTGATCGCCCGGGAGCCCTTTCAAAAGCGTACTTGGGCGGAGCTGGGGTTCTTCCTCGCCAGCTCCGCCCTGGCATGTGCGGTGGTGCTCCCCCTGGCTGCCTTCGGGGTCGTTGGACTGGCACTGACCTTCGTCCTCATCGGCGTCTTTGTCCTGGCCGGCGGTTTGCGGGTCGCCCGGGGCTTGGGTGGCTGGCAACGGGGACTGGCGGGTCGGATCCTGGGCGAGGAGATATCCGGGCCCGACCCGGTTGTCGCCCGTCCGGGGTTGGTCGGGTGGTTGCGGGCATCGCTCGGCGATTGGGCCGCCTGGCGGGCGGTCGGGTACTTCGTGGCCAAGGTGCCGCTCACGGTGTTCGGCGTGTGGTTCGCCCTCAGCGTTTGGGTCGAGGCGCTGTCCGGCATCGCTTCGCTCTTCATAGGTGGTGGCCTGCCACCGAGGTTCGGCTTCTTTGCCCGGTTCCTCGGCCCCGCCTACAACAGCGGGGCTCCGCCTGGTTTCGTGACCCACGTCACGGCGTTCTTGGTAGGGGTCATCTTGCTCTTTGTGGCGCCGTGGGCAACGAGGCTCGTCGTGTACATGGATAGGAGGATGATGCATCTCCTGCTCAGCCGCGACGCGGGGTCGTCCCGGGTGAGGAGCCTGGAGGAGTCGAGGTCGCGGGCCCTGGACGCCGCCACCGAGACTCTGCGCCGTATCGAACGCAACCTGCACGACGGCACCCAGGCCCAGTTGGTCGCGCTGGCGATGCGCCTGGGTCAGGCCAAGGAGAAGCTCGAACGGTTGGACGCCAAGGATGAAGATGCAGAAGTGCAGGCCATACGGCGTCTTGTCGACGACGCTCACCGCGGGGTCAAGGATGCCATCACCGACCTCCGCGACCTGGCGCGGGGTATCCACCCTCCGGCGCTTGACACTGGCCTGGAAAACGCCCTGGCCACCCTCGCTTCTCGGAGCCCGGTGCCGACCGAGTTGACCGTGTCCATCCCAGCTCGACCCAGCCCCGCCATCGAGGCGATCTGCTACTTCTGCGCTGCCGAACTCCTCGCCAACGTCGCCCAGCACGCCCACGCGTCACGCGCTCGTCTCAGCTGCGCTCAGCACGGCCCGTGGCTGAGGATCGTGGTGCGGGACAACGGGCGAGGTGGCGCCGCCCTCAACCGACTCGGCTCCTCGTCGAGCGGCTTGGCTGGCCTCGCCGAGCGCGTCGGTGCCGTAGACGGTCAGCTAAGCATCGCCAGCCCTCCGGGCGGCCCGACCGCCATAACCGTCGACCTGCCCTCCTATTCCTGACGTGCCTCCTACTCCTGACGTGCCTCCTACTCCTGCTGTGGCCGACGCAGAAGCCATTCGTGTCGTGATAGCGGAGGACTCCGCCATCCTGCGCGATGGGTTGGTCCAGCTCCTCACGGACCGGGGTTTCTCAGTGACCGGCGCTGTTAGTGATAGCGCCAGCCTCGAGGTGGCCGTGGCGGCTGATCCCCCCGACGTGGCGGTGGTCGACATTCGAATGCCGCCCACGTTCACCGACGAAGGGTTGCGGGCCGCCATCGGGTTGCGTCAGGACCACCCCGGCATGGGGATCCTGTTGTTCTCCCAGTACATCGAGACCCGTTATGCGGCCCAACTGCTGGCGGGTGGTGCCGCCGGCGTCGGTTACCTGCTCAAAGACAGGGTCGCCGACGTCGCTGACTTCGCGGAGGCGCTGGTGCGGGTAGCTTCGGGAGGGACCGCCCTCGACCCGGAGGTCGTGACCCAACTGATGGGTGCCTCTCGCCGTACCCACACGTTGGCTGGGCTGAGCGCCCGGGAGCGGGAGGTGCTGGCTTTGATGGCGGAAGGGCGGACCAACTCGGCCATCGCCACGAGCCTCGTCATTTCAGAGGGGGCGGTCGAAAAACATGTGGCCAACATTTTCTCGAAGCTCGACCTACCAGCAACCTCGAGCGACCATCGCCGTGTGCTGGCGGTCCTCCGGTACCTCGAAGGATGACGAGTACTAGGTAGGGCGGCCCGCCGTTGGCCTAGGGTCGTCGGAATGGAGCTCTGGGGAGTTATTGGCTCGCAGGTCGCAGGCATGCCGGAGCTGGCAGGCCAGGTCCGGCGCTGGGAGGAGGTCGGAGTGGCAGGGGTGTTCGCCACCGACCACCTGTTCTTCGACATGGAGGGCTCCCGTCGCGCCGCCCGGCGCCAGCCCGACCCGTACATTTTGTTGGCCGCAGCCGGCGCGGTCACAGAGCAAGCCAAGCTCGGCACCATCGTGGCCAACGCCGGTCTTCAGCACCCCGCCTTGCTGCTGCGGCACTTTTCTCAGTTGGCACGGCTGTTTGGTGGTGAGCGCGTCTACGCCGGCCTCGGGGCCGGCTGGAACCGTGAGGAGTTCGAGGCCCTCGGCCTGCTTTGGCAGGCCCACGGCCAACGGATGCAGCGCCTGGAGGAGACCATGGTGCTCGGGCGCCAGCTTTTCGACGACGGCTACGGTCACCTTCATGGCGCCGAGATCGTCGCCGACGACCTGCCGCTGTCACCCGACCCCGGGGTGCCGCCCCGGCTGATGCTCGGTGGTGGGAGCGCCCGGGCCTTGCAGATGGCCGGTCGTTACGCCGACCACGTCGACCTCAATTCGCCCACCAAGGCCGGCAAGGTGAGCGCCACCATCGGCGGGGCCGTGACAGTGGCTGAGGACAATCGCAAGCGTCTCGCCGCCACGATGGCCGGCTTGGAGGAGAGCGTCAGCATCCTGGCGGCGGCCGCCTCGGAGGCCGGACGGCCGACCCCGACCATCAGCGTGATGCTGACCCACGTGGTGAGCTGCCCGGTGGGCGAGATCGAGGAGAACGAGCGGCGCCTGTGCGAACAGTACGGGCTGGAGCCGGCGCCCCTCGACCAGTGCCCGTTCGCTTTGGTGGGGCCGCCTCGAACGGATGGTCGACTTGTTGGAGGAGCGGGCCGAGCGGCTCAGCCTGGCGTCGGTGATCCTGCCTGGCAGCAACGACGTCGAGGGCTTCGCCACATCGGTGTTCTCCGGGGTGAAGGCCTGACTTCTACGGGGTGCCGGGAGAGGCATTGGGGCCCCTCCGAGTTCAGACCATAGCTATAGGCCGAACCCATGAGCCGGTGGCTCCGACAATCTTCAAAGGAGAGCAAACAAAAAGGAATTCGTAGACTTTGGCGGGTTGGCTAAATGTCCGTGCGCCCGGGCCCGACACTAAGATCCAACAATGCCACGGAGCAACGAGCCGCCTGAAACCGACGTCGGGCGCCGTCTTTTGAGTTTCGGTTCGGCAACTCTCGGTGAGAGTGGTGCCCTTCCCGCCATGCCTGGTCTTAGGGCTATGTGGCGGGGAGCGGCCGTTGGCTGGCCCGGCCTTTACCGTTGAGTGCGCCCCTGGAGACAACCTGGGGGTACACGTGGGCGTCGCTTCTGCACCCCCCGGCGCTGTGCTGGCCGTGTCGGTCCCGGGCGACGTTCGACGCGGTTATTGGGGAGAGGTCCTGACGGTAGCGGCCGTATCGGCCGGAGTGACCGGCCTTGTCATAGACGCCACGGTCCGGGATATCGAAGCCATCGAGCGGCGTCAGTTCCCGGTCTTCGCCCGCGGGACTGCCATCCCGGGTGCCGGCAAACAAGGGCCAGGATTTGTCGGAAAACCAGTCGTTATCGGCGACGCGGTTGTCCGGCCTGGTGACTGGCTAGTGGGCGACGCCGACGGGGTGGTCGTAGTGCGCGCCAGGGATTTGGAGGCATGCCTAGAGGCTGCGGCACAGCGCACCGAAAAGGAGTCCACCATGTTCCAGAAGCTGGAGGCCGGTTCGACGACAATCGAACTGCTCGGCCTGGGTACGGCGAGCATTGAAGTGGGGCACCCGCCGCATGGGCCCGAATAGCTTGCCCGGGCGAAATTTCTCGCCCTGGCAACAGTGGATGGCTCGCCTGGCCGCCGCCGAGCACGAGGACCCGTTCCCTGAGGACGGACCGGCCGAGATCGCACCTTGGCGGGAGCGGCGCCGACAGAGGCTGTTCGAATTGCTGGGCCCGTTCCCTGACGCTGTACCGCTAGACGCCCAAACGCTCGAAAGCGTGCAGAAGGACGGCTACCGGCAAGAAACTGTCGTGTTCGACAGCGAGGACACCATGTCGGTCCCCGCCTACCTTCTCGTCCCAGACGGCAGGACTGAGCCCGGTCCAGCGGTGCTCGCCATCCACGGCCACGGCCCCGGAAAGTCGCATGTCTGCGGACTAGCAGAGACGGCCCAGCCAAACGCGGACTACGCCCGTCAACTTGTGCGCCGTGGCTACGTTGTGCTGGCTCCAGATTTGCGTTGCTTCGGCGAACGGGTCGACGCCGGCCCAGCGGACCACTACGAGTGCGACACCAACCTCGTCCACGCGTTCATGGCTGGCTCTGTGCCGCTCACTCAAAACCTGTGGGATATGGCGCGTGCCCTCGACTTGCTGGAGAACCATCCTCTCGTAGACCCGGGCCGGCTGGGCGTGGCCGGCCTTTCGTTCGGCGGGACCATGGCTTTGTTCCTCGCCGCCTGTGACCAGCGTGTGGCGGCAGCCGTGGTGAGCGGGTACCTCTCGTCGTGGGCCGCCTCCCACGCCATCGCGTTCAACATGTGTGGCTCTCAGGTGCTTCCCGGCGCAATTGGCCGCCTGGAGCATCTAGACATCGCCGCCCTTATAGCGCCACGACCACTGCTGGTCGAGACTGGAACTGAAGATCCGATCTTCCCGGCCGAGGTGGCGCGCCAAACGGTGGCTCAGTTGCGGGTCGTGTACGCCTCGCTCGGGGTTGAGGACCGCCTCTACCACGATGTGTTCTCGGGCGGCCATCAATGGCACGGTCAGGTGGCGTACCCCTTCCTCGACCGGTTCTTGCGTGAAGAGGAGCCTGCGGGAGCGGACTGAGCGTGCCGCCCGTAGGTCAGGCCGCCGACGTAGAAGTGCCGGGGGTGCCCTCGATGATCCACCGGACCGCGCCGGAGAGATGCTCGAGGTAACGCTGGTCCTCGTAGGCAGCGACAAAATGGCCCAGCACGGTGTAGAAAGTCCGCATTGGTCCCCGTTCGATGCACCAGGACAACGGGAGCAGCCCCCCGTCGGTGGGCCCGTGGCTACTGCCCTCGTGGGTAGCCAGCAGTTTTCGATGTTCACTGGAGAGGTGGGCCGGGTCGACCGCCAGAAGTATTCTTGCGTCAGGGACGAAATCGCCGAAAAGATAGAGCTCTTCGAAGAAGTTCCACGGTGACGGTAGGTGAGCGGTGGCTGGGTGGGCGCCGTCGACAATTGAAATGGGAAGCGCCGCGGTAACCGGGTGGCCGGCGAAGCGAGCGCCGAGTATCTCGCCGAACCGGCCCCACGTGTAAGCCGAATCGGTGGCCGAATGAAGGCCGAGGAGGCCCATTGTCCCGTCCGAGAGACGGGACTCGATCAGCGCACGCTGCTCGGGCTGCCAAGGGGTTTCGCCGATCGTGAACACAACGAGCAGGCGCGTCTGTTCGAGGAGAGCGGGTGCGCAGGTCCTCGACGCTTTCAGCCGAGCGATAATCGAGGCCGTGGACCAAAGCGATCTCCCGGCAGGCGCGGGCGGCCGAAGCCAGCGACTGGTGCACCCCGGCAAGCTGCAGCGGCGCCGTCGGCGGCGCGATATGGTGCCACGTCGCTCAGGTAGACGAGCTCGCTCAACGGACCGAGTTAGCGGCGAACAATGGGAGATGGGCGGCGTTGACTTCCAGCATCTCTGCGGTAAGCGCTTCGATTTGGGCGGGCTCGAGCGTGGCATCTAGCAAAGGGTCAGCCGCCATGGCCTGGCGCAGGGCCGAGCGGTCACCGTTGAGCGCCGCGTCGGCGGTGAGCCGTTGGACCAACGCATGGCGGCCGAGTACGGCAGCTAGGCCCGTGGGCAGCGCACCGATGCCGATCGGGTGCACTCCCTCGGCGTTGACGACGGCGGGAACTTCGACAACCGCGCTTTCGGGCAAGTTTGGAATTAGGCCTTTGTTGGGCACGTTCACGACGAAATGCTCAGCCCGGTCCTGGATGACAGACTGCATTACCTCGGCCACCACGATGCCTTCGTCCTCGGGCCCGTGCGGCAGGTCCGCCAGCCGGTGAGAACCCCCGTCAGCGGACCAGCGAGCGGCCACTTCCTCCCAGCCCTGCATCCGAGCCCGTTGCTGGTCCATGTTGTAGATATGACGTCCATACCGCATGGCCAGGCCCTGGGCCCGGCCTTTGTACGGCTCCTCGAGCCGTTGGAGTTGCGGGAAGAACTCCGTCCAATGGTTCCAGCAATAGGGGATTACCCCGAAGGTGTCGATGGCCCATCCGACTACCTTCGTGGTGTCTCGGTCCCGGACGAGGGGCATGGCATCGCTACCGTCGCGGAGCTGCAAAGACAGGATGCCCGTGCAGTGGTTTATCCCCCCGACGCGCATTGGCAGAACGACGTCTTCGGGGTCGACACCGATCAGGTCGGCCAGCCATGCGCGCTGAAACGGCCACGGAGAACAGGAGCAAAGGGAAACAGATCGCACCGGCGAAACTTCGGCCATGCCCATGGCGTTGGCGCTGGCAGGATTGGTGTAGTTGAACAACATGGCCTGGGGCGAGACCTCGGCCAGGTCGCGCGCCACCGACGCCACGACGGGCATGTTACGCAGTGCGCGGAAGATGCCCCCCGGGCCAATCGAATCAGCGATGTGCATAAAGACGCCGTGTTTGCCAGGCACCTCGATGTCGGACTCCCACGCCGCCATGCCCCCGACGGAGATGGCGACAATGGCGAAGTGCACGTTTTGAAGAGCTTCGCGCTGGTTCGTGGTGGCGACGATGGAAAGCTTGCGGCCTTCGGCCGACGCCAGCTCGGTCGCTAGTTCTGACATAACGCGGAGGCGGGCGGAGTCGATGTCCATCAGCCGCAATTCGGCGTCCTCGAACGCGTCGAGCTCGAGCATCCTGCGCACCAAGCCGGGGACGAACATGCTGCTCCCACCGCCGATTACGGTGACGGTGACGCTGGTCATAGCAAACCTCCTGATCGCGGCGCATGGGGCATGGCGGGGCGCGATTGCTGCTCGGGCATGCTCACAGCACCACGCAGCGGTTCCAGAACTCGGCGGGCAGCAACCCGGCCGAGGCTCGGTCGAGGACTATCGTCGCCCGTTGGTGGTGGCGGAGCATGGTTGCCGGGAGCTGAGGGGTGACAGCCTCGCTTGTGAGCAGGCTGGTGATCACAGGCGCTTTCGCCTCGTGGGGTACGACGGAGACGATCTCGGCGGCCCGCATGATCTCTTGGACCGACATGGTAACAGCCCGTTTTGGCACGTCTTCCGGCTCAGCAAACCAACCCTCCCGGAGCTGTTGCGCCCGGCAGCGGGCGTCGAGGTCGACCTCGAGATAAGGCTCGGTGGTCTCGAAATCGGCGGGTGGGTCATTGAAGGCAAGGTGCCCGTTTTCACCGATGCCGACGAGGGCGGCGTCCATCGGCGCCGAAGCCACGAGCGCCTTTAGCTCCGCGAGGGAATTGGGCGAGGAGGGGTCGACGAGGTGCATCGTGAGGGGGACTACGGCGGCCACTCTTTCGGTCAAATAACGCCGGAAACTGGCCGGATGACCAGCGTCGATCCCGACGTACTCGTCGAGGTGGAACGCATCGACCCGGGCCCAGTCCACCGGGCGACGTACCAGGCTGCGGAGCGTTTCGAACTGCGACTGCCCGGTGGACAACAAGAGCCTGGCGCGACCCCCGCCGGCCAGCACCTGATTTAGACGGGCGGCCACTTCGGCCGCGCCATAATCACCCGCGGCAGCTGGGTTTTCGCATATGACCACCCGCATCGGGCGTCAGCCCGGGACCTTGTCGAACATTGACAGGCGCTGAGAGGAAACGGGCGACACCGCGCCGTACCCGGCCAGCAGGTCGTCGACGAGTTTCGACATGCTGGCCAGGGTGAGGGTGGCCGAGGCCTGAGGGTCCATAATGATGGCCTGGTAAATGCAGTCGCGGTCGCCCGAAATAATGCCGGCTACGGCTAGCTCCTGAACAGTAAGGGACTGCTGTGTCAGCCCGGCCGCACCCAGAGGGAGGCTGCCCACCCGGGCGGGCGCCAGCCGCCCCCTCGTCACAAAGCACGGGACCTCGACACACATCCCGCTGGTGAGGTTGTCGATGAGCCGCTCGTTGAGCACGTTGGCCTGGAAACTCCAGTCAGTGCCCGACTCGCGCGCGGCGATCAGTGCCGGGGCATATTCGTTGCTCATTGGCTTCAGCCAGGAATGGTCGCCCTCTCGCTCTTGCACCAGCTGGGTGGCGAGAGGCACGGGGCGGCGGGTGAGGAACTCGCCCACCGGGACGGCCAACCGGTCGATTTCGGGTTGCTTGTCAATGAAGAATGCCAGGTACTCGGAGACGTGTTTGCTCGACTCGGTTACGAAATAGCCGATCCGCTTCATGAGCTCGAAGCGAGCCCTGTCCTTGGTGTAGACCTCATCTCGCTCGGCCGCCCGGGCCAGGTCGGGATAGCAGTCCCGTCCGTCATGGGTGAGCGAGAGCATCCAGGCCAGGTGGTTGATACCGGCCGACCACCACTGAAGGGCCGAGCTAGGTAATTCGAGGTAAGAGGCGAGAGTTCTGACCGTATAGTCCGCGCTGTGGCACAAGCCGACGGTCGGGTAACCGACAGCTTTTCCCACCGCCGACACGAGCATGCCCATCGGGTTTGTGTAGTTGAGGAGCAGCCCGTCGGGGGCGGCATCCGCACAAGTGCGGGCGATGTCGACCAGGGCGGGTACGGTCCGGAGTGCCCGTGAAATCCCCGCTACACCGAGCGTATCCCCCACGGTGTAGCGCAGCCCGTAACGGCCTGTGACCTCGAAGTCGGCGATAGCCGCGGGACGGCCGCCGACCAGGATGGTACAAATTATGTAATCGGCGCCCGAAACGCCGGACCGCAGATCTCCGTGCGCCTCTACCACGCCGGGAGATTTGGCCTCTTGCCGCATCTGCTCGACTAGCTGCCGTGCCGCCTCGAGGGCCTCGGCATCTATGTCGAACAGATGCAGCTCGCAGTCCCGGGTCGCCGGCTGCTGCAGTAGATCGCTTACCAGAGTTCGTGTAAAGCTGACGCTCCCCGCGCCAACTATGGTGATGGCCGTCACGCGGTGGCGGTGAGCTTTCCCTCGGCCACTTCAGCCCTTGGGGACGAGGTTGACCAGGACGACGCCTTCGTCAGGCTGCGTCGTCGGGCTTGGGTTGGCGTACGGGTTAGCAGGAGTGGGCCATCCACTGGCGAACCCCGAATTGTTCTCGTTTTGGGCGGTGGCCTCGGTGAGGGGCAGGAAGGGGACGTCTTCGAGCATCGGCGCCTCCATCTGCTTAACCAGCTGCTGCTGTGCGGCCAGGTTGGTCGCCGACGCCAGCCCGTTTATCAGTGCGTCTTCGTGCGGCGAGCTATAGCGCTCGAAGTTCGAGCCTGCTGCCTGCCCGATAGGCGCGGTGTTGGCTGAATAGAGCAGCCCGCGGAGGATACCGTACGGGCCATCCAGGGTGATCTGGGGCGGCCCGCCGTACGCGAGCTGGAACTTGCCGTTGGCGCGGTCGGCACTGACAGCGGGAGTCGACAGGTTTTCCTGGGTCATCTTTATGCCGATTTTGGCCATGTCCTGGTCGAAGATCTGGACGTCGGCCACTGCGTCGGAATAGGCGCCGACGTCGACGATGGTGAAGGCGAGCTGCTCACCCTTGGAGTTTTCGAAGATGCCGCCGGAACCTCGCTTGTACCCGGCCTTTTCGAGGATCGAGATCGACTTGGCCGGGTTGTACTTGTAGTCGTTGTACTTCGCGGCCAGCGTCGAATTGAACCACGCCTTCTGCTCGGGTAGTAGCACCCCGGACTGGTTAGCCGGCGGGGCCTCGCCGCCTTCGCCAAGCTTGGAGACCAGGGCCCGGTTCACGCCGTAGGCCATGGCTTGGCGTACCGCCAGGTCGGACAACAAGGGGTCCTTCAAGTTGATGTAGATCCCGTTGACCCCCACAGGCGGGGACCAGTCGCGATTGGCTTTATTGCGAGCCATATAGAAAGTATTGATGTCGGGGATATATTGGCCGCCCCACTGCGCGCTGCCGTTGGCCAGCATCTCATTGGCGACAGAGTTGGTGAGGATGGCCGGCAGTTCGACCTTGTCGAACTTCGGCTTCCCGGGCTGCCAGTAGTTGGGGTTTTTGCCGTACTCGATGTTCTCCGGGGTGCAGTGGTTTACCAGGTACGGTCCGGTCCCGATCGGATTGGCGTCGGCGTAGGTGAGCGGGTCCTTTACCGAGCTCCAGACGCTCTGGGGCACGATGCCGACCTGGTCGGCTATGTAGTAGAACTCCGTTACCGCCGGAGCTTTGAACTTCATCACGACCTGGTTGCCGGAGGAGGTCACGCTATTGATCAGCGGGTCGATGGCATTGAGGTCGAGTGAAGGGTTTTTCTTGATGAGGTTGAACGTGAAGGCCACATCAGCGGCTGTCAGCGGCTGACCGTTCGACCACTTCACCCCCTGGCGGATGGTCCACGTCAGCTCTTTAGCGCTGTTGGCCCATTTGTAGGAGGTGGCCAACCAGGGCGTCATGTGCCCGGTTAAGGAGTCGACGTAATACAGTTCCTCGTTGGTCGTCCCCAGGGAGAAGAAGTACGTGTTCGGGTTGAACGGGTTGAAGCTGCACGGCCAGGTCTCGCCGTCGGCGGCCGAGATGGTGAGCGTGCTGGAGGTCGCGGCGCTGGCGACGCCCGAAGATACGCCCACGGCAGAGAACCCCGCCACCGCCGCCCCGGCTAAGGCCACGGCGGAAAACTTTGCACTTTTCATTCTCAATTGAAACCCCCTGTTATTTTTGTCAGTTCTTCCGCGGCGTGCCCTCGGCATCGGCGGGGTAGGGCTTAGTACAGAGTTGGACGGCCCCTCTCCATAGAAAATATAATACAGAGTGTTGGCGCACCGTCAAGGTGGGGAGGCAAGGTTGGTCCTCGGTGGTAGGTTCCCACCGGGTTTCGTCTGGGGTGCGGCCACGGCCAGCTACCAGGTCGAAGGCGGGGTGGCAGAGGATGGGCGGAGCCCGTCATGCTGGGACGTGTTCGTGCGAGCGCCGAACGCGACCCGTCATGGCGACACGGGCGACGTCGCCTGCGATTCTTATCACCGGCTCGACGAGGATTTGGCGCTGGTCTCTCGGATCGGCTTGGGGAGCTATCGCTTTTCGGTGTCCTGGTCACGGGTCCTGCCTGATGGGTTCGGCGCCCTTAATAGAAAAGGCATGGACTACTACCGGCGGCTCGTCGACGGTCTCGCTGACCGTGGGGTCGAACCCTCACTGACGCTGTTCCATTGGGACCTGCCGCAGGTTTTGCAAGACCAGGGGGGATGGGCCAATCGCGATTGTGCTTCGTGGTTCGCCGATTACGCGGAGGTCGTGGCGGCTGAGCTGGGTGACCGGGTAACCAGGTGGATCACGCTCAACGAGCCCGCCGTTGTCGCTGACCGAGGTTATCGGCGCGGCGATCACCCCCCGGGGCTCCAGGACCCCGACAAGGCAGTGGCTGCTACCCACCACTTGCTCCTGGGCCACGGCCTGGCCACGGAGAGACTGCGGGCCGTTCTCGACGATGGCGCGTCGATCGGGATCACCCTCGACCCCCCGCACGCGGTGGCTCTTGACCCTGACGACGGAGCGCTCGCCCAGGCGGTCTCTGCCGGCCTGACGGATCTGTACCTTCTGCCCGTTATCAGCGGGGCTTATCCGGAGCTGGGCGATCCCGGGTTGGTCCCCCGCCATCCGCTCGTGCACGACGGTGATATGCAGGTCATCCGGGCCCCGATCGACTTCCTCGGGGTCAACTACTACGACCCGGTCCACATCCGTCGGCGACGGGGACCGCTTGGGTGGGGCGAACAACCAATTGCCGCCTTTCCTGACGCCGTCAGCGTCAAACCCGAACAGTACCCGCGCACGAGCTCAGGTTGGATAATCGACCCGGACAGCTTTTACGAGCTGCTCATGGCCGTGTCCCGACGGGCTCCCGGACTCCCATTGTTCGTCACAGAGAACGGTTGTGCTTATCACGACTATGCCGGTCCGTCGGGCGATGTACGCGACCCCGAGCGGGTCGAATATCTGGCGCAGCACCTGGCCGCGGTGAAGCGGGCCATCGATGGTGGCGCCGACGTACGCGGGTACTTCATCTGGTCACTGTTGGACAATTTCGAATGGACCGATGGTTATTCGCAGCGTTTCGGGCTCGTCTACGTGGACTACCCAACGCAACGCCGCATTATGAAGACCAGCGCTCGGTTCTACGCCGACGTAATTGCCGCCAATGGCTTGCCCTCAGGGGTGCCGGTGGGCGCGAAGTGAGGACATCACAGAAGCCGCCACATCGTACGACGAGGCAAATTCCTTGTGGTCAGTACGCTCCGACCACGCTGTAGGCGCTCGCGTCACCACGTAGCGCCCGGCTTGGCCGACCGTCAATGCCCACCGGGACTGCGCCGGCCACGGTTACGCGCTTCACCACCCGGTGGATGTCGCCGTAATCGTTGACGGCGTAGTGCTGGGTCGAGCGGTTGTCCCACATGGCCACGTCGCCCGGGGCCCAATGCCAGCGCACGGTGTTCTCAGGAGTGGGGACCCGGTCCTGCAACATGGCGATCACGGCCCGAGATTCCCGCCCCGAAAGCCCCACGATCCGCTGGGCGAAGCCACCGAGCAGGAGAGCTCGCTCATCAGTCTCAGGATGGAGCCGCACAACCGGGTGCTCGGTCTCGAAGATCGTCGAGGTGAACTCCTCCTCGTGTAGACGAGCGGCCTCGTCAGCGAACTCGGCCGATGAGGCTACGTCTGGCGCATTTGTGTGCACGGAGCGAAGCGTGTCGGCCAAGACGCGCAAGGGTTCGGGTAAATGCTCGTAGGCGGACACGGTGTTGGCCCAGATCGTGTCACCCCCGCAGGGCGGGATGATCACACTGCGAAGGATGGAAAAGGTGGGCGGCCGGTCGGTGAAAGTGTTGTCGGTGTGCCAACCGTCGGCCCGGCCCCCAGCCAGCGAGTCCAGCTCGAGGACCTGAGGTTGGCCATCCTCGGCGGACAGCGTGGGATGACCGCTAGTGATCTCGCCGAAGCGAGACGCCAACCTGAGGTGCTGCTCACCGTTTAAGTGCTGGGCGCGGAAAAAGATCACGCGGCGATGGAGCACGGCGGCACGGATCGAGGCGATCACCTCGTCGCTCAGTTCAGTGCTCAGGTCCACGCCTGCCACCACGGCCCCTGTCCGGATCGTCAATGGTTCCACCGTGACAGACAGCGCCCCGCGCCCCGTATTGGCACCGTTATGGGACATCGCCGTCTCCTCTCAAATGAGGCGCCAGCTGGCGCCATCGCCACATGGGCTCAGCGGCCCCCTCCCAGTGGACTCTATCCTATAGAATATTTGATTGACAACCTTCGTGGCTAGTATGTATCCTCTTTTCTATATCGAAGCCGGCCTGTGATCTTTGCTATCGCGGCATGTCCGCCCGTCGTCTAGCCCGCCGGCGTCGGTATGGCCCCGCATCACCGGGGTAAGCGCGGCTGCTAGACACGACAAGGGGGTTCACCAGGGAGACGGCGTTACAGTGAAGGCTCTTGGGGGTAGGTTCCGGCCCCAGGGTTGTTACGCCGCTACCTGCGCGGAGATGCCATGAGCTTCATCGCACGCCGGATCGGGTTTTTCCTGATCACCTTGTGGGCTGCGCTCACATTCAACTTTTTCCTACCTCGCCTTATGCCGGGCAATCCCGCACTGGCCATGTTGAGCCGCTTCGAATCGAGGGGGCATCTTGGCCCCCAGTCCCTCCACACGCTCGAGATTGCCTTCGGCCTCAATCATCAACAGAGCCTTTTTCAGCAGTACTGGACGTACCTCGGCAACTGCGTCACGGGCAACTTCGGCATCTCGTACACCTTTTTTCCCGACTCCGTGGGTCGTGAAATAGCTCAGGCGCTACCTTGGACGATTGGCCTGGTAGGTGTGACGACGGTGGTGACCTTCATTTTCGGGACCATTATCGGGCTCGTCAGCGCCTGGTTTCGGGGAGGCAAGATGGACAGTATTTTCCCGCCACTGTTCGTCATCCTGTCCGGCTTTCCCTATTTCTGGTTTGCCTTGTTAGCCATTTTGCTGTTCGGCGTGACGCTCAATTGGCTCCCGATCAGCGGCGGCTACAACACTACGCTCATACCCGGCTTTAATGGCACATTTATTGAGAGCGTCCTGCGCCATTCTATACTCCCGGCCATTACCATCGTGCTCACCTCGCTCGGCGGGTGGGCGTTAACGATGCGCAATAATACGATCACCGTGGTGGCCGAGGATTACGTGCGTATGGCGCGCGCCAAAGGGATCCGGCAGTGGAAGATTATGTGGCACTATGCCGGTAGGAACGCGATCATGCCCAATTTGACCGGGTTCGGCATAGCCCTGGGTTTCGTGGTCAGCGGGGCTGTGCTCGTAGAGTACGTGTTCAATTACCCGGGGCTCGGCTGGATGCTGCTGGACGCAGTGTCAAACGAGGATTTCCCACTCATGCAAGCCCTGTTCCTCCTGATTACCGTGGCCGTGCTGGTGGCGGTGCTGGCCGTCGACATTTTGACTGTATTTCTGGACCCGCGCACCCGGGACGGGAGCTAGCGGACATGGCAGTGATCGGCGCCACTCGTGAGCCGAGTGTCGGCACCGAGCCTGAAGGCGTCGGGCCCGTACCGGCCGAGCGGAGGCGACGGCGGCGCGCTCCGTCGCTGCTCCATAATCGAAAAGCGCTCATTGGTGCCACCCTTCTCGCCATCTTTGCGGTAATGGCGGCAATACCGGGCGTGATCGCGCCATACGATCCGAGCGCGGAGATGTTCGACCCGCAGTTGCCGCCCTCGTGGGCCCATCTCCTCGGGACGACGGCGTACGGCCAGGACGTGTTCTCACAGCTCATTTGGGGAGCGAGAGCGTCCCTGATCGTGGCCCTCGCAGTGGGGGCATTATCTACGCTACTCGCGGTCATGGTCGGTGTCTCCGCCGCCTACCTCGGCGGCATCTGGGACGGGACGCTATCTATCGTGACCGATGTACTGCTGGTCGTCCCCGCTTTCCCCCTCATCGTCGTTATTGCCGCGTACACCAACGGTGCCAATATGTGGATGCTCATCGCCGTGCTAGTGGTTACGGGTTGGTCGTTCGGGGCCCGGCAGCTGCGGTCTCAGATGCTGTCGTTGAAGCGTCGCGAGTTCCTGGAGGCGGCTAAGGCCCGCGGGGAGCGCCGGTTTTACATTGTGGTGTTCGAAGCCATCCCGACCATGACCTCGCTGATCGTGGCTAGTTTTCTTACCGCGGCGCTGTACGCCGTCCTCGCCGCGGCGGGGTTGCAGTTCGTGGGCCTCGGCAACCCGTCCAGCTTGAGCTGGGGCACGATGCTTTACTGGGCGCAAAACAGCGAAGCCCTTAATACGGGGTCGCCCCTGTGGGCGCTGATGCCAGGTGTTTGCGTGGCGCTCCTCGGTGCGGCCCTGGCCTTGCTCAATTACGCGTTCGATGAGCTCAGCAACCCGGCTCTCAGGCCGGTGCGCAAGCGGAGCCGGAAGGTATACGGTGAGTGACGGCCCGGTTTTGTCGGTTCGCAACCTGACGGTCGACTACAGGACGGAACGCGGCGCCGTACGAGCGGTAGATGCCGTTGACATCGAGTTGCACGCGGGAGGGTTCCTGGGCATCGTCGGCGAGTCCGGGTCGGGCAAATCCACATTGCTGTTCGCCATTGCCCAACTCTTGAGCCCCCCGGCAGAGATCGTCAGTGGCGAGGTGCGTTTCAACGGCCGGGACCTGGTGACGCTCGGTGAAAGTCAGCTACGGCACATGCGCTGGCGGGAGTTCTCGGTCGTCATGCAGAGTGCCATGAACGCCCTAAACCCGGTCAGGTCGCTGGGGGCGCAGATGCGAGACGCGTGCAAAGAGCACGGAAAGATATCATCGCAGGAAATCCGCCAGCGCTCGGGCGATGTCCTGCGCATGGTCGGCATCGACCCTGTGCACTTGCGGAGTTACCCGCACCAGCTGTCTGGCGGCATGCGCCAACGAGCGATGATCGCCATGGCCCTCCTGTTCGAGCCGCAACTCGTCATAATGGACGAACCGACCTCGTCGTTGGACGTCGTGGCGCAGCGGTCGCTGATGATCCAAATCAAGCGGCTACAGGAGCGCCTGGGCTTCGCTGTGCTCTTCGTGACCCACGATATGTCGTTGGTGGCTGGTGTCGGAGACAAGCTGGCCGTCATGTACGGAGGGAAGATCGTTGAGTTTGGCCCGACACGACGCATCTTCTCCAAGCCGCTGCACCCCTATACGGCGGGGCTTCTCGAAGCCTTTCCTTCGATCCAGGCCGTGCGCCGCCGCTTGACGGGCATCCCTGGGTCGCCTCCCGACCTTCGGCAAAGAATTGCCGGTTGCCGCTTTGCCAATCGCTGTCCCGAGGCCGTGAACGACTGCACGCGCATCGACCCACCTTCCGAAGAAGTAGACGGACGCCTTGTGCGCTGCATTCGAGTGGCAGAACGAGCGAGCCGTGCCGGCTGAGGAGGACCTGCTCCGGGCCGAATCGATCACGAAGCATTTCGGGGTGGGCCCTCCGTGGTCTCGGCGCACGCTACATGCCGTTGACGAGGTTAACCTCAACATCGGCGCCGGCAAGATCGTTGCCCTCGTCGGCGAAAGCGGCAGCGGAAAGAGCACAGTCGTGCGGTTGTTTGCCATGCTTGCTCGTCCGACGGCAGGTGAAATCTATTTTGAGGGCCGGCCCCTGTCGACGATGCGTCGACGGTCGGCTCAGCTCGCCTATCGCCGCAAAGTGCGGATAGTGTTCCAAGATCCCTTCAGCGTTTCCAATCCCGCCTACAGGATTTCGCACTCATTGTTGCGCACCGCCCGGCTGCACCGGCCCGACATTAGGCCAGGCAACCGGCGGGCCGAAATCGAGCGGGTCCTCGACGAAGTGGGCCTAAGCCCCGCGGCGGAGATCATCGACCGTTACCCTTTTGAGCTATCTGGCGGCCAACGTCAGCGGGTCGGCTTTGCCGAAGCACTTCTTTCCCGTCCACGTATGATCCTGGCAGACGAACCTGTCTCGATGCTGGACGTATCGATCCGCATCGGCTTGTTGAACCTTATGGCCGACCTGCGCGATCGCGAGGGAGTTTCCGTCCTGTATGTGACGCATGACATTGCCAGTGCTTGGTACTTGGCCGACACGGTAGCCGTCATGTACGCGGGCAAGTTGGTCGAGTACGGGCCGGCCGACCGGGTCCTGCGGGCGCCGAGGCACCCGTATACACAGCTGCTGCTGTCTGCCGTCCCCGATCCTCGCGTTGTACTGGCCCTAACCCAAGACGATTCCGGTGAACCGCCCCGTGTAATCGACCCGGACGCAGGTTGTCGTTTCCGGTGGCGATGCCCGTTTGCGGAAGACCGGTGCGCCGAGGCCACCCCTCCACTTGACCCGATCGAGGTCGGTCATCGCGTCGCCTGTTTCGTGGCGCCGGAAATGACGACCATAGCGTCGTCCGTTTCGACCGAGGTTCCATGACTGCAGAAATTGTGCTGCGAGGGAGCGAGCCGGCAGTTCCTCCTGTGCCGCCGCCTCCGGCGGGAAGCGCCAATGGCCGCAGTGGTTAGCGTATTCTATGTTTTGTCCACCCACGACAAATAAAAAGAGCGGCAGATAGGGATGCTGGCAAATCTCACAAAGGCCGAGGCCGTCTACCGGGAGACGAGATGGCGAATTCTTACCGGCGCGCTCAGGCCTGGTACGCCAGTTAATCAGGCCGAACTGGCGTCGGAGTTCCAGATGTCCCCTACACCGGTACGGGAGGCGTTGCGCCGACTGGAGAGCGAAGGGTTAGTCATTTTTGTGGCCCACACTATGGTGACGATCTCGCCCCTCGACCTGAAGGAGCTTGACGACCTGTACGTGATCCGGGTCGCCCTCGACCCTTTGGCCGGGCGCTTGGCGGCGATGAACCGGACCACCGATGACGTCGCCCGGCTCAAGGATCTGCTCGACCCGCCAGTTTCCAGCGATCCCAGGTACCGTTTCGACCACAACCGGGAGTTTCACCGCGCCGTGTTCAGAGCTTCGGGCAACCAACAGCTCACCCGGCACCTCGACCAGTTGTGGGACCGGACCGAGCGGTACCGGATAGTGCTGGTAGCCAACGAGACGGACGGCAGTGCCAGTTACGAGCGGGGCCACTCTGATGAGGATCATCGAGCCATCGCCGAGGCCGTGTTCGAGGGCGACGCTAACGGGGTCTCGGACTTACTCACGGTTCATGTGCAACGCTCTCACGACCTGATCCGCTCCATGCTGGAGGCCGCAATTTGAGCCAGGACGCCGGCTAGCTGGAAAAGGCGAGCACGTCCGGCGCTCGTCAGTTGCACCCAGGCCCGACTGCTTGGTCCATTCCTGGGAGAAATGCCCTGAGAGTTTCTCGGCCCTGCCGTTGATGATGACGCCATAGCTATAGTTGGGGCATGGCATCTGTGCGTCCCAGTCACGACCAGGTGGCCGAAGCGACTGCCTCGGCTGAAGCCTCTATGCACCCACAATCCGTGCCGGTGAACGTCTATGAGACGCCGGCGGCACTGGTCGTTCTCGCCCCTCTTCCGGCGGTCACGGCCAAGGATGTCACCGTCGAAGTACGGCCCGGCTCTCTGCGGTTCTGGGCGCGCCTGCGCAGTGCGGGCCCTCGTGATTACCTGGTGCACGAATGGGAGTACGGCTGCTACGAGCGCCAGATCGAACTGCCCGATGGTTATGGCCAGGGGGTAGAGGCGACTCTCACTAATGGTCAGCTCGCCATCCGGGTTTTGCGAGGCAACAACACCGAACCGCTGAGCACGCAGCCAACCACGGCATAGGTCTTAGGCCTGGCCGGCTAGTCCGCAGGTTAGCCAGAGTCGCCACGAAAGCCTCCTTTCGGCGTGTTATGCCGGCTCCCCGATGAACCGTCGCAGCAACGCCTGCAAGACGTCGAAGTCGGCGTCAAGCTCTAGTCGGGAGCAGTGTCGGAAGCGCCCGGCCGCTTCGCTCACCGCGAAGCCGAGCACAGCCGTGCTGACCAGGCGCTCGACCTGGGCGATCCGGTCGTCGGGAACCCCTGCGTCGCCGAGCGCCCGGTAGACGGCGTTACGTGTCCGGAGGGCCAGAGGGGTGGCGGCGGGGCGTTGGAGGAGGAGGGGGAAAACACTCGGGTGCCGCCTAGCCGAGTCCCGAATGCTGCAGGCCAGGAGCGTGAGGCGCTCCGGCCAGGGCAGCCCTTCGGGCGGCAGGGGGAACTCCGTAAGCAAAAGCTCCACTAAACCGTCGAGGAGGTCCGCCTTGTGGCCTACATGCCGGTACAGCGCCATAGGCGTGACCCCGATGCGCTGGGCGACCCGCGCCATCGTGAGCGCCTCGAGCCCTTGTGCGTCGGCCAGGGCGAGCGCCTCCGCCAGGACCTGATCACGGTCGATACGCGGCGGCCTGCCCACTCAAATTAGTATAGCATGTATACTTATGCCTACCAACCTGCCCGACCCGCGTTATCACTATGGGACAAGCTCGGCCCTCGTCGAGCCCAGCCGGGGCCGGGCCAGCCGTACCGCCGCGCTCATGGCGGTCCAGCGCGGGCTCGAGTCGACGAGGTCGCCCCGCACGCGCCTCTTCGTCGACCCTCTGGCCCCCTCGTTCCTCCCGTTGCCATGGAGGGCTGCACTCGGCGTCTCGCGCCTCGGCGGCGTGCGGGCGGCTATCGAAGCCGCCTATGACTTCGTTGGCGGACCCGGGCCGCGCGCCTCGGCGATCGCCCGCACCAGGCTGATCGATGACTTCGTCGAGGACAAGGCGGCCAGCGTCGGACAGGTCGTCCTCCTCGGCGCCGGTTACGACACCCGGCCCTACCGGCTCTCCGGCCTCGCCGGGCACCGTGTGTTCGAAGTAGACCGTCCCGCCACGCAAGCGGCCAAACGTGACAGCGCTGGCCCGAGCCGGGACCGAGACGGGCCATGTCGTGTTTGTTGCGGTCGACTTCGAGACCGACGATCTCGCCGATGCCCTCGCTCACGCCGGCTATGTGGTCGGCCAACCCACTCTCTTCGTCTGGGAGGGGGTCAGCCAATACCTCTCGGCCAATGCGGTCGACAACACCCTGGCTCTTATCCACAAGGTGGCGGCTGGGGGAGGCTGGTTGGTGTTCACCTATGTCGACCGCGCCGTCATCGACGGCCGGGCGCCGGAGTTCCCAGAAGCCGCCAAATGGCTCCGAGGGGTGAACAGGCGCGGAGAACCTTGGGCCTTTGGCATCTCCCCTGCAAGAACCTCGGAGTTTCTTGGCGCCCGGGGGTTCAGCCTCATCGACGATGTGTCCACCGCGGAGGCAGGTAACCGCTACTTCACGCCGGTGGGCCGGCGTGAGAAGGCATCGGCCCTCTACCGGGTGGCCACCGCAACGATCGCTCCCGGACGCCGGATGTGACGGAGGGCCAGAGCCGAGGGGAAAGACGATCCGACCGGAGAAAGGATCAGCCGATTTGCTCCAGGGCCAGGTGGTCGAGCGCCAGGTCGGCCGCGGCCAGGTTCTCCCGCAGGTGCTCTAGCGAGGACGTGCCCGGGATCAGGAGCACGTTTGGGGAACGCTGCAGGAGCCAGGCCAGGCCCACCTGGGCCGCGGTCACGCCCAGCCGGGTGGCGGTGGCGACGACACTCGGCGCCGCCAGCACCGGGTGGTCGGGATGAAAGGCGGATCCGAGCGGGAAGAACGGCACGTAGGGCACGCCGTCGGCCGCGCAGGCGTCAAGCACCTGCTGGTCTGAGCGGTCGGCCAGGTTGTACGCGTTCTGCACGCAGGCCACCTCGGTAATGGCGCTGGCCGACCGGTACTGCTCGAGGGTTACGTTGCTCAGCCCGACCGCGCCGATCAGGCCCTCGTGGCGTATGGCCACCATCGCCGCCACCTGTTCGTCGAAGGGCACATCGGACTCGGGATGGCGCCGGAGGTTGACCACTGGCACCTGGTCGAGCTGCAACGAAGCAAGGTTGGCCAGCACGCCCTCGCGCAGCTCCTCCGGGCGCTGGGCGCCACGCCATCCGCCCCCGGCATCGCGACGGGCACCCACCTTCGACACCAGCACCAACGTTTCCGGGTAGGGGTGAAGCGCTTCGCGGATCAGCTCGTTGGCGACGTCGGGGCCATAAAACTGGGCGGTATCGATGTGGTCGACACCGGCGTGTGCCGCTTGGCGCAGGACGTCCAGCGCCTGCTGGCGGTGGCGAGGTGGCCCGAACACGCCGGGGCCCGGTAGCTGCATGGCACCGAAGCCCATGCGGTGGACCCGGCGGCCGGCCAGCAGGTACGTGTTGTCATCCATGCGGCCATCATGCCGTGCCGCGACTGCTTTTCGGTGCCCGCTGGGCATTAGGTCGTGTCCCGGGGCAAGAGATTTCCGCCAAAAATTCCGTCGAAACTCGAGCAGAGGCCTTGACCGAGCCGAAAATCGGCCTTTTTCAACGCAATGTTCCAGATGGCAGGCGCCCACACGTCATTTGGCCGGAGAGAGCCGCTATTTCTCCGGACTTTCTGAGCGCAAATAGGGGCTAATTAGCGACAAGTCTGCCGGGCCCAGGCGGTCACGCGCCCACATGTACTGGTGCCAGTAGGGATAGATCAACAGCGGGCGGCTAATCGACTCCAGGTGTTCGTGCTCCGCGGTGGAAAGCTCGAGAACCGATGAGGCCAGGTTGTCCGCCAGCTGCTCTTCCGTCCTGGCCCCGAGCACCAAGCTCGTTATGCCCGGCCGTGACAGTAGCCACGCCAACGCCACCTGAGCGGCGGACACTCCGTGCGCCGCACCAACATCAGCAAGCGCCTCCACGATTTCGTACATCTTGTCCCGGTCATGCACGGGCGGCTCTGGCCATCCGCCAGTGTGGCGGGCGCCCTTCGGCTCGGGGGCACCGCGGCGGTACTTCCCTGAGAGCAGACCGCCGGCGAGTGGGCTCCAAACCAGCAGGCCAAGTCCCTGGTCCAGTGCCGTCGGGACAATATCGTACTCAGCCGAGCGCTCGATCAAGGAGAGGTAGACCTGGTTGCTCACCAGGACGGGGAGATGATCGCGCTCAGCGATCCCAAGCGCCTTCATGACTTGCCAACCGGCGAAGTTGGAGCACCCCACGTAGCGGACCTTCCCGCTCCGCACGAGGAGGTCCAGGGCTCCGAGCGTTTCCTCCAACGGGGTCTGGCCATCCCATTCGTGAAGCTGGTACAGGTCGATATGCTCCGTCCGGAGCCGCCGCAGGCTCGCCTCGCAAGCGTTGACGAGATGCTGGCGCGATGAGCCCCCGTCGTTGGGCCCGGTGCCGACTATGAAGCGCGCTTTAGTTGCCAGCAGAGTACGTTCCCTTCGGCTGGCCAGCAGTTCACCCACGAATGTCTCCGCCACGCCCATGGAGTACGCGTCCGCAGTATCTACCAGGTTGACTCCCGCATCGAGCGCCATGTCGACCTGGCGGCGGGCCGCCTGTATGTCGACAGAGCCACGTTGCTCGCTGCTGTCACCGAACGATGCGGTGCCGAGGGTGAGGCACGACACTCTCAACCCCGACCGTCCAAGTTGGCGGTATTCCATGAGGATGGCAGGTTAACAGCTTCTCGGCCCGGCGGCAGGTGTCACATCCAGAGGTGGTGATGTGTCATACGGGGAAACAGAAAATGCTCAACCCCTCAAGGTACGGAGAACAAGATGCACAAGCAGATAACAAGCCCTGCGCTCACCGTTCCAGGTGCCATGGGTGCCCTGCAGGCGCTCGGGAAGGTCGTAAACGATGCCGCCAGCAAAGCTGGGGTACCCCAGTCGACAATCGACCTGGTCGCTTTGCGGGCCAGCCAGATCAACGGCTGCGCGGTTTGCCTGGACATGCACGGTCGTGCCCTGCAGAAGGCGGGAGAACCCAACGAACGCCTACTTACCCTGGCGGCTTGGCGCGAAACGCCTTACTTCAGTGCCGCGGAACGGGCCGCCTTGGAGCTAACCGAAGCGGGGACCAGGGTCGCCGATAGGGGCGGGGCTCTACCGCACGAGGTGCTCGACGAGGCAGCCAAGTACTACGACGACCAGGCGCTGGGAACCTTGATCATTGCCATCGCCAACATCAACGCATGGAACCGCCTCAACGTTATGAGTGGCCAGGTAACGGGCGAGTGGGTCAATCAGTGGGTCGCTTGAGGCCCAGGCCGAGGGGAAGTTTCCTACCGCCGGCAATGCGGCCGCCAAGAGGACTGGGAAGAGCCGAAGAACCGCAGCCAATCCGTTCGTCCCAACACGCCCGACTTCGCGTCGTAACCCCGGCTACCTGGGCATAGGACGGCACCGACGGCCGGGACGGGACGGGTCAGATCGGGCCCCTACCCGCAGGCATAGTCGTTATCGACGGGCACCGGGCCGGGGGTGTACGCGTACTGCACGAGCCACGGGGTACCGCCGGCGAACCCAATGTCCGTGGAGTTAAGTGTGGAGGGGTCGCCGGCCGACACGGCTCGTTGGCAGTACGACTGGGCGCTGTAATAGCCGTTGCTGAGACTGGTGGCGCCGGCCACCCAGATCGGCACTGGCGCCGGTGGCACGTAGGAGCCCGTTATCTGGCCCCATTGGTACCAGGTGCAATAAATCCCGGCCTTCTTGCCGGCGGCGGTGAGGGCGTCGAGGGCTCCCTGGACAACGGCCGCGTTCGCTGGTTGGGCCGCCGCTGACGTGTCCCATCCCTCGGCGGTTTCGACGTCGAGCCACCAAATCCGGGGCTGGACGCCTTGGCCGCCCACAAAGGAGAGGTCAGCCTCGGCGTAGTTGTAGCCCCAGTTGTAGGCCGCGCACTGCTGGTTGGTGGCGGCGCAGGACGACTTTGGCCCGGACATCTCGAACGGCGCCCGGCTGGTCGTTGGCGCCGGTTGGAGGATGATGTAGACAGACAACCCCTGGCCGGCCCAAGCCACTTCGGAGGAAAAACAGCTGTTGAAGCCGCCGATGGTCCCGTCGTTTACGCCCACCACGGCAAAGGTCGGCGTATTGGGCAGGGATTTCGTGAGCGTAGAACCCCGCGCCTGGCACTGGGGCCAAGATACGTCGTAGCCGCTTGACCCTGACGGGTAACGGTTGGGCAGCGGGGGCGGAGGGGGTGGTGGCGGAGGAGGAAGGTATGGCGGGCGCAACGCCAGCGACACGTAGAAGCGCCCGATGGACGACAGGTTGCCGTCTTGGGCGAGCAGGGCCAAAGCTACGGTGCGCTTCACCGGGCTCGGGTTGGCCCCGATGGTGACGCGGGCCGAGAAAGCGCCGTTCTGGCAGGCGGTGGTCGGGTTGTGAGAGTAGACCACCGGGAACGACTGACGCGACAGCACCTCTATCTGGCAGGAGCGGGCGTTTTTGACCCTGCCCGTCACCGTCACCGTGCCCCCGCTGGGGCCGAGCGCGCTCGGGGTGGCGTGAACGGACAGGACCGCCGGCGCCAGGTGGGGCGCCAGCGACACGTAGAAGCGCCCGATGGACGACAGGTTGCCGTCTTGGGCGAGCAGGGCCAAAGCTACGGTGCGCTTCACCGGGCTCGGGTTGGCCCCGATGGTGACGCGGGCCGAGAAAGCGCCGTTCTGGCAGGCAGTGGTCGGGTTGTGAGAGTAGACCACCGGGAACGACTGACGCGACAGCACCTCTATCTGGCAGGAGCGGGCGTTTTTGACCCTGCCCGTCACCGTCACCGTGCCCCCGCTGGGGCCGAGCGCGCTCGGGGTGGCGTGAACGGACAGGACCGCCGGGCCTTCTAGGGGAGCGGCTGTCGCCGGGCCGCTCCAGGCGACCACTGCCGCCGCGGCTGGCCAGCGCCATGAGGGTGGCAATGCGGAAGACTTTCGGATGCGGCACTTGGCGCACCCTAGGGGACGGCTCGGGCACGATCTTGATGGTTCTGTGAAGGATGAGGGCTGGGCCGTCGGTCCCGTCGCTGGCTTAGAGCGTGTTTCTCAGTACGACTAGGTGTTCTCGGCGTGATCGCGTCAAGTATCGAACGGCCAAAGCGGGGAGAACTGGCAACCGCACCGAGATGGTGCCCCGGCCCCGCCAAAACCACGAAAAAACACCGAATTCGTTCATTCGTGGGCCAGCGTAGACTCCGCCCTGACGGTCTCGAGTCGCACGTGAAAGGGGGGACGATCCATGTTGGTGGTGATCGGTGCCGGGCCATATGGGATCGCCACCGCGGCAAGGGCGATCGAAAATGGCATGGAAACGATCGTCATCGGCCGCCCCCTCGGCTTTTGGACGGACAACATGCCCGAGGGCATGTACTTGCGCTCAGGGCCGATTGGCACCTCGACGCCTCGGAGATCCACACGTTCGAGGCTTTTCTCGAGGAAAAGGGGATCGGGGCGACCGAGGTCGACCCTGTCCCGATCGCCGTGTTCCTTGACTACGCCCGCTGGTTCCAGCGCGAGAAGGGTGTCGTAGTCGACGAGCGCCACGTCACATCTGTTAGAGCGGGCGGCGACACTGGCTCGGGCGGTGACAGCAGCGGTCACCAGTTCCAGGTCCGCCTCGCCGACGAGACCGAGCTGGTCGCCGACGCCGTCGTCGCCGCCCCGGGAGTGCGCTACTTCCAAAACGTGCCGGACTGGAGCGCCTCCCTTCCTAACGACGTGTGCTCGCACACATGCGACACGGTGCGCTTTCACGACTTCGAGGGCGCCCGGGTACTCGTCGTCGGCGGCCGCCAGAGCGCCTATGAGTGGGCTGCACTCATAGGTGAACACGGCGCCGAACGGGTGGACATCGTGCACCGCCACGAGGTTCCCCGGTTTGACCGGGTCAGTTGGCGCTTCGCCGACGAGTACGTCGAACGTACGGTGGCTTCCCCGGGCTGGTGGCGCTCGCTCCCGGCCTCGGAGCAGGAGGCGATCGCCCGAAAGTTCTGGGAGGTCGGTCGCCTCACTCTTGAGTGGTGGCTGACGCCAAGATTGCAGGGCCAGCGGTTCCTCCGACGCCCGGGAACCTCGGTGGTCGCAGCTTCTATGGACGGCGGGGGAGCGGCTCGCGTGCAGTTGAGCGACGGGACCGAGCTGGCCGTCGACCGCATCGTCCTCGCCACTGGGTACAAGGCCGACCTCGCCCGGGTCCCCTACCTCGCCGAGGTACTGCCGCTCGTCGCCACCGCGGACGGCTTCCCCCTCCTTGACCATGCCTTCCAGACGAGCCTTCCCGGGCTCTTCATGCCGGGCTTCACGGGGACCAGGGACTTCGGTCCGTTCTTCGGCTTCACAAAGGGCTGCCCGGCCGCGGCCAACCTGGTCGTCCGCGGCCTTGGCCGCCGGTAACCCAAGGATGACCGCCGGAGCCCCCACCGCTGCGGTTACACGCGAGCCGAAGGCGCAGCGAGTTGAGCCAGATCAGCCCGCGGCCCAGACCGTCGGGACGTTGTTGTCGGTCAACGTCGGCTTGCCCAAGGATGTGCCGTGGCAAGGCAGGACGGTCTTTACCGGGGTCTTCAAGGACTCGGTGCCCGGTTCCCACCGGGTGCGCAGGCTCAACATTGACGGTGATGGCCAAGGAGATCTGGCGGGCCACGGCGGTGAGCAGAGGGCGGTGTTCGTTTACCAGATCGACTCCTACCGTTATTGGGAACGCCAGCTTGGACGGCACGACTTCGCGTACGGGCAGTTCGGCGAGAACTTCACTGTCGAAGGACTGGCCGACGAGGTGGTGTGTATCGGCGACCGCTACCAGATTGGCAGCGCCATCTTCGAAGTAACGCAACCTCGGGTCACCTGCTATCGCGTCGGGATCCGCATGAACGACCCCCGGGTACCGGCGTTGCTCGTTTCCCACCACCGTCCCGGCTTTTATTTCCGGGTGCTCCAAGAAGGCGAAGTGCAAGCGGGGGACAAGATCACCAAGCTCTCTGCCGGGCCGGAACAGATGGCCGTCGCCGACGTCGACGCCCTGCTGTACCTGCCCGGGCACACCCGCCAAGGGCTGCTACGGGCGCTCCGGATCCCCGCCCTCAGCCCCGGCTGGCAGGGCTCGTTCCGGTCTCTGCTCAACGAGGAACCGGGCAGCGGCAACGCCGGCCTCACGGTAGCGAGCCCGCCTCCCGCCTGGGCCGGCTTTCGTGAGTTGGCCGTCACGGCCATCACCCGGGAAAGCGACTCGGCCATCTCGATCCGCCTGGAGGACCCGACGGGTGCGCCAGTGCCGGCGGCCCGCCCCGGGCAGTACCTCACGTTGCGAGTCCAGCCCGACAAGCAGCAGCGGGCGGTGTTGCGCAACTACTCGCTCTCCGGACCACCCGGGGCGAGCTACTACCGGGTCACTGTCAAGCTCGAACCAGGTGGCTCCGCCAGCGGCTACCTGAACACCCGTCTCGCCGTCGGCGACCGCCTCGATGTCGGGGCACCACGGGGCACGTTCATCCTTGACCAGACGCACGCGCCCGTACTGCTCATCAGCGCCGGGATCGGTGCCACTCCGGTTCTGGCCATGCTTCAGGCGCTGGCGGGGGAGCACTCTGACCGAGACATCTGGTGGCTGTACGGCGCACGCGACAGTCACCAGCACCCCTTTGCCGCCGAGACCCGCACCCTCCTCTCATCACTCCCCCACGGGCGGGCCTACGTGTACTACAGCCGACCAGGCCCGAACGACATCAAAGGCCGCGACTTCGATAGTGAAGGACGCCTAACAGCCCCGATGCTCGCCCAGCTGGAGCCACCCTCTGGTGCCGAAGCTTACCTGTGTGGGCCCACCGCCTTCATGGATGAAATCAGTGCGGGTCTGGCCGCCCTAGGGTTCGAGGCCGCCCGTATCCACACCGAACTGTTCGGGCCGGCGCCGAGCGAGACGCCGGGGATCGCAGCCACGCCGGCGCGGCCACCCCACCCGCCCGCCGGCCAGCCCGGGAAAGGCCCAGCCATCGCGTTCGCCCGTAGCGACCTCACGGTCCGGTGGAGCAGCGACTACGCCAGCTTGCTCGAACTATCCGAGGCCTGTGACGTACCCGTGCGTTGGTCATGTCGTACCGGCGTTTGTCACACCTGCGAGACGGCGCTGATCGCGGGTGACGTCGATTACAAACCTGACCCAGTCGAAGCTCCCGCTCAGGGAAGCGTGCTCATCTGCTGTTCACAGCCCCGCGACGACATAGTGCTTGATCTGTGACCGCGGGTCTATCAACTGTCCCCAAACAATTGAGCCCCAACAAGGGCCCATCACAGAAAAGGTGCCAAAGTGACCACCGACCTTGAAAAGCGCCGGGCCATCGAGCAGCACTGGGCCGCGTCCGAAGCCGGCGACACCGAGCTCGAACATCGTCTGTACGCCGAGGACGCGGTCCTCGATTACCCTCAGTCGGGCGAGCGCTTCGTCGGCCGCTCGATCATCGCGGAGCAGCGCGGCGGCAACCCCGCACGCCGCCACTTCACCTTGCGGAGGGTGCTGGGCGCCGGTTCGATGTGGGTGAGCGAATGCATAATCACGTACGACGGCGTTCCTTCGTACTCGGTAAGCATCATGGAGTACGGTGACGACCTGGTGGCCCACGAGACCCAGTACTTCGCGGACCCGTTCGAGGCGCCGGCGTCGAGGGCGCAACTCGCCCAACGGATGCCCGAAAGCTAAGCCGTCTTTTCCTCTTTGGCTACAAGCGGGAGACGAGCTCGGCCACGATCTCTGCCGCTGCTTGCGGCTGCCTGGCCAGGGCAACGCTCTGTCCCGCCCACAACGAGCATGCTTCGATATCGCCGGTGGTACCTAGCATTGGCGCCGCCGTCTCGTAGCGGACGATCGCTTCGCCGGAGGCGAAGTGGGCGATGACGTCGCCCTCGCCCGGACGACTCCCCAGAGGGGGCCGGCCCGCGGCCTCCCACATATGGGCGGTCGAGTTGCGCAGGGCGCGATGAGGAGCTCCCGGCCACCCGACTTCGTACAGGTTGGGGTACCACTGAGCGTCCGTCTCGGCCGCGTCCATCAGGCGGCGGCGGTACTCGTCATGGATAGGCATCTCCCGGGCCAATAGGAACCGGGTACCCAGCCACGCTGCTTGAGCGCCCAGCGCGAACACGGCCGCCACTCCGCGAGCGTCCCCGATCCCGCCGGCCGCAATTACCGGCACCGGTGCCACTGCGTCCACGACCGCGGGCACCAGGGGAAGCGTGGCCACTTGGCCCCACACGTGTCCCCCAGCTTCCCAACCCTGGGCCACGACGACATCAACTCCGCTGGCGACTGCCCGCCGCGCCTCTTCAGCGCTGCGGACCGTTTGTAAAACGACCCCGTTGGCGTCGTGGACTTGCTTGACGTAGCTGGCCGGATCTCCCCACATCAGCGACACGATCCGCATACCGGCCTCGAGCGCCTCGTCTAGGCGACGATGCTGAGCGGAGCTCAAGATCAGGTTGCCGCCGAACGGACGGTCGGTGAGGGCCGCAGTCTGGCGAACCGGGTCCCCGGCGGGACTGGACCACGTCAGCGCCAACATGCCGAGCGCACCGGCATTGGAGACCGCGGCCGCCAGTTCGGGCACGGCCGACATCGGCGCTTGGACGATCGGTTGCTCAATCCCGAGCAGGTCGCAGACCGGCGTTCGCACGAGCACCACCTACCCTTCGACCCGGCTCGTAGCCCAGCAGCTCGCCTCGACGTGGGCTCCTCCGGCCAGTGCGCGCGGGTCCATGTTCAGTTATATGACGACGGCGTCGACTGAGGAGCCCGCTTGTTCCAACCATGAAAGTTCGTGTAATCGCCTGCATCCCAGGCCTGGCGCAGTCCCGGCTTGCTCAGGTCCCAGTCGGGGCGGATCTCGCTTGACGCGTCTCGCAAGTCGTGCCATAGGTCGTAGAACGACGGTCGTCCCCAGAACCAGTACCCGTTGTAGATACTGTGGATCACCAGCCCCGGTTTGAGCACCAGCGTGTGGGGGATCATCGGGTCGTGCTCGGGGTCGGTGTACTCCTGGATGTCAAGGTCCTTCTGAACCGTCCGCCCGGGGTCGGAAAGGAAGGTCCATTCGGCACCGACCGAGGCGCGGAACTCTTGGGTCGAGTGGTGGTCGTCCGTGGAGATCGTGACGATATGGGTGTAAGCCACCGCCACCTTCGGGTAGTTCGCCGCCAGCTCCAGGTGCTGGTGGTGCTCCTTCGGACAGTAATTGCCTCGTGCCAGCGTGAGGATCAAGGGGTCATCGCCCTGGAGCTCGCTGAGCTTGCACACCGTGTTGGTGTGGTCCGGAAGGGCGTAGTCGGGGAAGGTGCCGCCGGGTCTGATGTCGGATCGCATGGTTCACCGTCTCTTTCGTCGCCTCAAGCTAGCAACGTTGTCCGTGGGCCCGCCCTGCGCCGTGCGGGCGAGCTTGTCGTGGAAAGGTTATCCTTCGCGACGGCGACGTCACATCCTCGGCGCCTGCATCGCCGTCAGATAGGGCCTGCATCGCCGTCAGATAGGGCCTGCATCGCCGTCAAATAGGGCCTGCATCGCCGTCAAATTAGGAGGGACATCCTTTCAATGGGAGAGGTCACGGGCAAACAAGACCGGAAGGTCGTCATTATTACGGGGGGTTCTCAAGGTATCGGCGCTGGCCTCGTCGCCGAGTACCGGCGGCGGGGCTGGGCGGTCGTGGCCACATCCCGGACGATCAAGCCCGATCCGGATGCGGATGTGCTGACCGTTGATGGCGACATTTCCGAAGCGGGCACCGCCGACCGGGTCATCGAGCGCGGCACTCGGGCGCTTCGGCCGCGTAGACACCCTCATCAACAATGCCGGCGTCTACATCTCCAAGCCGTTCACCGATTACACGCCTCACGACTACGAGACTGTGGTCGGCGTCAATCTCACCGGGTTCTTCATGCTGACCCAACGCGCCATTGTCGAAATGCTGGAACAAGGTCAGGGCCACGTTGTCAATATCAGTGCTACGGTGGCTGACTACGCCAACTCGAGCGCGCCCTCAGTGTTGACGTCGCTCACCAAAGGCGGCCTTGCCTCTGCCACCAAGTCACTGGCCATCGAGTACGCCTCCCGCGGCATTCGGGTAAACGCGGTCTCGCCGGGCATTATCCAGACGTCGGTGCATCCCGCGGAGAGCTATACGGGCCTCGGCGCCCAGCTCCCCCCGGTGGGACATGTCGGCCAGGTCCGCGACATCGTTGACGGCATCCTTTTCCTCGAGTCGTCGCCGTTCATTACCGGTGAGATCCTGCATATTGACGGCGGCCAAATCGCTGGCCACTAAGGAGTGCCGACGGTCGGCCCGGTCGTCAGTGCGTCACGGGTGCTCGAACGGTGCTTCGACATCGTCATAAATGCGCACAGCAGCCAGAAGACCGTCCCGGCTGCGCTCGTACACACCTATTCCCGCCTGAGACGGCAGATCGTGGCTACCCCAACGGACACAGTTATATTCCACGGCGCAACGCACCCCGTCGTCGGTCACGGTGCAGTGTTGGAGGCCTACGCCGCCGCCGGCGCTAAAGCACTTGGTGAAGAACGTGCGGAGCTCAGGTGTGCCGCGGTGGGTGTTGTGCGGCCCGACCGGTTCGCGCAGATACCCGTCCGGCGCAAAGGTCCCCACGATCGCCTCGGCATCGCCTTGGTCTAGAGCGACCTGAAAGAGGCCGACCACGTCACCCGGGTGGGCGTCCCCGGTCCCGAGTATGGGCGGCCTGAGGTGGCGCTGACCGTCTACCGGCCATTGGCTGCAATAAGTGCGGAACACTACCGATTGGTCATCAGGGGATTCAGCCACGACCGCTACCGGCCAAGCCCATGTCGCGGCGTTGCCGTCCAGGTGGGCCAGGAGCTCCACCACGGCCCGGCTGCCGACGACGGTAGAGGCTACGGTCTCGATACGGGCGTGCCGCTCGGCCAGCCACGATTGGTTCCGGCGGACGAAACGGCGAAGCTGCCTGTGGCCACGGATCTCGCCTGCGCGGGGATCGTAGACCACCACCTCCCCCGGCCAGACAGCCTCCAGCTCGCCAGCGTTACCACTGTTGATGGCGTCAAAGTACGCCATCACCGGGTCGGTGAGCCCGGCGGCGCGCGACTGTCTGCGGGCCAACTCGACGGCGTTGGCGAAGTCCGGGAACCACGGCATCTCGACCCCTATGTTGGCTCACCGGGCCTAAAGGCGGTGAGGGCGGCTACATCGAGCTCGGCGCAACGAGCTGAGGAAAATGCAACTTCCTTCCATCTGGTTCTGGCCCATCTTGGCCGGTGGGCGGGGCCGAAATCTAACCCGGTCCACCGTCGCCAGCGCCGGTACCGCCGGCGGGTGCGCCGTCGCTTCGTGGGGCGCCGGGGGCCGGGTCGGGCGCCGTCCCCGAGGCCGGGGGAGCGGCGGTCGGAGTTCGCTTTCGCGACTGGGGGACAAAGCTACGCGGGGCGGAGGCGCCGGCGCTGCTGGCAGGGCGACGCTGAGGGGGCCGCCGCGGTTCGGTGATGCCCGGACCGAGGTCACGGCGCGGGCCCGACCACGGCGCCGGGGGAACGACCAACCGGTCAGCCAGGCGGTAGGCGACCGCTTCGTAGTTGACCCGCCATCCATGGAAGTCAGGCCAGGCCTCCTCGGCGGTGCGTTCGATGGGGAAGCCGACATCCTCGAGCATCTTCACGGCCGACTCGAACTCGCCGAAAGTAAGCGCGATAGGCGCCTCCGGCAGCGGGTCGGGGTCCAGGTGCCAGCCAAGCATGGAGCCGATCCGGTCCAGGCAGGTGAACCCCATTCGCAAGCACAACCGGGCGTTAGATGAGGCTGTGGCGGGGGAGAGGGCGAGGTGCATGGCCGCGCCGTCCAACACGGCCAGGAGCGCGAGCAGCCAGGAGAACCAGGGCTCGGGTGAGCGGAACATCAGCATGACCGGGTAAGTGGTGTGGCTCTCGGCCACGGCGGCGGCCCACTCTTCCCAGGCGGAGTAAAGGTCGGGGAGGGTGTCGATGATGCCCACAAGCTGATGACGAGCCAGCAGCTCGGGGCCCCAGGCCGGGACGCCGGCCCGGCTTTCGAGCATTGCCACCAGCGCCTCCCGCTGGCTGAAGGCGCCGTAGAGAGCGGGGAGGTACGCGATCTGCAGGGCCACCACCACGACCCATACGGCACCGGCGGCTACGTCCAGCGTCAGGTTCTCGGCGCCGCCGGGGTGGATCGCTCCCACCGTGAACACCGACCCGAGGGCTTGAAGGAGCCCGTTGGCCAGATTGTGGGTGGTCGACTGCAGCATCAGCCCGAACCCGACGATAAAGGCCGCTCCCCAGACGAAGAGTTGGGTGACAAGAGCGGCCGGGGCGGCCGCCGCCAAGATGGCGTCCTTCGCCTCGAACGACCTGGCGAACCGGGCCAGGCCGACGAACCCGAACCGGACGCCGCGGTTCACCCAGAGTGAAGCCCGGTTGAACCCGGCCGGCCGCCGGGGCAACACCATAGTGGCCAGGACATTGGCCCACGTGCCCACCACCACGAGCAGCCCCAGTGCGAAAAGGAACACCTTCATCGAGCCGGCGTCCCCGTACGCCTGAGTAGGAACAAGTCGCTGCTGTCTCCGTAGCTGTCACATCGACGTCGCGGTCGGGCCGGCATCCGGTCCACATTGTCACGACGGGTCACCCTGATGCCGTTCCGGCCGGCCTCGGCACGGTTTCGCCCGTCCACGCCACGGTCTCCGGCGGGGGCCATCTTCACTCAGGAGGTGGGGCCTGCGGGCGGCGTTTTTGGCGATCCGGCGCTGGCGCGGTCTGGCGCTAAGTCTTGTAGGCGTACGCTCGGCCAGCCCCGGAGTTCTGGCCCTTTGCTCCGACCGCGATCGTCGTACCTGAGATGGCGACCGAGTAGCCGAACTGATTGGCTGCCGCAGTACTGGAACCTGACGTCAGGACCGCGCTTTGACGCCAACCCGTGGCCGTTTTGGCAAAAAGGTACGCCCGGCCGGCGGTAGAGCCTTGAGCGAAAGTGCCGACGACGACGGTGTTGCCCGAGACGGCGACCGCGTCGCCGAAATCATCCTTGGCGATCGGGTCGGAGCCCTCCAATTTGGCGATTTCGCGCCAACCTGTCGCCTCCTTGGTGAACAGGAACACCCTGCCTGTGTCCGAGGCGGCCAGCCCAGCCCCTACCGCGATAATTCGGCCTCCAACGGCGACCGAGTCGCCGAAGGCGTCGCCCGCGACGGTGCCCAAGCCTGTCAGCTCGGCCGACTGGTGCCAACCGCCGGCGTCTTTCGTGAACACGTAGGCGCGGCCTGCCTCCGATTTGTGCCCGAACGCGCCGACCACGATGGTGGTGCCCGAGACGCCGACCGCGTCGCCGAAATCGTCCTTCGCGACGGTATCGGAGCCCCTTAGCTCCGTGGCTTGCCAACCCTTACCCGAGTTCGTGAACACGTACGCCGCACCGGCTTTCGACGCGTGACTGGGGGCACCAACGACGATGGTGCCGCCCGAAACGGCCACCGAAGCGCCGAACGAGTCGCCGACGGCGCCACTGGCACTTTCCAGCTGGGCGGTTTGGTGCCAACCCGTGGCCGTCTCGGTGAAGACGTACGCCCGGCCGAGCCCGGAGGAGAGAGAAGATATGGCCGGTGCGCCGACCACTATGGTGCGGCCCGAAACGGCTACCGCGTCGCCGAACCAGTCCGGGCCCACCGTGTCAGGGGCCTTCAGCGCGGCCCCTTGGCGCCACCCCGTGGCTGTATCGGTGAAGACGTACGCCCGGCCGACGCCGGAGGCAAGTAGAGGTGCGGCCGGGGCGCCGGCCACTATGGTGCGGCCGGAAACGGCGACCGAGGCCCCGAACCAGTCCCAGGCGGTACTGCCGGAGCCGGCCAGCTCGACGAGCTGCCCGCCGTTCGCTAACGCCCAGGCGGGGCCCACATTCGAAGGGGCGGCAATCGCCATTGTCGCTCCTGCGGCAACCATCAGCGCTGTGGCTCGGACCTTGCCCATCATCGTTTATCTTGCGCCGGCGGCGCGAAAGGCGCAATGGCCGTCGCGGCTATCCTGACCGTGGCTCGGCCATCCTTATCGTGGCTATCGTCTCACCGGCCACCGCGCCCAAGCCGCCGTGAAAGCTCGAGAAATGTGTGGCACCTCAACTGGTTTGCCTGACTCGGTACCCGACGCCTCACAGTGCTCCAACTGAAAGAACCGTAGTTGGGCACGATCGGCCGGCGCCGGGTGGGTCCGGGGCCGGTCCACCGCAATGCGGCTATCATCATTGCGATGAACCTGGCCCGCGACTGGCGCAGACGTTGCCGCTGACAAGGTTGTGGGTTGGTGGGTCTTTCGCCTCGGCTCGCGTCCGGGGGCTGCTCGTCGACGTGATGGCCGTCCAGCTGGGGCGCGGGCGACCCAAAGGGAGCAGCAAGCGGCCAGGGTGAGCAGGGCCTTGTTGACCTGGTGTTGGTTATAGGGCTCGTCGGGACGATTTCACGGGAGGAGAAAACGAGTGGCTACTACATCAGCGACCAAGACCCAGCGGGGACACGGCGCGGCTAGCGATGGTAAAGCGGCGGCCGTCAAGGCGCCGGTCAGAAAAGCGCCAGGCAGAAAAGCGCTAGCCAAAAAAGCGCTTACCGCCGAGGTGAGCGAGGTCGGCGGACTAAAGGTCGACCGCTCACTCGAGAAACGGGTAGACCACATCAGCTCCGAGGAGGCTGAACGCCAGGGCAAGACCGCCCGGGTGGTAGTGCCGCGCACACTCCATGCCGCCTGGGCGCCGCCGGCTGGGCGCCGCAGCCCCGTGGACATCATCGCTGAACAGGCGATTACGAGGGAGCCCGACCTGGTACCGATCCGGCACGGGCGGATGATGGTCTCGCCGTTCACGTTCTACCGAGGGGCGGCCGCGATCATGGCCGCTGACCTGGCCGCCACGCCCTCCTCTGGGTTCAGGGTGCAGTGCTGCGGGGACGCTCACCTGCTCAACTTCGGCGGCTTCGCTTCACCGGAGCGCTCCATGCTGTTCGACGTCAACGACTTTGACGAGACCCTGCCGGGGCCCTGGGAGTGGGACGTGAAGCGCCTCGCCGCCAGCATCGAGGTGGCGGGCCGGGATGGCCAGATGAAGCCCGCCGACCGGCGCAGCGCGGTGGAGGCCATGGCCCGCCAATACCGCGAGGCGATGCGTGAGCTGGCCGCCCTTACCGAGTTCGGGGTCTGGTATTCCCACCTCGACGGCGACGCCATTGTGGCCCTGGTCCGGGCGGAGGTGGGCACCAAGGAGGCTCCCAACCTGGAGGCCAACCTGGCCAAAGCGCGCTCGAAGGACAGCATGAAGGCGTTCACCAAGCTCACCAAGCTCTTGGACGGGCAGCCGATAATCACCCCCGACCCGCCCCTCATCGTCCCGCTCCGGGACCTCATTTCAGCATCCGCGCTGCCCAAGTTCCAGGACGAGCTGCACCAGTTGTTCCGGGCCTACCGGCGCACCCTCCAGCCTGACCGGCGCCGCTTGCTCGAGCAGTACCGGATTGTCGACATGGCCAGGAAAGTGGTCGGGGTGGGCAGCGTGGGGACCCGCTGCTTTGTCTTGCTGCTCATGGGACGGCGCGACGCGGACCCAATATTCCTCCAGGTCAAAGAAGCCCAAGACTCCGTGCTCGCCCCCTTCTGCGGCAAGAGCAGGATCTCCAACCAGGGCCAGCGGGTGGTCGAAGGCCAGCGTCTCATGCAGGCGGCCAGTGACATCACACTGGGCTGGCTGCGCACCGTGGGGCTGGACGGGCGCCAACGCGATTTCTATATACGCCAGCTGTGGGACGGCAAGGTCGGGGTCGACCCCGCCAACATGACGCCAGCTACCCTGGCCGTATACGGCCGTATTTGTGGCTCGACCCTGGCCCGGGCGCACGCCCGCTCCGGAGACCGGATCGCCATCGCCTCGTACCTGGGGGCGGCCCCCACCTTCGACACCGCCATGTCTAATTTCGCCGTCGCTTATGCCGACCAGAACGAGCGTGATTACGAAGTGTTCCTTAAGGCAGTAAAAGGCGGCACCCTGATGGCTGAGGCCGGTATTTGAGAAGACGAGCGTCGTTCGGCTAAAGGCCCTGCTGTGTTGTCACACCCCGGAAGAGATCCATGCAACCGCTCCTTGCCACTGATAGCGATATAGACCGCGAATTAAGTTCGGCTCAGGTCATGGTCGACCCATATCCGATTTACGCAAAGCTGCGAGCGGAGTACCCCATCTTCTGGAGCACCTCTTGGAACGCCTGGATCGTTAGCCGCTATAGCGATGTCGTTGCATCCCTACGAGATAATCAGAGCTTGTCCAACGAAAACCGACAGGAGCTGTTGTTTGTCAATTTGGCCGATGATGAGCTGGACGAGCTACGCGATCTTCGTCACTATTTTTCCCAGAAGGACGTAATTGGGTCTGACCCACCGGACCATACTCGCCTGCGCGCACTCGTGCAGAAAGTCTTTACACCTAAAACCGTGAGCGGGTTGGAACCGAGGGTCGAAGGTTTGGCGAGCTCCTTGCTGGAGGACGCGCTCAGAGCGCCGTCGGGCTTTGACTTTATCGAGACGGTCGCCCACCCACTGCCTGTCATCCTAATTGCGGAACTTCTAGGGGCTCCAGCTGAGGACCGATACCTTTTCAAGCGCTGGTCGGCCGAGATTCTCGCGTTTCAGGGTACCGGGCAGACGACTTTGAAGACCGCCCGCATCTCGCAGGCGGCCCTCAAAGAGATGTTCGCATACATAAGCGAGTTGAGCGACGCTCGACGTCGGCAACCAACGGCCGACTTGATCAGTGCGCTGGTCAACGCCGAGGACCAAGGAAACAGGCTGACGCGCGACGAGCTTTTGGCCACGTGCAACACGTTGCTGACCGCCGGACACGAAACGACGACGAACCTGCTCGGCAACCTTTTGCATCTTCTCCTCACGCACCGCGACCAGTGGGAGCTCCTGCTGGCCGAGCCGCAACTCGTGCCGGCAGCAGTGGAGGAGGCTCTGCGTTTTGACGCACCTAAACAGCGCAACTTCCGACGGGTGAAAGCCAGTCATGAGTTCCGCGGCGCGGCCCTGGACGAAGGGTCACTGGTCTTTCAACTGATTGGCTCGGCGAACCGGGACGGGGACCAGTTTCCAGCCCCGGATAAATTCGACATTTCCCGCCGTCCTAACCCGCACATGTCGTTCGGTTCGGGCATCCATTCGTGCTTGGGCTTGGCCTTGGCCCGCCTCGAAGCCCGGGTGGTCCTTACGGCTCTGCTCGAGAGGGCGCCAACGCTGTTTCTGGTTGGCCGCCCGATCGTCTGGCAGGAGCGGGTGCAGTTTCGCGGGCCGAAGGAGCTCTGGGTCCACCAAGGGGCGGGCTGAAGCGGGCCGAAAGGCTGGTGCAAAGAAATGGCGGGGGGCGAACGGGACGGCGGCTCGTCCCGCAGCCCGCGCCTTCTGCCCCCGCTTACCCGTATGTGGGGTGCTGCGGCCACCCGGGGGGCGAGTCCTCCCAGTCCTCCTGCCGGCCGTAGGGGGTGAGGTCGAGGATGTTGTGGGAGAAGAGCAGGCGGTCCACGCCCCTAGCTGTAGTCGAGTACGTCAGGTAGATGTCGTCGCCGTCACGCAGGAACACGCTGAGCCGGAAGAGGTTACCCGCCCCCGTGTCGTCGGCAAAGCCGTTGCCGCGTGAGGAGACGAAGGGTACCGTCCAGCCCATCCGGGTTTTGTACTCCTGGATTTGGTCGAGCGGCATGTTTGACACCGTCACGAACGTGACTCCCGTGCCATGGAGGCTGCGCAGGTCGGTGACGTTGTTCGTGAAGTGGGTGCAGCCCGGGCAGTAGTCGGTGGGCCCGTTGTCCATGAACTGGTAGACGACAAGCTGTTCCCTGCCGTCGAACAGGTCGAGCAAGGTCCTGGGGCCGTCCGCCGTTTCGAACGCATACTCGCGGTCGAGCTTGACCATCGGCAGCGTCCTCCGCCTGGCGGCAAGTGCATCCAGGGCACGGGTGGCCTCCTTTTCGGCCCGGAGCAGGTCGTCACGCTGACGCTGCCATTCCTCGTGCGAGACCACGGGTGGTCGGGCGACTGCACTTGATACCTCGTTCATTCGGATCTCCTTCTCTCCTTGACCCGGTTTAGACGATCCGCCGCCGCGGAGTTCATCGCGCCCGCGTTCTGCTGGTGCTCCGAACACGCGTCCCGCTGCCGGCGCAGGATGGTTGGTCAATCCTCGCGGGAGGCCGGCCGCGTCGTGGGGATGGCGTAGTAGTCCTCGGTGGTAACCGCCGTGAAACCGATGGAAGTGTAGAGCCCGAGGGCTCGCTCGTTGTCGACCGCAACTTCGAGCCCGATCCGTCGTGCCCCTTCGTCGCGTAGCTGCTGACATGCCCGGCGCAACACGGCGCGCCCGATGCCCTGACCTTGCCAGGCGGGATCGACGGCAAACCCGTAGATGCCGGCGTCTTCGCCATGCCGGGTCAGGCGGACAGTACCGACCGTCGAACCGCCGGACTCGACTACCAGCGTCCCTTCTTGCTCCTGTTCGAGTCGTTCCGAGAGACCGGGAGCGGGGCGGCCGAACGCCGTCTCCAGGATCCTGGAGATCTCGACGGTGTCTTCAGGGGTGGCGCGCCGCAGGCTTATGCGGGCCTGGCTGGGCTGGCGGTGGGGCGCGCCGACAAGTACCAACGCGTGCTCGGAGTGGACAAACTCACCCGCGTAACGCAGTGCCAACTTCTTCCCGCCCGCCGACGAGCGGGGTACCACGAGGAGTGCCTTTTGGCACCCATGTTCTTGACAACCCGACAGAGCAGCCTGGAGGAGTGCCGTGCCAATCCCGCGTCGGCGCCAACCGGGCGCGACCATACCCGCCAACTCGATGACGTCTGGGGTGAAGGCATACAGCCCGATGAACCCGACCAGGCGGTTTTCCTCCCACCAAAGCAGCGGTTCAACCCGGTCACCAGATTTCAACGTCGGCCATTCCAGCTTCAGGCGGCCACCATCGGCGGTGACCACTTCCCGCTCTAGTTGTGCGACCGCTTCGAGGGCGTCCGGAGACAAACGTTCAGGGCCGTCCAGCACTCCTCGAGTCAACCACGGCTCTCCTCCTGGCCATACCGAATATCGCCGTCTCCTGCCACCTCGTTGCTAGGAGGGGCCCGGCAAACGCCGGTTAAGCTTTGACAGCCCGGTTCTCCACCGCCTCTACTATCTCGACGAAGGCAATGGTGGGTGCGGTCCCGTAGAGCCCGGTAACTCGCTCCTCTAGCTCTGGGGAGAAAAAGCTCCGGGCTGCTTCCTCCGAGTCCCAGACATAGAAGTTCATGGCGCGGTGGTGCTCCGGGTCAATGGTGAAGAACTTGTAGCGCAGGCCGGGCATCCCCTCGAACGTGCCCCGGGCGTTTTCCGCCACCTTTAGCACTCTCGCTCGGTCAATGCCGTCCGGGTAGTCGAAGATAACGGTGACGCCAATCACGGCGGCCCCTTTCGTATTGATGGAATGAGATCGCTATCCGTCCAGTTGTTACGCATCCCCGACGCGTGCCCGAGCCCTCGACGTGATGGCGACTCGATCACAGTCGGTGGCCGGGATTACACAGTCGCTGCGGGCCGGATATTGACGTTTAGGTGGAACACATTGTCCGGGTCGTACTTGGCCTTCAGCTGGCTCAACCGTTCGTACTTCTCGGGCCCGTAACTGGCAAGGACCCGGTCTTGGTCAATGTCGGCCATAAAGTTGACGTAACTGCCTACACCGCCGGCCAGGGGGACTAGGTCGGACCAGAACGCCCGTGTCCACGCCCGGTCCAGCTCGAGCAGGTCGGCAGTTGGCGCCAACGCGGCAATATTGAGCGCATAGCGCGTTTGGCGGCGACCTCCAAAAGCAGTCTCGTCGTCGGAGTGCCGAGCGTAACTACCGCCCAGGACGAAGATCGGCATGAAGGACATGGGTGAGGTTTTCTTGGGCAGGTGCTGGGCGATGACCTCGATTACGGCGTCGGTCAGCTCGTCGAGGTAGACCGCCTTCTCGTAGCCCCGTATGCCCCAGGGAGCGGCGTCATCAAACATCTTTTGCAACTGGACATAGGGGAGCGGTGTGTCGAAAGCGAACGTTGGCGGGGCTGCTTCGCGCAGCGTGGCGACGGCCCGGGTGTGTGCCTCTGCCGGCCCGAGCCCAACCAACAACACGGCGTAGCCTGGCGCACCGCGGTACTGCTCGGGCACGAATGGCGCCGGAGGGGCGTTTAGCCCAGCGAAGAAAACGGCGACGTCATCGGGCAACTCTGGGGTCAGTTTCCTGGCGGCACGGAAGGCGGCCGGGCCGTGGTCCAGGTCCCAGAACGAGAGCGCGAACAGCACCATCGGGCCAACCTCGTGGAGCTGGAACTCAAACGAGGTGACCACGCCGAAGTTGCCCCCACCGCCTCGCACCGCCCAGAACAGGTCCGAGTTCTCGTCAGCCAAGGCCCGGACGATGGCTCCGTCAGCGGTGACGATCTCCGCCGAGATCAGGTTGTCGGCGCTCAAACCGGCCTTGCGGCTCAGCCACCCGACGCCCCCACCGAGGGTCAGACCGCCAACGCCTGTATGGCTGATGAAGCCGCCGGGAGCGGCCAGGCCGTGCTCCTGGGTGGCCGCGTCGAGCTGCGACCACCGGGTGCCGCCTCCGCATACAGCTCGTTTGGCACTCGGGTCGACCTGCACGTCGCACAGCAACCCCAGGTCGATCATCACGGCGCCATCGGCCGTGCACGAACCTGAGAAATTGTGGCCGCCACCGCGGATGGCCACTTCTCGGCCGGTCTCGTGGGCGAGGCCCACGGCTGCAGCTACGTCCGCCGTCGAAGTGGCCTGGGCAATGGCCCAAGGACGACGGTCGATGTCGCCGTTCCACACGCATGCCGCCCGCACCGCGTCGTAGTCGGGATCATCGGCTGTTACTACCCGGCCCGCAAAGCGATCACGGAACGAGTTGAGCGCACCTCCAGGCACGTCCGGCACCGTCTCCTCCTCTCCAGAGCCAGCCCGGTGCTGGTCGTCGCGACCATATTGGAGCGGAGGAGGGTGCGCAATGGGTGGCGTGGGGTTCGTGGGCCAAAAACCTGACTTTGTGACACGGCAACCGCGAGCGGGTCACTGGCCCCGCTATCAGCGCCACTTGATTTTCCCTCCCATTATTCGTTCTTTCGGCGCGATTTCCGTCTCTCGGCGTATTTGATGTTCGATTTCGACAAGAATCGCGCCGAGAGCCAGGTAGCGCGCCGAGAGTCGCCTTCACTCCGTGACGCCTTCACTCCGTGACGCCTTAGCTCCCCGACCCTTAGCTCCCCGACGCCTCAGCTCCGTGACGCCTTAGCTCCGTGACGCCAGCCGACATCCCCTGATCAGGAGTCGTTCCGGGGGGCCGAACGCGCCCCTCATGACGCGACGGCCGCCAACGCCTCGGGCAGCGTGAACGCCCCGGCGTAGAGCGCCTTGCCGACGATGGCGCCCTCGACGGTGCCCAAGCCGGCGATGGCGCGCAGGTCGTCGAGCGACGAGACGCCGCCACTGGCCACCACAGCCGCGGAGGTCCTGGCGCAAACTTCGCGGAGCAGCGCCAGGTTCGGGCCGGTCAGCGTGCCGTCCTTGTTGACGTCGGTGACGACGTAGCGTGCACAGCCGTCGGCGTCCAGCCGGGCCAGCGTCTCCCAGAGATCGCCCCCCTCCTGTGTCCAGCCGCGGGCGGCCAGTGTCGTACCCCGCACGTCGAGTCCCACCGCGATGCGATCGCCGTAGCGGGCGATGGCTGCCCGCACCCAGTCGGGGGACTCGAGCGCCGCTGTTCCAAGGTTGACCCGGGTGCAACCGGTGGCCAGGGCCGCCGCCAGCGAGGCATCGTCACGGATGCCTCCGGAAAGCTCGACCTTGACGTCGAGCCGTCGGACCACCGAGCTGAGCAGCTGCCGGTTGTCGCCCCGACCGAAGGCGGCGTCGAGGTCGACGAGGTGGATCCACTCCGCGCCCCCGGACTGCCACGCCAGCGCCGCCTCCAGCGGGTCACCGTAGGAGGTCTCCGAGCCGACCGCGCCCTGGACGAGCCGCACGGCCGCCCCGCCGGCGACGTCTACGGCCGGCAGCAGTTCCAGGCGCAACGGGCTCTCCGATCAAAGGTCATCATCACCAGCGCGGCCCGCTTATGACGAGGATCGACCGCAGCAGCCAGGCCGCACGGAACGGCTCAGCGGGTTTGGGTTCAACAGCACGACGAGCCCGAGCGTAGCCAGTGGCGCCGCCAGGGTGCGCGCTTGATATCAAGGCCCGCGCCACGTGCCCCCCACCGGGTCAAACAGGACCGGCGGGCGCTTCGTGACTAGCTTCTTGTGGGTGGCGTTGAGCTCGCAGCACGGGTCACCCCGACGATCAACGCGCGGCGGCCAGGGTGGCCAGACCGCCATGTCGAATGCCGAGCGGACGCTGTGGTCCGAGGACGTTGCCCTCGTCTCGTCCTAAGCCCACCCGCTCCCAAGTTGCCGCTCTGCTCGGCGCGACGCTCACCACGTCGATGTCGACCTTGGCCCAGACCACTGTGCTCGGCCTCTTGGTGTACGAGCTGACCGGTAGCGAGCTGGCCCTCGGCTTCCTCGGTCTGGCGGAGTTCGCGCCCGCCGCCCTGCTCGTAGTGGTTGCCGGGCACGTCGTGGATCGGTTCGACCGGCGCCGGGTGGCGGCTCTCGGTGCGGTGTCGAACGCCATCGTGGCGCTGGCCATGGCCTGGTATGTCCGGGATCCCCATGGCCTGTCGACCACCCCGATCTTTCTCCTCGTGCTCGCCTTCGGCACGGGTCAAGCGTTCCTGGCTCCAGCCTTGCGTTCCATACCGCCGGCGATGGTCCCCGATGCCGGCGTGCCGTGGCTGGTCGCCCGCCGCTCGATCGCCTCTGAGGTCGCTACCATCATCGGCCCGATCCTCGGCGGCTTGCTCTATGTTGCCGGCCCGTGGGTGGCGCTGGTCGCCGTGGCCGCGCTCTCCATAGTTGGCGCCGCAGCAATCCTCGCCATTCGGGTCCCCGACTTGGGCCGGCTCCGCACCATCGAGCTCAGCCCAGCCGGCGACGACGAGGTTGGTCACATTCTCGAGCAGGGTATCCCCGCCTCGAGGGGTGGCCTCCACGAAGCACTGGAGGGTCTCCGGTTCGTGCGCACGACGCCGGTCCTGCTGGGCGCCATCTCGCTCGACCTTTTTGCCGTGCTCTTCGGTGGAGCGGTGACGCTCCTCCCGGCCATCGCCGTGCGCCTGCACGTGGGGTCGGTCGGTCTCGGCTGGTTGAGGGCCTCGGTGGGCTTAGGGGCAGGGGCGACGACGCTGCTCATCTCGGTCCGCCCGATCGAGCGCCGGGTCGGCCCCGTTTTGCTCACGGCGGTTGCGTGCTTCGGCGTGTGGACGATCGTCCTGGGCTTCGCCCACTCGTACGCGCTGGCCTTCGTTGCCATGTTTGCCCTCTCCGCAGCTGACGCGGTCAGCGTCTTCATCCGGTCCACTCTCGTCCCTTTGGCCACGCCACCCGCGATGCGGGGCAGGGTCCTGGCCGTCGAGAACGTATTTATCGGCGCCTCCAACCAGCTTGGCGGCTTCGAATCGGGCGTGCTCGGCGAATTGCTGGGCACCACCGGGTCGGTCGTCCTCGGCGGCATCGCCACGCTGGTCGTGGCGCTCGCCTGGGGCCTGCTCTTCGCCCCGCTCCGGCGAATTGACCGGTTCCCCACCCCACCTTCTAGCGCCGCCCCGGCGGAAGAGGCACCCGAGGGCTAACTGGACGTAAAGAGGCCGGCGCCTTCCTTGTTACTGCAGCCGCAGCCGGCGGTATTCCCCTGGATCTGGGGGCACTTCGGCTACCTCGTTGCCGAAAGTGTTGTAGCACAACCTTTCTTGCAACCAGGTCGCCCAAATCGTCGCCAGATTAGTTCCGAACTCTGTCAATCGGCTACGCGCCAGATCGCCATTCCGAGCAATCGTGCCGCCGGTGGCGATCAGCGTCGTTCGCATCCCCCTTAATTTGAAGCCCACCCGAGTGTGAGCGCAACTGGAGCATTGGACGGGTGATGCCGAAACCCAGCACGAGCCGCGCTCAAACGAAAAATGAGGCGGGGTTATTTCCCAAACTGGCGGAAACGGAGCGGTTTTTGGCTTTTTGCTGGCCGGGCGATTGACCTAGCTCTTAAGCCACTGCGACCCGGCGACGAACGCTTACCCAACAGGCCGCGCCTCCAACCCAAGAAATAGCTAAAAACTGGCCACTCTCAGCCAAGAAGTCGTTAATAAAACAGGGATAGACCTTCAGTTTCAAGTTAGTGCGCCGATGTCCAACTTATGAACAGTTCCCTGGCGACCGATAAGGGCCTCGAGGTCCTAGAGACCCCGTCCGTTCCACAAACCCTGCAGTCCGCCTCCGTTGCGACACTGGTCCTCAGGGCAAGAGAGGCTGACCCCAGAGCCTGGGAAGAGTTGGTGGCTCGCTTCAGCGGTATGATCGCCGCCACTGGGCGACGTTACCGTCTCACGCCGGCCGACGTCGCTGAACTTCAACAGACAACTTGGTTGCGGCTCATCGAGAACTTGCACCGAATTGAGCAACCCGAGCGGGTGGGGGGTTGGCTGGCCACCACGGCCCGCCGGGAGAGCCTTGCTCTACTGCGACGAGCAGCCAAGTACCGCCCGGGTGCCGATCAAATGCTGGCCAACATGGCCGACAAGCACCTTCCGGAACCCGACGCCCGCCCGATCGCAGAGGAGCGCAACGTTGTGGTGCGCGCCGCATGGGAGCAACTCAGGCCCCGTTGTCAGGAATTGCTGTCGCTGCTTATCGAGGAGGACCCGATGGGTTACAAGGACCTCTCGGAGCTCTTGGACATGCCAGTGGGCAGTATTGGGCCCACCCGCTCACGCTGTCTCGAATACCTGCGCCGCAACGTCGAAGAGGCCATGTCGGGTTCCGACAGCGGTTGTGTCGCTGACCTCAGGTAGTTGTGACATATGACGCTGTTTTGATGGGCGCGCTCTGCACCGAATGACGGCGGTCCCAAATAGTTCCCGCTCAGCCTCGAGCGTTTTCGGCGAGCCGGCTGTCGTAGTCGTCGGCCAGATGGTGTAGGGCTTCAGAACCGTTGCCGGAGAAGCAGGAGCCGTGCATTACAGCCAGGGTGGTGGGGGCCAGATCAGCGAGCCGGCGGATAGTCGGCCCGGTGCTGGGGGTAAGGCAGCTGGCCCTGAAGATGTCCTCTGCTTGGCCGGCGGGCTCGACGATGTCGTCCGCGGTGACGGCCGGGCCGTCGCCGAGCTGGGTGAACAGGTCACCACAGAGGAGCGTGTTGGTGGTCTCGTCGAACAGGACGCGGGCCTCCAGGCGGGGTTGGGGTTTGTCTCCTTCAGAGGGGGAGGGGCTGGCTGAGGACTCCGGAGCCGGGGAGCCGACCGGAGAGGGTGCGGATGAATTCCATGGCGTCGATCTCGACGCGTTCGCCGTTTACGCCCTGGGCGAACTTGCCCCCGGCCGGGCCTTCGAGGACCAGGTCAAAGGGTTCACGGTGGATCGACGCCCATTCCCCGACGATGTCGGCGACCAGCCGGCCGTCGTGATCCGCCGTAAGGTGCATGGGCCTTCCCGTCGCGCAAGAGATGTCTAGCCGGTGGCACCAGACGTCGCGCGTGAACCCCACATCCAGGAGGTACTTGAGCGGTTCCCATCCGATCGGCGGCCCGAACGGGATCGGTAGGTACCGCATGGGAGGCGGGGTGCTCCATCGGCCCTTCACCGCTCTAGGGCCCACCCCCTTTAGTTGGAGGACCAGTTCAGCGTTGGAGAGGTGCTGGCGTTCGCGGATCTGCAACTCGTTCAGGCCGTCGACCCAGTGGTGCGAGTCGATTTGCTTGTTGAGCGGCATTCCCCGCCGCATTTGGTGCACGAACTCGCGCACGGACGCCTGCGCGTCGGCCGAGCCGAGTACGTGAAGGGCCATCTTGCGGACATCCCAGGCTGTGCAGTCGGTCGGCATCGCCCACTCCTGTTCGCTAAGCGAGGCGGCCAGTTCCGCGAAGCGGGCGAACTCTTCTTCGGCCAGCCGGCGAGCCTCTGGGCGGTTGATCCGATCAGGCATCATTGGTTTCTCCTTTCAATGGCGTCGTCGACTACTAGGTCGACGAGATGATTGAGATGTCGCACGAAACGGTTCCCGCCGGGTTCGTTGCTGAGCTGGTTTTCCATAAGCCCGGCCGTTACCGAGACCAGGCAGTCGATGTCGCCTTGTTGCGTTACACCGGCGGCTTGCATCAGCGTTACGGCGCGGCCCAGCACTTCTTGCGCCAGCGCATACGAACCAGCCGATGGGGTGAACCCCGGGACGTGCCTCTGGAAAAGCAGTTCGGAGCGGGCGGGGTCGTCCAGCCCGAAGGCGATGAAAGCGGAGAGGAACCGTTTCAAGGCGGCGCGGGGCTCCCGAGGCAGCCTGAGACCGTCGAGACGCTCTATGAGCTTCCTGTTGCCATCGGCGTACATGGCGTCGTACAAAGCGTTCTTGGAACCGAAGTACTCGTACAGCGACGGCTGGGCTACGCCGACCTCGCGCGCCAGAGGCATGCAGCGACACCCCGGCTATACCTTGCTCACTGGCCAACTTCCACGCGCATTCGAGGATCCCGGCCACTCTCGCCTCACGTCGTTGAGCGACCTTGCTTTCCATCCCTAGACCGTCAAGGGCCCGTTGGCTTCCAAGCCGACCACTGTGGGACGACTGGAGCTGACGTCCGACCAGCGGCCCCAACCCTTGCACAACCGGGCCAGGCGGTGCAGTACCCCGGGCCGCGCTGGCCGCTAGAGGGCGCGGATGATGGCGCTCCGCCACTCGCCGGAGTTCTCGTTGCCGGTCCTTGCTCAAAGCAAAACCAATTTCGGGATGCATGTCGTGTCCTCTCGTCGCCCTATCAATGATAGGAGTATTACCTATCGCCGATAGGAAGTCAAGTACCTTCTGGCCGACGACGCGACACGAAGGTGGTCCCCGCCCGGGTGCAGCAGGGGGGCCGGGCGATTTCCGGTTCGGCGGACGTCAGAGCAGCCCACCCAGGACGGTTCCTGCTCTCCAGGCAATACCGCCTGGCCCCGCCCCCGACCTACTGTTGGGCCATGTCGAGCCAGCTCCCACCCTGCGTCGGGTCACTGCCCGTCCGGTCGCCAACTGGGGCCAAGCGTCCGGTGGCGTGCCCGTGACGCAACCCCCGACGGCTGACGAGGCGACGTCCTGGACGGCGCGATGGATCGCGGTCGAGCCGCCGCCCGCCGCCGATCCGGCCACGGCCATGCTCTTTGGTAGTGGACGAGCGGGGTTTTCGCGTTGTCTGTTCCGGCGGGAGTTCGAGCTGGGTGAGCTCCCGCCCTCCGCCCGGGCGCGGGTGAGCGCCGACTCTCGTTATGTGCTGTACGTGAACGGAGCGGAGGTCGGCCGGGGCCCGGCGCGGTCGCAGCCTTCGCGCCAGCGTTATGACGGCTGGGACCTGACCCGCTACCTCCATGAAGGCCGTAACGTCGTCGCCGCGCTCGTCACCTACTACGGCAAGGCAACTTCATTCTGGATGCCGGCTCCCCCCGGCGGGGTTATAGGCCGGGACGCCGTGTTGATCTTCGAGGCCGGGCTCGGGCCGAAGTGCTCATCTCTGACGAGGGGTGGCGCGCCAGCCGTTCGCCGGCGTGGACGCTCGCCCCAACCAGTTCTGCCCTTGAAGGTTTGCCGGTGGAAGTGCTCGATTCCCGACTCCTTCCTACCGGTTGGAACGGCGAGGATTTCGACGACTCGGGCTGGGCCGCCGCCACCGTTCTCAGTGCCGTCCACGTCGGCGGCCTGGGACGGGACCACCCACCCGTCTACCCGTACGGTCGCCTGCTGCCCCGCGGCATATCGGCGCTAGACGGGCGGGCGCGTCGAGCCTGGACATGTCACCGTTGCGTACAGCGCCGCTGGCGGCGCTGACAATGGCCATCCCGTTGAGCGGGTGCGTCAATTGCTAGGTGCACCTGCCCTGGCGTTCAGCGACGCGTCGCTTCCGCTCTCGATCGAGGTCGGGCCGGACCGGAGCGTGCTGCTCGGACTGGACTTCGGGCGCATCGTCGCTGGCATTGTCGAGGTCGACCTCGACGCCCCCGCAGGAACGACGCTCGACTGCTACTACCGAGAGCGAGCGTTCCGGCCCGGGAGCATATCCGCTAGCGACCCGGCCACCGGGGCGCGTTTTCTGGCCGCGGGTGGCCCCGGGACCACTGCCGCCACCGAGATCAATGGGCTCCGCTTCGCTTACGTCGCGTTGCACGCCCCAGACGCGGGACGGGCGACGGTTAGATCGCTGCGAGTCCGGGAACAGCTTTACCCGCGGACTGGCGGCGCCTACTTCTCGAGCAGTGACCCAGCATTGGACGCCTTGTACCGTGCCGGCGTGCGCACCGTTCAGCTCAACTCCTTCGACTCGTACATCGATTGCCCCACTCGTGAGCAGCGCGCCTGGGTCGGCGACGGAGTGGTCCACCAGCAAGTCGACCTCGTTACTAACGAAGATTGGGGCCTGGCCCGCAACTACGTCATACTCGGCGACTCCCCCCGTTCCGATGGCATCCTGCCCATGAGCGTCGTGGGCGATATCGAGTCATCAGGGGGAGTGACCATCCCGGACTGGGCTCTGCACTGGGCCCATGGCCTGTACAACTTGTACCGCTACGAGGGCGACCTGGATTTCGTGGCCACGCATTTGCCCAGTATGCAACGGGTGTTGCGCTGGTACGCGGGCTACACCGACGCCCGGGGCACTATCGCAGACGTGCCTGAGTGGAACCTCGTCGATTGGGCGAGCATCTTCACGAGCGGTCGCAGCTCCATCCTCACGGGGCTATGGGCGCGGGGCCTGGCCGAACTGGCGGAAATGAGCGAGGCCGTGGGGGACCAGGGCACAGCGCGCTGGGCCCTGGCTCACTACCAGTCGGCCAAGGACGGCTTTGAGGACTTCTTTGACAATCGTCGCGGTCTTTACGTCGACCAGATCATCGACGGCCACCTTCGGCCGGCCGCTTCTCAGGCTGCCAACGCCGTAGCCGTGGTTTCAGGGCTAGCGCCGGCCGACCGGTGGGACGGAATTATCGAGCGCATAACGGACCCCTCGTCACTGGTGGTGCGCTCGTGGATCGGCGGGGCGGACGGGGGCTACGACTTCGAGCGGTTTGCCGAGCAGTCACGCGGTATCTTGCGCATTGATTGGGACGTGGAACGCGAAATCGTGCTCGCCCAGCCGTTCTTCAGCTACGTCGTTCACGACGCCGTCGCCCGAGCCGGACGGGCGGAACTGCTCGCCGGGCTCGTGCGGCGCTGGGAGCAGTTCCTTGTCGACGGCTACGACACCTTCGGCGAATGCTGGGGCTGGGGTACGCCCGTGCACGGCTGGAGCGCCACGCCCGCCCGTGACCTGGTCGTTTACGTCCTCGGCATCTCGCCGGCCGAACCTGGGTTCACCCGTGCTCGCGTCGCGCCCCGGCTCGGCCCGATAGCCGAGGCGGCCGGCGCCGTGCCAACGCCGCACGGGCTCATCGAGGTGCGCGTCGCCGGCGGCCACGCGGAGATCGACAGTCCGGTACCCGTACTGTTCGTACGAGAGGACGGCTCTGAATGCGTCCTCGAGGTGGGAAAGCAGTCCGTGCGCCTGCACTGACCACCGGGCGGAAGGCGCGTAACCAGGATCGTCATTGCTTTCGCTCCCAGTCGTTGACGAGGACGGCCGCCCCGTCGAAAAGGCTCGCCTTCAGGTCCTGTAGCGCCTTTTGTGCTTCTGACATTGGGTACACGTGGGTGGTGGCCCGGACGTTATGACGGACGGCGAGGGCGAGGAACTCACGGCCGTTTTCCCTGGTGTTCGAGGTGACGCTGCGCAGTTCCTTCTCGTAGAACAGTTCACGCTCGTAGTTCATCGGCGGTACGTCGCTCAGATGGATCCCGGCAATGGCGAGGGCCCCGCCGCGGTCGAGCGCCCTCATCGCCACTGGCACGAGGTCCCCGACCGGTGCGAACAAGATAGCGCTGTCCAGAGGTTCCGGCGGGGAGTCGTACGCCCCGCCGGCCGACGCTGCGCCCAGCTCGAGCGCCAGCCGTTGGGACGCCTCGCCGCGGGTGAGGGCGTGGACAGTGGCACCTCGGGCCAGTGCAACCTGCGCGACCAAGTGGGCGCTGTCGCCAAACCCGTACAACCCGAGGCGGCCGTGGTCTGGAAGCGAAGCCCGCAGCAGCGCCCGGTAGCCAATTATCCCGGCGCACAACAGCGGCGCCAGTTCAACGTCAGTGAGGCCGGCCGGAAGCCGGTAGGCAAACGCCGCCGGCACGGTGGTGTACTCCGCGTAGCCGCCGTCGGCGTCCCAGCCGGTGTAGAGCGAGTTCGGGCACAGGTTCTCGTCGCCACGGCGACAGTAGGTGCAGGTCCCGTCGGTGTAGCGCAGCCACGCCACGCCGACCCGGTCCTCTAAGGCGTAATCGGTAACGCCGTCGCCCATCGCCGCGACGGTGCCTACCACCATGTGACCAGGCGTGACGTGGGCGCGGTGCACTGGCAGGTCAGCCTCGCTCACGTGTAGGTCGGTACGGCAAACGCCGCAGGCCAGGACGTGGACCAGGAGTTCGCCGGTACCTGGGGTCGGCACCGGTTTCTCTACGTACCGAAGGGGCCCGTCTCGATCGGTCCCGGTTCAGCTACCACCCAGGCGTGCATCGTCTTCGAGCTGCCAACAGTCATCCCTCCATTCCTATCGTGATCCGGCCAGACAGTGGCCGACGCTCGATATACGATGCTTTGGGCCACCCACCAACCGTGCCCACGCAATTGCAGAAAAGTAGGTATTTGTGCGTCCTGGGGTGGCTCCGACTACCGAAGGCACAAGCCTATTGTTCAGATTCATTCGATCTCGGAGGTAAGCAGCATGGACCACAGACTCTCTTCCTCCCTATCCGCACTGGCTAAGGCCGCGCTGGCTGTAGCCCTGGTCGAGGGCATTTTCGTGCCGCCGGTCTGGGCATCGTCAAACGATCGAGTCGCAGGCGCGGCCCACGCAGAGCAGCCAGGTTCAAGCGGCACCAATTTGAGCGGCAACCCGTACTTCCCGCTCGTTTTGAACGCCAAGTGGACGTATGACTATAAGACGAGCGCCACCAGCTTTACGAACACCCAATCCGTGGCCGGCGCCAGCTCCACCGCCACGGCCAAGCAGGTGAAAATAGACAATACCGACAGCATCCTGCCCGGCAAGGTCTCCTCCCTGACTTACACAATCGGCAAAGGCGGGACCGTCGAAGTGGAAAGCTCCTCCGGGTCGGGCTCCAGTGCCACCAGCTTTGCGTCCACCTACTGGATCCCCACGGCCGCCCAGATCCAGACCTGTAAAGCGTGCAAGTTCTCCGGCCCGTTCTCAGCCTCGTTCAGCGGCAAGTCCATGACGGGGACCCTGAGTGAAACGGCGACCGCCCTCGGGTCGCACACGGTCACGGTCCCGGCCGGCACTTTCTCCACCGACGAGGTCCAACTGACCATCGGCATGCACGCGACAGGGGCAATGCCGATGACGATGAACCTGACCTTCCACCTCTATCTGGCCAAAAACGTCGGGATGGTCGAGAACACCGGCGGGTCCATGACGATGAACATCCTGGGCCACTCCGTTACTACCGGGGTGGGGACGGACAAACTGACCAGTTATAAAAGCTGAGCCGCCGGGATTGCCGCCTTCGTGGTCGTGACCCACTGGATCCAGGCCCAGTCCGCAAGATGGCCCGTCCCCAAAGGGGGACGGGCCACTTCGCGTCTCACGCCCGACCCGATTGGGGCCGCCGGCTTTTCGGGAGCCCCTTGACTATGGCCTCGTAAGAGGCGTCCACTAACTCCTTCAGCTCATCTGCGGGGACTGTGCCATCCAGGCGGACCGAGTTCCACCCCCGGTGCCCGATATAGCGGGAAACAGTGACTGCGTCTGGGTATTGGTCTCGCAGCTCGCGCGCCTCTTCGGCATCCCGGCCGCACTTAATGGTAACTGCGGGCGGTTCACTTTCCTCTGAGCCCAGGAACGCGAAGATCTTGCTGGCCACCTTCACCACCTGATCGCCGGGCCAAGGTTCGTCGAGCCAGGCTCCGGGCTTCTGCACGCAATACGCCATCAATTGAGAGCGGTTCATTCCCGCAAAGGTAGTCGCACCCAGAACGCGAATGCGCCCGCCGTTAACCCGCCCGGGGCGACGACATATTTCGGTAGCGACGACCGTCGACCGCGCCGGGCTTCGGTTGGCATCCCGGCCACGGTTATGGCTTTATGAAGCCGCCCTGACCAACAGTGGGTAGCCGCCATAAGCAAAGTTGGCCGTGTACCAAGCCACCGTAAACTTCGGGTTCAACGCGAGAGCGTAGTCTTGGGCGACCGGTGGGGGAGACTACTAAGCACCAAGTACCCGTCGGCCTCGAGTAAACCGCAAGGGCACGACCGCGCCACAACGCCCGACGGTTGACGGTTGCGAGCGTTGTGGCGAACAAATCGATTCGATTCGGTTCCGCGACGTCTTCGAGCCCGGCTGTCTACGAGCTACGCGTGGCCAATTAGGCCGGCTTGCGTGAGCATGGTGACGCCGTCGTCGAGCCCTTTCTCCTCGACAATCAGACCGTTCTCGAGCTTTAGGACCGTGATCCCGGTGAAGTGCATCTTGGCCCCCGAGTTCGCCGCCAGGCTCCCCACTGGGAGGTCAGAGAAAGCCGGTCCCGTATGGGTGCCACCACCTTCCCACTGGCCGATCACATAGTCGCCCTCGCCGATCAGCTCTGCCGTACCCCAGAAGTTGAGGTCGGGGAAGGAGGCGCGGAACGCGGTGGCAAAAGCCCGGACCTCTTCACGGCCTTGGCATGGGGCATGGAGTGAATAAGAGAAACTGATGTCAGGGGCAGCGAGCTCGTCGATCACGCCCGGGTTGAAGCGCTCTCCCCAGAATTCGGTGAACCAGCGGCCGACGATGGCCTTGTTGTTTTCGACGGTCATGCCCGTCCTCCTTGTCGTCAGTAGCGGCCCTGTTCGGGTCGTCACCCTGTAGACGCGTCGGTAGGCGGTTTCGTGAGGTGGTTTTTTTCCTGGACGAGGACCATCGTCGGCTCTGTGGATCTCACGAATGGAATGGTCCGGGCGTTTACCCAGAGTGATCTCGCGTGCTACGCCTACCAGGAGGAGCTAAATGTTGACCATGAACAACGCGCCGGCGATGAACGTCGACACGACGCACACGACAGTTGCCTCTGCGTTGGGCGACCTCACGGTCGTGGCGCGGAGGGGAGCGGTTGTCGGCCTGTACTTTCCCCATCACTGGTACCGGCCGGATTTGGCTAGCTTCGGGCCTTATAGCGACGCCGGCTTCGAAATTGTGCGCCAGCAGATCAGCCAATACCTCGCCGGCGAGCGGAGGGAGTTCGAGATGCCGACGGCCACTAGTGGCGACGCGCACCAGGAGCGGGTCTGGTCGATGCTCCGCCAGATACCGTACGGCGAGACCGCCACCTACGGTGACCTGGCCCGCCGGCTGGAAGACGGGACCACCGCTCAGGAGGTGGGCGCGGCCGTCGGCCGGAACCCTCTGTCCATCCTGGTCCCATGCCATCGTGTCGTCGGCGCCGGTGGGAAGCTGACCGGCTATGCCGGCGGTCTGGGCCGCAAGCGGTTCCTCCTCGATCTGGAGGCCGAGGTCTTGGAACGGGCTCACCGCCTCTTCTGAGAAGGGCACTCACGTTTCGCCGTGGCACGACGTCTACCACCTGTGACCGACAAGCAACCCTTCTCTGAGGTGGTATCGCGTCACGGCTCGACTGTGCTTCGAGTGTGCCGAGCCGTCGCCGGCGCCATCGACGCGGACGACGCGTGGTCAGAGACGTTCTTGTCGGCCCTCGGCGCTTATCCTGCGCTGGCGGCCGACGCCAACGTCGAGGCCTGGCTGGTGACGATTGCTCATCGCAAGGCGATCGACCTTGTTCGTAAGGCACAACGTTCGGCTGTGCCGCTCGCCGAAGTCCCCGTCTCAGCCACCGAACTCGATATCGACGGCAGCGACATCGATATCGCCCAACTGCTGAGTCAGCTGCCAGAGCGGCAGCGCTTCGCGGTCATCTACCACTACCTCGGCGGCTTGCCGTATGCGGAGGTGGCCGTCGTCATCGGGGGTAGCCCCGAGGCCGCTCGCCGAGCCGCCGCAGACGGGATGGCCAAGTTGCGCAGGACCAGGGCCATAACGGCCCACAGAAGCGAGACAAAAGGAACCAAAGGAACGGTGAAATGACCATGGCCAGCGAACGACCCGATCAGGACTTCGCCGAGCTGTTCGGCTCTCCCCCCGGAGACGACGAGCTCGCCGCTTTGTACACACGGCTGGCCGTCAGGGCCGAAGAGGAGGGCCTGCTCGACCTTGCTTACCGCACCCTCGACACCCTGGTTGGCACCCTCCTGTTAGCTGCGACGCCGACCGGGCTGGTCCGGGTGGCGTACGAGCGGGAGGGCCTGGACACGGTGCTTGGCCAGTTGGCGGACCGGGTCAGCCCCAGGATCCTCCAGGCCCCGAGGCGGCTCGACGAGGTGGCACGCCAGCTCGAGGAGTACTTCACCGGGCAGCGCACGCAATTTGACCTGCCCCTCGACCTCCGGCTTTCGGCCGGCTTCCGGCGCTCGGTGTTGAATTACCTGCCGGCCGTGGGTTATGGGCAGACGGCCAGCTACAAGTCAGTGGCTGCCGCGGTGCACAACCCGAAGGCTGTGCGGGCCGTAGGCACCGCCTGCGCCACCAACCCACTGCCAGTAGTCATCCCCTGTCATCGGGTTATCCGCTCTGACGGGCAGCTCGGTCCCTACCTCGGTGGTGCCACCATCAAGCATCAGCTGCTCGATATGGAGGCACACCGATGACCGCCAATGCCATCGGGACAGCATCGGCGTACCGGCGACGGGTTGACGGCGCCGACTGGGCGGGCGTCGCCGCTGAGCTCGACGACCTCGGCTGCGCCGTCCTCCCGTCGCTGCTCACCCCCTCCGATGCGGACGAGCTGATCTGGTCTTTACGACAGGGACGAGGCCTTCCGTTCTACCGTCACCATGGGGCGACACCGGTTCGGAGAAGGCGAGTACCGCTACTTCGCGGCGCCCCTTCCGCGGGCGGTCGACGAACTGCGCCATGCCCTCTACCCCCACCTTCTCCCGATCGCCCGGGACTGGTACGCCAAACTGGGGCGACCGGCTCCATGGCCCGAGACGCTCGACGAGTGGCTTGACGAGTGCCATCGGGCCGGGCAAACAAAGCCCACGCCCCTCTTGCTGAAGTACGGGCCAGGCGACTGGAACGCGCTGCACCGGGACCTCTACGGTGACCTCGTCTTTCCTCTTCAAGTGGTTGTCAACCTGACCGAGCCGGGCAAGGACCACACGGGCGGCGAGTTCCTCCTCGTAGAGCAACGCCCTCGGGCCCAGTCTCGAGGTACGGCGACGACGCTCCCGTACCTCCATGGGTTGGTGTTCACCACCCGCGACCGTCCCATCCAGACACAACGAGGCTGGTCGGCGGCGCCCGTTCGGCATGGAGTGTCGATCTTGCGCTCCGGGCGGCGCTACACCCTTGGCATCCTTCTGCACGACGCCCCATGACGGCCGTGCCGGCAAAGCTTTACAGCCTGGTCGGCGTGGACGGGAAGCCGTACACCAGCGCAGAGAAAGGAACGCTGGGTGGCCATAGACGGACGAAGATCTTCGGTCGCCTGGACTGCCCGGCCGCCCTCCGAGCGATCGCGCGTGGTGGCTACGTCCGTTACCGGGTGTTCTTCGCCGACAGCGCCACTGCCACCAGGGCTGGCTACCGACCGTGCGCGGATTGCATGCCCGACGCCTACCGAGCGTGGAAGGACCGCCGTGCGGGGCCATCCGAGTGACGAACGGCGAAGCCTTCCCGCGGAAGTTCACAAACGGCACCTCTCATGCGGACGCCACGGCGGGGACCCGCAACGGACGTGGTTGACTGAAGGCTTCAGGCCCCGTCCTAAGCGGGGCATGAGCCCCAACGAGTGGAGGTATTAGTGGCCGAACCCACGCAACCCGCAGAGCGAATGATCGTGGGCCAGTTCATCGTGTCCGATGACGTCGAGCGGTCCCGGCGCTTCTACACCGAGGTACTCGGCGGCAGGGTTGTCTTCGGCCCAGAGCCCACCAATGTCCAACTCGCCAACACCTTCATAATCATCAACGGCGGCGGAGGCCCGACCGACGACAAGCCCACGGTCACCCTCGAGACGCCAAGCGACCCCGACCTGGTCAGCAGCTTCCTCAATATCCGGGTCGCAGACATCCACGCCGTGTACGCGGAATGGAGCGCCCGGGGGGCGCAGTTCCTGACGCCGCCGAAGCAGCACCCGTACGAGATCCGTTGCTACATCCGAGATCCGGACGGTTACATCATCGAGGTCGGCCAAACCACCGACCCGCAGGGAGACTGGTGGCCCGCCGACTGGCCCCCGGTCAACCCCGGTGGGCAAACCGACTGAACTCGTCTACCGCTCATCTCGTACGCAAAAATGTGGGGGTGGGCGCAGTTCGCACACACCCCCGGTTCGGGGCTCCCGTGTTGACGGGTTAGGCGGCAACGGCCTCGGGATTGCTCGGGGTCGGCTGGCTAGCGGTAACCACCTCTACCTTGCGGGGCTTGGACTGCTCGGCCACCGGGACGGTGAGGGTGAGAACGCCGTTGTCATAGCGGGCCTCGATGCGCTCGCCGTCGAGGTTGTCGTTCAACGCGAAACGACGAGTAAAGGTGCCCTGGGGCCGCTCGGAAACCAGGACCCGCGTGTCCTCGGCCACTGCCGAACGTCGCTCAGCCTTGATCGTCAGCGTGCCGCTCTCGAAGGTCACGTCCACAGAGGCGGGATCGACGCCGGGCAGGTCCAGTTGCAACAGGACGTGGTCATCCTGCCTGTACGCATCCATAGCCATCCAAGCATGATGACCGTTGACCGTGACGCTTCGGGTCAATCGGTTCAAGTCACGAAAGGGGTCGAAATTCATCAACATCTCTAAGTGTCCTTTCTACAGTCCAGGTAACTCCAGGACATAGTTTAAGTCTAGGTAGAAAGGGTGTGTAACCGGCACTCAACTTTTCTTCGTCCCTTGGTAAGGGATAGCCGCTCTGCCCGACAGGTGGGCTAGGAGGCCCGGCGGCCAGTCGAGAGCTATTCGTGCAACCGGGCCTGGGAAAGGTCAACTCGGTCGCCCCGGAAGGGGACCCCTTCGCTGCGCAATCGCCGGCGCTGACGTTCACCCATCGGGACGGTGCCATCCGACCGCACCACCCGATGCCACGGGAGCTCCTCGTCCGTGGTGGCCAGGACACGGCCGACCATCCGGGGTGCTCTCCGGTCGATGTCCGCGTATGTGCGCACAAACCCCTCAGGGATGGCGCGGACACGCTCGATTATCAGCGCTTCGCGGGCTCCGGGTGACGGGGACATACCGCCGGCGTTAGCGATGCTTGCTCAACGGGTCAGGTCGAGGGCCAACTTCCCAAGCACCTGGCGGTCCTCCAACAGGTGCAGGGCGTCATTGACCTGGTCGAGGGGCAGGACCTGGTCGACGACGACCTCCAGCCCGCCCTCCTTCAAAGCCTGGAGGGCATCGGTGATGTGTCTGGCCATCACGTCGTCGCGTTCGATCAACCCGCCGTAGCCGTAGACGGTAAGGCTCTTGCGGTAAAGGGCCTGGAGATGGACCTCTCCGTGCGCCCCCGCAGAGGTGCCGAAGGTGACCAACCGCCCACGCGGCTCGAGCAACTCGACGGCAGCCCCAAAGAAACCGTCACCAAGTGGGTCGAACACAACGGTCGGGTGCAGATCTCGAGCCGCGTCGACGATCGAACTTGCGTCCGCCACCACCACGTGGTCGGCCCCTCGCCGGCGGGCCCACTCCGCCTTTTTGTCATTGCCCGTATGACCCCAAACCGTGGCGCCCAGTGCGTGGGCCATCGACACGATAACGGAGCCGACACCGCCACTGGCGCCCAGCACTAATACCCGGTCGTCGGGTCGTACGCCCGCCTTCTCGGTCACCGTCCGCCATGCCGTGACCCCGGCCACGCCCATTGCCGCCGCCGCGGGCATTTCGATGCCATCCGGGATGTCGATTAGGGCGCTTTCGGGGACCACCGCGTGGCTTGCCCACAGTCCATCGCGCCGGGTGCCGAGACCGTGCCCGCGCACCAGCACCTTTCGGCCGTCGACTGCCCCCGACGCCTCCGTGCCCAGGGTTCGGGGCACCGGCCCGTCCTGAGCGACCCGGCCCAGCGCACCGTAACGGTCAACGGGGTTGACCCCGCCGTAGGCCAGGGACACGGTTACCTCGCCGGGGCCCGGGTCGGCCAGCTTGACCGTCTCGACCCGAAGCGGTTTGCCATGCTCGACCAAACGTGCCGCCTTCGCTTCCAATGAAAGCCTTCTCCTTTGGCTATTTTTGAGCTCGAGGTGGGACGGCCAGGTACGTGCCGCCGGCTAGGCCCTGGGCCGTTGCGTTCCACCCTAGAGGCCTAGCGCGCACCTGCATTCTGCCGGCGGTTGCCTTCCCGAATGGCGTCGAACAGCTGTCTTCTTCCCTGCCGCTTGGCTACGCAATTAGCCGGCGAAGACCGGCGCACCGACCTCGACTGGACACCAGACTGTTACGGTCGCACAGATTGTGGGAACGCTCTATCAGGGATGTCAGGCGTGAGCATGGAAAAGAAGTGGTGGACGCTGCTAGCCGTCTGTACCGGTACGTTCATGCTGCTGCTCGACGTCACCATAGTCGTCGTGGCCATCCCCGATATCCAGCGCGGGCTGGACGCCACCTTCGGCCAGATCCAGTGGGTCATAGATGCGTATGCCCTAACGCTGGCCTCCCTGCTCCTTACCGCCGGAGTACTGGCCGACCGGTACGGCAGGAGGCTTCTGTTCGCCGTAGGCCTGGTGATCTTTACCCTCGGTTCGCTCCTGAGTGGCTTGGCCCTGGACCCCGTGATGCTGATACTTTCCCGCAGCGGGCAGGGGATCGGCGGGGCCATTATGTACGCCACCTCTTTGGCCCTTCTCGGCCATAGCTTCCAGGGTAAGGACCGGGGGGTAGCGTTCGGCGTGTGGGGCGCCATCACGGGGGTGGCCGTGTCCCTCGGCCCGATACTCGGCGGGGTTATCACCACCGGGATCAGCTGGCGGGCCATCTTCCTCGTAAACGTGCCCATAGGTCTGGCCGCGGTCGCCATCACGTGGTGGCGAGTCGAGGAGTCGCGCGCCCCGCACGCGGGAAGTCCGGATTGGACGGGGTTTGCCTTGCTGACAGCAGGACTGGTCAGCCTGGTCTATGGCCTGATCAGAGCGGGCGAGACGAGCTGGGGCAACGCCGGGGTCCTGATCTGCCTCGTACTGGGGGGCATCCTCTTGGTCGGCTTTGCTGTGGCTGAAGCCAGGGTGCGCGACCCTATGTTCGACCTGGGTCTTTTTCGAGTTCCGACGTTCGACGGAGGTCTCATTGCTGCCTTCTGCATGAACGGCTCGCTCTTTTCCATGTTGCTCTACCTGGTCCTCTACCTCCAGTACGCCCTCGGGTACTCCGCCCTTCAAACCGGGCTGCGGTTGCTCCTGATAAGCGGCCCGACTCTGATCACTGCGACGGTGGCCGGTCGTTTAACCGAACGCGTACCGGTCCGGTGGCTGATCGGCCCGGCCTTGTCCTGGTCGGGGCAGGGCTGTTCCTGATGAGCGGCCTCAGTGCCACCAGTTCGTGGACGCATTTGGTCCCTGGTTTCATCATCGCCGGGGCGGGAGCCGGGTTCGTCAACCCGCCACTCGCATCGACGGCGATAGGCGTAGTCGAACCTCAACGCGCCGGAATGGCCTCCGGAGTGAACACCACGTTCCGGCAGATCGGCATCGCAGTGAGCATCGCCGCGCTAGGGACCATCTTCAGTTCGTCGTTGAGACATGACCTCAGCCGGCTCCTGGCCCCCGTACCACAGCTGAAGGCCCACGCCCAAACGATCATCAACGCCGTGCGCCAGGGCCAAACCCGTTCGGCCTTCAGCGCGGTGCCCCGGAGCCTTCGAGGGCAACTGGAGGTGGCGGTCAAATCGAGTTTTGCCAGCGGGATAAACGATCTTTTGTATGTGACCGCGGCGCTGGCGTTGGTCGGTGGTATTTTCTCCCTTCTGCTCATCCGCGCCCGGGATTTCGTCCACCGCCAGCCCACGCAGGCCCCCGAGAGGACCACCGCGCAGCCCGTGCCCGGTCCGGCGTGACGCAACGGTCCCGGCGGGGGGCGGCCCGTGGTCAAGCGTCCCGTGGTCAGGCGTCCCGTGGTCAAGCGGCCCGTCGTCAAAGAGTGCCTCTGCGTCTGTTGCCGACCAGAAGCGTAAGCCGTGGTGACCTCGCCCCACTCCGGCCCCCCGGAACACTCCTCGCCCTCGGGCCTCGCACCGTTTGTCGTAGTGGCCAACCGTCTGCCCCTGGACCGGGTCACCAACCCCGATGGTTCGGTGGATTGGCGGCCCAGCCCTGGCGGCCTCGTCACCGCGTTGGAGCCTGTCATGCAGCGCAACCGGGGCACCTGGGTGGGCTGGCCGGGGGTCCCGGACGAAAAGCTGAGCCCCTTCGAGGCCGCTGGCATGCAACTCGTGCCGGTGACGCTCACCACTGAGGAAGTAAGGGACTACTACGAGGGCTTTTCCAACGCCACGCTCTGGCCGCTGTACCACGACTTGGCCGCCGTGCCCCAGTTCGAGCGCCGATGGTGGGAAACCTACCGGGAAGTGAACCGCCGGTTCGCCGATGTCGTCGCCGGCGTGGCGGAGGAAAGGGCGGTGGTCTGGGTCCAGGACTACCAGCTCCAGCTCGTCCCCGGGCTGCTGCGGTCCCGGCGACCGGACCTGCGCATCGGGTTTTTCAACCACATACCGTTCCCGGGTTACGAGATCTACTCTCAGCTCCCGTGGCGTCGCCACATCGTCGAGGGTTTGCTCGGGGCCGACCTGCTCGGTTTTCAGCGCCGTGACGACGCTGGCAACTTCCTGCGCGCCTGCAGAAGGCTGACCGGGGCGAGCACTCGCGGGTCGGTCATAGAAGTTGGGCACGACGGCAGCGGCCGAGCCAAGGCCAGACAGCTCCGCGTCGGGTCCTTTCCGATCTCCATCGACGCTGCGGGCCTAGAAGCGGTGGCCCGCCGGGACGACATCCAGGCCCGCGCCCGTCAGCTGCGGTCCGAACTAGGTGACCCGGAGGTGGTGCTACTCGGGGTGGACCGTCTGGACTACACCAAGGGCATCTTGCACCGGCTGCGAGCCTACGGCGAGCTCCTCGATGAGGGCGAGCTCGATCCCGCGTACGCCGTGTTGGTCCAGGTGGCCAGTCCCAGCCGGGAGCGGGTCGAGGAATATCAGCGCCTGCGGGACGAGGTCGAGGGCATCGTGGGCCGGGTCAACGGCGACCATTCTTCGGTGGGCAAGACCGCCATCCACTACCTGCACCAGTCGTTTTCGAAGGAAGAGATGGCGGCGTTGTACCTGGCCGCCGACGTCATGCTCGTCACCCCGTTGCGCGACGGCATGAACCTCGTGGCCAAAGAATACGTGGCCTGCCATTTCGACCTCCGGGGGGCTCTGGTCCTCTCGGAGTTCACCGGCGCCGCCGACGAGCTGAGGCAGGCGTTCATCGTCAACCCGTACGACATTGACGGGACCAAGGCCACCATCCTGCAGGCTGCCAGGGTGTCGCCGAAAGAGGCGGCCCGACGCATGCAGCCCATGCGTCGCCGGGTCATCGAGTTCGACGTCCATCACTGGGCGAACGCGTTCCTCGGGGCTCTCGACATGGTCACGGAGATGCCGGCGGGCCCATGATCGGCGGGCCTAACTACGCTGACGCCGACGTGGGATCGCTGGCCACATTGCTCGCACCGCTGACGAGCGACCCGGCGCGGGCCGCCGTCTTGTGCGACGTCGACGGGACGTTGGCGCCGATCGTCGATCGGCCTGACGAGGCACGGGTGCCCGAGGACGTCTCCCGCCTGATGGGCGCGTTGAGCCGTCGCTACGGCTGCGTGGCTTGCGTTACGGGGCGGCCGGCGCTGGAGGCACGGCGCCTGGTGGGGGAGGGAGGCATCGCCTACGCAGGCCTGCACGGCACCGAAATGCTCTACCCGGGACAACAACGGCCGCGCCCGCTCCCATCTTTCGAGCACTGGCGGGGTGCGGTGCAAGGTTTCGTCGCTATCCATAGCGCGCCGCTTCAAGCGCTGGGGATCCTGGTGGAAAACAAGGGCCCGATCGCTGCGTTCCATTGGCGCGGCCTGCCCGACGAGGAGGCGGCGCTGGCCCAGCTCCGGAGCGTTTCCGATGACGCGGAAGCGGCGGGCTTGAGCGCCCGCTGGGGCCGCAAGGTGCTCGAAGTGTGGCCCCCCGTCCCCGTTGGCAAGGGCCTGGCGGTGGCCGAGCTGATCGGGGCGAGCGGGGCGCGAGCGGCGCTTTTCGGCGGCGACGACGCCACCGACCTCGACGCCTTTTCAGCTCTCGACCAACTCGTCGCCGAGCGCCGCCTCGATGCGGCGGTTCGGGTTGGCGTGCGCTCTGAGGAGGCTCCGTCCGGCATCGTTGCTCGTGCTGATGTGGTGGTCGACGGCACGGAGGGTTTCAGGCGAGTGTTAGACCGTTTACTTGGGGTCGCCGGGCACTAGTCAAGGGCTAGCAATGCGGCCCCTGCGAACAAGTCCTCCGCCAGGTCCAGGTCGCCGAGCACCACGGCCCCCGACCCGGCTAAGTCCTCCCGGTTTCCCACTACCCGGCAAAAACCTGGGGCGTCGACAACGACCACGGTGCCTGAAGCCGGGGCCTGGCTCGTGCCCCTGACAGACTGGCCCAAGGGTATGTCCCAACTTCCCCCGCCCATCCCGGTCAAGACCAGGCGGACGGACGCTCGTTGACGAGAGCGGCCAGCTCTGGCCAGTCCGATGGGCAACAGATTGGTGGCAAGGTGGACCATGCGGGCGAGAACGGCGTCGCCTGGGGGCTGGAGGGGCTGACCAATTGCCCTACGGACGTCCTCGTGGTGGACCCAAATCTCGAAGCTGCGGACGACCAGGACCAGGTCCAGCGGGAGAATGGCGCCGTAGTAATTCGCGTTGACGTCGGGGGCGCGTTCGGTGCACGCCGCCACCGTGTTCGCCGTGCCATCTCGCCAATCTGCAAGTGTCAAGGCCGGGGGGCAGCCGTTTTGGGCCTTAGCGACGACCTGAGTCGAGCTGATGTGTTGGTCGGCGCCCGGTGGTTTGGCCACCCCCAGTAGCCCCCGAAGGAACCACTCCTCGGCCCCGATGAGATGGCCGATCAACTCCTGGACGGTAAGGTCTCTCAGCGCCGGGCTCTGCCATTCGTGTTCGCTCAGAGCGACGAGCAGGGTTTCCATTTGGCTGACAGTGCGCCGGAACGCTTCCAGGCCGGAGATCTCTTCGGGGGACCGCACCGGGCGGCCGGGTTGGCGCGCCGCCAGCGCGGTCTGGACCACACGTGCCCGCACTTCGTCGGTGACCGGCTCCGCCGCGCCCTCGGCCAGGGCGAAACTCAACTCCTCCAACGGGTCTGCGGCTCGCGCGTCGTCGTCCATCACCGTGAGCCACCATCAACCGGAGAAAGCCAGTCGGCCAACTTGGCGTGGGCCAGACGGAGGCGCGACTTCACCGTCCCCTCGGGGAGTTTCAGTTCCTGGGCGATCTCTTTGTGCGTCTGGCCGCGCCAGTACGCCAGCTCAACCGCTTGGCGCTGCTCCGTTGGGAGCCTCGCAATGGCCTGCCGCACGGTCTCTTTCAGGTCCCATCCCTCCACGCCGTCCTGGGCTAGGTGGCCGTCAGACCACGCCAGCCGGTCCCAATGTCCCTGGCGAACCCTCCGCCGCGATTCGCTCCTGCAGGCGTCCACCGCCCTGCGCTGCGCCTGGACGCCGAGGTAAGCCCTCAAGGTGCCCCGCTCCGGCGAGTAACGCTCGGGGTGCCGCCAAAGTTCAGACACGACTTCCTGGAGGACGTCCTCGGCCACGTCCTGGCTGCCGCTGATGCGTCGAGCGATAGCGGTCAATAGCCCCCCGAAGCGGTCGACAAGCTCTCCGAGAGCGTAATCGTCGCCCGCGGCTATCCGGGCTACGAGCAGGTCGTCCTGCTCTTTCATCGCAAACAACATAACTTGGCTGGCACGAGCTCGCCCGGAGAGTATGCCCCAGCTGCGACCTCCCGATAAGTCCGGCATCCGGAGGGTGAGCGTGGCCGCGAGCCGATGCGTTACCAATGAGGAAAGCCGTCCGGGATTTCGCTCTGCCAGCGGCGCCGAAATTGGTTGGTGAGCGATCACGGGTTAGCGGTCATGAGTAAACGGCGGCGGGGAGGGCAGCGTAGGACCGGACCAGGTGTCGGCCTTCAGCAACGAAGGGGGCTGTTGGGCGGGCAGCCGTCAGCCACCCAACTGTCAGAAAGCACCATTGCTAAGGCCCGTTCACGGGCGGCCAGTTCGACGGCGCCTCCACATCAAGATTTCGCCACAAACGTCACGTGCGGATCACAACCGAGACATTCGCGGCCGAAGGCAGGTGTAGCGCAAGTGTGGGTGAGGTGGAGTTCGGGTGGAGATACCGCGCAGATCTGGCCAGCCGCTGGTAAGAGTTGCCCGCTGGGCACGGATCCCGGTGGGTGAATGATCTGTCAGCGCTGGCGGTGCCGAAAATCTATAGCGGCCGCCACAGGAGCAGGCCGGGTGACAGGGGAGATAATGAGCGCTGACGACAACATCAAGGCAGTAATGGCAATGTACGAGGCGTTCGGTCGTGGGGACGCTGGCGCCATCCTCGATGCTCTGACCGACGACGTTGACTGGGCCGCAGACACGAGCTCGACCGAGGCTCCCTGGTACGGGGTACGGCATGGCAAGCAAGAGGTGGCGTCGTTTTTTCAAGCCTTCGGGTCAGCCATGGAAGTCGAAGAGTTCACGCCACTTACATACGCGACGAACGACGACTCGGTCATGGTGGTCGTACGGTGCCGGGCAAAGGCCCGCGCTACTGGCAAGTCCTTCGACATGAACCTGCACCATTACTTTAAGTTCACCGGCGACAAGGTGAGTTACTATCGCGGCACCGAGGACACCGCACAGAGGTCGCTGTCCTGCACGGATAGGTAGGTCCGCTGAAGCCCTGGTCCGCCAGTTCTCGGGGCCAGGATTAGCCTTTTCTCCGACGCCAACGACATCCGTTCCATTACTACGCTCGTGAACCGGATCTTGTTTGCCGTAGCTTGCTTGGGACCAGTTGGTGCGCAGAAAGGTCGGTCGGCATCTCGGCGCTCGGCCCGTACCGTTTTCGGCTATCTATCGGCGTGACCGCCGGTATTCGTTGACATCGGCACGCCGATTGGGCAGACTCGGGCACGACCGAGCGCTGCACCGGGACACCCCCAGCGAGGAGAGGCAATGGGCGTAGAGCTTCGACCCCTCGGGGTGCGCTGCAACATTCAGTGTCAGTATTGCTATCAGAACCCGCAGCGCGATGCCGGCAACCTCAACCCGTCTTACGACCTCGATTTGATGAAGGCAGCCATCAAGGCCGAGGGTGGGCCGTTTGCCCTTTTTGGGGGCGAGCCCCTATTGGTCCCCGAGCGGGACCTGGAAGAGCTCTGGTCTTGGGGTTTGCAACAGTTCGGGCAGAACACTGTGCAGACAAATGGGACCTTGATAAACGACGAACACATGCGTATGTTCCACGCATACAAAGTGGCGGTCGGGGTTTCCATCGACGGGCCAGGCGAGCTCAACGACGTTCGTTGGGAAGGGACACTCGAAAAGACACGCGCTGCTACCGCTAGGACGGAAGAGGCTATCAAGCGGCTGTGCCAGGAAGGGCTGAAGCCGAGCCTCATCGTCACCCTGCACCGAGCTAACGCTTCGGCCGGAAGGCTACCAACGTTGTGCGATTGGTTCAGGGGCCTGGATGAGATCGGTGTACATTCGGCCAGGCTGCACCTCCTCGAGGCCGAAACCGAAGATATCCGGGCAAGGTACGCGCTTAGCCCAGCGGAGAACATCGCCGCGCTGACGACCTGCGCGGACCTCGAGACTGAGCTGAGCCTGCTGAAGTTCGACGTGTTCGCGGATATGCGTCAAATGCTGCTGGGCCAGGACGCGAGCGTGGCTTGCGTGTGGAACGCTTGCGACCCGTACACGACCCAAGCGGTCCAGGGGGTCGAGGGCCAGGGCCAGCGCAGCAATTGTGGACGTACCAACAAGGACGGCATCGACTTTGCCAAGGCGGCCAATCCCGGCTTCGAGAGGTACATAGCGCTATACGCCACACCCCAGGAGCACGGCGGCTGTCAAGACTGCCGCTTCTTCCTCATGTGCAAAGGACAATGCCCGGGGACGGCTATTGATGGGGATTGGCGGAACCGTACTGAGCACTGCGAAGTCTGGCAGACCCTCTACGGACGGCTGGAGGCCGAGCTCATGGCACAGGGCCTGACCCCTGTGTCATTGCGTCCCGAGCGACGAGACCTCGAGGACGCTCATCTGCACCGCTGGGCCAAGGGGCATAACGCCCGCATGTCCGAATGGGTGACCTGGTCTGCTGCGGGGAATTGACCGTGACCGCCGCGGGGAGGCCTGAGACAGGTTTTATGGGGGCTATTGAGCGGTTGCCTTTCGTCCTGCCCGACTTCACTCGCCACTCGTGGGTGGGTGAGCAGGCCCGAATTGCGTGGGAACCGAGGATCCAGCGGATCTGCGAGGCCTGGGCCGACGTGGAGTGGCTATCGGTGGCCGAAGGCGTTCGCCAGTGCGCGCTGGTCGGACTGTCTCAAGAGGCGATATCCAGGGTCGTGCCGCAGTGGACGGAGCGTCATCTCAGCGCTTGCGGCTTGCCGCCTGCAGAGTCGCCTTCCTACCAGGGATTGACGTTCATCCTGGTGGGTGGTCTCGCTGATGTCAACCGGGCGCGTGACGCCTGGGCCGCCCACGACGACGAACAACTGGGGCAATTGCTCGGCTACCCCGCCTGTTGCCGGCGTTTCTTCCACCAGGTCTGGGTCGAGCAACGGTGCGTGGACACGACGTGGGCGATGGCCGCCAACACCGCGGCTCCGAAGGAATCCGTGGTGACCGTGGACGGTACCGAGGACCAACTGGCCAACATCCTGTGGCGCTGGATCGGCGTGAGGGCGGTGCCTCACTTGCCCTGCCGCTTCGACTGCCCGGAGACTCTCCGATTCGGTGAGCAGATGCTGTCAGTGGCGGCGCAGGCCGGGTATGTCGACGAGGTCGGCTGGGCTCGGGAGGTGTTGTCATGGCCCGCCGAGTGGTCGGGCCTTCACGGCATTGCTGAAATCAAGACACCGGTCTTGAAGGTTTCCACTCGCACCGACGCCACTGCAGAGAAGTACACGGTGCGCTGGACCGGTACCGGCTATCCAGACGAGGGGGCCACCGGCCTGCGGTTCCCCTACCGGTCGCCGGCTCGGAAACCAATGGCAGAAGGACGCCGGTTCCGGCGTGCTCTCGAGGTGTCGATCGAGCCAGGACCAACCGGTGGACAGGCGACGTCTGCACAGACGATCGACCAGCGGCCCGTGCCCGAACGCGCATGGTTCTACATCGACAACGGTTTTTCGTCCCGCCAGGCGATGGACGACCTCCATGGCCCGATCGTGGCGGCGGCAGCGCCAAATATTGGACGTGTGCCCAGGTAATGTACTGGATTTGGGCTGCGGCAACGGGGCGCTGCTGGCCAAGATATGCGCACCAGGTACCGGCCTGGTCCCGTACGGGGTCGACAACCGGGAGCTGCCCCTTACCCACGCGGTAGAGGTGTTGCCTGCCTTTGCGGCCAACTTCTTCAAAAGCAACATCTTTGACTGCCAAAGTTGGGCCCAGGACCGCAGGTATTCGCTCGCCATCGTGATGGCAGGGCGGCTGTTGGAAGTGGACCGGCCAATAGCGGACCGCACCCTGTCGGCCTTGCAGGAAACATCGGAGTCTGTGTTGTTCTACTGTTACCCGGGCACGGCCAGCCGTTCACTTGGGTCAGTGGCGGCGGAGTTCGGACTCGAGCTGTGCTGGCAAGACGACGCCGGTGTGACCATCGGAACTACGAGAACTGACCATAAACACAGGGCTTGTCCCACTACCCCAGGAGGGTTCGCCGGTGCCTGACGAAACGACGGGACCGACCCCGGCCGAGGAAGGGAAGGTGCCGTCGCCGCGGGGACTGCCCACCCACATTGACATCCCCCGGGTGCCGGAACACGCCGATATCCCGACCCATGCCGACATCCCCCGGGCGCCTCAACACGCTGACCTCCCCGCTCACGTCGACATCCAGCGGGTACCACGTCACATTGACGTCCCGGTCCACGCAGACCTCCCGCAACACCTTGACATTGCCCACCTACACTCCGACGTTCCCGCACACGCAGACCTCAACAGGCACTCCGACGTCGGCCACCTGGACATCCGTCACATGGACCTACCCCGGCACACCGACGTGGGGTCGTCGGGGCACATCGACCTCGGCCACGGGGACGTCCCGATACCGCATGTAGATAGTGGCCCCCCGCCCCCACCGCCCCCGCCACACGTCGACGCCGCACCGGCACACGTCGATATTGGCTACAACCACTGGTGGCAGAACTGGCCCAAGACACACGGGTACGTAGCCAAGCGGATGCTATTTCCAACGACCGTCGAGGAGGTGGCAACGGGGGTCAAGATGGCCGAGGCGGATGGCATGCCACTAAGGGCGGTCGGGGGTGGCTGGTCCTTCTCGGACGCGTCGCTGCCAGGAGATGTGGGGCCTTCATTGGCCGCGTCTCCCACCACCGGCCGGCCAGACGTCAGCACCTCGGACTCGATCGACCAATTCCTCCCTCTGGCCGAAGGTTTTCCCGCGGATGACCAACCCTCGATCGCGTCCATAGACGCGGCCAACGGGTGGTTGATCTCGTATGACCAGGACAATGTCCGTGTACTCGGGGGCGCCGCCGGCTTCGTGCCAAAGCTCGAAGCGCAGCTGACCGCTCCGGAGCCACAGGTCGGCTACCTGATGAACACCCGCCCTCTCAAGTCCACCTTGCAGGTCCAGTTGCCGAGCATCCTCAGCGCGCCGGCTTTGGCAGCCACGGCGGCCAGTGCCGGTGCCGCCCAGAAGCACTACTTTCATGTTGAAGCAGGTATAACGATGGATGAGCTGGCGGCCCTCCTGGACTCCCAGCATCCTCGGCTTCAGCTGGACGCTTCGGGAGGCAACCCGGGCGCCACTCTGGCCGGGAGCCTGTCGACTGCTACCCATGGAGCCGAGTTCAACTCCGAGCTCCTGATCGATCGGGTCAAGGCGGTGCACCTCGTCGGCCCCGGGGGCCAGCAGTGGTGGATCGAAGGCAGCCAGGCTATCGCCGACCCCTCCAAACTCCAGGCCGCTTACCCAGGCATCGACGCCCGTCATATCATCGCGGGGACCAGCCCCGTAAACGGTCTCCTGCCCCAGGATTGGCTCAACGCCGTCACCGTTTCCATGGGGTGCGTGGGGGTAATTTACTCAGTCGTCCTCGAAGTAGTCCCGCTTTCCGGTGCGGCCCAAGTCACCACCCAGACTTCCTGGCTCGATTTCCTCGGCAAGATAACGGCAGCCACGCCGGCTTTGAGTATTCTGTCCGCCACACAGGCGTTGGGCGTGCTGCGCAACGCGTCTGACCCGCATTCGGCCGCTCTCAACTCGGCAATCGCCAGTGCCATGAAGGGCGAAGCGCCCTACGGCGGGCTGTTCAACGCTGGCCTTATCCCGGCGGGGGGCAACCAGTATGCAGATCTGGCGTTCAACCCAAACGCCGCACCGTCTTCCTCGCATGCGCCCGGACCCGGCGACTGGGACTGCTGGGTCGTCAACCGCAAAACCGTACCGGTACCGTTCGACGCCCAGCCCCCGGCCCCGCCTGGCGTGACCGACGTGGTCAATGCCGTCTTCGGGCGCCTGGGCCAAGCTTTCGGCGGTGACACTGCCGCATTGGTACTGCGCCTGTCACAGGTGTACGGGATCGCCAACACCATGCACATCGACGTCCCGGTGCCACAGCCCGACCTCACCGTGCACATCGACGTACCTATCCCCGCCCTCGACGCCTCAGAGCACATCGACTTCAGTTCGCCACCAATAAGCTGGAGCACGCACATCGACATCCCGACCGATCAACTGCACGCCGACGTGCCCGGCAGCGACCTCCACGTGGACGTCCCCGCCTCGGACCTTCACGTCGACTTCAGCGTTGGCCCCGAGCACTTCGATATGGCCGGGCATATCGACGTGTCCGAACACATCGACGTCCAGTCGCCTCATATCGACGTGTCCCCTCACATCGACGTACCGAGCGGCGAACTCCATGCCGATATCCCCAGCTCGCAACTTCATATTGACGTTCCCGCGTCGGACTTCGCATTTTCGCAGCACGTCGACCTGGGCCACATCGACGTGAACCCCTTCCTGGAAGGGCTGCTGCGGGGGGCCACTAACCCGTTGGCGCTCCTGCTGGGCGGGCTGCTTACTTTCGTAGACCCCCTCGTAGCCCTCGTCATGGAGGGACTATTGCTAGCCGGCCTCGACGTAGCCAGTCTTGTCGCCATGATCGCGAAAGTCGCGGGTGCCCACGACACTCTGGACGTGGCCCTGGACACCATTACGGCGCCTATCACGACCGCCGGCGCCGTCGACGTCGGCCAGCCTTTCTTGAGCGGGATCCTGGCGTCGACGCTCGGTACCACCAACCCTCCCGCGGTGGGTATTTCCATCGGTACTTCGGTCGGGTCCATCGGCTTTCCTGCCTCCGGGCTCGTGGGTGCGGGCCTCGAGGTGGCGATGCCAGTCGATACTGCTTTCGGTTTCCTCCAAACGGAAATCCTGGACAAGATGGACCCGAGCAAGCCATTTTTCGGGTACGTTTCGATCCGGCTTTGCCCTCAGACCAAGACCCTGCTGGGAATGCAGCAGTGGCCGCTGTCGGTCATGATCGAGGTGGTCTCGTTCGGCGATGCGTGGGGCCGGCAGTTCATGGGGCAACTACAGCAAAGCGTGGTCACCCACATGGACGGTGGTAACGACGCCATGCTCCACTGGGGACTGGAAAATGACCAGCTCTCTTCAGCCCATCTGTCCCATGTCCCGGCACTTACGGCTCAGACCGTCAACCACCAGGGAAGCGCTGTGTCGAAATTGGCAGCGTTCAAGACGGTCCGGTCCTTGCTGTTCGACAACGGTGGTGCCAACCCATCGACCCTTTTCCGGGCCTTCGACAATGCGTTTACCAGCCGGATGGGATTCTGAGGGCCTCGATGCGCGTCGGGGTGGTGGGCGTCGGACGACACGCGTCACGCAACATCTACCCGAGCCTGGTTATGGCGGGCGTGGAAATAGTCGCCACCTGTGCTCGTCACCAGGATCGCGCCGAACTTGCGGCCGCGAGGTGGGGCGCGCCGCACGCGTTTGACAGCGCTGAGAAAATGCTGGCCTCGGTCGCGCTGGATGGTGTCGTGATATGCGTTGAGCCCCCAGAGTACGCCGGGCTCATCGAGTTGTGCCTTCAAGCTGGTAAGCCGGTGTTCTGCGAGAAGCCCGGCGCCTCGAGTTCGGCAGAGGCTTCCGCACTTGCGCGGCTCAGCGCGACTAAAGCGGTGCCCGTTGTGGTGGGCTATATGAAGCGCTTCGCGCCGGCGTACCGGCGGGCGCGCGCCATCGTGCAATCGCAAGAGTTTGGGCCGCCCTCGCTGGGCACGTTCACGTTCGCCATGGGCCCTGGCCCCCCAATGACCTGCGCGGCTACCTGATCGACAACCCGGTCCATCACCTCGACCTTGGCCGCTACTTCCTCGGTGATTTGAGTGGTCTGCAGGCTTATTTCACCGAGCTCCCGGGCGGCGGCGATGCCGTCGCGGTCATCGCCAGGGCTTCGTCGGGTGCGGTGTGCACGTTCAATTTCTGCACAACAGCCAGCTGGCAACAGCGTAACGAGTATGCAGAGGTCTATGGCCAGGGCCACGCCGTCTGGGTCGAAAACGTCGACACGTGCACGTACCGGCCCCCTGAGCGTCCCCAGCTCGTTTGGCGGCCGAACTACACCGTCCCGTCCGAAGACAACTCCAGCCAGGTCGTGCAGGGCTTTGCCCCTGCGCTGAGGCATTTTCGGGAGGTCGTGGTGGACGGCGCCGAAAACCTGTCGGACATGGCCAGCGCATCGGCAACATTGGCGCTGGCCGAGCGGCTCTACGAGATCGCCAGGCAGGGCATGGGCTAGCTCCGACGGTACGACACGACCGCCACCTTCACGAGGCCGTCACCATCGAACCGAGACGCAGCACCGTCCTGGTGTCGGTTCGGGCCGGGCGCCGGCCCCCGACAGGGCCCCGCCCTCCAGGAGGGCATCGATGAGCTCGAAGTTCATCTGGCAGACCAGCTGGCGGTGCTCCTCGGCAAGGGAGTGAAACGGACAATTTCGAAGGGTTTTCTCTGAACCCGTGACTTGCGGCTCGTACCCCTGGTCCGCCAGCAGTTTCGCCACCCACTCGAACTGGTGGCGCCGTGACAGGCCCTTGCCGGGTCGCATACGCGAGCCCATGGCGTGCCCCGCGTCTCGGCTTTGGGCGCCATTTTGAGCTACCACATAACGGTAGATACGGCCCCTCGTCGGCTCGTTCAATGATGCCAGCGCGGCCAGTCTGTCGTCCGCCGAGCTCACCTAGTTCATTCTAACGGAAACGAGAGTTGATAAAATAGGGGGGAATGATTGCAGCTAGAGGGCCACTGTGCCTGGGCCGACAAGACTTCGGCCGCTGACCGCGATAGTTTCACCAAAGGCATGGCGTGACACTCGATAATTCGGCCGAAGAAGCCGGAACTAGCCGGAGGACGACCTTGCAAAGTTCTCGCGGAGAAGGCCGCACCTCCTGTGGTTGAGCTCCTGCTGGTCGCGTTCATCGGCGGCCTGATCACCGGGCTCTCGCCGTGTATCGTGCCCGTCTTGCCGGTGATCGTTGCCGGCGGCTCGACGGGGGCGAGCTGGCGGCGCCCGGTCCTCATCATTGCCGGTCTAGTTACCAGCTTCAGCCTTACCGTGCTCCTTGGCAGCACCGTCCTCAGCGCTCTCGGCCTGCCTCAGGATCTCCTGTACTGGCTGGGCATTTCGCTCCTCCTGCTCCTCGCCCTCGGCCTGCTGGTCCCGGCCATCGGGCAGTGGACGGAACGCCCGTTCAGCCGGCTGGGCGCCTCGCGTTACGCCCGCTCCGGTGGCGGTTTCGTGCTCGGGCTGAGCCTTGGGCTTGTCTTCGTGCCTTGCGCCGGGCCGGTGCTGGCCGCTATCTCGGTAGCGTCGGCCAACCATCGGGTTGATGCGTCGTTGCTGTTCGTAACGCTTTTTTATGCCCTGGGCGCGGCCCTTCCTCTACTGATTTTGGCCGGCTTCGCTCAACGAGCGGCCACTCGATGGAAACAATTGCGGGTCCATTTGCCTGTGGCGCGGCGCGTGGCGGGGGCTGTGCTGGCGGTGACGACCCTGGCCATAGCGTTCGGTTTGTTCGACCCGCTGCAGCGTGATGTCCCTGGTTATACCTCGGCCTTGGAGAACCATCTCGAAAGCGGGTCGTCAATTTCGTCCAGCTTGCAAGCCCTGAGCGGAGAACATGCCAACCGCTTCGTAGTCAAACCACAGAAGACCAAAACCGCCCCCGTTGCCGCCACGCCCAAAGTGTCACCGTTGCCAGACCTGGGCCGGGCGCCGAACTTCACCGGGATCGTGGCCTGGCTTAACACACCGGGGGACCGGCCGCTGACGCTGGCGCAGCTCAAAGGGAAAGTAGTACTGGTCGATTTTTGGACGTACTCGTGCATCAATTGCCAGCGGGCGCTACCTCATGTGGAAGCCTGGTACAACGACTACAAGAACTACGGCCTGGTAGTCGTCGGCGTCCACACGCCCGAGTTCGCGTTCGAGCACGTGCTCTCTAACGTGCGTACCGCGGCTAAGAGCCTGGGGGTCGACTATCCCATCGCCGTCGACAGCAACTACAAGACCTGGGATGCCTGGGCCAACCAGTACTGGCCGGCGGACTACCTCGTCGACCCGAGCGGTGAGGTCCGGGCCAGTAGTTTTGGCGAGGGCGGGTACACGAAAATGGAGGACGACATCCGGGGGTTGCTCGCCGCCAACGGGGCGGAGGATTCTGCCGCCGCCCACAGACGTGGCCAATAAGACGCCAAACGCGCCGCTCAGCCCTGAGACTTACTTAGGTTTCAGCAACATCGCCTACAACGTCGGCTCGCCGGTGACCGATAACAAAGAGGCGTTGTACCATGGCCTTTCCACTATCCCGACAGATAGTTTTGCCTTCATGGGCTGGTGGACCGACCACGCAGAGGAGGCGACGGCCGGGGACCACGCCGGGATCGGCCTGGACTTCACCGCCAATGACGTTTACCTCGTGATGGGGGGATCGGGTACCGTCAGCGTGTCGCTCGACAATCGAGAGCTAGGGACGTTACACGTGGCCGGGATCCCCAAGCTCTACACATTGTTGTCAGGTCGGGCGCTGCAGAGTGGGTTACTCCAGTTGACCTTTTCGCCGGGGGTGCAAGCGTACGATTTCACCTTCGGTTGATACGAGAGGAACCTCGGGACGGAGGCTCTAACGGGACGGCGACAAGACAGCTGGTGAGTGGCTCGCCGTGCGGCGTGTGAGTAACGAACCGACCCATGCATCAGCGCTGGCCCGGCCGGCACCGAGGAGCACGATGACGAGGGCCAGAGCCGCCAGTGCCAGGTTGAGCTCGTAGCCCGACCCGGACGCACTCGAGACGATGCCGTTTTTCCACGTGGTTGTCACCGTGGCGACGACCATGTCAAAGAAAAGGCCGAGGCCCGCCAGCCGGCTGAGGAGGCCGAGGCCGACAGCAATGCCACCAAAGAACTCCGTTATCCCGTTCAATACGGCGAAGAACATCCCGGGACGAAGCCCGTTCGCCGCAAAGAACGCCGCTTGAGTGTGGAGACCGGGACCGTGGAACGCCCCGAACAGCGTGCCCGCCCCGTGGTAAATGAATATCCAGGCTAAAGCGACGCGGACGGCGGCGAGGGCGACTGTCTTTGAGTACCGGCGAGCTGCGCAATTCGAGCCCGCGCCGCACGATTTCGTTGGGTGTCACTGGAGGACCTCGGTCGGTGTATACCCGTCGGTCGCCGAATTGCGACGGAACGGCTGGGCCAATTGAGCCAGGACCACGGCAGGCAAACGGGACGGGGCAACGTCCTGCTCTAGGGGTACCGGCCGCTTGGCGATACCGGTCACGATCGGGGGACCGGTGACCGGGAATTCGGCCCGGCGGGCCAGCCGGTCCCAGACGACGAGCACGAACCCGAAGTTCACGTTGCCCTTTTGACCGAGGTCACGGGCGTGATGGATGCGGTGGTAGGCCGGGCTGACGATGACCCGGCCGAGGGGCCCAACTGCCAGGTCAGGTTGGCGTGCGGAAGTGCGACCGCACATCCGTAGGCAATCAGGACAGCTCCGGGGATCGTCCCGCTGGCGCCGAGCACCAGTACTGGCAGCAAAGCCGGCAGGTACGCCGCATGGATAAGGGGATGAGTCCTGAACGTCGTGAACACGCTCATATCTTCCTGGGAGTGATGCAGGGCATGAAGGCGCCACAGAGTGGTGAACCGGTGGTTGGCCACGTGTGCGCACCAGTTCATGCCGTCTATCCCGACCATCATGGCGACGACAACGATGAAACGAGGGACCATTGGCAGGCGGTCGAGGATCAAGAACGAAGCGTGCCGCTCGATCTCGAGGGCTAAGCCTGTTTCAATGAGGGCCAGGACCGGGAGGACGACAAGCCCAGAGAGCAGAAAGTAAGTAGCGTCGACTACATGGGCCCGAGCGAGCACCGGCCGGCGTACCGCCGGCCAGCGCTGCTCGCAAATAAACAGCCCGACGACGACCAAAATAACGACAGGGCCGATAGCTCGGCCCCGCGCCGTGGCCATCGAACCCAATATGTCGTGGCTGGCCAACAGGGCGCTCCCCCCGACGACGGCCAGCCAGGCCGTTAGGCCGGCGATCGAGAGAACGCCGGCCCATGCCACCATCGAGGTTTGCACCTGGGCGAGGGAAGCCCGCCGGAGAATTGCAACCATTGGACTAGTAGGAGGCGCCGCCGGAGCTAGGCGCGGTTGTGGTGGGGCCGCTCGAACCGGACCCGCTGGAGCCGGACTTGACCGGCGTGGCCTTGGGATGAGCTGGGTTGACCGTCCACCACTGGCCAAAGGCGTCCTTGATATTGCCGTCGATCGAGTGCTTCGTGTCCCGGACGAACGTGTAAAGGGGTATTCCCTCATAGGTCACCTGGTGGGACCCGTTCGAGCGCATGATGACGCCCAGGTGGCCAACGCCCTTCCCGACCGGCTTTGTCTGTCCCTTGGCCAGCAAGACGGGCGGCCAGGCCACAGTGCATGAGCCCGAACAGTTGCTCTTGTTGGTGGCGTCCTTGACGAACCGGTACACCGTCGTCCCGGTTGAGGTGGCCAGGATTGGCCCCCAGGGGGTGCTCTTTTCGATCGTGATCGTTGTCGGGGCAGCTTGCGCCATCGCCGGTGCCGTGGTGAACGCCACGGACCCCGCCGCGGTGGCGAGCGCGAGTGCTCCGCTGGCCATCGTTGCGAAACGCCGGCTAGGCCGGCCGGTCGGTTGTTCGTAAGTGCTTTGAAAGGTCATGACCCTCCTTGGATGGTTGAAAGATTCGGAAGGTGTTACGGGAGAGAGGTTAGAACGGATCCAACGCTGCCTTGCCCGAGGCGCTCGCGCATAGCCGCTCGACCCCGCCGTGTTAGAGCATTTCTCCTGGTAGGGAGGCTGTGACGGCCCAAAAAGTTGCAGCGTGGGCTCTTCCTGATAACTACCTTAGAGCGGCGATATCGGTCGGCCCCGTCCTTCGCCCGGAGGAGGCCCAATGCCGTCGTGTCCTGTGCCCGCACCCCCTCCAGACGGGCGTCGGCGTACTTTAGGTTCTGCTTGCCTCATGACGGCGCAGGCGGGCGAGCCAGGGTATGGCCAGCATCACGGCGACTAGGCCGAGGAACAGGGCGGCGAACGCTTCAACCCAAAGCACGAGACCGACGTAAGGGGCGCTGAAACTGTCCTGCCAACCGAACAGGCCCCACCAGATCGAAATAAGTAAAGCACCGATGCTCGAGACGGACATGCCGGCGGCGGCGACAACGAGAGGTAACGCCCGGAAAATGGCCGTCGCCACTGCCAGTAGGGACCCCACGATGGCTTGGGCCAAGAACAAAGGCCCTATGGTCGGGATGTGCCGATAACCCTGCGAATTCCACAAGTAGAAGTGGATCGCAGCCGAGTACAGCAGCAGGCCCGAACCGGCAACGACCAGGACGTCAACTGCTAACCGTGGCATTCTTCTCGGCGAATGACCCTCGTTTGTTGCCATCAGGTCCCCTGAATTCGAGCGACTTCCGGCGTTCACGTGTCCTGTTGTCATTTTGGCCCGCTCCGATCTGTCTTACGTAGTCGGTCCGGGGCCTCCCTGGGCGAACCGGCCATTGCGGTCCGCTCAATGGCTCCTGGGATGAGCGCCTCCTGGAAACGCGGTCGCGTGACAGCCTCCTATAGTTTGCGAATGGCCGCCCGCGGCGAGAGCCGACAATGACCTCTGGTCATCGCCTAATTTACGTTCCGGACCAGGCTTAGGGATTCCTCGTGAGGCAAACTCCGTGGGCCCGATTCTGCTCCGGGCGCTCGTCGCCATCGTCCCCGATGCCGCGATCCCAAAGGCCGCGATCCCAAAGGAGGACCGACCCATGACGCACTTTGCGTTGAAGGACGAGTTGCTTGATGCGCAGACGTTGCGGGTTGCAGGTGCCGCCCCCTACGGGGGAGCAGATGTCGGGGAGTGCTTGAGGGCGGCCGCCGGCGTACGCGGCACCGACCTGACGAGTTGGCACACGGCGTGGACATCGATGGCCGCCAGCGCCCTGTCATTGGCGGAGAGCCAGCAGGCCATCGGGCCGTCTGCACAGTGCCCGGCTCGCTTTTTTCCGTGCGTCAAGTTACTTCCGCACTGCGGGGGTCATGCTGCTGGGAGCGCCGCTGGACTCGCGCCTTATCGAGAGCTACACGCAGCAGACGGCCGCTTTCCGGTCCGGCGCCGCCTTACTCGAGCCACCCGCCGGAGATCATCGAGATCCCCTATGAGACCACGACTCTGCCCGGGTACTTCTATCGCGCTGACCCTGAGGGATCTGAACGAGAGGCGCGGGCGACGGTCATCCTCACAGGCGGCTACGACGGTACAGCCGAAGAGCTGTACTTCGCCAACGGCGCCGCCGCGCTGGCTCGCGGGTACAACGTGCTCGTGTTCGACGGGCCGGGTCAGGGAGCGGCGCTGATCCAGCGGCGGCCTGGTGATGCGGCCTGACTGGGAGGCGGTCGTCACGCCCGTCGTGGACTACCTGGAGACGCGGCCCGACGTGGACCCGACCAGGGTCGCCCTGATGGGCCTGAGCCTGGGCGGCTATCTCGCTCCCCGGGCTGCCAGTGCGGAGCACCGGCTGGCCGCCTGCATCGCCGACTGTGGCTCCTATGACCTTTTCGCCGCCGCGATGCGCCGTGTGCCTGGCCCGCTGGCCGGAGGCCTGACCCCGGGCTCTTCGCTCGCCGCTGCGGTGTTGCGCCGCGCTCTGGACACGCTGGCCAGCAGGCCGACTGCAGGGTGGGCGATGAGGCGCGGCCAGCTCGTGCACGGCGTCTCCACGCCTATGGACTACCTGCTGGCCCTACGCGAGTACTCCCTAAAAGACCACGCCGCCCAGATCACCTGTCCGGTCTTGGTGTGCGACGCCGAGGGCGACGACATCAGCGCATCGGCTCCTCAGCTGTTCGAGTCGTTGATGTGCAGGAAGCAGTACATCCACTTCACCGCGGCGGAAGGCGCCGGCGACCACTGCGAAGCGGGAGCCAGGACTCTGTTCCACGCCCGATCGTTTGCATGGCTTGACGGCCTGCTGTCCCCAAGGCCCGTGGCGAACCCTGAGCCGATCTCTTCTTCGCCTGTCCCACCCACGGCGTAGCCGTCACGGTCCTGGCCGTCGTGGGCGCTGTCGCTACCATCCGACCAGTCTTCGGCGGCCTGTACTGGCTGGCAGGCGCAATGGCGGTGGCGACCATGGTAGGGCTCATCAAACAGCTGGGTCCTGCTCGTGGAGATCAAACGTTGATCGCCGACGGCCGGTTGTTGGCTTTGGCGGCGGCGCGGGCCAGGTCAGCCAATAACGGTGCGTGGCCGCACCATAGAAGGAGCACCCCTGGTCGGCCAAGACCACGTCACCCGGTCGCAGGAACCCGGCAACACGGTCCCATAGTGCGCTTTGAGACAGGGCCGCAGCACCGCCTGCCGAAGGGCTCGGTTCTGGCCGGTCGACCACAGGGATAGCGGGACGGCAAAGAGATTTGACCGCGAGTTCCTTTATGAGCTCTGTCATCGCCTCCAGCGCGTCCGTAAGAGTGACCGGAGAAAAGACGGCTGCCCCCACGCTGGCCGTCTTGGGCCCGATTTCTATAGTCCGGGTGCGGTGGATCTGCTGGGTGAAAAAGCCGCTATTCAGGTCGGTGAACTGCACGCCCGCCAGGACCAGCACTGGAGCGTCTTCGACCACGTGGCGGACGGTCTCGTTACTGGCTGCACCGGCGTAGATCCCCGCGAACGTAGGCGCGCTCTCGTCCACCAGGCTCTTGCCCCAAAGTGAGGTGGCGTGGGCTAGCGGGCCGGCTTCCAGCAGTTCCCGCATCTGAGGTACAGCGCCCAGCCGGTGGACCAGCAGGCCTGCCAGCACCCGGACGTCATTGACGTCTCGAGCGGCACCGATGAGCTGGCGCGCCGCCGCCACAAACCCAGCCAGTGAATCGCGGTCGCTCTGCGGGCGTGGCACTTGCAATCGTCGGCTTGGCCGTGCGACGGGCGTGCTGGCCACGTCGGCGGGGAGCAGGATGTAGCCAGGCAGCCGTTCGCTCAACACCGCCGCCAGCACTCGGTCGATCTCGAGCTCGGCATTGTCTGCATTCAGGGTGGCGCGACAACAGGTGATCGGCTCGTGCATGCCGATGAAGTGAGAGAAAACTCCATCACCGAGGGAATGGTGTACGACCCGGTGAGCGGCCTGAGTGCCGGCCGAGGGGGAGCCGACGATGTGAACCACCGGTACGTGCTCGGCAAAACTGCCCGCTAGAGCGTTGATGGCGCTGAGTTCGCCCACGCCGAAGGTCGTGATCAGAGCGCCTATCCCACGAAGGCGGGCATAGCCGTCCGCCGCGTAACCGGCGTTCAGCTCGTTCGTACACCCGGTCCAGGTCAAGGTGGGGTGGGCGACGATGTGGTCGAGGAGGGCCAGTGTGTAGTCCCCGGGCACCCCGAATACATGGTCGGCTCCGGACTCCGCCAAACGGTCAGCCAAGTAGTCGGCGACCGTGTAGCGGGTCGCGGAGCTAGGGCTCGTCCCGTCGGGGCTCGAAGCCATTTGGTCATTGTTGTGAGGCGAGCCGCTCATGTTCCCATAATGCGTCGTTTCGGCCGCATTGGCACTGGGGAGAACCCCTAGTTCACCGCACGGGGTCATCGGACCGTGAACGTCGGGAGGCGCGGTGCCGAGCCGATCTTGGCTGCAAAACAGATGGGGACCGGAGATGGCCAGAACTAGGGACTTTCCCTAGGGCGCTCGGAGGCTTCAGGGTGGAAATTGGACGGGTGAGAAGGGAACGGACTCAGATCTTTGCTGAGACATCGCGGCTCAGCCTGCCTCAGGCCCTGCACATCGTGGCCGGCATCAGGTACTGCCTAGGACGGGAACATAACGTTTTGGCCCACACTTGCATCGAAATGTCCATGGCCATCAAAGTTCGTTATAAACGGCCAGCCCTCCGGCTTCGGGACCACGGCAAGGCTCCGGGAGCTCACTGGAACCCGTCCGGGGGGGCCGCCTAAGGTAGTTGGACTTACACGTTCGAGGCTTGCCCCTCAGTTCTTCGGTCGGCGAGCCCAATGGCGAGGAGGAGTTGTGACCGACGAGGGGGTCGAAGCCGAACGGCGCCCGGTCGATCGCCTGACCATTTTCTCGGACGCCGTGGTGGCAATCGCGATCACATTGCTTGCCATCGACCTGCCAGTTCCCGCCGGGAGCACGGTGTCGGAGTTTTGGACGTCGGTCCGGCACAACAGTGGCCACTATGCCGCCTTCGTTATCAGCTTTGTCGCCATCGCCGCCTCGTGGAACCACCATCACGACATGTTCCGCTATGCCGAGAAAATGGACCCGCGTTTGCGGACGTTGAACTTCGCCTGGCTCTTCACAATTGTGCTGAACCCGTTCGCCACCAGGCTGTTGACCAGCCAGCACCGAGACTCGCTCGCGGTCCACGCTTTGCGGTACGGGTTTTACGCTCTGGTGCTGGCGCTGAACGGGGTCGCCCTGTTGGCCATGCTGCACCACATGGTCACCCGGGCGCAGGCACCGGGTATCTCATCGGCAGTCGTGAACGCTTCCACCTGGCAGACCGTCGGCATGGTGGTCGGTTTCGGGTTGTCAATACCCATTTTCTTCGCCACTACCTACGGCTGGGTCCTCTGGTTCGCAGCACCGATGGTGACCGGACGGGTGTTCCGCTTCCGCCACCCGGCCCCGCGCAAACGAAACGGCGCTTAGCGTCGCGGGGCCTTCTCTGGGCGTCGGCCCGCTCCCGGCACGCCTCCCGACCTGATCTATTGCGGTCAGCTCGCAATAGAGGTTAGAGTGACCCATCTCCCGTGACGAGCCAGCCAGGTCCCACCTTCCGGAGGTCCCTAGATGACTGCGCAGGACACCCTCCCTGAAACCCCCGCTGTTACCACCGACGCTGGGCGGCTCCAGCGCATCCGCCAGGCGCTGAACCCGTCGGAATGGGCCAGGGTGGCCGGCATGGTGATCACCGTCGTAGGCCTGAACGTCGTCGGATGGGGCATGCTGGCCTTGGCTGCAGGGGGGAATTACCACATCAACCGGACCGAAGCGTTCGGCTTTGGGACGGGCCTGCTCGCTTACACCCTGGGGATGCGCCATGCGTTCGACGCGGACCACATTTCGGCCATCGACAACACCACCCGCAAGCTCCTGAACGACGGCAAGCGCCCGCTAAGCGTCGGCTTTTTCTTTTCCCTTGGCCACTCCTCGGTGGTGTTCTTCCTTGCTGTCGTGCTCAACTTCGGCATCCGAGGCCTCGATCAGCAAGTGAAAAACGGCAGTTCCAGCCTCCAGTACACGACCAATATCGTTGGCACCCTCGTTTCCGCCTTCTTCTTGTTCTTGATCGCTGCCATCAACATCGTGATCCTGGTCGGGATCCTCAAGATTTTCCGGGCCATGAGGGGCGGGGTCTACGACGAGGCCGAGCTCGAGCGCCAACTCAACTCGCGGGGCTTGATGATGCGCGTCCTCGGGCCTTTGTCCCGCCGCGTGGACACGGCGTGGAAGATGTACCCGATCGGGATCCTATTCGGCCTCGGCTTCGACACGGCCACAGAGGTGGCCCTGCTCGTACTAGCTGGCACTGCCGTGGTCGGCGGGCTCCCGTTTTACGCCATACTTTCACTGCCCATCCTGTTCGCTGCCGGCATGAGCTTGTTTGACACTATGGACGGCTGCTTCATGAACTTCGCCTACGACTGGGCCTTTGCCAAGCCGGTCCGGAAGGTGTACTACAACTTGACCATCACCGGGCTGTCGGTGTTCGTGGCCATGTTCATAGGAGGCATCGAAGCCCTCGGCTTGTTGGCCCAAGACGGCCACCTGAATGGGGGCTTTTGGTCGTTCATGCAGAACTTCAACATCAACAAGGCCGGTTTTGTCATCGTGGGCGTCTTCGTGCTCACCTGGATGGTGGCACTGGCGGTCTGGCGGTACGGGGGCATTGAGCGAAAATGGGACGAGGGCCTACGAGCACCAGCATCGAAGTGACGGCTTCACGGGCTTAAAAGGCCACCTCTGTCAGGTAGGCTCGCCCGACGATCTGGTCCAGTGGTGCGCAACGTGGTTGACGACGAAAGACTTGGCGCCGAGGAGGGCGTCTCAACGCTGGATACCACCGATGAACGGCTGAGGCGGGCCGTTCTGGCTACGTACATTTCCTTTATTGGGTCCGGGTTCGCGTTCGCCAACTGGGCTGCCCGGATCCCTCAAGTACGAGCGCACTTCCAATTAGAGCCGTCCAGCCTGGGTTTGGTGCTCTTGGCCATCGCGGCTGGCTCCGTCGTCGCTTTACCCCTGTCAGGACCAGTGATCGCTTGGCTTGGCCCGCGTAGGGCCGTTTCGATAACTGCGGTGTTGCTCAGCGCCGGACTGGTCACCGTGGCCATTGGCTACCTGGTCGGGTTGGCCACAGTCGTTGCCGGCCTGTTCGTTTTTGGCCTGGCCAATGGAGCTTGGGACGTTGCCATGAACATCCATGGCGGGACAGTCGAACGCCACCTCGGCCGTTCGATCTTGCCTCGGTTCCACGCGGGTTGGAGCCTCGGCACCGTAGCTGGCGCAATAATGGGGGCGGTAGCGGTCGCCGTGCACCTGCCCGTCACCGCTCACCTGGTAATCGTGGCTCTCCTGGTCGGGCTGATCGTGCCCAGGGCAACCAGGCAGTTCCTACCCGATGCCGGCCAGTCTGAACGAAATGGCGCACCGAGCGCGGACGCCCTGGCGATGCCAGAACGGCAAGGTCATCGGACCGTACTTCGCGCCTGGCTGGAACCGCGCACACTTGCCATCGGCGTGTTCGTGCTCGCTTTTGCTTTTGCCGAGGGCACGGCCAACGATTGGTCGAGCCTGGCCGCCATCGATGGTTACCATCTGCAGCCGGCTCTGGGCACTCTGGTTTTCGCCACGTTCCTCGCGGCCATGACGGCTGGACGCTGGTTCTCGCCTGTCTTCCTGGACCGCTACGGGCGTGTGCCGGTGGTGCGCCTGCTTGGCCTTGTCGCCATCGCGGGCGTGGCCCTCTTCGTTTTCGGGCCAGCGGTACCGTTTGCGTTTGTGGGCGCGCTCTTATGGGGAGCCGGCACGTCCGTGGGGTTCCCGCTGGGGATGAGCGCCGGAGGCGACGAACCAAGCCTGGCCGCGGGCCGGGTCAGTGTTATCGCCTCAGTGGGTTACTGTGCCTTCCTGGCCGGGCCACCACTGGTGGGCTTTCTCGGGAACCAACTGACGGTTTTGCATGCCCTTACGTCAGTGGCCGTTCTCTTGGCCATCGCCGTTGTGCTGGCGCCGGTTGTGCGCCGGCCACGGCCCACTTAGCCCGAAGCGGTGGCCGCCGCCAGACGCCGTCGTCTCCGGGGCGGATCGTCCAGCATCCCGGCACCGGCTGGCAGAGGTACTCCTCGTCAGACAGGTCAACGAGGCGGTCCGTAAGCCGCTGCCAGACATGGTCCGACAGGCTGACCAGCTCGTCTCTGAGAGCCACACGTCCCACCCGCCCAGTATGGGCTCGGCCAGGTGGGGGGACGACGGTAGCCGGGCCGCCTTACGAGGGTCGTAGCGTGGTCATCAAGCGGCGCGGAACGCCTCGGCTACCGCTTGCACGGCATGCCTTTGCTGTTCGGTGATGTGGTCGGGAACCGTCACGTGGAGACGGACGAGGAGGTCTCCCGTAGCTTTGCCAGTGGGTACGCCGTGGCCGCGGACCCTCAGGGTGCGCCCATTCGGAGTACCGGCGGGGACCCGGACCCGGACCGACGGCCCGCCCAACGTAGGCACATCGATCTCGGCTCCGAGCACGGCCTCCGGCCACCCAATTGGCGCCTCGACCAGCAGGTCGAGCCCGCTGCGGTCAAACACGGGGTGAGGAGCCACGTGCACCACGGCGTAGAGGTCACCAGGAGGTCCGCCGTTGATACCTGAGCCACCCTTACCGCGCAGGCGGATCCTCTGGCCGTCGTCGACCCCGGGCGGCACCCGCACCTTGAACGTTTGTGGCCCGTCCGCCCTGGTGAGGGTGACCTCGGTGGTCAGGCCCCGGACGGCGTCCTCGAAGCCCAAGCCGAGGCCTGCGTCGAGGTCATCGCCCCTCCTAGGTGCCGTCGCCCCAGGGCGGCCCGTTCGGCCCATGACTCTGCTCAGTAGGTCGTCGAGGTCGCCTGGTTCAAAAGTCGTCCACGTAGAGCCGTCGAAGGTGGCCCATTGTTGCTCGTCATCAGGGACGAAATCCCGACCCTCGGTCGAGGCCCACCCCCACCCATCAGGATCGGGCCGGCGGGCCCAGCTACGGCCCGCCGGAACTCGTCGTACTCGGCCCGCTTGGTTTCATCGCCGAGGACGTCATATGCGGCCGTCACACCCTTGAACGTCTCCGCAGCAGCGGGGTCGTCCGGGTGGGTGTCCGGGTGCAGCTGGCGCGCCAACTTCCGGTAGGCGCGGCTAATCGTCTTGCTGTCTGCGTCCTCTGCTACTCCCAGTACCGCGTAGAGATCCCTCTCTAGCCAATCGGACTGCACGGCCACGTTTGAAACTGCCTCCTTCGGCAAACTTGAGTGTGCCATTGTTAACTTCTCGGAGGCGCTAACAATTCCCGCTTCGCCTTCAGTACCTTGGGGGCTAGCCCGGTGAATGGGCTCCTTCGGTCGCGAAGGACGCCAGTCATGGGTAGCCGAGGGCTGGGGAGCGCCCTGGGGGCATCAAGAGGCTGCGCTGCGTCTCGGTGAGGTCGGGGTAGGCATCGGGAGAGTAGTACCTCCGGGACCAGGCCAGCGGTTCCGGGCTGTACTTGTAAAACACGGTCCGCCGCTGGTCGCTCCCGCGCCATGGCAGTGTCCCGTGAGTCATGGCTTCGGTGAAGATTATGGCCGTACCGGCCGGGCCGGCGACGGGGCGGACACATGGCTGGGGGTTGGTCAGGTCCTTCCAGTGCTCGGGAAATGGAAAGGCCGCTTTGTGGCTCCCGGGTACGCAAGCGAAACCGCCGTCCTCCGGCCCGACGTCTTTGAGGTTGTACGCCGCCACCAGGAGGCCGCTGTTGAGTCTCCGGTCACCGCTCCAGTAGTACTGGGCCGGGTCAAATGGAGTGGCCCCCCCGTGCAACCGGGCGCCGATCGGCCCGAGACCGGAGCGTATGACGTCGATGTACTCATGGTCGAGCCGCAATCTCGGGCCGAGCAGTTCCTCCAGCGTGGAAAGGACCCTGGGGTTGTCGATGACGTCCCGGAACACCCGGTCCCGGGGCAAGAGGTCGATCCAACGACGAGTCGTTTCATTTGGCCCCATTTCCCTCTCCACCAGGTCGTCGATGGCGTCGTTCAGCTTGTCGACCGTCTCGGGCGGAAGGGCGTCGGGAACAGTCATGTAGCCCTGAAGGTCGAACAAATAGCGATCTTCGTCGCGCACCGCTTTCCTCCTCTGTAGGTGGCCGACGGCTACCCGAACCGTCCCGACCGCGCCAGAAGCAGGCGAGCCCGCGGCGCTGTGGTCATTTGAGATGTTCGAATTTGCCAATAGCTAGAAACCCTATTGTCCCGGCCTCGAGCCTACACACGTTGGCGCCGAAGCCCCGTCCGTCGTATCGGCTCCATTAGGACAGACTTAGGGATTTTCCCTAGGGCGCTCGGAGCCTAGAGATGAGACATTAGAAGTGTTCGGCGTCGCAGCGACAGCGCAGCGGCCCCGTAAATGAGAAAACACCAAGGTGGTCAGCCAGCGCGGTCCAGTGTCGGCCCAACGGCGGGTAGTTCCCGTCCGGATGGGGCGTACATATCGGGCGGATTCTGGGACGCCACGGCACATCAACTACAGAAAGGACGACGAAAATGTTCAGCTTCAGGAGCCAGGGTCGTAATCACGTCAGTACCAGCTTCGAAACTGGCGTACAGCCAGAGGCAGACACCGGGCACCCCCAGGGTTGGTGGCGCCAGCGCGGAGCGCTCACGCGGGTGGTAGCCGCCGGCTTGGGCACCGGCGCGGTAGTCGCCGCCCTCGCCGTCCCGGCCGCCGCCTCGGGAGCGCCGAATATTTGGGATGGCGCCCAGGTCGGCCTCAACTACCCTGTGTACCAGCCCATGACCGTCCTCGGTCTTCCTTTGAGCAGTTTCAAACTTCTCTCGTGCGGGACCGGGCAGGACGAGTCCGTCTCTGCCACCTATGGCAAGGCGTACACGCCTATCTCGAACCTTGGCAAGGTGGCTGGGTTCTCGATCGCTGAGGGCTACCCGAACATATGCAACAACCCCGGCACCGCCCGGCAGGTCGGGGTCTGGAGCGTCAGCATCCCCAAGGGGTCGGTCAAGGTCCGCGTGTCGGTGTATTGCAGCCCCGCCGTGTTGAAGTACTGCACCACCGCAGCGGGGGTCAAGAGCGGCTATGTCCTCCAGTGGTCACAGCCATATCAGTTCGGCACCAGCCCCAAAAAGCAAACCGAAATGTTCATCGACACTTCGCGCCTTACCCTTCCTCAGGCCCTGCACATCGTGGCCGGTATCAGGTCCCTCTAAGGCCCGGCCGCGAGCGGAGCGGTGCCAGCCGCCAACGAGCTTTGGACGGTTTCTGACGCTGTGGCCGAATAAACCGTCCAAAGCATTCGGTTTCTTGGGCTGGGGGATGCTTATGGGAGGGTATAAGCAACCACCTGCGGGTGGCCGCCCCCGCCCGCCGCGGACGTCTCTGGACCACCCGCGGGCACCAGTACGGTGTTCCCGAACACAGCTATCGGCGCGTTGTCCGACGTGGGTAGCTGGTGGCGATAGACAACCTCCCCAGTGGCGCGGTTGAGAGCGACCAGCACGCCTGTGTAGAGAGTCGTGAAGACCAGGTCATTAGCGACCGTGGCCGCGCCCAGCGGCATCGTGGGCGTCTTGGTGTCCCATTCCACCTTACCCGTGGCCAGGTCGAGCGCTTCCACCTCCCCGGTCTCGGCTCCGCCGAGCTTGTTGCCATCGACTGAGTTGAGGCTGGTGGCCGTGATCGGGAGGTCGATCGTAGCGACGTACACGCTGTTGCCGGCTACGGCCAGGTTCGACAGCACACCGCCCAACGACCCGGGCAGGAACGTATATGGCACCGTGACCTTTAGCTTGTGCGCCAACGCCAGCAGAGAGTCGCCGTCGTGCCCGTTGTGCTCGCCCACCGCCGTCTTCCATAGCAGCGCCCCAGACCGTGCCTTCAGCGCGTAGACGTAGCCCATCTTGCCCGCAGCGAGGATCACGGGCGACCCGTTGATGGACGCTGAGACCGGCGATGCCTGCAGGTCGTGGTCCATGAAGTCGTCTGGCACGGCTTGGTAGTACCAGCGCAGCTTCCCGGTCGCCGCGTCCAGGTTCACGGCGCTGTCGGTGTAGAGGTCTGGCGAGGGGTCCTGGATCGCCGCTGCGATGCTCTGGTACGGGTTGCCGGTCCCGAAGGTCACCGAGCCGTCGCTACCGACCAACGGCGTCTCCCAGGCCCCGCCCGAGCCGACACCGAGAGCCTGCACGCCCTTGGCCGGGCCGAGCACCGTGTTGAACTCCCACAAGAGGCGGCCGCTGTCGGCATCGAGCGCCATCAGCACTCCGCCGCCGGCCGCCGAGCCGTACGCGCTAGCCACGTAGAGCCGCCCGCCGGCGACCTGGGGCTGTATCTCGAACGCACCCTGTCCTTTGCGCAGCAGGCTGCCGTCCGCCCAAATCGTCTTTCCGGTGGTGGCGTTTAGGGCAAATACCGAAGTCGACGTGTCTCCGTACACCGTCCCATTGGCCACCGCCACGCCGTCGGGACCGGGGCCGCTCTTCTCCGGGAAGTTGGCCCGGTACTCCCACATCAGCTTGCCCGTGGCCAGCGCCAGCGCGTACACGTTGGCGTCCTCGTCTTGTATGTACACCACACCGCCCTGTACTACCGGCCCGGAGGTCAACGCTCCGACCCCTGGCACGCCGGCCGCCGCCGTGCCTGACAGTTTGAACGCCCACGCTTCGCGCAGCGTCGACACGTTCGCCGACGAAATGACCGAACCCGGCGCGTCCCGGGTGTTGGCCAGGTTGCCGTTGGGGTACGGCCATTGTCCCGAAGGGGACGCCGTTGGCGGCAAACTGGTGGCGACCGGGGCGGCACTGGTTCTTCCTGCCCCCGGTACGGCCATCAGCATGGTCAGCGACGCGAAGAGGGCGGCCGAGAGACAAATGCACCCGTCGATCGGTCCCCGTCTAGCCTCGTTGGGCTCAGCCCGCTCCGGGGAAAGACGTCGGGGACGTCGGGGACGTCGGGGTTGGCGATAGGACATCGTGGATCTCCTTTCCCAGACCTTGCTCACACCAAAGTGATATCACTTTCGGTCCATATCAATGTGATATCACTTTAGATGTGAAAGGTCAAGCTGCCGCTGTCGCCGGGGCGCGTCCGCCGCCGCCGGGGCGAGTCCTTGCCCCAGGGTCAGTCTCGGCGCGCTAACGGGCTCTCGGTCTGCTGGAAGGCGGAAAACGACAGAAAGCACGCCGAAAGGCGGCGAGCACGCCAAAAGGGAGCTACGTCGGGTTCACGGACCTGTCAATAAAGATGGCTACTTCGGGCTCAGGGTTGGCGACAAGTGGCCCCGACCCTCTCGTTCGTCCGAACCCTCCACGACGCGCGCCGCGTGACGCCAGGTAAGTGCCCAGAACCAGCGGTTATTCGTCGTGCGGCACCGGTTCGTGCGAACCCGCTGCCACCCGCTCCAGCCGCTCGATGGATGCGTCGAAATCCGTTTCAAACGCCTCCCTGGCGCTCCGCAGTTCCGCCAGTGCTCGGTGGGCAATGTCGGTGGCTTCGGCTGGTGATGCCCCCTTGGCGGTTTCCAGGGTGGCGTCAATGGCAGCGTCCAGGTGCGCTGCTGCCTCGGCCAGCAACTCGGCGAAGCCGGCGGGTGGAGCGGGTTGTGGTTGGCTCACTCTCTTGTTCTCCTGTATTCGCGACACGTGGTGATGTTCTCGGTGTGACCCATCGGAGCATAATTGCTCCCGTTGGATAAGGCCTACCGGGGGCCGCCATGAAGGGCGTCTGGCCGCGTACGCCATGCCATTGCTTCAATTTCGAGCTGTCCGGCCTGGACGGCGGGATCGGCCTCTGCTAGCTCCCGCGCTCGCTCCACGCTACCGGTGCGGTAAATGCAAATACCTCGCATGCGGGGATCGCGTTGCTCGGCCAACGGCCCCGCGACGAGAAGATGCCCAGCTGCCCGCATCGCCTCCAGATGACCTAGATGCTGGCGCTGGAGGCGCTCAGCGACATCGGAGGCTAGCTCCCGACGGTTCTTGGCACTCCATAGGACCACAAGCTCGTATTCATCAAAATGCTCCGGCGGGTCGGCCTCCGGAGGAGCCGGCCCGGTCACAAACGGCTTGGCTTATCGAGTACAACAGGCTGTTCCTGAGCGTCTATGCCTCGATTCTGTACGTGCCGCTTGACACTGTCAAGTGACAGGCTAAAACTGGTCGGCCGGGCCAATTGGGCTCGTCCCGCGAGGCCCCACAATTAATAGGAGATGAACTGTGAGCACGGAATTGACACCCGAAGCGGTCGTGCGCAAATTCTTTGATTGTTACACGAATGGCCGTCCCCAGGACTTCGACGAGGTCGTCGCGCCTGAGTACATTGACTATGGGCACACTCCACCCGGACGCGGACCGGGTGGTGCGCGTGATGATTACGACAACGCGGTAAAGCTGGCGGGTGGGCTAGTCAAATATTCGATTGACGCGCTGGTCGTCGACGACGACACGGTGGCGACGGCGTGGACGGGCGTGTTGCCCGGGGGGGCCGACATGAAAGGCCTGAGCGTATACCGGGTCTCCGCCGGCCTAATTCGCTCGACTCGTCACGCCATAATCGGGGAATTGCCCACCTGATCATCGCTTCAGGCGGCAGCAAGCTGACTGACGCGCCGGCTCCCCCCAACTCGAAAATTCAGGGAAGGAACGTCGTCGGCAGATGCCACGTCGGGGACCAGTTCACGACGCAGCTGTGGGCGCCACCAGCACTCGAAGCCTTGCCCCCGGCCGAGGCCGGGAAGCCGGTCGCCAGGGCGTCGGCAATAGCGGCGGAGCGGACGGCCGAACCGGTCGAGGTGAAATGGATCCCGTCGGTTGTGAACCAGTCGGGGTTGGCGATATGCGCCCAGTTGAACACCCGCATGTTGGGATATTTGGGGCAGGCGGCGAGGAGGGCGTTGTCCCATTGTTGCATGTTCGTCTCGGAGTAAGGCCCGCTGCTGAGCAGCGTCTTGACGTTCACCCACAGCACTGGCTGGTGGCCTATCAGCGACATCATGCGTTGTATACGGGTGGCCAGGCCGACGTTCGAGCCGACGTACACGTCCGCCGTGTCGTTGGTCCCGAGAGCGATCACCCAGCACCCCCGGTAGCCCTGGGTGACCAGGCCCTGGGCGATCTCGTAGCCGTTCTGGTCTCCCGGCAAGGTCTCGACAATGGAGTTGGCGCCTACAACCTCCATGATCGAACGGGACACGCCGACGCGGGCGTACTGGGCCGGGATCCTTTGGGCGGCGTCCGGGAGGAAATCGGACGAGATGAGCCCGTCCGAAGTGGAGTCTCCGAGATGGGCCACTTGTTTGCAACTGGTACGCAGAGGAGCAGTGTGCACGACCGTGGCCGCCGGCTCGCTGCGAGCAGAGGCGACCGTCCTGGCCATCGCGGTGGACGAGGCGCCATAGACAAAGCCGGCAAGGCCGCCTCGCCGCCACGACGACCGTCATGCTGCGCTTCGTCAAGGACCCCGATCGGAAACCAGCCCTCCGGCGCCGGCGCCACCGCCCCAGCCCGGTCAAACCGCTGTCCTAGGGCGCGCTGGTGACGTCGAGGTGCGCCAGAAGAGACCCGGCAGTGGCACCATGGAGGCGGTCCGGTGCGCGTGGCGGGCCACGTCCGACCCCGCGCCCGATGTATGGTCTATAAGCACTTGCACGAGGCAATCCTAGAGGTGGCGGGCGCTGAATTGCACTCAAGGCCCGAGCGACGGCCATTAAACGGTGTGGTCATCAGGGGTATTTGGTCCACTCCCGGCCACGGTAGGCGGTAATTGGTGCGTCCTATCGAGCATTCTTGTGAAAACCCGGCCCCCGCAGTGGACCGATCGGACGACTGGGACTGATGCTGCTAGCTGAGGGCGCCTGCTGGACGGCTCGGCTCCGGCTGGAACCGATCGGCTTGGAGCATGCCGACGATCTAGTCCGGTTGTTTCAAGACCCGGTTGTGGCCGCCTGGTACGGCGGCACCTGGAGCCTGGCGGAAGCCGAGGTCTTCGCCGAGGCAGCACGAGAGGCCTGGACCAGGGATGGGGTGCACAAATGGATCGCCTACCGTCGCTCCGACGACGTCCTGGTCGGCCGCGGTGGCCTATCCCGGCTGGCGCCGGACGCTCCTACGACGACCCAGATCACCGCCTTGACCGGAGGGACACACTGGTGGCGCGATCGTCTCGAACTGGGCTGGGCCCTGTCGAGCGATTTCCATGGCCAGGGGTACGCCACCGAGATCGGCAGGGAAGGCCTTCGTTTTGCTCAGGCCGCGCTAAACGCCAATTCGGTTATTTCCTTCACGGAGCGCCACAACATCGCGTCGCGGCGGGTCATGGAGCGCCTCGATATGGTCCACGTCGGAGAGATCACTGCTCGAGGTTTGGTGGACGGCCAAATCGGCGAGGCCGACGATGCCCCTTTCGCCGTGTATATGAAGCAGGTCGCTGTTTCGCTTGACCCGTGAGATTGCCGGCCACTGGGCATCTCGGCCTCTCTGGGTTACTTGCATCCCCGGGAACGGGGCCAACTAACTCTGAGGCACCCAGATGGCACTATGAGGCGTGGCCGTCTCGAAGCCGGCAAGCCGAAGTGATGCCGGTCTGGTCCTGTCGGCGCAAGAGGGGGACAAGGACGCGTTCGGTGAGTTGATCGACCGGCACCAGCCCATGGTCGTAGCGCTGGTGCGACGGTTGATTGGCAGCGGGGCAATGGCGACAGACGCCGCTCAAGAGGCAGCCGTCACGGCATTGGTCGGGCTGTCGCGGCTCCGGTCACCGGACCGCTTCGGAGCCTGGTACGCCGGTATCGCCTTGAACATCGCCCGTCGTTGGCTGCGGGCGACACGACCGGCCGCACGGCTTATAGACGATCTGAGGGACGAAGCGCTCGGCCCCGATGAACTCGCCGAGGCTGGGGAGCTGGCCAAGCGGGTGCGCGACGCCGTGCAAGCCCTGCCCCGTGGCCAGCGACAGGCCGTTCTGGCCTTCTACTGGCAAGGGCTTAGCCACATTGAAGCGGCCGCGGAGCTGGCCGTAAGCCCCGGCGCAGTGAAGGCGCGTTTGCATCAGGCCCGGGCCGCGTTGGCGCCCGAGCTTGCGCCCTATACCCGACAAGCAAAGGAGGTCCGGCCCGTGCCGGGAACCGAACAAGCAGCCTGGGTCGACGTGGAGGTGTCCGAGGTACGACGTTCAGACGACGACGACCCCTCGAACCGGACGCACGCCGTCGTCCTCAAAGAACTCGGCGGCGACCGGCAGTTGCCCATATATATCGGGGCGCCCGAGGCTATAGCGCTGGCCTGCAGCTTGGAGACAGTCGAGACGCCTCGGCCTATGACGTACCAGTTCGCCGCCGACCTGGTGAACGCAGGAGGGTTGACAGTAGGCGAGGTCAGGGTCACGAGACTGTCCGAGTACACCTTCTATGCCGTTGTCGTCCTGGCTGGCGGAGGAGGGACAGTCGAAGTGGACGCACGCCCCAGCGACGCGTTGAACCTCGCCGTCGTTTGCGGCGCCCCCGTCCGCGTGCACAACGCCCTGTTCGAGGAGGTCGGCGTCGAGCGTTACGACGCCTGGCAGCGTTATACGACAGGGGCGCCCGAGCTAGCCGGAGAAGCTCGGGACCGCCGGGCCAAACAGTGGGAGAAAATAGCTGGCGCTAGTCGGGAACACACAGGCGAGTAGCTCGTAAGTTGAGGTGATATAAAACGACGCATCCGCCCAGGGAAAGCAAAGCGGCCCGAACTGGCCCAAGTCTCCGCCCGCATGCTGATCTACAAGATTCTCCTGCCGCCCGAGTGGACAGAATTCGAGGCCCGAGGCCATTTCACCGGCTCGTCGTTCGACGCCAGTAGTGGGTTCATCCACTGTTCTTCCCGGGTGCAGGTAGGGGCAACGGCCCGGAGGGTGTTCCCGGATGAGCCGGCTCTCGTGGTCGTGGCACTGGATGCCGGGACGCTGGGCGACGCTGTCCGTTGGGAATTAGCCCCCGACGGTGGCACATTCCCGCATGTGTACGCCCCACTACCGATGGCGGCGGTTGCCGCTGTCTACCACATCCCTGGCGCCGGCCACGTGGGTGCGCTCCTTCCGGACCAATGACGCCGGCCTAAGCCTCGAGGGCGCCAAGAGGGGCTGCTTGCTTAGGCCAGTCCCCTCTTGGCGCCAGGGAAAACGGGTTTAGCCGAAGACGCTAAACGGGCCTTGGCCCTGCTGCTCGAGCCCGGCGGTCAGCGCACTGGTCAGCGCATTTTGAGAATCACCTTCAAGCGCCCACACCGAGGCGCCGGCCAGGCCATGGCTGTCGATGTACAGAGCTTTTTCGTAGACCTCAGCCGGGTTTTCAATCGACCAGAACGTCATCGTCTTCTGGTTGTACAACCAACTCGCACCCGTAACCGGGTCGATGTGCCAGGAAAAGCCGGACACGCCCTGAGCGGTGCACCCGTTGGTCGGCGCGGACGCTGAGACACCCTCTGACGGGCAGGCGGCTAGCTCGTAGTAGTCGGAGGTCCCGGCCGGGTCCGTCCCGTCGAGACCGCCGAAGTAAGCGCCCGCTTCCGTCATGTTTGGTGACGTAGCTGGGCCGGTGGCCGATTGGTAGAGCCCGAAGTCTGAGCCTGCAGGGACGCCGGTCCAACCATGCCCGTAGTACGGCAACCCGACGACCAGCTGCCGTGACCGCACACCACGGCCTTCGTAGTACTTGACCGTGCTGGAAAGGCTGATCAATGGTTCGGCCGTTGTATCGGGGGCGGCCGGTGACTCGTAGAGGTTTGACTCGAAGTTGGTCGGCCCCGTCCCGTCCCAGGGGCCCTGGAAGTCATAGTCCATGATCACGTCATAATTGGCGTACCGAGCAAGCCCGGCTGGGTCTTCGTCGACCGCGTTTTGCAGGCCGGCCGGCAGTTCCACGGACAGCGTGTACTGCTTGCCGGTACTGCGGCTGAGGGCATTCAACTGAGTGCGGAATTCCTTCATCAGTAGCACGAGGTTTTCGGTGTCCGCAGAGCTGTAAGCGTCCGCGGGGTTATTGTTGTTGCCGGGGTACTCCCAATCGATGTCGAAACCGTCGAAGATCCCGGCCGTCGTGCCGTTGGGGTACAGGAGGGTTTGGCTGGGGCTAGTGGCGGGGACCGCTTGCGCCGAGCCGGAGGGATTTACGCCCGGGTCGCCCTTGATGTACATACTGATGCAGGATGCGACCAGCGCCCGCCGTGCGGCCGGCGTTGAAACGCCCGGCGAGAAGAAGGCGGAGCCGCCGTACCCGCCTAGTGACATGATCACCTTCAGGTCTGGGTATTTCGCCTTCAGTTCCGCCAATTGCTCGAAGTTCCCGGCCAACCCGTTGGTGCCGGTGTTGGGCTCGGCTTGGCCGTCGGCCCCGGTGATCGGGGTCAGGCCCTGCGACTGGTAGTCGGCATAAGTGTCGAGGCTGGAGCAGACAACTGGGTTATAACCAGGAAGCGCTGGGTTTTCCTGGACAGTCGAGCTGCTCCCGCTCTGGGGCTCCACGCCGCCGAAGGCGTAGTCCAGGTCCGTTAAATCGGCGATCTCGCCTTCGTTGTCAGCGTTGGCCAAGCCGAAACCGCGAGCGTAAATCCCCCATTGCTCGAAAAAGGCCATCTCGACCTTTCGTGCCCCGGCAGTATTGCCAAGGTCGGCGGGGGAGCGGTGCGCTGATGCCGATGCCGCCGGTGCCGCGCCGAGCGTCAGCGTGGTTAAGGCCGCTATAGAGACGACAGCGAGCTGGGTTGAACGCCTCTTCATACTGGTTGCCTCCTGTCTGGCTCGGCGACAACAAGTCGCGCGCGAGCCCTGTCCGATGTAGGTGGAAGTAGACGAAAGAAGTAAAGGATGTTGCGTCGGTGAGGCCGATGACGCGGCCTTCGATCCCCCCTTCGGTATCTGAACTAAATGAACCAGTCTCGTCTGGGAGCCTAGGTGGTCTAAACCACTCTGTCAAATGGTCTAGACCATGGCCTACGCCGGTTGCTCGCACTTAGTCGGCGCCCAGGCACTCTGGACGATTTGTACGGTTTATTCGCCCTGGCGTAAGAAACCGTCCAAATGGCACGCGCCAGCCCCCTTGCATGTCGTGTGTGAATGGGTCTAGAATGATTAGTACCATGCAGCTCGACCACAGCGCCCCGACGCCGCTATACCAGCAAGTGGCGGCTGAGATCAGACGAGCGATAGCGGACGGCGAGGCCAAGCCGGGCGAGCGCATGCCTCTGGCCAAGGATTTGGCCGCAGTTCTCGGTGTAAACCGCAATACTGTGCTCCGGGCGCTGGCAGAGCTCCGGGACGAAGGGCTGCTCGAGTTCCGCCGGGGCCGGGGCATCACCGTCGCCGGTTCGCCGCAGAGGAGCGAACTTCTCGTCAAGGTCCAGGAGCTGGTCCGCCTGTCCCGGCGTCACGGCTACCGAACCGAGGAGCTGATCGCCATGATCGAGTCGGTGCCCTGAGCGATGGCTACGCTCACCCTGCTCAAGGGGCAGGCCCCGCTGCCACCCCCAGGACCCGGTCCGGGACCAGGTCCTATCGAAATGCTTATTCGCGAAGCGCGCCGCCGGCGCCGTCGTCGGTGGGTGGCCGGGATGAGCGCCCTAGTCGTCGGAGGAGCCGGCGCATGGGTGGTACTGCGAGGCGGCTCATCGGTGGGGGCTAGTGGGCAGCCGGCCTCCGCGTCTGGCAGGGCCCCCGACGGTGCGGCGCTCGCCGCCTCGAGCCCGTGCGCGTCGTCGCTCAAGTACGGCCCCCTGCCCACGTGGGCTCGAGCGGGCTTCCATCCTGCTGACACCCCGATGCCTTATGTTCTGGGAGCCAAGGGTGACATCGTGGCCGTCCTGTGGGCCCGTCGCTCGCCTCTAAGGGCGCCGCCGCTCCCCGATCGGAACAACAAGATCCTATGGGTGTCCCGGCGCCCCTCAACGACAGCTCCAACCTGGTGATATCTGCTCGCCGATTGGCTGGTACCCGGCCGGTGGGGGCGGTCCAACGTCGGGTGGTCATGGGTGGCCCCGGGCCATCAGGGATAGATATGCCGGTACGAGGATGCTGGCAGTTCACCCTGACCTGGTCGGGGCACCGCGACGCCGTCGACCTGCTCTACAGCGGCTCATGAGCCTGGAATAGCCAGGGCTCGCTCCCGAACCTCACGTGCGGCGCGCACCATGTTGGCTAGCGCTGGGCGCACCTCTTCCCACCGCCGGGTCTTGAGCCCACAGTCGGGGTTCACCCACAGCCGGTCTCGGGGGACCACCTCGAGGGCGGCCACCAGCAGCTCCACCATTTCGGACGTCTCCGGGACACGGGGCGAGTGGATGTCGAAGATCCCCGGGCCAACTTCATTCGGGTACTCGAAATCCTTGAACGCACCCAGAAGTTCCATCCGCGATCGGGAGGCCTCGATCGAAATGACGTCCGCGTCGAAGGCGGCGATCGATTCGATGATGTCGTTGAACTCGGCGTAGCACATGTGCGTATGGATCTGGGTCTCGTCGCGAACACCGGATGACGCCAATTTGAACGCTCCCACGGCCCACGCCAAGTACTCTTCACGTTGAGCCGCATGCAGTGGAAGGCCTTCACGTAGCGCGGGCTCATCGATCTGGACCACCACGATGCCCGCGGCCTCGAGATCGGCCACCTCGTCCCGGATGGCGAAGGCGATCTGGCGGGCGGTCAACTCGCGCGGCACGTCGTTGCGGACGAAAGACCACTCCAGGATGGTGACCGGGCCGGTGAGCATCCCCTTTACCGGGCGCTCTGTACGCGATTGGGCGTACACGGCCCAATCCACAGTCATCGGGCTCGGGCGGCTGACGTCCCCAAAAATGATCGGCGGCTTCACGCAGCGAGACCCATAGCTCTGCACCCACCCGTTGCCCGTTACAAGGCAGCCATTCAGCATTTCGCCGAAGTACTCGACCATGTCGGTCCGTTCCGGCTCGCCGTGCACCAAGACGTCGACGCCCACTTCTTCCTGGAACGCCACGGCCTCGTCGACGTAGGCCCGTAGCCCGTTGTCATAAGTCTGTTTGTCGATCTGACCACGTCGGAACTGGGCGCGTAAGGCCCGTATGGCCGGGGTCTGGGGGAACGAACCGATGGTCGTCGTCGGCAAAGTCGGGAGGTGGAGACGCGCCGTCTGAGCCTGCCGGCGCACGGGGTAAGGGGAACGGCGTTGCTCGAGGCCGGGATTGTGGCCGGCCAACCGCTGGGCTACGGCGCCGTCATGGGCGCGGGGCGAAGCCGCCCGGGACGCAAGGGCGGCGCTGGCGTCGGCCAGTTCCCCTGAGATCGCCTCATGGCCTTCGTTGAGCCCGCGGGTTAGAGCCTTGATCTCTTGCAATCGCTGAGTGGCGAACGCCAGCCAGCTCCGGACTTCGGGGTCGATCGAGGCCTCGAGTTCGACGTCGACGGGCAGGTGCAGCAGCGAGCACGAGGGCCCTACCAAGAGGCGGTCCGAGCCCAACGACCGCCGCGCCTCCTCCAGTCGGTCCAGTGCGGCATGCAAGTTGGTCCGCCAGACGTTACGCCCGTCAACCACGCCCAGCGATATTGCCAAGGTGCCCGGAGCCTGCGCGATGGCTACATCAACCTGGTCGGGGTCGGCGATGGCATCGAGGTGCAGGGCGTCGACGGGCAGGTGCAGGGCCGTCTCGAGGTTGTCCCCCAAGCCCGCGAAGTAGGTGGCAACCAGCAGCCGGAGCCCGGGTGAAGCCTCGCGCAAGGATGCGTAGGCGCGAGTGACCGCCGTGCGTTGCTCGAGGTCGAGGTCGAGGGTGAGCACCGGTTCATCGATCTGGGCCCAGGACGCCCCGGCTTCGGTGATGCCCTCGAGAAGTTCGGCATAAACCTCGCACAGGGCGGGGAGGAGCTCGAGGTTGGAGCCGTTGCCGATGTGTTTCGACAAGAGAAGGAACGAAGCCGGGCCCAGGATCACGGGGCGAGTTGTGATCCCCATCGCCGCCGCCTGGCGGAACTCGTTCATCGGTTTGGCGGACGAGAGGGCGAACCGCTGACCGGCCGTGAGCTCTGGCACCAAGTAGTGGTAGTTCGTATCGAACCACTTCGTCATCTCGAGGGCCGTGACGCTCTTGCCGCCTAGAGTGCCCCCGCGGGCCATGGCGAAATACCGGTCGAGAGGGTCGACCGGCCCGGCAACCCGATATCTCTCGGGGATGGCGCCAACAAGCACGGCTGTGTCGAGGACATGGTCGTAGAGCGAGAAGTCTCCCGAAGGGATGTGGTCGACGCCGAGGTCAGCATGCACCCGCCACACGCCTTCTCGGAGCGCCGCCGCGGAGGACTGTAGTTCTCCGGCGGGCGCTTTCCCTGCCCAGTAGGCCTCGAGAGAGCTCTTGAGTTCCCGGTGCGGGCCTATACGCGGGAACCCAAGGTTGGTTGCGAGTACCACGTCCTATTTCTCCATAACTCGTGGGCATTCTGGCTAACGTCAGGCCACGTGGTCCCGGCCAACGCTCGCTTGTGTCTCGCCAGGCCCGTACCTCCGACGTAGCCCTCCGGTCACGATGACGGGAGCCGTGCCGCCCAACAAGGTTACCAGTGGAGGAACATCTACCTTCAGGTCGATGGGGTGCTCGTCCGGGACCTATCGCCTCGACTGCGCCGTGGCGGCGTTGGAAAGTGGAGCGCGAATTCGAGCCTCAACCCCATGCGCAGTATCGAATGGACATTGCGCGAAGCGATCAAGAGGCACGACCCCGGAGCCAGGAACCTCCCCGCGCGAGTGGCTGACCTTCTGGGCTCCGTCGGACTTCTGGCGCCGTACGCGCAACGAAAGCCGGTTGCGCTTTCCGGAGGAGAGCGCCGGCGGGTCGCCATAGCGCGTGCTTTGGCCGCCAACCCTCGAGTCCTGATATGTGATGAGCCCGTCTCTGCCCTCGACGTGTCAGTCCAGGCCCAGATCCTCAACCTTTTTGCCTCACTGAGGGCGGAACGAGGCATTGCCTACCTCTTTATCACGCACGACCTGTCCATTGTGCGCCAGATCTCCGAGTACGTGTACGTGATGTGCCGGGGGCTAGTTGTCGAGTCCGGTCCCACCGACCAGGTCATGGACAACCCGCAAGACGCCTGTACCGTAAAACTCATGGAATCATTGCCTCGCTCGGGGTCCGGTTGGCTGGCGCCGAGCCAAGGCCCCGTTCGTTTGTAGGGCTGCTAAAGGAGTCGGCGAATGAAGACAAGTGCAGATCGGGTGCTCACGACTCACACTGGAAGTTTGCCCCGGTCGGGCGGAGTTGGCAGACCGCGGCGACCCGGTAGCGGTGAAGGCTGCTGTGCAAGAAATTGTTCGGCGCCAGCGCGAAACCGGAGTCGACATCGTTAACGACGGGGAGGTCAGCAGACCGAGCTACGCCACATACGTGACCGAGCGACTGACGGGGTTCGAGGGCGAGCCTATCCCGGTACGGTTCAAGGGGAGAGCGGTCAAGGACTTCCCGGAGTTCTACGAAAAGCAGTGGCCCGAGTTTGCGACGTTGGCTGAGCACCCGACCGTTGACCCCCGCATTACGTGGGCGAAGCTCGCCGCCATGGCCGAAGGAGCCGGTCTGGCCAGCGCCTATCTTTGGGGAGTTACCGTCTAACGCGCCAGAAGGTGGGCTTCAGCCAGGATCTTCGCTACGATCCAGTCCATGGCCGATGGTTCGGCCGGCGCGGGGCCGGTCGCCCCTAGCGACGCGATCGTCGAGAAGCCATCCAAACCGCGCCTACGGGGCGTGTCCCACGAGGTTGCGGCCTTCGTCTTCCCGGTTATGGGTTTGGGTGCGGTCTTGGTTGCCCAATCGGTGACAGAGAAGCTGGCCGTTGCCGTATATGCCATCGGTGTAAGCGGTATGTATGCGACGAGCGCTTGCTATCACAGGGTGAATTGGGCACCGGTTACGAAGACCCGGATGCGCCGGCTCGACCACTCCATGATCCTCGTCGCCATTGCGTCCACTTACACGCCGATCGCCGTGATCGCCTTGCCCGAGGCCACCGCTCGCCGACTGCTCGGTGCGGTCTGGGGTTTCGCCGTAGCGGGCGTGTTGGTCTGCAATCTCTGGCCCCGCGCACCTCGCTGGGTCATGGGCGCGTTCTACATGGGCGTCGGCTGGACAGCCTTACTGGTGCTGCCCAGTCTGTTGGCCGGCCTGGGAGGGACCCTCTTCGCCTTGTTAGTCGCCGGTGGGGTGGTCTACTCGATAGGGGCGTTGGTTTTGAGCCGGCATTGGCCGGATCCGGTACCGACGGTGTTCGGCTACCACGAGGTGTTCCATGCTCTGGTGTTAGTAGCCGGGCTGCTGTTCTACCTCGTAGTCATCGAACTTGTGGCCCGGCACTAAGTCCCGCCTTCGTCACTGCCCCGTGTTAGGGGGCCCGAGACCGGCGGCCCGAGCGAGCGGGGTACAGGCCCGCAGAGCGGCGACGACTGTAGGGGAGTCCCTGGAGAGGCCGGCGGGGGTGCTCATTTCGCCCGTGGTGGGGTTGGGGTCAGGAAAGGTTGGGACCCCATGGGCGCGCATGCAGCGGGACACGGCGAGCAGCTTCTGGATCTCCTCGGGCGTGACCTGCGGCGCCGATGTCGTCGGCGGGCCGTAGTACTTCGCGCAGGCGCGTTGCGCGTGTTGGAACTCTGGTGAGGAAGCCAGGGCAGCAACGCTGGCGGCAATCTGACCCTTGAAAGCCCTGATAGCACCCGGTGCCCCGAGAGACGCCGGCTCAGGAAAGCTCACGACCCCTTGTGACCGCATGCATCTGGCGTACTCGACCAGAGCTCCACCGGAGGACTTGCCTCCGGAGGACGGGCCCGTGGAGGACGGGCCCTGGAGGACGGGCCGCCAGTGGCGGCCGGGGTGGCTGGCACCGCGGATGTGGTCGTGTCCACGCTGGCGACGCTGGCCCCTGGCGAATCGCCACCGCAGGCGCTGGCGGCGAAGGCCAGGCCGATGGCACCGAGGACAGCGAACAGGAGTGGCCGGCGCCCAGGCCCACCCGGACGTGCATCTGTGGACCGGGCTCTGCCGCCGTTGAGGCGCGGCCAGGTCAAGGGCGAGAACACGGTGTGACGGGCTTTCCACAGGCCGCCTCGGCCACTGTGCATACTGAGTATGCTACCAGGTCGTTCCCCCGGACTGGCAGGGCTCCGTCTCGACCTGGTCGAAGCGCGCACAATCGCTACCGGCCCTCGATTAAGGGACCTGATAACCAACGACAGTGTTCGATGGATAAGGCTCGAACGGGCCTCAACGAGGACATAGTTTGTCCGCAAGTGGGCGTACTCTGCCCGACATGGCTATTGCCCGCTTCCCAAGCTTTGTCATCGACTGCCCCGATCCGGGTGCCCTAGCGGCCTTCTATGGCGCCATGCTGGACTGGAAAGTCGAATCGTCAGACGACTGGGCCGACATTCGGGGCGATGACGGTCAGTGCATCTCCTTCCAGCAGGTGACAGGCTATGCCCGGCCTCGGTGGCCCACTCAGGAGGTGCCCCAACAGATGCACCTCGACGTGATCGTCGATGACCTCGACGCGGCCGAGACCGCCGTGCTCGGTCTGGGTGCGACTAAGCACGAGCACCAGCCGGGGACCACGTTTCGGGTCTTCGTCGACCCGGCGGGGCACCCCTTTTGCCTGTGCGTGAACTGACGCCCGTGCCGCGCCGGCGGCTCGCCGGTGAGGTTGGCTGACAGAGGTCCGACCGAGCCTGCCCGCGCCTCCAACCCTGACCGGTGAGCCGGCCCTCCCGCGCCCGTTACCACTGGTGGAGCTGAGCGCGCTGCAGCCTTTGACCACCAGCGGGGCGACACCCCGCTGAAATGATCCGGGACCGTGCCACAATGGCGGTCATGCCGCCCCCCATCCTCCTTACCGTCGATGATGACCCCGAGGTCTCTCGGTCGCTCGCGCGCGACCTCCGGCAGCGGTACGGCGAGGACTACAGGATCCGACGCGCCGAGTCGGGGCCCGAAGCCCTGGAGGCGCTGAAGGAGCTGAAGCTTCGAGACGAGAAGGTCGGCCTGCTGCTCGCCGACCACCGTATGCCGGAAATGACTGGCGTCGAGTTCTTGGAACAGGCTCGCCAGTTTTACCCCAAGGCCCGTCGCGTCCTGCTCACCGCATACGCCGACACCGACGCAGCCATTGCCGCCATCAATCAGGCCGACGTGCACTACTACTTGCTGAAACCGTGGGACCCGCCCGAAGAAAAGCTTTACCCCGTACTTGACGACCTGCTGGAAGACTGGAAGATGCAGGACCGGCTCAAGTCCGAAGAGCGCACCCGGGTCGTTGGCCACCGGTGGTCGGCTCCTTCCCACGAAGTCAAAGACTTCCTCACTCGCAACCAGGTCCCGTTCAAGTGGCTCGAGCTCGAACGCGACGGGGAGGCGGCCACGCTTTTGGAAGCCAGCGGCGGGGACGTCGACCACCTGCCTCTCGTCGTCACCGATGCGGGCCAGACTCTCCACGCACCTTCAACCGCGGAGGTCGCCGCCGCCTTCGGCCTTTCGTCTACGCCAGCACTGCCTTTCTATGACCTGATCGTGATAGGGGGCGGGCCAGCGGGGCTGGGCGCCGCCGTGTACGGCGCCTCGGAAGGTCTGCGCACGGTGCTCGTGGAACGGGAAGCAACCGGTGGCCAAGCAGGCCAAAGTTCCCGGATCGAGAACTACTTGGGCTTCCCGGGGGGCATAACCGGTGGCGAACTGGCCTGGCGAGCGACGAGCCAGGCTCGCCGTTTCGGTGCCGAAATGTTGCTCACTTCGGACGTCGCCAACCTAGACGTGTGCGGGTCGGCCCGGGTGGTCGGCTTGGCCAACGGAAGTCAGCTATCGGCGCACTCGGTCCTCCTGGCCACGGGTGTGGCCTACCGCCGATTGGCCATGCCCGGCATGGATGATTTCACCGGCACCGGCGTCTATTATGGCGCCACCGCGACGGAGGCGCAGTCGTGCGCCGGCGAAGACGTCTATATTGTGGGTGGCGCGAATTCGGCCGGACAAGCGGCGGTTTTCTTTTCCCGCTTTGCCCGTCAAGTCACCATCATGGTCCGGGGGCGCAACCTCGAGCGCTCGATGTCGCACTACTTGATCGAGCAAATTCGCCAACTGCCCAACGTGCACGTGCGGACCTGCTCCGAGGTCGTCGGTGCCAGTGGGAGCGACCACCTCGAGCGATTGAGGATCGCCGACCGAGAAGCCGGCACCGAGGAAGAAGTAGAGGCCTCATGGCTGTTCGTCTTCATCGGTGCTGCTCCGTACACGGATTGGCTCTGCAAAGAGGTCGTCCGGGACGAGAACGGTTTCGTGTTGACAGGCCCGGACCTGTTGACAGACGGGCAACTCCCGGCCGATTGGCCGCTCGAACGCCAGCCGTACTATCTCGAAACGAGCGCCCCTGGCATCTTCGCTGCCGGCGACGTTCGGAGCCAGTCGGTAAAGCGGGTGGCGTCCGCCGTGGGGGAGGGTGCAATGGCGGTGACCCTCGTGCACCGGTACTTGGAGCTGTTATGAACGAGGAGACTGCTTCGAAAGCGGACCTGCGTCGGTGTTTTCTTTTTGAGGCCCTCAACGACGAACAATTGGAGTGGCTGGTCGATCACGGGACCGTCGAAACTTACGAGCCCGGTGCCAGCGTGTACAACCAGGACGACCCGGCCACATACTTTTATGTACTGCTGGATGGCGAGATCCAGTTGGTCAAGCGGCTCGATGCCACCGACGTTGTATTGTCCACTGCAAACCAACCCGGGGCGTACGCAGGGGCAACGCGGGCCTTTATCGGCTCGTCGGCTCAACAGGCCTACACCTCGAACCTGAGGACTGTTATACGGTCTCGATTGTTCAAGCTTCGGGCCGAGGATTTTGCCTACGTGCTGCAGACTTGGTTCCCCATGGCCGTCCACCTGCTGGACGGAATGTTCCACGGTATGTCCAATGCTGAAGCACTCTCCGGCCAGCGCGACAAATTGATGGCCCTTGGTGCCCTTTCAGCGGGATTGGCGCACGAACTGAATAATCCCGCTGCCGCCGAGGTGCGTGCCGCAGAGGCGCTCGGGAGTCGGCTCCAGGATAGTCGCCGGGTGCTTGTCCGTCTGGCCCCCAAGCTTACCGAAACGGAGTTTTCGGCTCTTCTGGAGCTTTTGGGCGAGGCGGTTGACCGGGCGCACTCTGCTCCAAGTCTCTCGACTCTCGAATCAGGCGACCTTGAAGATGAGCTGGGCGGTCGCCTGCGCGAGGCGGGCGTCGAGGATCCTTGGGATGTGGCCGCCAACCTGGCGTCCGCCGGCCTGGACACCAAGTGGCTGGACCGCGTCCTCGAATGTTCTGGAGCGTCGGCGCCAGAGACGGTTCGCTGGCTGTCGCTAAGCGTGGATATTGACAGTCTCGTGAGCGAAATCCGCAACTCAGCGGGCCGGATTTCCGAGCTGGTTGGCGCCATGAAGAGCTACAGCCACATGGACAAGGGTTTGTTCGAGGAGATCGACGTCCACGAAGGCCTGGACAGCACGCTGGTCATGTTTGCTTACAAGTTCAAAAAGGGCATCAAGCTCGTGAAGGATTACGACCGCTCTTTGCCGAAGATCTCGGCCCAAGGGGGTGAGCTAAACCAGGTGTGGACGAACATCATCCACAACGCCATCGATGCCATGGACGGCGCCGGAACTCTGACGATAACGACAGGCCGCGATGGCGACTGCGTAACGGTCGAGATCGGGGACACCGGGCCGGGAATACCCGCCGCCATACAGCGCCGAATTTTCGAGCCGTTCTTCACAACGAAGGACGTTGGCCATGGGACGGGTCTTGGCTTGGACATTAGTTACCGCATAGTTGTACGCCACCACCACGGCGATATCCGCGTGGATTCCAAGCCCGGTGACACCCGGTTCAAGGTGCTCTTGCCGGTGCGGCGGCCGGCGCCATAAAGGCCGCACCCGGCGTTCCGCGCGCACTTCCCGGGGTGCGGGTGTCGCTGTGGCCTGAGCTGGGGTGAGAAGCCGACGTTGCCGTTCCGAGCGTTTAATTGCGAGCGGTGTACAACTGGAACGCCAGCGGGGCGTCATAGCGACCATCGGACCTGCGTAGCGGGGCCAAATGCGCTTCACATGCCGCTCGTGCCTCGGGTAGCTGGTCATCAGCCACCCCGAGAAATCGCAAGTACGAATCGGCGTCAACGAGGACCTCGTAGTCGACCGTCGCCATCTTGCGATGGGGCGTACGCTCGACGGCCGACCATCCGGCGGCGGCCAGGATACCGGTCGTGTAGTCCGGGTCCGCCAGCGTGAAGGGCCCGTGGCGTTCTTGCCCGGCCCGGGCGAGGCGCCGGCGGGCAGAACGGTTGAAGCACCGTACCGACGAACCAGGGGTTGTCCGCTAGCTCCTGCCAGCAGATGAACACCAGGCGCCCTCGCAGTCGCATGTGCGCCCTGATGTTGGCGAAGGCAACGACGGACTCATCAAAGAACATGACCCCGAACTGGCTCATGGCTACGTCGAACGGGCCCCCGCCGAGCGGCGCCGTTTGCACATCGGCTACGACAAAGTGGGCGTTGGTAGCACCATCGGCATCGGCGCGCTGGCGGGCCAGGGCCACCAGAGGCTCGGAGATGTCAGCGCCAACCACCTTGCCGTTCGGCGCCACCCGGTGAGCGGCGGCGACGGCTGTCCGGCCACCGCCGGTGCCCACATCGAGGACCGATTCGCCACCCTCGAGGGCGACATGCTCCAGCAGGGTAGCCGTCACTGCTGCTGTCATCGGCTCCCGCCTGCGCCACGCGGCCACCCTGGCATCGTCGTTCCAGTGCCGGCGCTGTGCCTCGTTAGCCACTTCGGACATCGCTGGCGTATGTTAGCGGAGGCTCACGGCCGCCCTCGGCTGCCCCCGTCAACCGGCCGTCGGCGCTTCAGGTTTGCTTCCCGCTGGCGCTGAGCCTCGGCTCGCCACACGTCGTACTCTTCGTTGGTCATGGCCTCAATGCGCTCCAGGAGGGTCAACTCGGTCTTCTGATCAGCGTCACGACGCCGCTCCCTGAGTCTTACGATGATCACGGCCGCCGCCAGGGACAAGAAGATGACGGCCACGAGGATACTGCTGTCGACGTTCGTCAGGGCGGCGAGCACCACAGTTCGAGGTTACAGAGGCGCGAGCGGGACCGAGACCCGCTCGCCGGCTTCGAACGAGCGAACGATGGCGTTGGCCAAGAGGATGGCCCGGCGCCCGGCACGGGCATGAACTGGCGGAGGTGCGCCCGACCGCAACGCCCGGAGCAGAGCCTCGGCGTGCTTGTCAAAGGTGCGCTCGAACCCGCGGTCGACGTCGTTGAAGTAGCCTGCCTCCCACACCTCACGCACCTCGGACCCGGTGCGGGAGATGGTAAAGCGCTTGACCGTGTCCTCGATGAGCACTCTCCCGGCGGTGCCGTTGACCTCAGCCAGGTGGGTTAGGGGGTAGGCGTAGGAGGAGTCGTAACTTCCCACCATGCTGCCAACGGCTCCATTGGCAAACTCCAGGGCCACGGCCAGAGTCGTGTACGAGCCTTGGGTTTTATTGGTCATCTGGGCCATGACAGAAGCGATTGGGCCACACAGGAACTCGAGCATGTCAAGCCCATGGCATTGCGTCTCGATCAGGTTGGCATGGGGATGGCGGCTCGTGCCGGTCTCCCCTCCGAAGCGCCACGTGGCGAAGACGAGTTCACCCAATTGGCCCGACCCGATGGCCGACTGCGCCCGTTGGACCGGCTCCGCGTAGCGGTGGTTGAAGTTTATGGCAAAAAAAGAACCGCTCTGCTCGGCCGCTTCCAGAAGTTGGTCTGCTTCCTTCAGATCGAAGACCAAAGGCTTCTCGGCTAGTAGCGGGACGCCCGATTCGACCACCTCGAGAGTCGCTTCGAAGTGTTCTTCGTTCGGTAGCGAAAGCGTGACAAGGTCCGGGGACTCACACGCCAGCATTTCGGCTATGGAGGTGTAGGCGCGTGCCCCACATTGCTTCGCCCGCGCCTCGGCCCGGTCGCGATGGCGGGCTACTACCGCACAGACCTCGGACTGAGGCTGGCTGGCGAAGACCCGCGTGTGCTGCTGGCCCCATCGGCCCGCGCCAATAACGGCTACTCGTGTTGGATTGGTGGCGCCGGTCATTATCCCGTGCCCTGGGTGACAACGACCTTCCCGGACTGGCCCGACAGGAAGGTGGCGAAGGCATCACTGATCTGGGCGACGTCGAAACGGTGGGTAATCACACGCCCAAGAAGGTCACGGTTGTCTTGGAGTAGTTCGAGGTTGTGCGACATCTCGGCGAAACGAAAGTACTCGCTCCCGAGCACGGCTCGCTCGGGCGATATAAGGTCGTCGGTCACCACCAGATCCAGTGTCTCGCCGTGGCCCACACATACGAGTACACCTCGCTTGGACAAGACGGCCATCGCCGTCTGGCGCGCCGCCCGGACGCCCGTGGAGTCAAAGGCCACGTCGCTCGGGGGGAGAGCTGCGGCCAGGTCCGGGGCAGAGGCGTCGAACACCTCCGCCCCAAAGGATGCTGCGTAATTGAGGCGCCAGGGGGAAATGTCGGTTATTCGAACCGGGAAATCGCGACCAAAGACTAGTTTGCACATCACGAGCAGCCCGAGGCCTATCGGGCCCGCTCCGGCTATGTACACGGACTCGATGTCGGTACGTAATAGCTGCGCCCGCCCGATGGCGTGACCACTGGTACCCATTACGTCGAGCAGCATGGTCGCGTCTGCCATGTCCGTGTGCTCATCGACAGGGAAGAAATTGCTCTGGTGTGCCAGCTCGTGGCGCCCGTAACCGCCGTCGTGGGTAAACCCCATGTCGGCGCGCTTCGCCATGCACTGGTTAGTGAAGCCGAGACGACAGCTGCGGCACTCGCCGCAGTAGTCCATCAAGTAGACAACGCCGGGAGTACCCTCACTTATGGTCGTGCCTGCCCCGGCCGCCACTACCACTCCGGCCGCCTCGTGGCCTGGTACGACCGGAGATCCTCCGTAGTACTGACCCCGGTCGGTGCCACAAATGGCGTTGGCGTGCACCTCGAGCAACAGCTCTCCTGGGCCTGGTGATGGTACCGGGCGCTCTTCGAAGACAATCTTGCCATTGCCGATGAACCTTGCCGCTATCGAAGTGGTGGGCATCCCCAGACCTTAGGTCGCAGCTGGCCAAGGGTTGAACCGCTCAGCCGGCGATCAACACCGGTGGGAGCGGTTGGGAGTGGACGATGCTCAGGTGCTGGACTGCTCTGGTCAGGACAACGTAGAGGAGACGGAGATCGCCGTCGGTTTCGGCGACGATGGCGCGGGGCTCGACTACGACGACGGCGTCGAACTCGAGACCTTTGGTCGACGCCGGGGGCAACAGGGTGACGTGTTCGCCCAGCCCGGCCACCCGGACGCCGTCCACGAACGTCACGGCCGCCTCCTGAAGAGCAGCGCCGACCTCTTTGCACATGGATTCGGGTGCGACGACTCCCGTAAGCGGCCAAAGGGCCGCTACTGACCCCACCTCCCGGGCCGTGGCGGTGACGAGTTGGGCGGGGTCGGCTGACACGATCGTGGGGGCACGGCCAACTCGGCGCACCGAGGTGGGTGGACGCACGCTGGGAGCCGTATATGGAAGGAGGCGGTTGGCGAATTCCATGATCGGCTCGGGCACCCGGTAACCGATGGTCAGCTCGTCCAGTTGCGCCTCTGGTGTGCCGAGGTCCTGCACTGCGTCGGCCCAGTCGGTCTGCCCTGCGGGTGCTGTGGTCTGGGCCAGGTCTCCCAGGGCGGTGATGGAACCGCGCCGGCTACGGCGAGCTATCATGCGCAACTCCATAGGGGAGAGGTCCTGGGCTTCGTCGACGACTATGTGACCGTACGTTTGTTTGGCCCCGGAGATCAGCGCCTCAGCTTCGTCGAGGAGGGCCAAATCGGCATGGCTCCATTTCTGATCGCTCGCCCTTTTGGCCGCCGGTCGGGCGAGGCAGGCCGCCTCTTCGGGGCTCATGAGCCCTTTGGTGGCGCGGAACAGTAGTGGTTTGTTGGAAAAAAGCCGGCGTAGAGCACCTGAGGCAGTGGCGGTGGGCCACGTCTTGTCCAGGAGGGCCTTGTACGCCGCGCTAGAGCGGACGTCAGCGTCGAAGACCGCTTGGCGAGTTATGTCGGAGGTCGACTTGGCGACATGGACATCCCATGCCAGTTCCACCAGTTGCTCGCGTAGCAACTGGCGACCGTCGCTGTACCGGCCCGAGTGCTCCAACACCGTGGTCACTACAGTGGCAACCTCGGCTGCCGTGAGCCTCACGGTGCCGAAACTGGTCCGGATTTCCACATCAGCAGTGGGCGCGCTGACGTTATCGAAGACGGCCCGGCGGACGACCTCGGCCATGCGCCGGTCGCCCTTCAGGCGCGCAGTGGCGCTTGGCTCAGGGCCATCCACCTGGTACTTGACCCCAGCCAGCCCTTCGATAGTCAGCTGAGCAGAGGCCACCTCGCCGAGGGACGGCAACACCTGAGATATATAGCGGAGGAAAATACGGTTGGCGCCAACTATGAGGAGCCGCTCTCGCTCCAGAAAGGACCGGTGCTCGTAGAGCAAGTAGGCGGCGCGGTGCAGGCCGACGGCCGTCTTCCCGGTACCAGGGCCGCCCTGCACCACGATGCAACTCTCCAGCGGTGCGCGGATGATGACATCCTGTTCTGCCTGGATGGTGGCCACGATGTCCCGCATCGAACCTGTTCGGCCCCGGCCGACTTCGGCCAGAAGAGGGTCGGGTACGTACGCACCGGCTTCGACTGCCCCCGGGTCGGCCAGGTTTTCGTCGAAAATGTCGACGATCTGGCGGGACTCGACCAAGAACCGCCTGCGCAGGTCGAGCCCCATTGGGTCAGCGACAGTGGCGCGGTAGAACGGGACGGCGACCGTAGCCCGCCAATCGACGACAAGCGGCTCGCCGTCGTCGCCTTCTATGTGGCGGCGGCCGATGTACCAGCGCTGCGCCGGACATTGGTCGATGCGCCCGAAGCACAAGACGCCGCCCCGGTCAGTGAGTTGGTCAATTCGTTGTTGCTTGTCTCGTTCCCACTGTTGACGATCGTGAGTCAGGACCCCGCCTTCAGTTACGTTCCCGCCCAGGTAACCGAGATCCTTCAAGTCGACCGCGCGCTGACGCATACGTTCCAAGCTCACGTAGGCGCGGTCGAGGAGAGCCTGTTCTGTGAGTAGCTCCGGATGAGTTCCCGTGGCGATGCCCGCAGCATTCATAACCCGGAAAACCTAAACCAAATGAACGAAAAAATCAACCAAATTTCGCGTTGAACAGGAGCCGAAAATTCCGGCTACAACCATCCTCGGGGCCGTCGGGCGGCTACAAATTTCACGAATACTTCAATGGAACACTGAACTCAAGTAATTTTTGGCCGGCTATCGGTTGCGCCTGCAAGCAAGGCTTGACAGCGTTCAGGGCGGGGGCCGCTCCCGCCGTGGTGGATCGAGCCAGCACTGTACCAGCCGCTCCCGTGCTCCGGTTACGCCTTCTGGGCTGGCAGAAGGTCTCGGCCGCCCGAGTGTCGCGCATGTGCGTCGGGCATGATGGCCGCATGACCGAAAGCCAACCGGCGCGGGGTGCGTCGGCCCGCCGCCGCCCCGACTCCGCCCGGGTGATACTTCGCGATGGCGATGGCGATGGCGATGGCGACGGTGGCGTCCTCTTGTTCCGAGCCGTGTACCCCCGGGACCCCAAACCCGCCCCTCCGGATCACCGCCGGAGTCGGACCGGGGGAGGCGCTGGCCAGCGCGGCGACGCTCGATTGGCCAATCTGGCCGGTCTAAACGCCGTAGCGTCCCGGGCCAGGCGCCCTTCAACGGGAGATGCCGGCGAACCCGAGCCCCTCCATTAGCTGGCGCTGAACGAAGGCGAAGAACACAGCCACGGGGATAACGAGGATGGACAGGCCAGCAAAGATGGCGCCCACCGGACCGCTAAGGTAGGCGTTTTGTAGCGTCACCAATCCGAGAGGCGCCACCATCCTGGCCGGGCTGGTGATGTAGAGGTTCGGCCAAAAGAAGTCGTTCCAAATGTACTGGGCGGTAATTATCGACACCGCGCTGATGGCGGGCCAGGACAATGGCACCACTACCATGCGCAGGATTTGCAGCTCACCGGCACCCTCGATGCGGGCGGCCTCCTCCAGTTCCAATGGGATGGTCTTGAAGTGCTCCCGTAAAAGGAAGATGCCGAATACCTGAATGAGGGCAGGTATCACCAGGCTCAATCGGGAGTTGAGCAAGCCCAGGTACTTTATCTCGACGAACTCTGGCACCGCTGCAATTTGCACGGGCAGCATCAACCCGGACAACAAGGCTACGAACAATACATCACGGCCCCAGAACTGGAGCCGAGCGAACGCATACGCGGCCAGCACACTTACCAGGGTTGAACCGATGACCACAGCGACGGTGACACCAATGCTGTTGGCCAGCTGCAAAAGGAAAGGGATCAGGTCGAAGAGTTGACGGTAGCTGGCCAGTGTCCAGTGTGTGGTGAACCATACCGGAGGCAAGTTGAACTGCATGCTTGACGGCAGGAACGAATTGACCAACACCCAGAGTTCGGGAAGGAGCATGATGCACCCGCCGATAACCAGCGCGACGGACACGAGCCGGCGCCGCAGCCTCGTCCGCCTGGCCCTAAGGCCGTGGCTTGTGCCAGTCCTCAGCGGGATGGTGCTAGACACGTTCGTAATGCACCCAGCGCCGGGCGAAGGCGAAAAAGATGAGGACGAGGGTTACCAGGACGACCAGGTTGACGATGGAAATGGCGGCTCCGTACCCGAGCTCGAGGTTCCTGAAGGCAACCCGGAAGATGTAAACCATTATCGTGAGGGTGGCATTTCCCGGCCCCCCATTGGTGATCACGTAGGGCCAGGTGAAGATCTCGAACGCGCCTATGAACGCGGTGATCGACGCCACCAGGGTCGCCGGTGACAACATAGGAAGAGTGACGTACCGAAAGCGCTGGAAGGGACCGACACCGTCGATGTCCGCCGCCTCGTAGAGCACGGTTGGGATCGTCTGCAGGCCGACGAGGAAGATGATGAAAGTTATACCGACGGTTTGCCACAGGTCGACGCCAACGAGGCTAGGCAACGCCCACGTACCGGACGCGAGCCAGTCGGGGGGGCTGGTACCCAATTTCTCCAGGTAATAGTTGAGAGGCCCAGTACTTCCGGAGAGGATGTAGCTCCACATTACGGCTACAGCACCAGCTGACATCAGGAACGGCACCACGAACGCGGTCCTGGCCCAGTAGCGGACGACCCGAGAGCTCACGCTGGTTACAGCGATGGCGAGGCCCATGCCCACAATGATGTGCAGCGATGTCGTCATGACGTCGAAAAGGAGGCTATTGAAGAGCGCCTGGCCCAGTTGTGGGTCGTGGGCCAACATGCGGAAATTGGACAGGCCCGTGAACTTCGGCGGCGTGAGCAGGTCCCACTGAAAGAAAGAGAAGACCACAATGCCGGCGACGGGAATGGCGATAAAGGCCAAGAAGAGCAGGAGCGCCGGGCTGACGAACAAGTAGGCCTTCAGGTTGCGCTTCCGACGGGCACGCAACGTGTGGGCATGGCGCGCCGAGAGGCGGCCGGCGCCCGGGGAGAGCCGGCCTCCCTCGCGCGTCGACCCGTCCGTCCCGTCACCATGCCGGCCCGACGGCTCCCGCCCATCCCTGTCTCGGTGAGCGATCGCTTCGTCAGGGGTCGCAGCCACCTGCCCTCCTACTCTATGCGCAACACGGTGGCTCATTCAGCTGGCGTTGAGCTCGCCGTTTGCCTTGGCCTCGAGTTGTGCCAGCCCGGCTGCGGGTGAGATCGAGCCCGCCAATATCTGCTGCCAGGTACTGTCGATGTCACCTTCAACGGCCGAAGCGTTGGTAACCCCTACAACCGGGGTGGCGTACGCCAGAGCGGCATTGAAGTACTCGGCTCCTGGGGGCAGGTTCTTCAGGAACGAAGGGCTTCTCGCGATCGAGTTCCGCATCGGCATCCCGCCCTCGATGGGCACAGCTTCATTGGTCTGGAAGCTCTCGGAGATCGAGTACTTGATGAACTCCCACGCTTCGTCCTGGCTCTTCGAGGCCGCGATGATCGGGAACGAAGCCAGACCGACGGGCGAACCCTGCTGCACCTTCTTGGGCCACGGCACGATGGCGAGGTCCTTTCCGCCGCCATTTTCAACGTAATAGTTCCACGGCCAGATGCCGGCGCCCATCATGGCCAAGTGGCCTTGGCCGAGCGCGCTGAACTGGTTGAAGGTCCCGCCTGGGGACGGGGCCAGCTTCTTTGCCACCAAGCTGCGAGCGAAGGCGCAGGCCTCGACGGCGGCCGGGTTGTTGACTACACACTTTGTCCACGTGTTGTTGAGAACGCTGCCTCCGTTGGTGAACACCCACGGTTCGATCCCCTGGAACACGTCAATCGTCAGGTTCATCCCCCAGTTTTGGGGTGGCTTGGTGAGCGCCGTTGCCGCCGCCAGGAAGTCGTCCCAGGTCCAATCCGGCGACGGCTCGGCCACGTTGCCGGCTTTGAAGGTCGCCCGGTTGTACCAGATCCCCATAGTGTTGTAGCCCCATGGGATGTAGTAGGTGTGCCCGTCGATCTGCGCGTGCTGGCGGAACTGAGTCAACGTACGCTGGTTCATGTCCGCGTAAAACGCGTTTACGGTGCTTGCGTCCTTGGCGATGTACTTATTGAGCGGGGCAAGCACTCCTTTGCTGGCGAACAGCCGAAATCCTTCGGTGGCCAGGTTCATCGTGTCGATCTCCACCCCGGCGATCAGCCGAGTCTCGATTTGCTCGAAAAAGTCCACCCAGGTGGGGACGTTGATGAAGAGGGGCGTAGTCGTAATGCCCGTCTGGTTTTGGAAGGCCTTGAACGCTTTAAGGGCCACGGCATTCGAGGCCGCGTTCCCGAGGATCGCTACGGTGAGCTTTCCGGTGCTCTTGACGTTCCTAACCAATGATGGGGCCGAGCGTTGAGCAAAGGCACGGCCCTCGAGCACTGAGATCACCCCAGGAGCAGCCCCGAGCGCCACGGCGGCTTTCAGCCCACCGCTCAGTACTGAGCGTCGCGATACTTGCTTGTCCATATATTCCTTCATAGGTTTTCCCTCCTCAGTTATTCTTTCCGGTGCGTTTGTGGCACCCTGTCGACACGTCCCTGGCTGGCAATAGAGGAACAAATCGAGACGCGGGCCACTAAAGTGAGAACGTCGATCGGTCTCCCATTTACTTGGCCGGGAACAGGAGCACCTAGCTTTTCAAGAGCGCAGTGCCTTGGTCAGCGAATTAACCTGGTCTGCCAGGGCACGTTGGGAGACCTCTGCAAACGGGGCTATGTAGTCAAACGCGTGATACGTTTCTGCGTACAGGTGAATTTCGACGGACACGTTCTCTTTGAGCAGCGCCGTCGCGTACTCGAGCGCCTCGTCTCGCAGCGGGTCGAACTCGGCTATGGCCAACATCGCAGGAGGAAGCCCTTCAAACGACTCGGCCAGCGCTGGAGCAGCGTAAGACGGGGGATAATCAGAACGGGCCAGGTAGTATTTCCACATTATCCGGTTACTATGGGAGTCCCATAGGGGCGTATCGGTGAACCGTCGCATGGACGCGGTCTGTAAGCGAGAATCGAGGGTCGGGAACAATAGTAGCTGGAGCACGAGGTCGGGCCCCTTTTCATCACGGGCACGGTGCGCAACAGAGGCAGCCAATCCACCTCCAGAGCTGATACCGCCCACCGCTATCCTGCTCGGGTCGACCCCCATGCGAGGGCCTTCTTCGGCCACCCAGCTGACCGTCCTGAAACAATCATCGAGCGCGGCTGGGAACGGGTGCTCGGGAGCTAGCCGGTAATCGGGGCTGACGACGACACAATTAACCTTGGAAGCAAAGTGGCTACACCTAGGCTGTTCGTTGTCCAGGTTGCCCAGGACGTACCCGCCTCCATGAAAAAACACCAGGGCCCCGAGCGAGCTGCGGCGGCGGGCCGGAGTGTATATCCGGACTGGGAGCTCGTGTGTCCCCGGGGGCCCACGCAGCACACGGTCCTCTACAATTACGCTCGGATCTTCAGGAAGTTCAGCGCGCGCCTTCAGTCGCTCGGCCATTGCTTCGGCCTCGACTCGGCGAGCCTCGGAAATGTCATCAAAAGGGATCTTGACGTTAAACGGCAGCACGGCTGCGAGTTCCGCGTCATAGCGGTATTTCAAGCCGTACCCCAGAAGGCCGGAATTAGAAAGCTGATCAGCCGTATTCCCGGCCTCAGGTGGCATGTGAGCGAGGTTAGCTGTGACCCGGAGGCGCTTTCAACCGCCGAGTGTCGATTGTTCCGGGTTACTTACCCACCATCTGGCGGTCGAGGTCGAAGGCTTGCGAGAGATGCCAGAGAGTCAGGGCCATCCGAGCGCGGAACGCCCCGTCCGGCGTATCGACGGCGTAGCCGAGGGCCGAGCTGATATGCGCCAGGCGCGCGGCCACAGAGGTGTGATGAAGATAAAGTTCAGTGGCTGTTCGCCTGAGCGACCCGGCATGGCAGAAGGCGTCAAGAGTGCGGATATGCTCCCCGCTCGGGTCATTCGCCGCTACTTTCCCAATTGCCTCAACATCTGGAATTGTGGACAGTTCATCGAAGGGAAAATGCGCCAGCGCCATTAGAGGCCCGAGGTCGTCCACAAATGCCACCGAGGGACGCTTCAAGCCCGGAAGACTTACGGTAAACCGGAGTGCAAACCGGGCTGAAGCCCAAGAGCTTGGCACGCTCAACAAGTCGACACTCGGGCCAACGCCGGCGCGAATTGTCTGAGGTAGCACCTCCGGTAAAACCTTGGCGGTCGTAATGGCGGCGAAGAGGTCACCAACCTTGGCCAGCTGAACGGTGTCCCCATCCGCGCGGATTTGGGACGTGAAGGTCTCCACGGCCTGAGCGGTGGCGTCCGGCTGGTTGTCTGCGCACAGAAAGGCAATGGCGCGGACTGTACGCGCCTCTGCTAGCCCTAAGAGACGGGCGCTCCGCGCCCGGTCGATATCGGGGACCTGTGCGCTCAGGAGGAGCTCGACGGCGCCGGGGTCGGCAGCATAGGAGGACGACCCGAACATGCGGTCCAGGATGATGGCTGCCGCGGCCGCCATCCGTTCAGCGACGATGGCGTCGAGTGGCCCCGGCCCACCTGCGCGCTGGAGCCACACTTCTGCACCGCTGCCGTCATCGACCTTTACCAGGGTGCCCGTTGGTGGTAGCGCCCGACCGGGTACCGTTTTGCCGTCAGAAGTCACCGAGAGGAACACCCCCCGCAGCGGGTCGTGGATCCCGGCGGTGCATTCTGCCAATCCGGCCGCGGCCCGAACCAGAGCGCCGATATCCGCTCGATGCCCTACGAGCTGGTCAAACGCAGCGATGACGCGCACAGCTGCCTCCGCCTCAGCGTCGATCCCTGAAAGCCTAAGTAAGAGCCCGTGCACGTCATCACCCCCGCTGCCACACTAGCCACCGGCGGTCGGGGCCGGGTCGGCGCGGCAGCAACCTTGCCGACGGCGGCGGCGTCCGAGCCCCCGGTGGCCGGCCGTGCGCGTGCCGAGGCTATCTGAGCCGCCTTCGAGCCGTAGCCCTGGCGCGGGAAGGCGCTGGAACCGGCCGTAAGGGTAGCCAGGCCGGCTGGAGGTCAGGAGGAACTCCTTCGACATGGTGCGCTGGGGCGCTACGGGTCGTCCTGGGTAGCGACGGGGACAGCGCCGAAGGCGGCCTAGTACTGGCTGGCCCGGAAGCTGGCTACCTCGGCCTCCCGGAGCAGCGCCCGGTTACACAGCCGTAAAGACAGGGCGCCGCCGGCAGCCACGGCGGACCGCTTGTAGGTAGTCGTCAGTCCTGGTGCATGTGTAAGCTGGGCTGGCTGCCTTGTCGCCCGGCCAGGCACCGGTAGCCCGTTTGAAGCCCACGGCGCCACCGCGGTCGATGGCGGCCGTTACGAGACCGAAAATTGCCCCCCTGAGGACGGCGGCCGCCAGCACTTCGCGCCAGCTCCGCTCCTCTTGGGTGGCTGTCGGCGCCGAGTCCTGATGGCTCAGCAGCTTCCAGAGGCGCTTGAACATGAAACTTGCCACCAGCCCTCCGAGCACGCTCATAATCGTGCCCAGGGGCTTGTAGAGCAACTTCAACATGGCTGGCTCCGCCGTCTGCGAGCCCGCCGGGCCATCAGGACCACCGCGGCTGACACCAAACCTACGCATATCGCCACCTTTTTCCGGCGCCCGGCGTCTGCGGTTGGCTGCCCGGTCGACTTGGCCCACCCCAACGCCGACGAGACGGCCGGCTGGACGGCATCGGGCACCTTTTGCACCACGCGTTGTGCGGCTTCGCTTACCTTGGCCGTAACTTCGGCGGTCGATTCCTTGACGGAGTGCGCGTGTCTCGGCCACCTTCTCGGAGGCTCGCGCTTTGACGTCGGCCTTTTGCCCAATGGCTTGCACGGTCTCGCCAATTTCGTCCCTGGTCTGCTCTATGGCTTCGCGGATTTCACTTGCGTCTTGAGCCATGCCACATCCTCCTTTGTGCTTTCTACGGCTTCCTCCGGGACCGGCGGTGATGCGCGTTGGATGTCAGTTTTACCCAGGACACCGAGCACGCCGGCGATGGCTAGAAGTACGACCCCGACCAAAAGCGCAGCCAACCAAACTGGGAGTGCCTGGGATAGAGCGGCGATAACACACGCCACCACGGCGCCCAGTCCAAGGAACGCCACCACACCGGCGCCAATCAGCAAGCCGGCACCTGCGCCCAGACGCTTACCCTTAGCCGTGACTTCGGCCTTTGCCAGATCTAACTCTTGATGCATTAGAGCAGATAGTTCCTGAGAAAGGTCGCTCAGGAGTTCCGCCAGAGTTTTGTCCGTTGGGTCGTGGTCCGTGGCTGTGACACCGGCAGTGAGATTGGGCCCAATCTCTTGGTCAGTCATCGCCGACCGCCAGGCTGCGATGCTATCCAAAATAGCTCGGAAATAGCGGCTTTCATAACTTCCACCTTTTGATGCGGGGCTACTTGCTCTTCACAATGGGACGCCACCGTATTTACCCAGAGTGGTCGTACGCCAACCGCTTTTGGAGCCTGGCCGTAGCTCCCGCGCACGATATCGCTAGAAGCTGCTCGACGAGCGCCTCTATCTCCCGACCGCTTCCTCGAGTTCCCTCTTGGACATCTTCGAACGGCCGCTGATCCGGCGCCGCTTGGCCTCCTCGTAAAGCTGGTCGCGGGTCCTTCCGCCGGCCCCACGGTGCGAACGCAACCCGCCGCGTCGCCCTGAAGAAATGTCGTTGGTGGAGGTGCGGCTGGCTTGGTTCGCTTCACCTGCTCGAGCCCGTTCCTTATTAACTGTGCGCGCCGCGATCTCCTTAGCAGTGCCTTCGGGCACCCCCCGTTGTTCCTGTGACTCCTTTATGTGCTCGTACTGACGTTCCCGCTTCGGGTTCCACGCCTGTTGTGGCATTTTGAGTCCTCGTTCGGTCGTTGGCCACGGTCAGGCTGTTCCTCCCCTGCACTGGTCAACGTCAAACGGCACCGTGTTGCAAGACGGGATCGTGACGGCGGGCGGGGCGCAGCTAGTGCGGCGAGAGCGTCGCCAGGTGAGCCATTCCGAGGTCGGGCACCGTGTAGCACTAGCCCACGTGGCCCAAGGCGGGCTCGGTGGCAACATTGGTTGAGAAAGCTCGCCGGTCCAGGATTGAGATGTCCCCACAGAGGGTATTTCGGTCTTACGAGGCGGCAAGACGGTCGCACAGCAGAAAGACCGGTTGCTGGGAGCGTGGGCTCTCGCCGACTGAGTTTTGGTGGTCCCCGTGTACGGGCTCGCCGCCTCGTATGGCCGACTTCGCCAGGCGGCGCACTGTCGTCGTAGCCCGGGCCTTACTCGGCCGTCCTGCTTGTCGCTCACGTGGTGGACCTATCGGGTAAGGATGGTCGGCATGGCGTTCCACACCTCCGAGCCGCCGTCGACGGCGACAAGCTCGACTACCTGGTAGCCGAGAGCAGTGACCACACCACAGTTCGTCCGCTACCTCGCTGCCGTGCTGGGCGCACTTATCGTCCTGACCTCGGCGCGCAGTGTCATCGTGACCGTGATCGTCCCCCGGCCGACGACCAACTGGCTGAACCGGGGCACCGACCGGCTCGTGAACATGGTGTTCAGGGCCGCGGCCCGCCGGACCGCGAGCTACCGCAAGCGGGACCGGATACTGTCCGCTCAGGCCGCTACTCTGCTGATCGTCCAGCTGATCGTCTGGTTGGTCCTGTTCTACGTGGGCTATTCGCTGCTGCTATGGCCACTTGTCGACGGCGGGATCACTACGGCGTTTGCGACGGCCGGGCCGGCCCTGTGGGCCGTCGGCGAAGCCAATGAGCACGGGGCCGCTGAAAAGGCCATCCTCGACATAGCCGCCCTGACCAGCCTCATAACCATAGCGTTGCAGATCGCGTACCTCCCCACCCTCTATTCGGCCTTCAACCATCGAGAGACCGAGGTGGCTCTGCTGAACGCACGCTCCGGGTTGCCCGCATGGGGACCAGAACTATTGGCCCGCACCCACTACGGCCTCGGCTCGGGCGAGTCCACGATCAACACTCTGCCCCAGCTATATACCGACTGGGAGCGATGGAGCGCCGATGTAATGGAGAGCCACACCACCTACCCAACCCTGGTGCGGTTCCGCTCTCCGGAGCCGTTATCATCGTGGCTCGCGGCTCTCCTGACAGTTCTCGACTCGGCCGCGTTGCTCTTATCGCTCTCGCCCAGCCAGGTCCCGACGGTCCCGGCCCGCTTGTGCCTTCGCAGCGGGTTCCTGTGCCTTCGCGAGATCGCCGTGACAATGGGGCTCCCTACAAACGATCAGCCCAGCCGCGCCGACATCATCCTTACCTACCAGGAGTTCCTCGACGCCGTCGCGCATATGCAGAGGGTAGGTTTCCCGATAGAGCGAGATCCTGCGGACGCCTGGCCCGACTTTGCCGGATGGCGCATCAACTATGAGCAAGCCGCCTACGCCATCGGTGAGGCTATCGACGCCCCGGCGGCGCTCTGGTCCGGTCCACGGCGTTTCCCCGGCCAGCCGATTCCGCCCATTCGCCCACCCCTTTAGCACAGAGAACATGTAAGCCCTGTGGAGCGTGGTGCCTGCTGAGGTTGTAGGTTCCGCCCATCTGGTGGCGATCGCGCCACCAGACCTCCCGCCCTGGTCGGGAACCGTGCGGTTTGGGAAGCCCCTGTGATGTCAGGTCCCTGGTCGTAGCCTTTGCACGGCTGCGATCGGTAGTGCGGTTCTGGGCTGCGGGCTGCGATCGCGCTGGGGGTTCCGGTGCCGCCCCCGGAGGACTGTCAGGACTGTGGCGGTGAAAATAAGCCAGGCCATCACAAATGTCAGTCTCAGTAAAGGCGATGTGCCTGCCGCCAGCCAGTCCCAAGACCACAGGGCGGCGGGGTAACAACCGGCAAACGCCCACATGAACGTGTTGAGGCCCATAATCACCGCGCAACCGAAGTGAAATGCCAGCATTGCTGCTAGAGCGCCCAGGAACACAGGCTTAGGGGTCAATAGAAATGCGGGGAACAGCGCCTCGAAAAAGAAGGTCCCTCGCGTAAGCAGGACCCCACCCGTTGGGTGACGGTCCAAGATCTCAGCGAACCGCGGGTGCCCAAAAATGCGAGTACCGACGACGCCCGGGACGGCTTCGCCCCTCCACCAGCTATCAGACTGTGCCTTCGACAGCCCGGACACGAAATAAGCGAGCAGGAGCTGGCCAGTGAGGAAAACTGCCCACGAAACCGTTGCCACCGTTGAGGCGGCGACAAGAGCAACCGCAGTAGACACAAGGACAACCGTCACCATGTCATCCGAGCCATCGTTGGCGAGATGGTTCCGCTTCATCATGAGTAGCTGTAGACCAGCAGTCACGCACACCAAAGCGGCCAATCTGGGATCTACGATGATGGCGCCGGCGCTGAGAAGTTGAACGACCAAAATATATGCATAGACCCTTTCGTCCATCAAGGATCTGAATATTCGCGCCCTGGCTGTGTCGTGAGAGGCAAGGGTCCCCTTCACGAGGCCCAATATCTCGTAGTCCAGGAGGCCACCTTTCGTTAGGGCTCTCCGGCGGACAAGGAGCTCGGCAGCCGAGATCGCAACCGGGACGGCGGTTAACCGGACGGCGAGCGACACCTCCCCGGTTGAGGGTGGCGGAACGATCATCCCACCGGTACTCGTTGGAGCGAATGGTTGGGTGCCTCGTCGAGCGCATGAACGGCAGACTGGAATACTTGTCGTTCGGTCGTGGGACCTTGCAGTGAACTTGGCACTTCCCAAATGCCGAATTGGACGCCGTCAGCGTCGAGGCCAGACGCGGTCGCCGAAACTCGGCCCAGGATAAGGAGATATGACATGCTTATGATAACGGCGTCGTCGTTGGGATGGTTGAGGCTGTAGCTCTTTATGACGCGGGCACAAGCTTCGAACATGGTCTTTTTCTCGCGGCGGGTCGGGTTGAACACGATATCGGTCACCTGTCGTCGGCGGGGGAGGCCCAGTTCCGACCACCGTCCCACGCCCTCCGCTGCCGACCACGCCCGGTAACGTACCTCGAGGTCTGACGTGATCGGCTTGGGAGCAAAGAAGTTCCACCCTGGAAGAATTCCCACCGGATCCAGCCGGCGCAGTCGTTGTGCCCAGGGTGAGCGCACCTGCGTCACCGTGCTGACCACTCCCCAAACGGCGAAGAAGGCCAGCACGATGACCGCAGCGACCGTCATGAGCCCTTCAGCGAAGGCGCGGGCTTGCGCTTCTCGTTCCGCCACTCTTTGCTGAGCAGGCGTCGGCGCTCGGCGACCAGCGAGCCCGCTCCGGCGCGGAGGCCCCGCTCCGCCTTGACGCCAGTGGCGGTCGGTTTTGGCGCGTGGCCAGGCACGAGGCCGCTACCGAGGCTCTTTTCCGGAGCAACTCCCCCGACTCCTTCGATTCCCTCAATGCCTTCGATGCCGCGAATGCCTTCAATGGCCCGGATCCCCTCTATGCCCTCGATGGCGCGGATTCCTTCAATGCCCTCAACCCCTCGATGCCCTTCACGCCCTCAATGGCCTTGACACCCTCGATGCCCTTGACACCCTCAATGCCCTTGACACCCTCGATGCCTTTGACACCCTCGATGCCCTTCACACCTTCGATACCTTTGACACCCTCGATGCCTTTGACACCCTCGATGCCCTTCACACCCTCGATGCCTTTCACACCCTCGATGCCTTTCACACCCTCGATGCCTTTCACACCCTCGATGCCTTTGACGCCACGGACGCCCTCGATCCCGCGAATGCCTTCGATCCCGCGAATGCCTTCGATCCCGCGAATGCCCTCGACCCCCGTCACGCCGTCGATACCATCTACTCCGTCGATCCCGTCCACACCCTCGACGCCGACGACACCGTCGAGCCCGTCCACACCGTCAATACCATCGATCCCGTCGATCCCGTCCACACCATCGATCCCGTCCACACCATCGATGCCGTCGATGCCGTCGATGCCGTCAATGTCGTCGACGGCGTCTGTACCCTCTTCACCCTGGGGGCGCGCCATATTCGTGGCTGCGAAGTTTGTCCTCATCGCTGACAGATCCTGATGTTGATGAGGCTCATTTAAGTCGTCCTCGGCCCGCGCAACCGATGGCCTTATCCCAAGGACTTTGCTGAACATGATTCCTCCTGGCTACGAATTCGAGTTATTGGGCAACAACACGACTTCCGCGTTGCCACCGATGACATGACAGGTCACGGATGGATTTGGAACTCGCACTGTTTTCAGACTAGCGCAGACTTTTCCGCCGGGCCACGGCCGGAGGAGGTGGCCAAGAGCCGGAGCGCCTTATGTGTTGTGGTGCTCGAGCTAAATGGGCCGCCGTCGAGCTGAGTCAATTATCTGCGCTCCACCTACTGCGAATCTCCACTTTTTCTTCACACGGCCTATACGAAGGCTCCACGCTGAGTCGTCCGTTCATCCGCGCCAGCACGGGCCGTTTTACGTCCCACAGGACGAAGTGACCTTAGCGTACTCCATGAAGAGATGTAGCCACAGCGCCGACTTTTGGCCCCACCCGTAACTCTCGCGCCGGGCGGGTTCGAGGTGCCGTTTCTCTCTGAACCTTTACATCCAGGTAATGCCAATGGCGGTGGTTATGCGAAACACCTGTCTCGTCAAAGTCGGGGATCCGTCACCACCCGTGCAGCTAACCTGGCGATGGCTACGTTCGACTGGCCAAACGTCCAGTCGAACGGTCGAGCCGGCAATGAACCTCGAAATCAGCGCTGCTCCGTGGCCGTAGATAGCGGCACACGGCGCCCATGGTTCTCACGCGCGAGCATGCGGTTGGCTGCGTGCGGCCGCCACAACTGCACAGGACCTCCTGTTCCGCCGCTAACCCTGATCGACTTCGGCCCTGGTCCGCTCCTCGAGTTCATCAATTGTCGCGCTCTGCCGTACGAGCGAACGGGCTAGGCCCGCCGGCAGGCGTCGGGCCTCGTCGGTCACCCAGCAGTCGTTCCCCTGCTTGGCGTAGTCGTCTGGGACGCTAAACGTCCGGACGTCCCGTCGGGGTTGTTCGGCGAGGACCCATTCGAAGGTGGGTGCCGCCGCTACCCTTAGCCCGAGGCCGGCGTCGCCGGGGACAACGCCGCACCAGGTCAAAAGCGTAGCAATGATCGAGGTGTGATCGAACTTAATTTGCGGATCGTCGGAGCGGAAAACAGTGCCGGCCTGTACCCATGGCGAAACCAGCAGCATTGGCACCCGAACACCATAACGGTCAAACGCGAAGCCGTCCGGTCCACGATGCGCGTCAGGCGTTACGACACCCCATCCCGGATCGACATGGTCGTAGGTACCTCCGTGCTCGTCAAACGTAATGACCAACAGCGTCCGTTGCCAGGCTTCGGCGTTTGCTATCAATGCCTCGTAGACCTGGTTGACAAAGACCTCTCCTGGGCCTACCCACGTCGGTGGGTGCTAGTCGTTGCCCTGTGACCCGTACCTTTTGCCCAGCACCTCACCGCAGTGAAACCCTGAGCCATCGCGCTTTCCGAGCCCGTAACCCCACTTCGGTTCGAGGTAGCTAAAGCGGGGTAGCGTGCCGTTTCTGGCCTTGTCGTAAAAGGTAGCGATTGGCTCGATTTCGCCGTCAGCCAGCGCGTCGTTGCAACCTGGGAAGGTGTATTGCGTGTAGCATTGGCGACTTTGCCAGACGTCGTGGTAATAGAGCCCCAAGGCGTGCCCGTTGGCAGGGTGTTCCAGATCGTCTTGGTCGCGAATTGCTCGACGGCGTCCCATGAATTGTTGACCCGACCGAGCGATGTACCGCACAAGGAGAACGCCCGGTTGGGGTTCGTTTGCGTCGGGACCGAGGCGTGCCAGGCATCGCTCACCGCGTACGCGCCAGCTAGGCCATTGAGGACCGGTAGCTGGGCAGGCGTGTACGCCTCCATTATTTGGTCAAGCTATTCCCAGGTCTCATAAAAGGCGTCGTAATCGTACGCAAAGCCGGCCATGGCAGCGGGCGTGCCAAGCGGCGGGTTTGCTGTCGTCGGTCGGGAGGGTGAACCGAACAACTGCTGGTTGACGTGGGCGTACTCCTCGCCGGGATCAAACCCCGGCACCCGCATCGGCTGTGGCGGCACGCTGGCGTGACCGGTCGCTCCCATGGTGCCCCGGGTGACCGGGATAACGCGGTCCTTGTGGTTATTGGTATAGCTCCCGGTCTGCAATCCTTGGTAGACGGGCGTAGTGTCGGCACCGACGAAATGCCGCGGGCTCTGGGTGGCGTAGAGCCCGCCCAATACATTGTCCAGCGATCGGTTCTCCAACATCAAGACGACAAGGTGGTCGATCTTGTCCTGCACCCGAGCTCCTTCCGAAAACGAGTCCGGCTGTGGGTCCTCGCGGCCTTTACCTCGTGAGCCGGACCAACGTTAGCAACCGAATGAGGCGGCATGCGTCACGCCGCGTCCCACCGGAACCACCGGATCCCGATGGCGGCGAAGAACGCGGTATAGCCAAAGCATGCCAGTACGGCGAGAGATTGCCGGCTACCCCAGGCCGCGAGGTCGAGCACTCCGGCGAAGAGCGTCATCACCACACCCACCGGGGTCCATTGGGAGATGGATTCCCAGGTGCTACCGAGTAGGCCGCTCTGGCCGAACAAACCCAGGACGATGAGCACTATGAACACCACACGCGCCGGCCGCGTTCACCGTGTCGGCGGACTTCAAGAGGCCGACCATGGCTTGTCCAATGCCGAGGAACACGGCTCCGCCCAAGACCGATATAAGTAGGAAAAGCACGTATTGGCCCACAGATAACGTCACGTTATGGATAGCGCTGCCGGCTATGAGCACGATTAGCGCGATTATCAGGTTGGCGACGACCTGTACTGCCAGCCGGCTGCTCATGATCGCCCATGTCGGTGCGGGCGTGACGCGCAGACGTTGGAAGACCCCCTTTTCGCGGTCGCGGGCGACGGTCAGCCCGTAACCGAGGATCGACGTCGCCGCCAGGCCGTACGCGGTGCACAAACCGATAACGAAGAATGCGCCGCCTAAACGGTCGGTGCCCTTGCCCGAGTTGGTCGTAATGAGAAGTAAGAGGGGCAGGGCGATGCTGACGATCAACGCACGACGGTTCTTGGCCAGTACCGTCGAGTCGGCTCGCAGCAAAGACGTGAGGATGAGCTGAATAGGTGGGCGGGTCGTAGAGGTACTGGTATTAATCACGGATCTCGCTCCCTGTCAAGCCGATGAAGACGTCCTCGAGGGTGACATCGCCGTGGGCTACGGCCCGTACTCGAGGGTCATCTTTGTGTTTCGCGATCAGGTCCACAGGCCTTTCCGCCGTGAGGAGCTTGCCGTGGTCGATGATCGCCACGCGGTCACAGACGGCTTGAGCTTCCTCCATTGAGTGAGTCGTCAACAAAATACTGCCGCCCTTTTTCCGGATCTCTTCGATGCGGCCCCAAAGCTGGCGTCGCGCTTGAGGGTCCAACCCTGCCGTGGGTTCGTCGAGGAGCAGCAATTGAGGTTCGTGGATGACGGCGACGTAAAGGGCCAGTCGCTGCTGTTGTCCGCCCGAGAGCTGTTTGAAAGGCTTACTCGCTTCGTCCGCCAGCCCGATGACACGGAGCTGGTCGTCGATCTCTGTATTAGAGAGCACGACGCCATAAAGGCCGGCATACAGCCTCACGATCTGACGAATCGTGAGCTCAGACTGGAAACTGGTCGCCTGGAGCTGTACACCCATGCGCGCCTTTGCCTCGGCGGGACGATGCTGGACGTCGAAGCCGTCGAGTAGGACCGACCCGGCGCGCGGTCTTATGAGGCCCTCGATGGCGCTGAGCGTGCTGGTCTTGCCCGCACCGTTGGGGCCGAGAAGACCAAATATCTCACCATGGAACACCTGGAAGGTGATGTCGTCAACGGCCTTGGTGGCCCCGTACGCCACGGACAGGTTACGCACCTCGAGAATGGCCCTTTCGCTGGGCCCCGGTCTCGTCTGGGCGGTGTCAACGACCGGCTGGGCACCAAGCTTCGACGGACGCAGCGTCACGGTCATGCCGGGACCGACCTCGAGTTCGGCGTCAGCCCCTAGGAGGCTCGCCACGTCGATGGGGACGTGCACCTCCCCATCCTGAGACGGGACAACGCGGACTTGGCGGGCAACGCCGGCTGTGGCCATATCCAAACTCTATGACGACCTCAGCCCAAGCTGCGCGCGACTGGAGTACGTCGGCATCCGAGGTATGCCTTCGGCCCAGCCCCGCCAGGACAGCCTGGCTTACGCCTCGGCGTGCCAGACCGTGTGAGCAGGGCGGGGGTCGCCATGGCCCTTCGTCCTAGTCAGCAGGCACGATGCGACCAGGAATTGGAACAGTAAGTCCTGCTCTTCTGGGGCGGGTACCTTGAAGGCTAGGCGTTCGTTTACGAACAGCTCGGAGACGGCGGCGCGGACGCTGGCATTGTCCACCCGCGTGGCTGTTCCCGTGAGGTAGAAGGCATCCTCGTTGTCAGGACATGGGAAAGAATGCATGGCGAATTGCCCGTTGCGGACGAGATCTTCCTGTTTGGGCGACGGCACGATGAAGGCGAACAGGCCGCCGTCGTGGACAAGAGGGCACATGGGGTGCAACCTCGGGCCTCCGTCACGGCGCACCGTCGCCAGGAAGGCCAGGCCGACGCCGTGCTGGTACAGCAGTGCCCTCCCGGCTTCGGCCAGGTCCGGTCGGTCAGTGGCGAACTCGTCCCAGGTCGGCATGCATTGAACGTTAGAGCCGAGAGGATGCCCTGCGTGGCGTTTTGCGTATTTCTTGAGTGGTTTTAGTCAGGATTGATCGCGCCCTCATAGCCTCCACTGGGGCGATTTGCGGCATGCCGATATGCACCGAAACTTGAGCCTCTGGGGACGAGGTCACGAATAGCGCGCGTGCGGCGGCAGCAGGTGCAGCCGTGAGGCTCGAGATGTCAGCCGGCCAATCGAAATGCGGTAGCCGACCAACTGGGACGAGGGTGCATGGCCGTGGCGTGCGGCGTCCCATCCGTAACTAACAGCGCCCGGCGAACAGGTCGAGCGTGACGTCGGCCACCTGTCGTGCCACTGTCACTGCTAGAGGGATGCAGCCACGAGTTCGGCCATGGAGAAAGACGATGCTTTGCGGGTAAAACCCAGCTTCATGCGCGCAGGCGTGGTAAGTGATGGCGGCCACAGCACCAACCGGCGTGTAGTAGTTGCCTATCACGGCGAAGCCGCGTGCGGGGGGCTGGATCGTAACCGTGACGGTCGCGCCCATCTTAACGATGAAAGGGACCTTGTAACGGCCGTGGTCGCCGTAACCCTGCGGGTTGGCATCGGCCAAGCGCTTTCCGCCAGGGATGATCAGAGGCCCTGCCGCCAGGTCCCCGGGTTGCGGGCTCTGGGGGACCGGTGTGGGGGTCCAGGCCTCGGCCGCGCACCCGAGCGCCAACGGCTTACCGGCCGTGCCCACGGCCGGTACCCGGTCGGCCGCCGCCCCCGCTGCGGCGCTGATTGACAGATAGGTGGCAGCAATGAAGACCGGCGCGGCAAGGGTGAGATGTCGGGCCCACCCTGTCCGTCGGCCTCTGCACGCGTACGGTCCTATATGCAAGACAGTGTTCGTCGGGACCGCTGTCACTGGAGCGGCAGTACCAGCCGGCAAGGCGGCCGGAGCCTGCCGGACCTGCCTGCCGGGCCTGACCGCCGGGCCTGGTCAAGGCCTCTCTATCGGCTCGGAGACGAGCGTGGCTCTGTTGTCAGCGAGCAAGCTGGTGTCGAGGGTGGTGCAGGTTTTTTGCCCACGGGACGGAACAGGGCGCGTCGGGGGTACGGTTCCCGTGTCCGTTCATTATCTTCCGGGAGGTAAGGCATGACCGCGGGAACCACTGCCCAGGCGGCCGGGACTTTAGATATCGGCGGAGACCTGACGGTTAACCGTCTGGGTTTTGGCGCCATGCGCATCACGGGTGACGGGATCTGGGGGGACCCGCCGGACCGGGAAGAGGCCAAGCGGGTGCTGCGGCGAGCCGTCGAACTGGGGGTGACGTTCATCGACACGGCCGACTCCTACGGGCCGAATGTCAGCGAGGAGCTGATCGCCGAGGCTCTTCACCCCTACTCGGACGACCTTGTCATCGCCACCAAGGGCGGTCTCACCCGGCCTGGCCCCGGCCAATGGGTGCCCGACGGGCGCCCTGAGTACCTGCGCGAAGCCTGCGAGGGGAGCTTGCGGCGGTTGCGCATCGACCAGATCCCGCTGTACCAGCTGCACCGCCCGGATACCAAGGTCCCCTATGAGGAGTCGGTCGCGGCCCTCGTTGACCTGAAAAATGAGGGCAAGATCCGCCATATCGGGGTGTCGAACGTGTCAGAGCACGACTTGCGTAGGGCCATGACCCTGACGCCCGTCGTGTCGGTGCAAAACCGGTACAACGTCGCCGACCGGTCGTCCGAGAGCATGGTCGACCTCTGTGAGCAGGAAGACCTGATCTTCTTGCCATGGGCTCCCATTTCGGCCACCGAATCGAACTCGGCCGTCTCCGCTGCTGCCGCTCGTCATCATGCCGGACTGCACCAGATCGTGCTGGCCTGGATGCTGGCCCGCTCACCACAGATTCTCCCCATCCCCGGCACGGGCACGGTGCCCCACTTGGATGCCAACGTGGGCGCAGCCGGGATCCACTTGAGCCAGGAAGAGGTGGCGGCGATCACGGACAGCGTCCGCTGAGCGGCCCGATCAGCGTTCGATAAGGTCCCCGATGGTCTACCGCCGACGTCGCGAATAGCCAATGAGGCGTGAAAGTGTCGGCTTTCGGCGCGCTTCGTGGCTTTCGGCGTGTTTTAAGCCCGGATCCGGCAAAAAGTACGCCGAGACAGCCAACCTTGCCCGAAAGTCGGAGTTCTTGTCCCTAAATGGCCGGTCTGGGGCCGGCTCGAGGTTCTCGTCCTCAACCGTGGGCCGGTGGGCCGCAGCGCCCCCGGCCCCGGCGCCTCCAGTACTGGCTCGAGGCGAGGGCACCGGTGGAGCACGGGTGGAAAGGGGCTGGCCAAGCCCACGCTGAGACGCGAAGAGAGCCGGCTCGATGCAGCCGGCTCTCCTGCTCCCTACCTTGACATCAATGGTGCCCCAACTCGGCCTGTCAGTGGTGGCGCCCCCGTTCAATAAATGCCACCCGCCACCCGCCGGCAAGCCGTCTGTGCCCGTACGAACTGCGGGTTGCTGGGGCTGAGCGGGCCACTCTGCGCCGCCACGAAGTAGCCCGCACTCGGGAGTTTCCCGCTTCCAGGCGCAACCCCCGGGTCAGGGAAGCTTGGCAGGCCGTGGGCGCGCATGCAGTTGGCGAACTTGACCGCTTTGGCTGTGACGACCGCTTGCTGCGCGGGGGAGGCTGGGGTACTGGTGGGCAACACGCTGCGACAGCTCCGCAGACCGGACCGGAACCGGGGCGAGTTCACACGGAGCTGCCCGTCAGCCGCCGCCTTGGATGTCGGGAGCTCGCCCTGGCTGCCGGGGTCGGGGTAGGCGGGTACCCCGTGGGAACGCATGCACTGCGCGAACGCGAGCTGGGCGGACTGCAACCCACTGAGGGAGGTCACAGATGGACCCGCGAGAGGCGTGGACGCCGTGGTCGTGGTCCCGATATGTGCGACGGCATTGCTTGACGAAGTACGGCCACACGAGGTGGCAAGCAGGCAGGGCAGGATGAGACAAGCGAGGAAAGCCATCAGGGCCAGCCGTTTGTTCATGTGGTCCACTTCTCCGCCGGAAGGGTTGCGTACCTCGCCGCGGGCCGCCGGCTCATCGCCATACGTGCTGTTCTACGAACGGCGTGGTAACTGGGTGATAACAGTCGGTCGTCGAGTGTGTTTGAGAGGGCTGGAGGAGACGGGTTCCTCTGGCCCCGAGTACCAAAGCGGCCCCGGTCTGGGTCGGCACCGCTGCGCCGTAGTCCTCAACTTCTGAACCAGGAAACGGCTACGGGTCAGTGACTACGCCCGTCCCCGTCGACAGGGTGAACCACACAATTTTCCCGCTCGTTGCGCTGAACGGCGCCCCAGTCTTTTGAGAGGGAATCCACCAGCATAAGACCACGCCCTCTGGGCTGCCCGTCCGAAGGCGCCTGGACTCTGGGCAGATCTGGGTCGTCGTCAGAAACGCAGACTCGCAAGGTACCGTCAGTAACTTTAGCGACCAAGCGGAGCCACGGGGTCCGGGTATGAAGGACGACATTACTGGTCACCTCGCCCGCCAGCAGCTCCGCTACGTCTGCTACTTCTCCCAGTCCGAGCAGCTCGCAAACGTCTCGGACGAGCCGTCGGCTGGCGGGGACGGCGCCTGGGACGGCCGGTACCAGGAGATGGCCTCCATGTAGGCGGTCAGGGGTAGCAACGGCTGGTCCAAGCTTGCCTCGTTCGCAATCGACGACCTGGCGTGAGCTCCAGCTTTGCCACCGTTGCACATACGCCAGGGCCGCACGCTTGGCGCTGACCCGGGCGGCCAGGTTCTCGAGAATTATGGCCCGAGATTTCCCCCTGCATATGGAGGCTCGTCGCTGCAGGTCTGTGACCGTAGCGTAAGACGAGGAACCCGGTCCCGCCGACTTGGTTAATCGGCCCGTGCGCACTTTGGCGACGTTCGCAGTCATTGACCCGAGTACCACATCACAATAATTTCTCCGCAGGCTATGGCCCGGCCTCTCCGATCCCTCAGTGACGCTATATACCCCGTTGTTGAGCATTGTCGCCGTCCAACCCGTTTATTCGTCGAAACTAACGGCCGAAACCCATTGGCTCTATCACGTCCCGGAGCCATGTGCGCGGCAAGGGACGCGTACCACAAAAAGCCAGCTGTGGACCGCCTCTTTGCCTCATCGGTCGTCGCCCCCCCACCTCTAATTGAGGCTACCCCTTCGGCCGGTCCACTAAACCTGCCGGTCGGACGGTCACCGTCGGCGTGCTTCTCGCCGCCTGTCCTAATTGCGCTTCCGAGCGAGGCGAGAGCTACCTCTAGGGCCGGTCTCGGCGCACTGCCACTAGGGCCACATCGTCACTGGGAGGCTTGGGACCCAGGAGGCGTTCCACTAGGGCCGCGCAGACCGCTTGGGGATGACCCGTCGTCACGCTCGAGCGGAGTAGTTCTAGACCCGTGTCGAGTACCTCGCCCCGCCGCTCCACCAACCCGTCCGTGTAGAGGACCATGACAGCGCCCTCCGGGACGGTCACCGCCATCGACGACCGCACGGCGTTGGGCAGCACTCCCAGGGGAGGACCGGGTGCGACACCAACAAAGTTGGCAGGTGCGCCGGGGACTGCGAGCACGGGCGGCGGGTGCCCAGCCGAACAAACCAGGAACTGGTCGAAGGGGGGCCTGGAGGTGGCGCAAACTGCTGTGACCATTACGCCTGGCTCGAAATGGGCGAGTTTGCGGCTAGTGAGCGACAGGACCTCGTCCGGAGGCGCGCCCAACAAGGCGTAGGCCCTCATGGTGCTGCGAGTACGGCCCATGACTGTCGCCCCCTGGAGGCCGTGGCCGGCAACGTCCCCTGTTACCAACCAGACTTCACCGGAGGGGAGCGCAAAAAGGTCGTACCAGTCGCCACCCACCGCCCTTTCGGCCGGGATGTAGCGGGCGGCCAGGCTGAGGCCGGTGACATGGGGGAGGGCGCTTGGCCTCAGGCTTCGCTCGAGCAGTTCGGCGGCTTCTTGCTCTCCCGCCAGCGTGCGAGCCCGCACGGCGCCGGCCAGGCGCCCGGCGGCCAGTTCCAGCAGCTCGGCTTCTTCCGGGCCGAACTGCCGGTCCGACAAGGATCCGACGTGGAGGACACCCACCAGCTTTCCTTCGTAGAGCAGGGGTGTCCCGAGCATGGCGCGCAGACCCCTGGCCACAAGGGCCGGGCTGGCGACGGTGCTGACATCCACCTTGTCCAGCATCAGCGTTTGCTTGAGCTGGGCAATGCGCCCCGTGAAGCCCTTTCCAACTGGCACCCCGACACTGCGCAGGGCCTCCTGGTCGATCCCGATGGCAGCCCAGGCCTCGAGCTCACGGGACCGCTCGTCGAGGACAAAGAGAGCCGCAGTGTCGACTTCGAGCACCTCGCGGATTCTTTGCAATAGCTCGAGCAGGAGCTCCCTGAACTGCAGGCTGGACAAACTGGTCGCGGTGAGGGTGAGGAATGCCTCCAGCCGGTCATGCCGGCTCTGCCATTCCGCCGAGCCGGCCGATGTGTCCCTTTCGTCGCTCACGGTCCCTCGGCCCCCTGGCCCACGCCGACGAAGTGTACGCCAGCTGACCCCAGGGGCCAAGAGAGAAATTGCCCAGCTTTCTGACGCTGCGGTCCGGCCCGAGGGACCGGCCCGACCGTCAGGGGCACACAAGCCGGTCACGCCCTCCGGCCCGCGAGGGGAAAGTCCTGACGGTCGGGACCACTGACCCGTGGGCTCGTCGTTTCGGAGGAGCACACGGGTAAACGATCGCAATGAACTACCACAACAGCGTGCTGGTTCGATACCCCTTGTCGGGCCATCGGAAACGGCGACTTCAATAATTTGGACCGTCCCAAAAAGCGTCGCCGGCCGTCGCACAGGCCACGATGGCGTAACCCGGAGGACGCGATGCCAGGTTTAGCCCGGTCCGCGGCCGGGTAAGCGTTGAAAGTTGTCATTTTTTGGCTCTTGCGAGGCCCGAGGAGAACCGTGGTCGACCAATTTCCTGGTGACACTTTTGGTGGGTGCGGCAATTGGCAATCAAGTAGACCGCTTGTGCCCGGGGCCACGCCGGTTCGTGACCGATCGTCCACACCTCGGGGGGGTGCGGCCGAATATTCGCGTAACGAGGAGGCCGGCGGAAGTGCCGACATGAGCCCCGCATGGTGCTGCGAGGGCAACGAACGGCTTAGGTCTCACGCAGCGGGCCGTGACGAAGGCGCCCATTTAGGAGAGGCCGGCGACATGGCTACGGTTGGGTACCACTGGGAGGACTCGGACGTCTTGGTGCTCACCATTAGTGGAGAAGTCGATATGTCAAATGTTGACCTTCTCCGCCAGCGATTGGCGACGATCGTTACGCCGGGCATGTATAACGTCGTGTTCGACCTTGGCGGCCTTGAGTTCATCGACAGCTCAGGGCTGGCCGTGCTCGTCGATGTGGCCAATCATGTCGGCGGAGCCAAGCTTCGAGCCCCCTCGCGTTTGGTGTGGCGGGTGGTTGATGTCACCGGCCTCGGTGAACTTCTGCCGACGGAGCAATGAACAAGGGCCCTTGGCTGTCTGAGGCCTCGGAGCGCATCTGAGGCGCTGGCAGCACCCGGCTCGAACACGCATCGGGCCGTGGCCCGGCGGCCCAGTCGGTAGCGGGCATTGTGCGCCCGTCGAAAGCCGGTCAGAATCGCGCCCGTGGTCTCACCTGACTATGCCGCTGCCCTCGACGCTACCGCGTTGGCAACGCCATACGAGCTGTACGGGTTGATCGGGGCCACAGCGGCACCCCTCGGCGCTGCGTCACCTCAGCCTCTACCTGGCCGACTTCCAGGGCGTCGTCTTGCAGCCCATCCTCCTCAGCTCCGACCTCAAGGAGCCGATACTGGCCGAAGAGGACGTGGCCTCGTCGATGGCGGGGCGTACGTTCCGCTCAGGCGAAATTTCGACGGCAGAACGTGACGACGGCGTCCGGGTGTGGGTACCCCTCGTCGAGCGGGCTGAACGCACCGGGGTGGTGGCCTTGACACTGCCCTCAGTAGACGACGACGTATTGGCGGACTGCGTGCGCCTCGGTGTGTTCGCCGGCCTGCTCGTGCGCAGTTTTGCCCGGACCACTGACCTCATGCACCTGCGTCGTCGTCGTCGGTCTATGACCCTGGCTGCAGGGATGCAGTGGGACTTGCTACCCCCGCTCACGGTTCGATGTGCCCAAGCGGTTGCCTGTGGGCGGCTCGAACCAGCCTACGAGACGGCCGGCGATGCCTTTGATTACGCCATAAACAACCGTCATCTGGATGCGGCCATTTTCGACGGGATGGGTCACTGGGTCGAGGCGACAATGCTCACTACCCTGGCTGTGGGAGCCTACCGGCACGCTCGGCGCGACGGCGGCTCGCCGCGGGAGGCCTACGCGGCCATCGACGAGGCGCTGGTGGGGCAGTACGACGGCGGAGCGTTCGTCACCGGCCAGATAGCCCGGCTGGCGCTGGACAGCGGCGTGCTGGAGTGGACGAACGCAGGCCACCCGAGGCCACTACTTCTACGAGGCCACCGGGTGGTCCGAGAGCTGCGCTGCGAGCCGTCACTGCCTTTTGGGTTTGGGGGCCAATGCGAGGAGGTCGCTTCTGAGGCTCTCGAGCCCGGCGACAGTGTCCTTTTTTTCACTGACGGCGTGGTCGAAGGTCGCTCTGAGGCCGGCTCGGCTTTCGGCGTCGAGCGCTTGGTAGACCTATGGGAGCAGCAGTCGGCCTCCGCCCAGCCGACGGAAGAAATCCTGCGTCGGCTGGTGACGGCCATACTCGACTATTGCGGCGGGAAACTTCGTGACGATGCCACGCTTTTGGTGCTGCACTGGTCCGGAACACGGCCATAAGGGCTCGGGCTTACTGGTGACAGCGCCACGCAACCGCGTTCAATAGCGGCCAGAACACTCTTCTCCCCAGCGGTTTTGGGGACGTGCCCACAAGCGTGTGAGGAACTCATGGCGCGTGGGTACAACACGCCTTTAGACAGGATGGCCGGCATGGAGGATGTCGACACAAACCCGTTGCAACCTCAGCGTCTCATGAGGGCCATCGACCGTGCGGCGACGGACGACGCCGTGCTCACTTGCGACTCCGGCACCATAGCCACCAGGGCGGCGCGCCATTTCGACATTAAAGGCGAAAGGCAGTTCTATCTCTCGGGAAACCTGGACACCATGGCGCCGGGGTTGCCCGACGCCATCGGGGCGAACCAGACGACACCCACTGGTGAGGTCGTGGCCGGCCCTTGCCGTTTTGCCATGCTGATGGCCGAGCTGGCCACAGCGGCTCGGTACGATCTGCCGATAAAGGTTGTTATCTGCAACAATGCCGAGCTCGGGCAAATCCAATGGGAGCAGATGGTGCTCGGCTATCCCGAGTTCGGCGTCCGCTTCGAGAAAAGGAACGACTTCGTTCCCTGGGCCGCGTCGTGCGGCTTTTTTGCCATGCGAGTAGATGATGAGGCCGAGCTGGATAGCGCGGTGGCGCGGCCCTTGGGCATGATGGCCCCGCCCTCCTCGACGTCACCGTAAACCCCGACGAGCCGCCGATGCCAGGAAAGTGAACTACGAGCAGGCCAAAAAATTTGCCAAGTCGTTCTTTTCTGGTCAGCCGCGTAAGGCCACGATTGCCACCATATTGTTCAAGGACAAGATCCGGGAATTGCGGGCATGACGTTAGCGAAGCCGGCGCCGAACAAGTGCTGATGCCGGCGCATCGTGGCTCTCCAGCCGGGCGGTAAGTACGGCCCTCTGTCAATTCTCCCATTCGCGGCCGGGAAGCCGCGTCTTGATCTCCTGCAGCAACCATTCGTTTCCGTCGGGGTCCGTGAACGAGGCGTATGACTGATAGGAGCGACGCTCCGGGTCGGGACCGGGAACCCGCCCGCCGGCCAAATGGAATACCTCGCTCACCTCGGCGCCATGGCTGATGAGGTCCGCCCGCGCCGCGTCAATGTCGGAGACAGCCAGTAGCAAACGCTGAGCGGAGCCCGGCGCAGCTGTGGTGAGCCCTTTTCCGAACGACATGGAGCAGGCCGAATGAGGGGGTGTCAACTGAACGACCCGGAAGTTGTCACCGACGGCAATGTCCGCGTCCAGCCGCCAGCCAAGGCCCTGGTAGAAGCTTTTGGCTCGGTCCACGTCTGAGACGGCCAATGTCACGACCTCCAGCTTCATGTCCACCGTCCCCGGTCCGGAGCCAGCCGAAGTACCGGTGCTGCCGCCTGGACTGCTCATGTTGACCTCCGTCGATTGATGGGTATTGGGGAACAGTGTGCCAGGTCGAGCACATACGTGGCGCACTGCAACATCACCCAAGGAGGCCGTGATGAAAACAAAAGTTCTCGAAGACGCCGAAGTCGTCACCTATGTCGTCTCGGTGTGCGACCCTGGCGACGAGGCCTTCTCGAGGGGTGTACTCGACGGTGGAACCTGTGACCGAGACCCCAGCGCACCTGCGCAAGGTGTTGCGGCCCGACATCGGGATCGCGCTCATCGACCTCGACGCGTCCGAGGCGTAACCCGCGAAATCCGGGCGGGGCGCTCCCGCCGCCCTCGGCGGACCGGTGCATTGCCAGGGAAATGTGAGCGAAAGTGGTGGCAGTTGGAGGACCCGGTTGCCGGCAGTGCTGTTGGGCGGTACGGTTCGCAACAAGGTCGCCGTTCCGCCACCAGATAGGCCCAAGTCACGTCGGCCGGTTCCCCCAACTCGTGGACGGGTTCGTCAGCGCCGGCGTTGCTTATCGCATCACGCCTTGTCCTGCACGGTAAATCCCAACTTTCTGAGGACGGATACGGCGCCGGCTTTCCCGCCTTCGAAGTCGGAGGGACCAAGGCGCTGGCCCGTAGAAAGTTCGTAAGCCGTGCCCAAGATGGCCTTGTGCGGGTAACGGCGGTCCTCCCAGACCAGTTCGTAGCTCCTACTGGGGCCGAAACCATGGTCAGCAAAGAAGCGCTCCGGCCCCAAACGGTCGTACTCCTTCATCGCTCGCACCACGTCGTCAGGGGTCACGTCTGTCCGCAGTTTGGCCAGTGCATTTGACAATTGGTCCTCCTCTCATCGTCACCGGCTCCATACTGCCGGGCGGGAACCGCGTTTGGCGATGCAGGGGGTGAAGCTGGCCAGGCCACCAGTCAGGGAGGTTAGGGGCGGCGACTTAGAACTGGCGCCACTCGGCCGCGCCCAGGATGCTCAGGACGACTTGGAGGCGCTCCAGGAGCCGCCGCCCATCGACTTACCGCCAGCCAGGATCTGCCAGTTGCCGGCCATGGACGGGCCGGAGACCGAGCCGGAGTAGGTGATCGATTGGGAGCCGACAGTACCGAAGCGGATCGAAACGCCTCGAACGGTCCCGTGGATACTCGTAGGCACGTTTTTGAAGCCCGACACCTTGATGGTGCCGCTCAGGTTGTGACCGGTCTGTTGCCACGTCAGTTTGAAGGTGCCACTGAAGGCGCCGCTGTAGGTCCCCGACCACTTCCCTGATAACGAGACGTGCTTGGAGGAGGTGGCGGCGTGGACCGTCTGTTGGGCTGTCAGGGTCGAGGCCCAAGCGGACGTGCTCCAACCAGGGCCAATCGCAACGAGCGCGGCCAAGGCCACAGTCACCGCCAGCCTCGATGGCGTTGTTAAACGGCGAGACATCTGATGCTTTCCTTTGTTAGCGTCGTGAACGCGAGTTCGTGGCCCAACGCTAAAGGGTCGATTGGGACTGCGGATAGAGGGAAAACCCTAAGCATCTGCGCTGTCTCGAGATTTGCAGGGCCTCGACACGCGGGGGTCCCTTGACAGAATATTCCGTGGCTCGCCGGCCCCACGGGGGCGATACTTGTCAATGGCCATATTGAGTTTGCCGGTGACGGATGTTCACGGTTCGTTCCTGAGCGCGATAGAGGAGTTACGCGCCGAAGGGCGAGGACGGCCGGAGGACAACACGATGATCGGGCACGACATCAGGCAGTGGAGTAGCCGGTGGGACGGTCCGGAGGGTTTTTCGGCCTACGTTTCCGGTTTACGGGCTCAATCAGTCGAAGACACGCCCCGGCCCGAGGGTTGGGTCCCCGACACCACGTGGTGGTGGCTCGACGGCCCGGAGTTCTTGGGCCGGATCGCCCTGCGTCACAGGTTGAACGAATACCTGCGCACGCTCGGTGGGCATATTGGCTATGACGTCAGACCGTCCGCCCGCCGCCGAGGTCACGCCACAGCGATGCTTGCTGCTGCGTTACCGCGTGCCTACGCCATGGGCATCGACCCGGTCCTGGTGACATGCGACGTCGACAACGTCGCCTCCAGGCGGGTGATCGAGGCCAACGGCGGTGTTCTGGAAAACGAGCTCCAGGGCAAGCTCCGGTTCTGGGTGCCGACAGGCTAGGTCGACGTCACCATGGTTTGGCTGTGCCTTGGTCAAGGCGAGCAGCGTTCGAACCCGGGACGGCCCGACCGGGGTGAACTGGCCGGCCCTCTGCCGCCTGCGCTCGTCCGTAGACGCCCAGGTCGTGCAGACGAGCCGTCCACGGGCGGTCAAGCGACTGCCAGTACGGCCCGTAACTCGGGTAACGGGTGGCATCGTACGGAGCCTGGCCTTGCCGATCAGGAAAGATGTGGCCGAAGTAGGCCTTGACCTGGGCCTCTTCCGCGGCGCCATTCGGATCGACCACGAAGTCGGCCCGCCATTGCCTTCGCTCGGTGCCGCCGTGGCTACCGTGGACCAGGTGTTCGTCGAAGGCGACCACGTCGCCCGGCTGCGTGTCGATAGCTTGGCCCGGGCCGGCCGGACCTCCCTCGAAGCTGGCCGGGAGAGGAACTGAGAGGCACGCATGCGACCCCGGTATGACGCGTAGCGCACCCGTTTGCGTTGTGAGCGGCTCGAGGTAGGCCAGGAAACCCATCGTCGCCAGTGTGTCTTCGCTGTCGCGGTGCCACCCCGTGTCCCCGAAATACCGCGTGCCTTTGACCCGCCCGGGAAGCACTTCTCGTCCGAGGAGTGCGGCGGCGACCACTGCCAATCGATCGAGCAAGCCAAGGCTGACCGGCGTTCGCTCGCACATCATCGGTAGGTACCGAAAGCTCACTTCCCCGGTCCCCTGCGAAAGCACTGTTACTCCACTGGCGGGCAGAAATCCCTCTGCGAAGGCTCGATCAATCTCGGCGCCCAGTGGTGCCGGGTCGAAGAGCCCCCTCAACACTACGAAGCCATTTTCCATGAACTCTGCGACCTGGCCCGGGACGATCATCGCGAGTATTTCGGCGGGGCCCCGGGGTCGGGTTCAGCGAGGCCCGGACCGGGCGCCAACGTCGGTCCCCACGGGCCCTGGCAGCTCAACGCTTCGCCATCACCAGGCCAGGGCGGCATGGTGACGCCGACGACGGTGAGAGCATCTGTACCGAGTGACCGGAACTGGAACCGTGTCCCCACCGGGATAGTTAGGCACACCCCGGCGTGCAGTGCAACGGTCTCGTCGTGCTTACCCAGCCGACGCCACATCTCGCCCTGCCCTGACACGACGAACCATATTTCTTCAACGGTCCTGTGGTACACGGCCTGTGAAGTCTGCCCGGGAGGAAGGGTGAACTGGGCCAGACTGCCACCCGGCAGGTCCAGCAATACCCGGACCAGAGATCCATCAGGCGCCATCACGTGCGGACTTGATGGCAGCCCTCTCGTCGCGAAGTCCCTGCTCACCTTGGGCCAGTTTACTTTCGTTGGTGGCGGCGAACTGGTTGTCCTGGAGGTGTCCAACAGGCGAGCGCCAGCCGACCGGCCGGTTTACCAGTCTCCTCGACCGGGGCGACCAGCCGGTCGACGCGTGTACGTTCGACGCCCCCTCGCACCCCTCCAATCCCGCATCCTGTTGGGACCCACCACGACTTGACCAAAGCACTCTGCAGGACCGTCGTATTTCGCCATATTCATGGCTCCGGCGGCAATTTCGCTTTCTGGGCGTCGACCTCAGGAGATCTCAGGTGATGAGGTCGCCCGAACACGTGTGGCCAGGTAGTGTCGAGCGGGCCTACGCCGTCGCCACTGTGGGGCGGCAGGGGGTTCGCTTCACCGGTAGGCCGGCGAAACTTGACAGAGTCCAGAATTAGAGTAAGAGTCTAACTTGTGCTCAGGGAAGTACCCTCTGTCCCGGCCGACCTCCTTCGCCAGCACGGTGTTCAGGTAACGGCTCAGCGTCTGGCCGTCTTGCGGGCGGTGGCCGCTCGGCCGCACGGCACGGCGGACGAGATCGAACAGGTCGTTCGGGCTGATATAGGAGCTGTGTCGCGTCAAGCGGTGTACGACGCCCTGGGCATTTTGGCCGACAATGGCCTCATCCGGCGTGTCCAGCCGGCGCGTTCGCCGGCCCGCTACGAAGACCGGGTCGATGACAATCACCACCACGTCGTTTGCCGGACCTGTGGCCGCACGGCAAACGTAGATTGCGCGGTAGGGCATAGGCCATGCCTGCAGGCCGCCGAGGACCACGGGTTCATCATCGACGAAGCCGAGGTTGTCTACTGGGGTTACTGCCCCGCCTGCCAGCAAGGCGCACGGCGGCGGGGCGAGAAGAGTGGCAGGACCAAACCATGAACAGAAAAGGAGCACCATGAGCAACGAAGACACTGGCGCCACCGCCACCATGTCAGAGGAGGCAGCACCGTCCGCGAGGTGCCCAGTGCTGAACGACCCCCACGTCGCTACTGGTTCGGTAGCGAACCTACACTGGTGGCCCAACACACTGAACCTGAGGGCGCTCGGGAAGAACTCACCGTTGATCGACCCGATGGGCAAGGATTTCAATTACGCCGCCGAGTTCCAGACCCTCGACCTGCCGGCCATAAAGGCTGACATCGTAAGCGCCCTGACTACCTCGCAAGATTGGTGGCCGGCAGATTTCGGCCACTACGGGCCGCTAATGATCCGCATGGCGTGGCACAGCGCGGGAACCTACCGCATCCACGACGGCCGGGGCGGTGCGGGGTCGGGCACCCAGCGCTTCGCCCCTCTCAATAGTTGGCCCGACAACGCCAGTCTCGACAAGGCCCGGCGCCTGCTTTGGCCCGTCAAGCAGAAGTACGGCCGGAAAATCTCGTGGGCCGACCTGCTGATCCTGGCCGGTAACTGTGCCCTGGAGTCGATGGGCTTCAAGACCTTTGGTTTCGGCGGCGGCCGCGAGGACGTCTGGGAGCCCGAAGAAGACGTCTACTGGGGGCCCGAGGACACCTGGCTCGGCGACGAGCGCTACAGCGGTGACCGTCAGCTGGCGAACCCATTCGGCGCAGTGCAAATGGGTTTGATCTACGTCAACCCTGAGGGCCCGAACGGCAATCCTGACCCCGTAGCCGCCGCCCGGGACATCAGGGAGACGTTCGCGCGTATGGCCATGAACGACGAAGAGACAGTCGCCCTCATCGCAGGCGGGCACACCTTCGGCAAGACTCACGGTGCCGCAGATGCGGCGCAGTACGTCGGGCGCGAACCCGAAGGCGCCCCCCTCGAGGAGCAAGGTCTTGGGTGGAAGAACACCTTCGGCAAGGGCAAGGGCAACGACACCATCACCAGCGGCTTGGAGGTCATCTGGACAACCAACCCGACGAAGTGGGACAACGGTTTCTTCGAGGTCCTCTTTGGCTACGACTGGGAGCTGACCAAGAGCCCGGCGGGCGCGCATCAGTGGCGTCCCACCGACCGGGCCGCGGACAATACCGTGCCTGACCCCCACGACCCGTCGAAGCGGCACGCCCCGATGATGCTTACGACCGATCTTTCGCTCAGGTTTGACCCGACCTACGAGCTGATCTCACGGCGTTATTACGAAAACCCGGACCAGTTCGCCGACGCCTTCGCCCGGGCGTGGTACAAGCTCACTCACCGCGATATGGGGCCGGTCTCGCGCTATCTCGGCCCCGAGGTGGCTCAGGAGCAATTAATCTGGCAGGACCCCGTCCCCCCGGTCGACCACCCGCCAGTCAGCGAGCAGGACATCGCCAGCCTGAAGAACAAGATCTTGGCGTCGGGTCTGTCAGTTCCGCAGTTGGTCGCTACGGCCTGGGCCTCGGCCTCGACCTTCCGGGACAGCGACAAGCGAGGTGGGGCCAACGGTGCCCGCATCCGTCTCTCTCCGCAGAAGGACTGGGAAGTCAACAACCCGGCCGAGTTGGCGACCGTGCTCCAGGTACTCGAGGGTATCCAGGCTGATTTCAACGGTGCCCAGACCGACCGCAAAAGGGTTTCCCTTGCTGACCTCATTGTCCTGGCCGGGTGCGCCGCCGTCGAGCAGGCGGCCCAAAACGCTGGGCACGACGTCCAGGTCCCCTTCTCTCCCGGACGCACAGACGCGTCCCAAGACCAGACCGACGAGGCCACGTTCGCGGTGCTCGAACCAACGGCTGACGGGTTCCGGAACTACTTCCGGCCCGGAGACAAGGGCCGGCCGGAGGAGCTGCTCGTCGACCGCGCCAGCTTGCTGGGATTGACCGCCCCCGAGATGACAGTGCTCGTCGGCGGGCTGCGCGTGCTCAATACGAACGCCGGCCGTTCGGGGCACGGTGTTCTCACCCAGCGGCCGGGGACACTGACCAACGACTTCTTCGTAAACCTGCTCGACATGGGTACCGAGTGGCGCGTCTCGTCTGCCGAGCACGTATTCGAAGGTCGCGACCGCCAGTCAGGCGACGTCAAGTGGACGGGGACGGCAGTCGACCTCGTATTCGGTTCGAACTCCCAACTCCGCGCCGTGGCGGAGGTCTACGCCGCGTCGGACGGGCTAGAGGAAGTTTGTCGAAGACTTCGTGTCGGCATGGGCCAAGGTCATGGACCTCGACCGTTTCGACCTCCGTTAGTCTCTGCAACCCATCTGTTCTCCAAAGAGGTGGCCGTCCGGGGTGGGGGAACCCGCTCCGACGGCCCGGCGACTGCGCGCCCAACACGTCAAAGGCCTAAGTGCGGGTTGCTGGGTAGCATGGGGGGCGCTCACTTCCCCACTGGGAGACCACATGAGTTTTTTCAAGCGTGCTCACGACATTGTCGAAGCGAAAGCCAACCGGGCGCTGGACAAGGCGGAGAACCCGAGCGAGATGCTCGACCTCAGTTACGAGCAAATGCTCGAGCAGATCACCAAGGTCCGCGCCGCCCTTGTGCAGATCGCCGCCGCCCGCAAGCAGCTCGAACTGCAAGAAGACCAGCTCAGCCACACGATCGACCATCTCAACCAGCAGGCGGCGCAAGCCGTCCAAGTGGGCCGCGAGGACCTGGCCCGTGAGGCCCTCGGCCGGAAAGCGGCTGCTCAGGAGCAGGTCGCGGCGCTCGAGCCGCAGCACCAGCAGTTAGTGGACCAGCAGCAGAAAATGACCGAGACTCTCAGCGCACTACAGGCTCGGGTCAACGAGTTCCGCTCTCAGAAGGAAACGCTGAAAGCGCAGTACAGCGCCGCTCAAGCGTCTTCCGCTGTCAACGATCAGATCGCCGGGATCTCGGGGACCTTCAATGACTCCGGCGCTGCCCTCCAGCGGGCCAAGGACAAGATTGCCGCCACCCAGGCCCACGCCGGTGCGCTCGATGAGCTGCTGCAGTCTGGCGTGCTCGAAGATGTCGGGGCTGACCAGGGCGACGATATCGCCAAGCAACTGAACGCACTGGGCTCGAGCGCTCAGGTCGAAAACGAACTGGCTGCTCTCAAAGCCCAGGCAAGTATCGCCGCGGTCCCGTCACCCGCTGCCCTCGGCACGGGTTCGTCAACGCCTGCCGCTGAGCCGCCAGCAGGCACCGAGCCGGCCCAATGAGTGAGATTGAGCCCGCTGACGCCGGCGGGCCGGTGGACATGCAGATGGCCGTGGCCGCTCTCCTTGCAAATAACAAAGACGTCAAAATGATGCTGCGAGTGCTCGGTAAAAACCTGCAAGAGTCTTTGGGGGACCGCGTCGAGGTCGTCCATGGCACTGCAGGCTTATTGCACCGCCCTACTGAGGACGTTAGGACCATTACGGTCCACCTCGACCAGGACGATTTCCAGGCGCTGATGGACGGGCCTTCTGTCCGCTGCAGCGTAGGACGTAGTTCCGGGGGCATCCGCATCCGCAACGAGCAGCTGCCGGTGGAACAGTGGTTGAACCGCCTTTTGTCTGCTTTGCAACAAGAAGCTGTGATCAACCAAAGCGCTCAGGCTGCTCTTCAGAATGTAATAATCGGAGGAACCGTATGAGCAGTATCCCTTCGGATCTGCCGAAGGACGCCGCTGCCCGGCTCCAAGAGCTGGAGCACGGCCTATTCACCAGTGACTTGTCGGTCAACGAGTTTTTACTGGTAAAGCAGGTCGGTTTTCACCCGCTGGGCCTGGTAATGGGCAGCTCGATTTACCATATCGGGCTACAAAAAGGCAATTGGGGTTCATCGCAGGAGCTGACCAAGCTCACGGCGGCAATGTACAACGCTCGCGAGCTGGCTATGAACCGGATGGAGGAAGAGGCTGACCAGCTCGGCGCTGACGGGGTCGTCGGCGTCCGTCTTGACGTCAATTTCTACGAATGGGGCCACGATTCGGCGGAGTTCATTGCCGTCGGCACCGCCGTTAAGGCCGAAGATGGCAATTCCTACCGGAACAAATTGGGCAAGCCCTTCACCAGCGACCTTAGTGGCCAAGATTTTTGGACCCTGGCGCAGACCGGTTATATGCCCCAAGCGCTGGTCATGGGGACCTGTGTCTACCACATCGCCCACCGGGGGGTTGGTCAAGCCTTGGGCCAGATCGGCCAGAACAAGGAGCTCGAGAACTTCACCCAAGCGATGTACGACGCCCGCGAGTTGGCGATGAAGCGCATGCAGGATGAAGCCAACAACCTTGCCGCCACGGGTGTGGTCGGGATGAGGCTGGAAGAAAAAAGCCACCAGTGGGGTGAGCACACGATCGAGTTTCTGTCGATCGGGACGGCAGTCGCCCGACGAGCCGGTTCCGAAGGGGTCACCCCACCTCGGCCGACCACTATCATCACCTTCGACAATTGAACGCCGTCGTTCCCGGCCAGCCGCACGCCTTCGATTCGGGTCTCACTATCCCCGACTTCGCCGCGTGCTTGGCGATGGGGGTGGAGCCGCTGGGATTGGTCCAGGGCTATTATTGCGGCCAAATCTCCAATTGGTCGAATTATTCATATGACGCCGGGTATTACTACCCGTGTTCCTGTTACGAGACGGGCCCGCACAACCAGGGCTGGGTGGGGCAGGTCCGGGATCTGGACAACGCCTGGATGGAGGCTCATCGGACCGCTCTCAGCCGGATGCTAAACGAGGCTGCCAGTCTTGGGGGGCACGGGGTGGTCGGGGTCAAGACGGACATTAGCCACCCGACCAACGAAAACAGTTGCGAGATGCATCTTTATGGGACGGCGGTTCGGGTGGCCAACGGGGCCGCGCCTCAGCAACTGTGGTCCACTCAGATAGCCGGGCACAAGTTGGCCAAGCTGGTCGAGATGGGTTTTGTGCCCAGCTCAGTGGCTTATAGCCGGTGCACGGCCGTAATGGCCGAGGGTTGCTACATGGAGTACTACGGTTCTGGCCGCTGCGGCACTGGGTACGTGATCTCCCCGTTGCAGGACGCCCACAAGTTGGCTCGTTCCGGCGCCATCGAAGCGGCGCGACAGATGTCTACAGACAGCTCGTTGTACGACGTGCAAATGCAAGTCCGTGAAATAGAGCGCTACCACAACACATACATCACTTGCTCGCTCTTGGGCTCTCTCGTGCGCCGCGCCCGCTCGGCCCATGCCTGTTACCCCTCCGGTCCCTACGGTCAGCCTCGCTTTATGAGCGTCGGCGCGGTACCGCTGGGAGGGGCGGAACATAAAGAGGCCGACCTGGGTGAGCTCGGACGGGCTTTAGCCGCGGGCGAGAGCCAGCCGGCAACTGGCGAGGGCGGGACGACCTCGGACTTGTCCCTGGACGGGATACTCCTGCTTCATTCGGTGGGCCTGGAGCCGGTCCAGGTGGTGTTCGGTATCGGCTGTATTTCTATATTGACGGGGGTCTGGAACTGGTCCACCGGGCCGATTATTGACGCTCACGACGCCTTCCAGCGCGCCCTGGCGGAGGCGAAAGAATCGGTCCGGTCGCAGGCGCACTCGGCTGGGGCGGTGGGCGTCCTCGGGGTCGAGGTGGAAACACAGCTTTCCTATCACCGTTATACAGTGGTGGTAACCGGGACAGCGGTACGCCCGTTTGCCGACGAAACAGGCAGTAGTCATTTCAATGTCCACTACCGCAGCCCGTTCTTATGCGACCTTTCCGCACGTGATTTCGTCGTCCTCAACTCCTCTGGATGGTGCCCGCTCGACCTCGTGGCCGGCGCGTCGTATGTGCATGCGCCCCGGCGGACACTGGGGGCGGCGATCGGCCAGTCAACGCAAAATGTCGAGCTGACCAACTATACGGAAACCCTTTACCAGGCCAGGGAAGCGGCGATGGAAGAACTGCAGAGCCATATCACCCAGGCTGGCGGGACGGGCCTCGTGGACGCCAAGGTTATCGACCGCCCCGTTTATTTCGCTCACCACGTAGTCGAGTTCCTGATTTACGGAACGGCCATAAAGATGCTGGCGAAAGAACACACGCATCCCAATATGGCCGTGGTCGTGCCACTGGACGATCAGGTGCGCACTTTCGAGGCCACGTCGCTCGACTAAGTGAGCAAGGTGGCGGAGGTTCGTTCCAGCGCTCGTCGCCGATATTACGAGGGCTATGCCGGTCGCCAGCGACGTCGAGGTCTTCGGCCCGGCGCTGTCGGTGATCCCGGTCGAGGGTACGGCCGAGGCGGTGGCCACGGCGAACGCCAGTCGCTACGGGCTCTCGGGCTCGGTGTTCTGGCGCGACGTCAGCCGGGCTAGGGCGGTGGCCATGGCCCTCGACACCGGCCAAGTTGTCATCAGGGGCACCGGCCAGTACCCGCGCCGAGGTGGCGCCGTTTGGCGGCTTCAAGCAGAGCGGGATCGGTCGCGAGGGCCTCTCCACCAGGCTGCTCGAACTGGTGCAGAACAAAAACATCTCCTTCGGGGGGGTCGTGTCTTCGGACCTCCGGTGAGCGGGTTTCGTGGTGCTCGCCTTGTCGTCAGCTTGCTCATAGGAGCGGGTGTGGTACGGTCAGTGCCGTTCGGCTCGTCGCAAGGTGGTGATGGGTGGAGGTTGAAGCGAGGCTATTCGGTTGCCTCGGTCGGCGCTTCTCGCTCACCGACGAGCGGCGCTTTCAGCAAGCCCGTGAGCTAGCGGGTCGTTTAGGCCGTTTGGCCCGTGCGGCCGCGCCTGCCACCCAGCCGAGGGCCGCTCGCAGCGCGGCCGTAGTCCACCCGAGGTGGGCTCGTGTCTGAACAGGTCGCAACGGCACCCGCCGTCCGGTCCCAGCCTGGCGCCGAGGAGGCGTCCAACAAACGGTGGTGGATCCTGGCCGTGGCCGGCCTGGCCCAGCTGATGGTGGTCCTCGATGCCACCATCGTCAACATCGCCCTGCCGTCCGCTCAGCAGGACCTCGGCTTCTCCAACGCCGACCGGCAGTGGGTCGTTACCGCCTATTCACTCGCGTTCGGGGGACTGCTGCTACTGGCCGGGCGTCTCTCCGACCTTGTAGGGCGGCGCCGGACCTTTCTCATCGGCCTGGTCGGCTTCGCCGGCGCCTCTGCTTTGGGAGGGGCGTCAACCAGTTTCGCCATGTTGGTCATTGCTCGGGGCACTCAGGGCGCCTTTGGCGCCCTGTTGGCGCCGTCGGCTCTGTCCATCCTGACCACAACGTTCGTCGAGCCATCGGAGCGAGGCAAGGCGTTCGGCGTGTACGGCGCCATCGCCGGTTCGGGTGGGGCCGTGGGGTTACTCCTTGGCGGTGTGCTGACGGAATACTTGAGCTGGCGATGGTGCCTTTACGTCAACGTCGTGCTGGCCGGGGTGGCGCTGATCGGAGCGTTGCGGCTACTCGTCAATCAACCGCGCGACCCTGATGTGCGCCTCGATGTCCCGGGTTCGGTCCTGGCGGTAGCCGGGTTGGTCTCGTTTGTGTACGGCATGTCGGAAGCGGCCACCAACGGCTGGGGAGCGCCACTGACCATCGCACTGATCGCAGTGGGGGTCGCCCTATTGGCGGGGTTCGTGTTGCTCGAGCGCCGAGTAGAGCACCCATTGTTGCCGTTGCGCGTCGTACTGAACCGCTACCGGGGCGGCTCGTACCTGGCCATTGGGCTTACGGCCATTGGCCTGTTCGGCATTTTCTTGTTCCTGACGTACTACCTGCAGTTGACCCTTCACTTTTCGCCAGTCAAGTCAGGACTGGCCTTCCTCCCGACGATCGGCATGGTCATGGTCGCTTCGACGGTGTCCACTGCGTTGCTACTGCCAAAGATCGGCCCCCGCCCTTTGGTCCCTCTCGGGATGCTCGTGGCCGCCGGCGGCGTCGCCCTGTTGCGTGAGTTGGGATTGCACACCAGCTATGCGAGCGGCCTCCTGCCCGGCCTCCTTCTGGTCGGTTTGGGCTTGGGGCTCGTGTTCGGGTGCGCGTTCAACACGGCCACATTTGGCGCCGGTCGGGAGGACGCCGGGGTGGCCTCGGCCATGGTCAACACCAGCCAACAGGTAGGTGGGTCCATCGGCACCGCCCTGCTCAACACGATCGCCGCCAGCGCCGTGGCCAGTTACCTGCTCGCCCATGGCCACAGTCCAGAGGCCCAAGCGCAGGCGGCCGTGCACAGTTATATGGTGTCGTTCACAGTGGTACTCGGCATATTCATCGTCGCTGCCATTGTGAGCGCGGCCGTGTTGCCCTCGGGTGCCCCAAAGTTGAGCCCCGCCGATGCCGCCAGTGACGCCACGGCGGTACCGGCGTGAGCGGACAGGACCGCACCCCGTGACCGACGACAGCGCGGCGCGCTGGCCCGGAGAGGCACCCAGGCCTCGGCTCATCACTATTTCGGCCGCCTACGGCGCCGGGGGCAGTGTCGTCGCCCCAGCGGTCGCCGAGCGCCTCGGCGTACCGTTCATTGATCGCGCTACCGGCCGGCCGGCAGACCTGGTGGCGCCGTCTGGTCAGAGCGAAGCGCTCTCCGCCGAGGAGGCGGGCACCACGCCAGTTCACCGCCTGCTGGGCTCGCTTAGCCACGCCATGCCCGCCGGCCCGACATTGTCCCCACCAACACACTTTCAGCACGACGACGAAATCCGCCACGCCGCCGAAGAAGACGTGCTGGCGTTGGCCGCCGGCGGTGGAGGAGTCGTCCTGGGCCGGGCGGCCGCCATTGTGCTCGGTCGAGACCGCGGCTTTCACGTTCGTCTCGACGGCCCTCCCCATCTCCGGTTGGCGCAGGGCGCCTCAGTTGAGGGCGTCGGCATCGACGAGGCCAGGGCGCGCATGCAGGCGGCTGATAAAGCTCGCACGTCCTATGTACGCCGACTCTACGGGGCCGACCCGGCGGCCTCACTCCACTACCACCTGGTCATCGACAGCACCGCCATCCCGCTGGACACCGTCGTCGATCTAATCCTCGTTTCGTCAGGCGCATTTATTGCCATTCGGCAGCAGACGGCGTCATCGCCGCCCCGCCCTCGCTGAGGGGTTCGGCACCATAAACCCAAAGCCCGCCAATGGTAGCGGCCGCTGGAATAGCGAACATTTGACCGAGCGGGCGCAAGACGGGTCGGCGGGTATCGCTCTCACAGCCGCCAGCGCGTGCCGTGACGTGACGCCCGAGTAGGCTCGCTCGGTGCAGCTGAGCCAGGAACAAGCGCGCATAATCGGAAGCCTCATCGAAAAACAGTTGACGACGCCGCAGCAATACCCGCTGACGTTGAACGCGCTTCTACTCGCCTGCAACCAGTCCTCCAACCGGGACCCTGTGGTGGAATTCGACGAACTGACCGTCGACAACGCGTTGGTGTCGCTAAAGGCGGCGGGGCTGGTGAGCTTCGTCTACCCGTCGCACGGGCGAAGCGTCACCCGATATCAGCAGCTCTTCGGCGAGCAGCTCGCCATCACGGAACAGCAGCTCGCCCTGGTCGGCGTGCTGCTGCTCAGGGGCCCCAGACGGCCGGCGAACTGCGTTCCCGCACCGAGCGAATGTGTGATTTCGACAGCATCGCCCAAGTGGACGCCGAGCTCGAGCGGCTGAGCGGGTTGCCCGAACCGATGGTGATGCGGCTGCCGCGACGGCCCGGCCAAAAAGAGGAACGCTGGGTGCAGCTACTGACTGATGCCTCGGCGCCCATGCCCGCCTCGGTTACGGAGGTGGCTCCGGTAGGCCGTAGCACCGACAACTTAGCCACAGAGGTAGCTGGGCTGCGAGGTGATGTAGCCGAGCTGAGGGCGGCCGTGGCGGAGCTGCGTGAGCAGCTGGAGGCGGTGCACCGGGACTTCTACGGCTGACGGCTAGGTCCTGAAGTACGGTAAGGCGGGCAGGTACGGGGTTGGAGGCCCGGGCTTCGGCACTGAAATCACTTTGCCGGCATTACGTCCGGCCTTTCGTCCAGGGCCACCAGCGCCGACCGCATTGGTTGGCGGAAATGAACCCCCGGAGGCGGCGTGGCCCCTGTCCGCCGCAATGCCAGGTCCCAGTCGGCGGATGCGCCGAGCGCTCCCCGCAGCATCCTGACGGCGAAGCGCCCGATCTCCACATCACCCCGACGCCACCGGACGCCGATAGCCTCCAGCACCGGCTCCGGGAGAGTTGCTACTGCCGCCCTGAAAAGGAGCGCGTAAACCGAGCGTGCTCCTAATGGGAGCGGTGGCCGGCGCAGAAAGCTAACCGCCTCGGCCGAACCAGGCGATGGCGCGAGATCGGGGTGCGAAGTCAGCCAATTTCCCAATGCGATCGCCGTTTCGGGCAACGGGTCGGCACCGAGCAGCCGGCCGACTCGCACTTGCTCGGCCACGTAACGGTCGGCGAGAGCGTCGGAGCACGGCTGCGACCCGTAGATCTTGAAGGCCGTAAGGAAGGAATCCGTCAGCGAGTTGTGGACCCACGCGTCGAGCCCCGGGTCCGAGGCATCATAAGGTAGCCCCCGGTGCGAAAAGCCATGGATGGGGCCGTGCCGCCGGCGGACTCTCGCCACCGCAGCTTCGACCTCGGGCATGGCCCCGAAAGACGTCGCTGTCACGTACGACTCCGTTCGGGTGAGCCGCCCGAGCGGGTCCTGGTGGTACCGCGAGTGCTCGAAGACTCCTGCCGCTACTTCGGGGTGAGCGGCCTGGAGCAACAAAGCGCGGATGGCGCCGACGAAAACCGAGGTGTCACCGACGATGGTCCACGTCGCCGAACCAGGGCCAAACAAGCCAGCGTCGCCCCGGTAAGCCAGCGTTCGCGCCAATGGGTAGTCTCCGTGCGAGAACAAACCTTGCGTGGACGCAATTACTCGCTGGCGGCCCCCGTTCACGAGGGGGGCAAGGGAGACTATTGACGGCACGTGGCGGCGGGTGTTCACTGGATCCTTTCTATCCGCTCCCGCCGCCAAAGCATCGTGGTCGCCGAAGGGGATGACACTGGGAGCAGGGCCGCGTCTGGTGCACTATTAGCCGAAAACCAGCTAGAACCCGCTACAGACGCGGCGCAGGCGTCGAAAGATGCACCAGACGAAGGTCCCGCCTGCCGCGTCAGTAACGACTTTTGCTCGACCAGCCCCGGACTTGCTCGGCAACCCTGGTGCGGCGCGCTTTCGAGGCCCCGAGCTGTCAGCAAATGGCGTCGAGAAATACGACTGCGTCGATGCCACTCGAAAACGCAGGGGCCGGTCAGGTTTTCGTCTTGACCGACCAGATCAGCAGGTCCAGGATCCTCACCTCGGTAACCACGTAATCGCGCATGGCGAGCTCCTGGCGAAGTGCCCGTATCGATACCCGGTTCTTGTCCATGTCGCGTTTGTAGCTGCGCACCAGCTCTAGCGCTCGGGCTCCGAAGGGAGACTGAGGCCCCGGGTCATCGTCCACCAGATAACTCTGGACGACGCTATCGAGCATGGGTACCAGCGCTGGCCACTTCGGGTACAGCGCTTTGGTCATCTTGGCTAGGCCGACCCCACGGATGTCGGCAAACGCGTCAAACAGTTGCCTCAATACCCCCCATGGCACCGACCTTGCCCCCCGGGCCAGCGAGGCGTCCGGCGCAATGGCCCGGAGGGCTCGCTCGATGCGAGTGGCGGCGCTGCAGGACATCCGCGATCTCGGCCCTCGATATCCGCGCACCGCCCCGGTTCGCCAGCCTCAGGTCCGCCTCGCCGAACGACGCCGCCCCCGAGGGGTCGCCGGTGCCGAGGGACCAGTGAGCATCCAGGAAGCCCAGCAGTACGCCAAGCGGTTCCTCGATCTTCGACTCCCTTGCGCAGGAGGACCGTTTGGTGGGTTGATGCTGTCGTCACCCCGTCAAGGTAGGCGACTGCAGCGCTCCAACACTGTTGCTAGGTGCGTTCGGCGTGACTACGTTTGGTTTGGTCCCGCCTCACGAGGGCGGAACGTCCGGAGAGGGGAAACGGATGGCTGCTTCGACAGTCGACGTGGAGGCCGTCGCCCAGGCGTTCCACGACGGAATGAAAAACCAGGACGCCTCCGCGTTAGGCAACTTGTACCACGAGGACGCAAAGTTCCTGGCACCGAATATGCCCGTGTGTGAGGGCCGGCCAGCTATTCAAGCGGCCATGCAAATGCTTCTCGACGTGGGAGCGCGTTCGCTGGACCTCGAGACGATCGAGACCCGGGACGAGGGGGCCGTCACCATTGAATACGGGCGGTTCCGGTTAGGCATCGAGCCGCCGGGGGCGCCGTTGGTCACTGACACCGGCAAGTACATAGTGGTGCACGAGACCCGCCCGGATGGTACTACCAAAATCCTGTACGACATTTTCAACTCCGACCTGCCCGCACAGCACTAAGAGGGCGGTTTCGCCACCCGCCAACGGCCGGACACTGGCCGACAATGCGCCCGAGGCCATGCTGTCGCTGGTCACCAACATGGCCGTGCCGTCCGGGCTTCGGCCGGCAGTGGCCAAACAGCAACGGGCTAACCAGTTCCCCTACGTCGTGCCAGCCTGATCGTCTCTTTGACTGCTCGGTATCATCGCTCCGCCGTGCCTCACAATATTTGCTATTGACGATGGCAGTAATCGACAGTATTAATGTCAGTAATGGCGAACGAGGAGCGAGAAGCCATCCTGGGCATGGTGGCTGCGGGGGCGGTCACAGTGGAACAGGCGGCCGAGCTGCTCGACGCGGTTGACTCGCCCGGGCCACCACCGCCTGGACCAGGCTCGGACCTGGGAGCCTTCCTAGGGGACCTCCTCTCTCGGAACCTGGGGATGCGCTTCGGCGCAGGCGTGGCGGCCCCTGGGCCGCCCGGTCCCCCTCGTCCGCCGCGGCCCCCACGCCCACCCCGACCGCCTCGTTCAGCCCGGCCTCATCGGACGTCTGGTCCTGATTTTGCCGGCACCACGAGCCGCCCGGCTCTGAGCTTCGAGGATTCTGGTCGAGCTAAAGACCGCCGGCGTGCCTAGGGGCTATATAGAAGAACTAAGCGATCTCTTCCCCGAAATTAGGCTCGATCAGTTGCTCGAGTGCCACGAGGGCGGAATGGAAGCCGATTATGCGGCGTCTATGGTTGTCTTCTTCAGCGAGATGGATGTGGCCCCACTGGTCGAGCTGCACGAGGCCGGGGTGGAGCCAGATTATGCCGCGGCGATGATGTCGGTCTTTGGCCCGCTGGACGTGGCCCAATTGGTGGAGCTGCACGAGGCCGGGGTCAACCCCGACTTCGCGGCGGCTCTTCGGTCCGAGTTCCCCGACCTCGAGCCCGTGACCATAATCGAGGCCGCAGAAGAAGGAGTGGAAGCCGAAGACGTCAAGTTTTTCGTGACGAGACGGTCGCCGGGTGCAATGCACGAGCCCCAAGGCGAGGTCCCGGACCATCTGGGCGACGGTGACGAAGGCACGACCGGCCGGTGAACCGCCTCCTCACCAGGGACCCCGCTAGCGGTGAAGAACTGGTCGTTACGCGGTTGTGGTGCCCGTCAAGCGAGGTGACGATCGAGGGCGAGTTTGGCCTGGGCTGGATGGGGAAGCTCTCTCCCGATCAACTTGATTTTGTCGGGCTGCTACTCGGCGCCCGCAACAACCTTCAGCGACTGGCGGCCGAGCTGGGAGTCTCGTACAACACCGCCCGCTCTCGTTTGGACGAGATCGTGGACGCCCTCAGCACAGACGTTAGGGCGGAGGGACCGGGTGGGCGGGGAAGGGGTCAGAAGGACCCGTTGACGTCCGCAGGTGGCCGCTCCGACAACCGGATGAGCGTGTTAGAGGCCCTCGCTTCCGGTGAGATCACTCATGAGCAGGCTCTCCGGGAACTCAGGCGGTAGTTCCGAGCCGGCGGGCGGTGGCTGCGGCTCCGCCCTTCGCCGTGGCGGGCCCTAAGCCTCACTAGACGGCTCGCTCTTCAGCGGCGCGAGCTGGGTGCGAGGTCCGCCAGCCTGGGCTGGCGTTGGTTTTCCAGGCGGCCCAACCAGAACTCGACTTCGAACTCCGGGTCACCGGTGAGCCTCCGCCAGAGAGCGGCCCTCTGGAGTTCCTCCAGGCGACCAGTCGGCGCCTCATACCACGGTTCTTGCTTACCAAGCACCCTGGCGACACGCCCCTGGACGGCCTCGTCCAGCAGGTCCGAGGTGTCCCAGAGGCGTACTTGGTTGGCGCGGGCACCTAACCGGAGCTTGAACATATACCTCGTTTTGTTGGTGCGGTTGCGCCGGCCACAGTGCCATATGCCGTGGTGCACGACGACGACAGTACCGGCCGGGCAAGACAGCCCAATCTGTCCGGCCAGATTCTGGTAGCGCCCGATGTCCCGCTCGTTTACCCGCCGGAAGTGGCTCCCGGGCACGAGCAAAGTGCCACCTGCGTCGGGCGTGACGGCCTCGGGGTAGTACATGAGCTGGATGTCGAACGCGGCCCGCAGGTCGATTATGGCGTCGGCGTGTAATTGCTGGGACGGCTCGCCGGGCGGACGGCCGTGGATGGCGTGGTGATCGTACGCCGGCCCCGGCCCCACCAGGCTCCTGATGATGCCTTGCACGGCCGGCAAGCCCACGGCCCCGGAGACGCCTGGAAAGCCGGTGAAGCACTCCTCCATGGCCGACCCCGTGGGGTACCGGTGCCGAAGGGTGCTGCTCTCGTCGCCCAGCTCCTCGGCCGCGACGGCATTGACCTCGTCGGGTACGAGGGCCTCGAATATCAGCACGCCTCTGGCTACGAACTCGGCCATTTGCTCTGTGCTCAGCAGGTTGTCCCGTCCGGCTGGAACAGCGCCCGGTGTGCCCCCTCCGTTCGCCGCATGAACAACCAGCGGTGGTGCCGCCCTGCCGGCACCGACCTCGCCTCGTGACGCCGGGACCAGCCGCTCGAAGAAAAATTCGAACTTATGGTGTGAAGTTAGGTACTCGGTGCCCGGGTACGCCGGTTGCAAGGGTGAGGCGGCGAACAGCCTCCAACCATCTCGAAGCGCGTCGAGCCCGGTATGGTACGGCGGCTCGAACTCCTCGCCCGTGTCTGGTTCGTCGCCGCAAGAACCGTCGTACCTGCTCCAAGAGATGACGTTGCTCCTGAGCGAGGACGTAGCCAGGTAGAGGACAAGTACTTCCTGACGTAAGTCCGTGCTGCAGTTCCGGCGAAATCTGGTTTCCGATTGACAACTGATTGGTCTCTCCCTGAGCGGAATTCCTTGTTCAGGAGTTCGTGTCCGCTTGTCGGTAACACCCTATGGTGCCCGACGTCAATGGCGCTGATGCTGAGGTGCCGGTCCACGATCGGGAAAGCCCCCGGGGTTTGCGAGATGCTGAAGGCGTGCCACTTCCTACCGGCAAACTTCCCGCCAGTCTGATCTCTCGTCTCCTCGCCGATTTCGGGCCGGTCCCGCCGGAGGTCCTGCTCGGTCCCGCCCTCGGCGAGGACGCTGGCGCCATTGAGGTTCCCGGCGGCGTGCTCGTCGTCGCCACCGATCCCATAACGCTGACCGGCCGGGGCATCGGCCATCTGGCCGTCACCGTAAATGCCAACGATGTAGCCGTCAGTGGAGCCACACCGCGCTGGTTCTTGGTTGCCGTGCTGCTGCCGCCGGGCACTAACGGAGGAAGCGGTCGAGTCGCTTTTCGCCGAGCTCCGGACAAGCTTGACTGAGGGCGGTATCGCCCTGGTGGGGGGCCATACCGAAATAACGGCCGCCGTCAACCAGCCTGTCGTGATTGGCCAGATGCTCGGGTTGGCCCACGAAGGGCGGGTCGTCAAAACCGGCGGGGTGCAGAAGGGCGACGTGGTCATCCAGGTGGGCCGCGCCCCGGTGGAAGGGGCGGCGGTGTTGGCGGCGGAGGGCTGCCCTCTTTTGGACGCTGTGGATAGCGACCACCTAAGGGCGGCAGAGGGAGCCCTTCGGAGCCCGGGCATTTCCGTAGTGGCCGCCGCCTTGCTCGCCGGCCGGTTGGGGACCACCGCCATGCACGACCCGACCGAGGGTGGCCTGGCGGCCGGCCTGCACGAGATGGCTGCCGCCTCGGGTGCTCGTCTCGAGGTGGACCGGGACCGGGTGCTGTGGTGGGAGCCGGCCATAGCGCTGTGCCAGGCGGCCTCGGCCGACCCCTGGGCCACATTGGCGTCCGGGACGCTGCTCGCCGCCTTCGACCCCTCTACGTCTACCCGTGCAATAGACGCGTTCTCGGCCGCGGGACTTGAAGCAGCCGCTATCGCGAAGGCGGGGGACGGAACGGGGGTGTTTGACACCAGCGGCGAGCCAATCCGGTGGCCCGAATGCGACGAGATCACTCGCGTCTTCAGGGAACGCCACCAAGGGCCGGTCGGGTGAGGACGGTTAGGGAAGCACCGCTCGGCGCGTCTGTTGCCGGAATTCTCGGGGCGACACGCCCTGAGTGGCATGGAAGGACTTAGTGAAGTACGAAAGGCTGGCGAAACCGGACCGCCTCGCAATATCAGTAACGCTCACAGACGTGGTGGCAAGCAACATCTCGGCGTGCCGAACCCGGAGGTCAGCCACAAATGTGGTGGCCGTAGTACCGTAATACCGGCGCATGCTGTGACATAGGTGACCAGGGCTGACCCCGGCCAGCTGAGCCAGCTTGCGCACTCCGCCTTGAAGGTTCTCCTCCAAGCGCATGGCCCCGCAGGCGGCCACGAGCCACGCCGGGCGCAGGCTGTCGGACGAATCGGTTGGCTCGGCTAGAAGCTCGAGCACCTCTAACAGGAAACGTAAGAGGTCGAAGCGTCGGGGTTGGGCCGCAAAGACGGCGAGCGCCTGTCGGAACGATAGTTCTGCCTGGGCTCTCGGTTCCCCCGAGAGCGTAACCCGTTTAGGCAGCCGGCTCCTGTCCCAATCACTCCCCGAGCCGATCTCCGCCAAGTCGAGCATCCCCCGCCAGGCCGCCACCGGGACTACGACGTTGATCCACTCCAGACCGGCGGGCGTGGCTCCCACCAGGTAGTGGTTATCGCCGGGCCGCACCAATACGAGGTCTCCCGGCTCGAGACGGTCGCAACCAAACGGTGTCTTGTGCTCGCCTTGTCCCCGGAGGACGAAGAACAGCTCATAGAAATCCTGATGAGAGTGGACCGAAGTGGTGATGTCGCGAGAGGCAACGCAGAGCGCCGCGTGATACGGACGGCCGAGGGTGAACTCGCTCATCCTGAGCACGGTTTGTAGCGTCACGACAAGACAGTACAAGTATCCCCATTCGCAGTACAAGAACCAGTCGCCGCTGGTCTGGAACTGTGAACAGGTGCGGAGCAGGGTGGACGTGACAAATCAAGGGGTGGTCCGGTTCGGGAGCCCATCGAGGAATTAAAGTCCCCGCTCATCCGGACGCCAGCCGATAGGAGAAGTGAATGGTTCGACCTGTGCAACACGACCTCCTCAACCAGGAGGAGCTGAGCTCGTACAACGAGCGCGGTTACTTCCTGTACAGGAACCAGCTCTTCGACAGCGTCGACCTTGCCGCGCTGGACGGGATCTTCCAGGAACACAGGGCGATGGAGGGAGAGAAAAGAGGTGACGAGTTCGATACGCCCCATTTCGAAGACCGCCGTTTGCTCGACTACTTGCTGGCTCCGACCGTGCTTGACCTGGTCGAATGCATTATCGGGCCGAACATCGTGCTGTGGTCCAGCCACTTCATCTCAAAAGACCCGTACATCGGGAGAGCCACCCCGTGGCACGAGGACTCGACTTATTGGATTGGAAGGCTCGACCGGTACGACAAACTGGTCACGGTCTGGCTGGCGCTGGACGAGGTGGACCGCGGCAACGGCTGCATGAGAGTCATCCCCGGATCGCACCTGAAAGGCGGCTTTTCTTCGTACCACAGTGTCGATTCGTCCAAGAACACCTTCAGCACGGAGATCTCGGATATCGACCCCAGCGATGCTGTCGCCTTCGAATTACTGCGGGGAGAATGCTCTTTGCACGATGGGCGCATACAACACGGGGCCGATGCCAACCAGAGCCCGAGACGGCGTCTTGGCTACACGATGCGTTATCTATCTGCGGAGGTCAATATCGACCCCGAGAGGAACGCCGGGCACCGGCTCTGGCTGGCACGGGGCCATGCGGTGGCGGACAACCACTACGAAAATGGCTGAGCGGCGCCATTAGCGTCGCTTAGTCGACCGAACAAGGGGGATGCACGGCGACACTGGAGCACCAGGTCGACCTCAGGGTGAAACACGCCGTAAGGCCCGGGCTGCAGTCGATACCGAGAGAACTTGTGGAGGCCGCCCAGGTCGACGGGGCCAATCGGTTCAGAGTGTTGGTCTCAGCGGAAATGCCGTACATCGCCAACGTTCTGGCGGTGACCTCCGTGCTCGGCCTGATATGGACGGCCAACTACTTTGACGGCATCTACTCTGGTCTGTCGCGCACGCCTTCAACAACCTGGTCGCCCTCGGCATCGCCTACGCCGCCTTCAACATGGCCCTGGCCATCCTGCTCGTGAGGAACTTCTTCGACAACATCCCGATGGCGCTCGATGATGCGGCATCGCTCGATGGGTGTTCACGGTTCCAGACGTTCTGGTACGTGCTGCGGCCATTGGTGACCCCGGCGGTGGCCGCCGCGTCGGTGTTCGTGTTCATCAACGCCTGGCAGGACTACCTGTTGGCGTCATCGCTCATCACTAGTTCAGGACGCTTCACAGTGACCGTGGGGCTGTACGCGTTCGAGGGGGCGTTCACCACGAACTGGGGGGCAATTCTGGCCTCGTCCGTCCTGGTCTCCATCCCGTCGGTCTTGATGTTCGTGGCTGCGCAGCGGTACCTGGTCCGGGTGGTCTCCGGCGGCGTCAAGGGCTAGAGCGGCGGCGGGAGACGCGCTATTCGGGCGAAGAGCCCGAGTGGTCGAAGACAAACCGCTCCAACGCCGTGGCGCGGTCCTCGCCCGTTTTTGCACACAACGCGTCGAGGATCTTCGTGACCACGCCCGCCAGGAACAGGACGGCGCCTTCTCCGTCGGCGGCCAGAAGGTCGTCGGCCAGCTCGTCAATCCTCAGCGCATGCTCCGCCATGTCTTGGTTCGACCCGCCGCTGGTCGGCCTGCCTAGCTCGGTCACGAGCGCGACGGTGAGGTGCGGGAGCCGCTCCCTCCCTGTTTCCGAGGTGGTCCTGACCATGGCCATCTCCTCCTTGTCGACTGACTGGGCCTTGTCGAGTGAGACTAGGCCACTGCGGAAGTAGGGCCTGGAGCGGCAGCAGACAGAGCACGCCGTTCGTCCCGCTGGACAGTCTGGAGGAACGCTGGTGCCCTGTTATACGATGCTCGAACCGGCATTGTCATGCACACTTCTTCACCCAAACAGGAGGATCAGCAATGTCGGACCAACAGCCCCCCGTACTAGAGGCTCAACTCGTCGAGGGAGGCGGCACCGCGTCGGCCGTCGACCCGGTGGCGGCCTCGGGAGCGGGGACACCTGAGGATCATTTCAACCACGACTTCATGACTCGAGAAATGCAGTTGACTTTGGGCAAGATCGACCCCAACGTCGAAACGCTGCTCTCCACCGTCAATTCACTTGTCAGTCAAGTGGCTGCCATCCAAACCCACCTCAACAACATCGATAATGCGATCAATGGCCTTGGTGGGTTGGTGAGGTTGCCTAGCGGGGTTTCCCTCGGCAACGCGGTACAGCAGATCATGCAGAAGGTGGGCTGAGGCTCCTCTGATCAACGCGACCGGCGCCCGAGCGTGGACGACCCCGGAGACTTCCCGCCGATCCTGTCGCCGCGACGGCGCCGGCTGCTAGCGGCGGGAAACCCCCTGAGCCTGCGGGGCCGTTCAGACGGTCGTAGTTGGCTCGCTGGCTTGCTGCTCGAGAAAGTGGGCCCTGAACTCTTCGGTGGTATTGCTGTGCGGGAAGAGTTCTGCCGGTGCGGGTACGCCGAGCCGGGCGCAAATGGGTTCCCACCCCTCGTCCGGGTGCCACTCGAGGAGTTGCCCCGAGGGGACCCGACGACGAACGTCGTCATTGTGCCGCACAAACGCGGCCATCATGGCCTCCCGGTCGGCAAAATCAGCGCAAAAGCGGTCGCCCAGCAGGCGCTTCATGGAGACCATCCAAGGGCCGATCTCGCCCTCTGACCGGTCGAGGCCTTGAAAGATGGTGTTGCTGGCGCTGGTGTACCAGGCTTCGGGGTCGCGATCGGAAAGGATTACCAACGCATCCGGGTTGGCTTCGAGCAGGTCCGGCCAGAAGCTGGCGCCGGGCCAGTCGACCTGGGCCACGTAGCCATCCATCAACCGTCCCCAATCGACAGGCCGTCCCTCGATGGCGTCGGTCCAGATCGGTATTTGCTCGGGATGGGCGAACACCTCGACCATGTGATGGCACCGGCCGCCAAGGACCGTTTCGAGAGCGTCTTTCAGTGAGTGGGTCCCGGTCCGGCCCACTCCTGCTCCAACGACCTTCAGCGACATGAACCCTCCTGGTTGGTTTGGGCGGCATCCTGCCACAAAGCCAAGACGGGGTAAAGCCGTAGGCACCGGTTTTCCCGCCTGTCTCGCCCGGGCCGGTTGGGCCGCCACCGGGCGCGGCCCACTTCCTCGCTCAGGTCGTGGGGCGCCCGCATCGGGGGCAGTAACTACCGGTCGACGTAGGGGCAATGCCGGCACCCCTGTTCGCAACAGCTGCCCCGGTCCCACAGCGTACGCGCCGTTTGTACGAACAAGCCCGTAGCCGGGTCGAAATAGCCCGCCTGGCCCCGCATCATGGCCTCGTGATGGGCTTCCATGGCCGCCACGAACCCGGGGCCGTCACCGGCGCCCGAACCGGTCGGGATGCGGGACGAGGCGTACGGGCAGGAGGGGAGAGGCGCTACCGGGTCGGTCCATAGTTCGCAGCACCAGCCACCAGGAAGCCAGGCCGTGGGGGCACCACTCCGCGAGGCCAACCAAGCACTCATCCGGGCAGCGGCACACCCCATCGGACATCCACTCCTCGAGGGAACCTTCATCAGGCGGGGCCCAGCCGCTGTTCTGTTCGAACCAGAGGTGCGTGGCCCTGACTGCATTTGCCGCGCTGTAGGCCACGTCGCTGACGATAGCCACTGGACGTGGGATGCGGCGGCGGAGGCCGTGACATCTTCCCTGGAGTGGTTCTCGTTTGTTTATCGGGCACTCGGCTTTCTGGAATAGTGATGCGGGAACGTGCCGTCCATCATGAGGAGCCAATATGAAGATCGAAAGGGTGACCTGCACCGCCTATCAGGGGACGATGGAGAACCCGGAGGTTTTCTGGGAAGAGCGCTTGGTCCGGCCCGTCGACATCTATCCACAGTTCCAGTCCGAGGGGCCGACATTTCTACCCCGGTCGGGCCCGTCGTCGTACGAAATCAAGTCCATCTTTGTGCGCATTGACGCCGACGACGGGACCTGCGGACGTGGAGGACCGATCACCGAGGAACAGGCTTTCATCATCAATAAAACGATGGCGCCGCTCCTGGTCGGGCAGGACCCACTGGCTACAGAGCAGTTATGGGACATCCTCTACCGGTACTGCGTGCACGGCCGCAAAGGCGTGGAAATGATGGCAGTCAGCGCACTGGACTGCGCCCTTTGGGATCTCAAGGGGCGCCATTTTGGGGTGCCGGTGTACGTGTTGCTAGGTGGTCCCACACGGACGTCCATCCCCGCGTACGCATCGGCCCTGGGCTACTCGCTGGAACTCGATGCCGTGCGCGCCCGGGCACGCGAACTCGTCGACCAGGGGTTCCGAGCCACAAAATGGTTCCCCCGCCACGGGCCGGCCGACGGCGTAACAGGGCGCCAGCAGAACCTGGCCCTCGCCGCCGCCCTTCGGGAAGCGGTCGGACCGGAGGTAGACCTCATGATCGACGCCTGGATGTCGTGGGACGTGCCCTACACCCTTGCGGATGGCCCGGGATCTCGATGACATAGCGCCCCGATGGATCGAAGAGCCGGTGATGCCGGATAAGCCACAGTCGTACGCCGAGATCACCAGGCGCATCGGCAACACGATCGCGGTTTCAGGAGCCGAGCACGAGTACACGCGCTGGGGCATTCACCAATTGATGCAAGCGGGGGCGATGCACGTGTACCAACCGGACACATATTGGGCGGGCGGGATCACTGAAATGACCAAGATCGCCGCCCTAGCCAGTGCGTATGACGTCCAACTGATCCCGCACGGGCATTCGGTCCCGGCCAATGCCAATTTCAGTTTTGCTCAGTCGCCGGCTCTGGTACCGATGGTCGAGTACCTGGTCAAGTGGAACATTTTGCACCAGTGGTTCCTGAAGGACCCGGTCCACCCGGTGCATGGCGCTGTAGTCCTGCCCACGGCCGTAGGTCTGGGCATGGACCTAGACGAGGACAAGATCGAGTCCCGGGCCGATTTGTTTTGACGCCTGTCAACCGATACGTGGCAATGTAAAGACCGAAGCCAGTACGAAGACGAGTAGACCGAAGGCCACTACGTTCAGGCCAATCCGGGCCACACGGACCTTTAGGCGCTGAGCTAGCGCCACCAGGAACAGGACCGAAGCAAACAGCACGGTATCCCGAACGTACTTATCTCCTGTTTCCCGGGCATCGGTGCCTTCGTCAAAGGCGGCCGATGCCTTGTCGTTTTCTGCCGTCGCTTTGGCAAAATAAGGGTTGTGGTATTGGGGCATTGCGCTCGGCCCGGGAGGAGCCTTCAGGTTGGTGAACGGGTTGGTCTCGAGCCACGCGTCGAAGGCGGCGGAGAAATCCGGCGTGAAACGGCGCTCGTACTGCGACTGCAGGCTGGTGTTGCCCGCCGCGTGAGCCTGGAGCCATGCGGTGAAGATCCCGGCGTCGGCCGAGAGTTCCTGGCCGCCATAAGTCGAAGCGGCGTCGGCCTCGAACCGGTAAGACGACGCCCGCCCGTACAGAAATGCCTGCCGCCCGTCCCATTTCGTGGCCTGGAACCCCGTCCAGGCAGTGGCCACCGCCACGACCGCCAACACCAGGACCTCTATTACTTCGATCAACGTTTCCCAGCGCTCGTGCCGTTTCGCCTCCTCTTCTCGTTCCCCGAGTTTGTGAGAGATCTCGACAGTCATGTTCTCGGGCATTGACGACCTCCTCCCGTGTTGGCCCCCTCGGTAGCCATGAGCCGGCCCTTCCACGCGATGACACCCCGATAGTGCCGTCGGGCGGAGTCGATGGTCATGGCCCCGTACAGCCCGGCAGTCACCGGCAACGCCAGCGCCGAGGCCTTTGACGACTGGTAGTAACGGACGGTAGGAAAGTAGCTGGCGGCCATTAGTGCCCAGCCGGCAAAGCCGGCGATCGCAAACCACGGACGTCTGCGGGCCAGCCCCCACACGCCGATCAGTGGGGGGGCCAGGTACGTGGATGATAGCCCGGCCACCGTCCCGGCCAGCAGCACCGGGTTATGGCGCAGTTGGGTATAGGCGCTGCGGGTGACCATTTCCCAAACGTCCCTCAGGCGGCTGTACGCCCGCAAGCTCTGAACGTCGGGCGCCCCTGGTGTCAATGGCCCACCGGCAAGGCCAAGCCAGATGGTATGCCCTGAGTTCTTGAGGGCCTTGGCCAACGCCACGTCGTCGATGGTGTTAGTGGCTACGGCTGCGGGGCCACCTGCAGCGAGAAGGGCGGTGGCCCGTACCAACACGCAGCCGCCCGCGGCGGCTGCTGTCCGGCGCTCCCTTCGGTTCACCCACGAGAACGGGTAAATCTGGGCGAAAAAGTAAACAAACGCGGGCATCAAAAGCTTTTCCCACGCGGTCGACGCATGAAGCCGCGCCATCAGCGACACCGCGTCCCGGTGGTCGGATAGCGCCGCCGCTACCAGCTGCCGGAGCGACGAGGGCGGGTGCCAGACATCGGCGTCGGTAAACAGCAACCATTCAGGTTGAGGGCTTTGGCTAAGCGCGTAATAGGTCCCCTGAGCCATAGCCCATGGTTTCCCGGCCCAGCCGGACGGCCCCGGAATGCCGCGCAGTACGTGCAGGGCCAACCCGCCGGCGTTTTTCGAGGTCTCCGCGGCCACCTCGGCCGTGTCGTCGGTGCTCAGATCGTCTACTAGCACCACCCGGGCCTCCCCCGGGTAGTCCTGCCCGAGCAGCGAAGGCAACGTCTCGGGCAGCAGGTCCGCCTCGTTGCGAGCGGGCACGATAACGGCCACACGCGGCCAGCTGTCTGGTAACTCTCCTCCGAGCGGCAAGCCTATGTTCGTCGACCAGTAACGGCCTCGGGCCAGAACGAGCCACGCCCAGATAGCGGTGGGTAGGAAAGCGGCCATATCTTTCGCCTTCGGTGGGCGCGGGACTAACCGTCGCCCCAGGGCAGGCGCAGTACGTACGACCATGGCGACAAGTTTGCCAGCCCACGGTGGTCACGAAGTATGCCGGTGCCGGCCCCAGGGTGAGTGGACCGGGATCAAGAGGTATAGCGCAATCCCGAGGTAGCCGATCACGGCCGCTACCGGGAAAAAGAGGCCAACGACGATGAGCACCCCGTAAGCCACCAAGCTGGGGCTGAGCCGTTTCGTCAGCATTTTATTTCGTCATCACTGGCGTCAGGACGTACCAATTGGGCGTGGAGGGCGTACCGCCAAAGCAGCGAAAGGACGGCCGTCGAAGCCAGGAGCGTCAGCCCGTAAGTGGTGGCGGCCACTCGCTCAGCCGTATCCCTGGAGACGTACTCGGCCACGAGACGGGTGGGGAACGGCAGGAAGGAGACGCACATAAGGACGAGCAGGTTGAGCCGCAGGAAGGTTATGTCCACTCGCTCGAGATAGTCGGTAATTGCATTGTGGCCCAGCCAAAGGGCGCCGATGGTGGCAAAGCTGACCACGTAGCCCAGGTACGCCGGCCACTGCTCGCCGATGGCGTCGAGCAGGTGCCGTTGCGTCTGCGTGCTGGCCGGGACAGCCAGGTCGAGGGCCAGAAGGGTGATGGCGACGGCAAAGACACCGTCACTAAAGGCCTCTAGCCGTCCTTTTCCTCGTGTTCGCCGCTGACGGCCCGCCGGACCTGTCGTCTGGTTGGTCTCGCTCATCGAATCATCTCAGCACTTCCGCCCCCGGGGACCAGAGACCACCCTCCCGGGTGACGGCTAACAGGAGGGAGCACTCCCGGCGAGAAGAGGCCCGGAGCAACAAGACGGGCATCCGTTCACGGCGCTCATCCGTAGGAATATTGGATGGGTGAGGCGCATCGCGCCTCAGTTGCGGTGGCCGGTACTTCCACCCGGCAGGAGGGAACTGGACATGAAGGCAAATCGGGCCCACAAGTCAACTCGAGTACTTGCTTCCCTAGCCTTGGTCTGCGGGGTAAGTACATTCTCGACAACCGTCGCGTCGGCCAGCACGGCCAAGGAGGCCCTATCGTTCAACTTCAAAGCGGTAGGCCCGGCCAAAGCGACGGGGAAGACCCTCAGCCTGGCCAAGGCGTCGGCCGGCATATTCCTCATCGGCCCCAACGGCCACTCGCTGTACGTTTACAACAAGGACAAGGGGACCAAAAGTGCCTGCACCGGTACGTGCGCCACTTACTGGCCGGCCTTGACCGCCAGTGGGACGTTGACTCTCGGCGCCGGCATCAAGAAATCTGAGGTGGCCAAGGCCAATGGTCAGAAGGCCAACCAGGTGACCTATTACGGCCACCTTCTCTACTACTACGCCGGCGATACGGCTCCGGGCCAGACCACCGGGACGAAGATCGCGGGCTGGCACCTCTTGGGACCGTTCGGCAACGTAATGCTCCCGAGGGCTTAGTGAGGGACGTACATCTAAGCAGGTCCTGAGGCCAGCCTCAGGAGAGGGCGATCAACGCGCCCACAGCGAAGGCGGCAGCGGCCATCCAGAGCCAGGTCGGGATTACCCGCAGCCACCGCATCACTGCCGCGTGTCGTCCGCCAGAGCGGGGGACGGGTTAGACGGTGTATACATCGTTGTCACGGACCACAATCGCAATCGGTGGCAGCGGTCGCGGCGCCGGTCCCCGGATCACGGCCCCATTCACGGCGCTGTACTCGCTCCCATGGCAAGGGCAGGTAATTACGCCGTTCGCGATCGAGTCAACGGTGCAGCCCTGGTGCGTACAAATGGCCGAGAAGGCCTTGAGCACGCCGCCGTGCTCGCGCACCAGCACGACTTTGTCGGCGGCCAGGATCAAGCCTCCCTTGGGCGGCACCTCGCTTACCGGTACCAGGTAACGGCCGGCCGAGGTGGCCGGGCCGTAACCGTTGGCGCCCGTGGATAAAGCCTTGGGCTTGGCCCAAGACGCTGTTGCGGGCGACAACATATCCCGCCACTCCGGCAAGCGAGGACAGCAGGACGCCGCGCAGAAGAGAGCGCCGGGAAATAACGGTTTCGAGCATCAGAGGCGCCCCTTGCTCACGTCAGTGGGATCCCGTGGCGAGTGAAGAACCACAGCGCGGCGGTCAACCACAGACCGACCAACAAGGCCAGTACGCTCCCGCCCAGTACAGGCAGAGCCCACCCTGGTAGCCCCTTCAGCCGGAGACCGAGCATCTTGGCGGCGTAGGCACCGTAGAAGAGGCAGCCGCACACACCGTGTACCACCACACGCAAGCTGTAAGTCTGAAAACCGAGCGCCCAGATGCAGCTGAACGCGACCGGAAGGGTGATGATAAAGGCGACCGAGCCACTCCACCGGTGAAGTACTTGAGCCCACGGTGGTGCCGAGCCCGCTCGCGGCAACCGGCCCCACATCCATAAAGCTGTGAGGAGCTGAATCACGAGCAGGGACGCCGCTGCCGTCGTAAGCCATGCCTTCATCTGGAGGATGCCGGAGAACCCGAAAGTAATAACCGGTCGCCCGCTCGGGGTATGAAGCTTGGCGTACAGGCCGATGGAGAGAGCCACAACGGCGCCGCACAGAAAGACAGCCACGAGACCGGTCTGTCGCTTTACCGAGCCCCCCGCGGTAGCCGTCGACAATGCAGGACCGTCCCTCCTGGTCTGAGAAGAAGCGTCAGCCCAGCCGGCGCGACGCTACCATGCCCGCCCATGCCCAAGGGAGATAATGGCCTCTATCCGGCACTAGGCTTCAGGAATTATGCCGGACAGTGACCCCGCGCCAGGGTGGTGGCGCCAGTTCGTGCTGGCACCGCCAGCCCGCACGGCCAAAGTTGGCGTCGTGCGCTTAGACGGTTCGCCCCACGTGGCGCCCGTATGGGTGGATCTCGACGGTGACGAGGTCGTGTTTACGACTTCGGCTGCCACCGTCAAGGGAAAGGCGATCCTGCGCGACCCCCGGGTGTCGCTGTGCTGGGACGACGAGCGGCCTCCTTTCAGTTTCCTCACCGTCGCCGGCGTGGCCAAGACCTCTACCGACCCGGACGACCTGCTCGCCTGGACGACGCGCATAGCCGGGCGGTACATGGGCCTCGACCGGGCCGACGAGTACGGCCGCCGTAACGCCGTGCCTCCCGAAATGGTGGTGCGAGTCAGCCCGACGCGCGTCGTCGGCCAGGTCAACCTGGCCGATTAGGCCCCGCTTACGTCCTAAACCGGCGGCGGGCTAATCGGGGAAGGCTTGGTCGATGCGGACGGAGACCAGTTTCTCGACCATGGGGCGCGGTAGTGGTTTGTCGATGCCGAAACGCAGGGCGCCGGAAGAGTACGAATAGCCCACCAGTTCTGCTCGCAACTCGGGGAAGACTGAGCCGCTGTGAGGCAAGTAGCTGAGATGGTTCTTGAACGCCGCGAAACCGGCCACGGTTTTCCCCCTGATCTTGAAGGCGGGATGGCCGTAAGAAATCCCTTGCTCGGCGTCCGGGATGATCTCCGAGATCGTCTGGCGCAGGTGGGCCAGCGTAGTGCGTTTAGGTTCTTCGATGGAGCTGAGGTACTCGTCCACTTCCTCTGCCGTCACTGGCTCATGTTCGCGCCGCAGGCGCCGTGGGTTCTAGGCGCAGGTGGGTGAGTCGCTACTCCAGCGGTTGAACTGTGGCGTCTCCCGTTCGGCGAGCTGGTCGCGAGCGTCGTACCACATTTGGCGCCACGTCGACGGGTCATGCAGCTCGGAGCCGGGGTCCGATTTGCTCCGGGCTACGAAGCTCGGGAACATCGGCCGTCCGCTTGCTTGCCCGGTCGGCTGATAGCGCAAGTCCAGGCTGATCCGGACCTGGTCGGTGGTCTTGTTGTCCCCCGAGCCGTGTACGAGGTGGCGGTTGAAGAACAGCGCGCTACCGGCCCGCATTGGCAGGGGCTTGGCGCCCATGGCGGGGAGTAGGCGAGCCGGGATCCCCAGTTGGCCAGGGCCTTGCATCGCCGCCGAGTCGCCGGGGCAGTGTTCGAGAAAACGCCCGTGTTCGCTGCCGGGGAAGACCTGGAGGCATCCGTTCGACTCGTTGGCGTCGGTTATAGCCACCCAACAGGTCAAGATGTCCGAATGGTCGGCTTCGGGCAGTAAAACGCCCTGGTCCTGGTGGAAGGGGACCCCGGCGCTGAGCCCGTCGCGCCGGTTCGTAAGGGCTCGTTCCGGCAGCTTCATGCGCACGTGCTGAGTGGGGTTGGAGGTGATCTCTGGCCCAACCAGTTCCTCCACCACATCGAGCAAACGGTCCTTGGTCAGCAGCCGGAACGCGGCGGGGCTGGCGCTCACAGGGGTGTCAGAGCGGATGTCCCGCTGAGGGAGCGAGATGTCGAAGTGGCCCGAGATCTGCTGGCCGCTCTCTTCGGTTACGGCCACTAACCGCTGTTCGAACGGCAGCTGTTCGAACGATGAACTCAACGCCCCGTCTTCGGTGAGCCTCCCGGCGATGTCGTCGAGTAGGACCGTCCATTCCTCGTAGAGGGGGGAGAAATCGGTGCTCGGGTCGAACACGTCCTCCACAATTACGTAGGAGTCGCGTTCCAACTGGCTCTTCAGGTCCATATCTATCCCGTCCATACTGCTCCAACGTACTTCGTCGCCAAAGGAGATCCCAATGTGAGAATGCCAAAGTGGGATGTAGACACCCCCGACACCGGTCGGGCGGCGCCCAACGGCCACCCGAGGTTGCCCAAGACCGAGGTTGCCCAAGACCGAGGTTGCCCTAGACCGAGGTTGCCCTAGACCGAGGTTGCCCTAGACCGCTTGGCCCTTGGCGGTCTACCGTGCCAGTTATGGAGATCGTAGAGCCAGCCCGCGTAGAGGAGCGGGCAGAAATCCCTTACGTGGGGATCCGCGTGACAACACCCTTTAGAGGCATGCTGGCGGCGCGGGACAAGCTCCTGGCCGAAGCGCAGACCGACATCAAGCAGGCCGCCATCGAGACGGTCGGGTACGGCTTCCTCCGGCTCCACGTGATCGACATGGAGGGGCCCATGGACCTGGAGGCCGGGTACTTCACCGCTGGGCCCGTTCAGACGGTACACGGCCGGCTTCGCGCTGGCGCCATGCCCGCGGGCCGGTACGCCACGTTGAGCTACAAAGATCACGCACGACGGGCCAACGGCGCGTTGCAAGAGTGGGCCGCCGCCAATGGCTTGACCTTGGACCGGTGGACGGTTCCCGAGGGCGATGCCTTTGCGTGTCGTTACGAGGCGTTCTGTACGGACCCGAAGGTCGAACCGCGCAAAACCAAGTGGACGGTGGAGTTGTCGATGCGCCTGGCCGACTAGCCACCCCCACCCAACTTTATGTATCTGAGGGGGTGGCTGCCGGCACTGTAACCCATGCCTGTTGACGTGGCGCCGCCCAGGGCACGCTATGGCGACTTCGTAGAGTCACAGCTGACGGCCTCCGGCCAGTGCCTGTGGCGGGTCAGCCGTCAGGGTGCGTGGACATATGCCATGCCCGAGGTCCAGCCCCGGGACCAGGGTTGGAAGCTGCACCTCTCTGCCACCCTCGCCAGCGCCAATGAGGTCCTGCGTCGCGCTGTCCCGGTGCTAATCGAAGCAAAAGCGCCCTTCAAGGTGGCTTCGACGGCCGCCGACCTGGCCTCGCTCAACAGCAACCATTGCCCACGACCGTCTTCCGGCAAGTTCATCACCGTTTACCCCTCAGATGACGACCAGGCCGTGGCCCTTATGGCGTCCCTTGACCAGGCCACGGCCGGTTTACCAGGGCCCGCAATTCTCTCCGACCGTCCTTATCGCCAGGGTGGTCTCGTCCACTATCGCTATGGCGCCTTCCGGGGCCGGGCCTACATTTCGAACGACGGCGACGTAGTCCACGCCATTATCGGGCCGGACGGCGAATTGGTGGAGGACCGGCGCACGGCCCATTTCGCGCCGCCGGCCTGGGCGCCACCGCCCATCGCTGGTACGGCGGAAAAACCGCCCGAAAAGAGGGCCGAGGTCCTGCTCGCCGATCGCTTTGTGGTGCGTCAAGCGCTGCGGTACGCCAACAAAGGCGGGGTCTTCCAGGCCACCGATAACCGCACGGGCCAGGACGTCGTGGTCAAACAGGCTCGCGCCCACGTAGGTGGCGATGAGCGGGGCCTCGACGCCCGGAACCTTTTGGCCAACGAGGCGCACGTACTCGACCTGCTGCAGCCGGCTGGTCTGACCCCCCGGCTGGTGGCATTTTTTCAGCAGGAGGGCGACAGTTTTCTCGCCGAGGAACCGGTGGCGGGCCAGACGCTGCGAGCGTGGAACGCCGCCCAGTGGGAAAGCGGGGTGACTGAGGGTCCCGACGCTCTGGCCATGGCCCGAAAAGTGGCCGCCGCTCTAGCCCTCGTGCATCAGCGCGGCGTAATCGTCCGGGATTTCACTCCAAATAACCTGATCATTCAACCCGACGGTCAGCTCAAGCTGATTGACCTGGAACTCGCAGTACCGGTCGATGGCCTCGACGGCTACCACGCCGACATCGACCCGGGCCACCGCTCCCTGACGCCCGCATATGGGAGCCCGGAACAGGTCGCCGGCCTCACCCCGGCCTTCAGCGACGACAGTTTTGCGCTCGGTGCCATCCTCTGTTTCCTTTTCACCGGCGAAGACCCCTACATTGACCCCGACAGCCCCGTGGCCAAGGCCGAAGACCCGGTGGGCACCTGGCTGAGCGCAGGTGTACGGCTTCGTCTTGTGCCGCCCGGTATTGGCCGGCTGGCGCTGGCCCTCACCGACCCTGTTCCCAGTCTGCGCCCGTCGGCCGCCGGCGCCAGCATCATATTGAGGCGCCTGGAGGAAAGGGGCCCGAAAGGCCCTCGCCTATCGCGACGCCAGCTTGACCAAGCCACCCTTGGCGACCTGCGCCCGCTGGCGGACGTTCACGCCGACCGGGTCATCAAGGATGCTTTGACCGCCGTGAGCTCCCTGGCTCGGCCAGGCGGCGAGCGGTTTTGGCCCGCAACGGCCTTCGGCGTCACGACCGATCCCCGCAACGTCCAGCACGGCGTGGCGGGCGTGATCGGCGCGCTGGCCCAGTCCTGGCGGTGTACTGGCGACCAGAGCAGCTTCGAAGTGGTCCAGCGAGCGGCAATATGGCTGGCCGACCGCGTCAAAGCATTGCCTTTTGCGCCCGTCGGATTGCATTTCGGCGGGGCCGGGGCGGCATGGGGCCTTTTCGACGCCGGAGTCGCCTTGGGTGACGACCGCTTAGTGGGGCAGGCCGTTGAACTAGTGCTGCGGCTGCCTACGGAATGGCCGGGCCCCGACGTCACCCACGGCCGGGCCGGCCTGGGCCTGACCCTGCTCCACCTTTACGAGTTGACCGGCGACACGCGCCTGGTGGCCGCAGCCGGACGGTGCGCCGACTCGCTCCTGCGCGATGTCGAGCGCCTGTCAAACAGCCGCATCGGCTGGCGGACGCCTTCGGCGTTCCGGTCAAGTTTTGCCGGCCGTACTTTTTACGGGTTCGCTCACGGCACGGCCGGAATTGGCACCTTCTTGCTGGCTATGGCGAAGGCCACCGCTCGGGAGGATTGTCTCGATGTGGTGAGCGCCGCCGCCTCATCTCTGGTCGAGTCGTGTACCAGGCGGGACGAACTGATCGGTTGGGGAGACGGGCCAGACCAACCTTCGGTTTTGTTGCCCCACTGGTGCAGTGGAGCTTCGGGCATCGGTTCGTTCCTTCTCAGGTGGTGGAAGGTCAGCCGAGACGACTCCCTCATACCCGTCGTCGAAGGAGCCGCCTGTACGGTAATGGCGGCAAAGTGGCGGGCCGGTGTGGCATATTGCCACGGCCTGGCCGGCAACGGTGACTTTCTGCTTGACGCAGGCGAGTTTTTGGGGGACAGTCGCTACCGTCTTTGGGCCGCCGATCTGGCTTCAGTCCTGTTTGACCGGCGGGTGGTCCAGGAGGGTCTCTGTACGTTCGGAGATCAGCCGGGGCCGCGGTCACCAGATTTCGGTGTGGGCCTGGCCGGCGTGTTGTCGTTTTTCTTGCGCCTCCGTCATGGGGGCCCTCGGCTCTGGATGGCGGACCGGTGACGGCCCTGCTGTCCGCCCAGCGCTCGGCCGATGTAGACGCCCGTCTGTCCTGGCGGTTTTCACCGGACGGCCGGTCTGTGGCTTGCACGGTTATTAGACCCAGCGGACCTCCTCTGTTGGAAATTTCACGGTTGGCGCCCACGGGGCCGACGAGCCAGACCCAGGTCAGCGTCCCCTCTCTGGGGCCGCACAGCCAACTTCTGCCGATATCTCATGGGCGCACCCTGGTCTGCCATCACCGAGGTGGCGGGCAGCAAATTGATCTGGTGACTGTGAGGGGCGGGGCTTCGTCGGTGCGCCGCATAATGACGGCCGAGCTGGCCGGACTTCGTTTGATCGCCCTCCCACTGGCCGGGAGTGGCGGACCGGTTAACGGACTACGACGGACGGTCGAACCCGGCTTGTCCAGTTGGAAGCCGGTCTCCAGCTTGGCCCTCGCCGTCAGTCACGCGGACGACGGCCGTTCCACCATCTGGGAACTCAGCCAGAACGGTGCTCTCCGGCCACTGGCTGTCACGCCAGGCATCTTTACCGGTGGGATCTGGTTGGACGGCGGGGGACGCCGTCTCGGCGGCGAGGTGACAGAAGACGGGCGACCCTGCGACGGGGTTGCCATCGACATGACCACGGGCGCCTGTGAGACCGTGCTGTCACTTTCCAAATCAAGCAATGACCGTCTCGTGGCCTACAGCGCCAAGCGGGGCGTGCTTGTCATCAGTACCGATTTGACCGGCGAAGCCCGCCTCGGCGTCGGCCGGCCAGACGACGGCCCCATCGGGTTCCCGGCCGGGCTACACCGCGCCGGTCATGAGGTGCGGCTGATAGCCCTTGATCGGCAAGGCCGATTACTGCTCCTCGCCCACGAACTCGGCGTCACCTCGAGGCTTTGCGTTTACGACTGGGCCACTCAGCGCAGCATGCCTGTGAACGCGCCGCCCGGCGTCGTAGCCGGCCCTGGTGTTTTCGACCGTTCTTGCGCCCATCTCGTCTACAGCACTCCCTCTCGCCCCCCGGCCGTTGCTACGGTACAGCGCCGCAGCCCCGGTTGGTCCCTGGCCGACGGCGGCGAGTGTGGGCCCGGACAACCTCGGCCCGTCTTCGCCCGCTCCATCGTTTTTCCGGGCGCAGCCGGCGCGGTGGAGGCCGTCAGTTACGGCCAGCCATACCACGCCGATCAGGTTGTAATTGCCTTGCATGGCGGGCCACTAAACGCCTGGCGCCTGAGTTTCGACCCGCTTTTGCATGCCCTGGCCGCCAACGGAGTGGCCGTCATCGCGCCCAACCAGCGCGGCAGCACGCATTATGGAGTTTTCCATGCCCTGACCATCCGCCAGCGCTGGGGTGGCCCCGACCTCGACGATGTCTTGTCCATCGCCCGGGCTCTTCGCTCCGACCGGGCCCCGTCGGCTCCCCGTCCAATCGTCCTCGGTACCAGCTACGGCGCCTTCCTGGCCTTGCTGGCCGCCGCGGCCGACCCAGACTTGTGGGCCGGGTGCGTTGCCTTCGCTCCGTTCCTTTCCGGCCCGCGGCTGTACCCAGACGCCGGGGAAGCGACCCGAATGCTAATTGAGAGATTGGGCGGTCTGACCGTGCCGGTCATCGACGGCCAGGCCCGCGACGTCTTCGAACGCTGCGGCGAGATCACGGCGCCGGTACTAATCGTCCACGGCGCCGGGGACGACGTCGTCCCCGTCGGGCAGTCACGGCTGCTATTTGAGCGCCTGGTTGCAGAGGGCCACCCGACGACTGAATTTATGGAAATCGCCGACGCTGGTCACGACGTCACCATGGGCCCCCGCCGGGCTGAGGTGCTTGACCGGGTACTCCAGTTTTGCCAGCAAAGGCGGCCCAACGCTCTACCAGATCCCCATCCGCACTACGAGACACTCGAAAGGAGGTGAAACGACCGTGATCACCACTGATATTGCTGAGCTGCAGGCTCTGCCGGAGGCGCAACCCGCCGGCCTCGACGAACTGACCGAGGCTGGCCTTTTGGAATGCGCTTTTACCTGCCTCTTCACCTGTGGTCGTACCTGCTTTATCACCGACGTTCTGTACTGATAATTGCAGAGACCAATTTGCTCCGGACGGTGTGGACCAACTCCGGCTCACACCGTCCGGCACCCTTTCCCGTACTGCTACGAACTCTGGCCCGCCGGAACGGGCCTCAGCCGAACTTAACCGGCTCGATCGAGCAATACCGGCGTGACCATCTTAGCGGGCTCAATGGCGTCGCTTCGTTCCTCAGGAGTTTTGGATGTCCACGTTTGCACTAAATGAGAGGGCCAGGCCACTGGGCGGGATCCTCATGGCGGCGCCGGGCCGGAGCGCGCTGGCTACCTTGGCGGCCATCGGGACGGGCGCGGCTGCCTTGCTACAGCCCGGGGCCATCGGCAGCGTGGTCGACGCCATTTCCCGAGGCGCCCCTGCCGGACGGTCCTTGGCCTGGTTGGCCGGGGTGATCGCACTGGCCATCATTTCCAGTGCCATAGGGACGTTTGCCACCGGTACCTACGCTGCCGCGTCTGTCCTTTTCCTACGCCAACGTTTGATCACCCACGTCATCGGGTTGGGACCGTCCGCCCGTTCCACGATCTCGGCGGGCGACCTGACATCCCGGTTGACGTTGGACACCACCACGCCCGCGACCATCTTTCCCACCGCGGTTACTGTCGCCGTGTCAGCGGCCGTGTCAATTGGTGCCCTCGTGGCTTTGTCGGTCATCGATTGGCGTCTTACCGTGACATTTCTCGTGGCCGTGCCAATGGTGATGATTATCGTGCGCCGTTTCGTGGTCGACGCCGGCAACCTGACGGGCCATTACCGCAAGCTTCAGTCCGAAATCGCCACTCGTCTGCTCGATGCCCACGCCGGCATTCGCACCATCCAGGTCAGCGGTACGCAGGCTCGTGAGGTGGCCAGGGTGACCGCCCCCTTACCGCAGCTGGCCGGGGTGGGCCGGAACCTCTGGTCCAGCCAACGCCGGGTGAGCTGGCAGACAACTTTATTGTTGTCGACGGTGGAAGTTTTGGTCTTAGCCGTAGCCGGGGTAGGACTTTCGGAGGGCCGTCTCCAGCCGGGACAACTCGTCGCCGCCGCCGGGTACGTCGCTCTGGCTATGGCTGGGTTCGACAGCCTGGACGCCGCCACCGGGCTTGTCCAGGCCCGGGTGGGCGTATCGCGGGTCAACGAGGTCCTGTCCGTTGGTGGGCCGGCCCCCCAGGCTCGTCCGGCCGAGGCTGGTCAGGCTGCTGAGGCTGGTCAGGCTGCTGAGGCTGGTTTGGCGGGGGCCACCTTGCCTGGGCACGGGAAAGGCGAAGTCCACTTCGAAAATGTCACCGTATTGCGCGACGGCCACGCTGTCCTTGACGGGGTCACGTTGACGGTGCCAGCCGGGGCCAGTGTGGCGGTCATCGGGCGTTCGGGGGCCGGGAAATCAACTCTGGCTGCCTTGGTTGGCCGCCTGGTCGAACCGGACCAGGGCCAGGTGATGATCGATGGCACACCAGTTGGCTCGGTACCGGAACGTGACCTGCACAACGCGGTCGCCTACGCCTTCGAGAGGCCGGCCCGGCTCGGTACAACGGTGGCAGAACTGATCGGCATTGGCGCTGCCGGCCAAGGAATTGACGGCGAGACCGTGCGCGTCCGGGCGACCGAAGCAGCTCGAGCAGCGCACGCCGATGGGTTCATCCGCCGGCTCCCGTGCGGGTACGACACAGCACTCGAACGAGCGCCATTTTCTGGCGGCGAGCTCCAACGCCTCGGTATCGCTCAGGCCCTGTCCAGGCCGGCCCACCTCTTGGTCTTCGACGACGCCACCAGCAGCCTCGACATGGCCACAGAACTGGACGTGATGACGGCCGTCGAGGAAGCGAGGGCGGGGCGCACGATGCTCACCGTCACTCAGCGAGTCACGACTGCGGCCCGGGCCGACCTGGTGATCTGGCTGGACGAAGGCAGGGTCAAAGGTTACGGACCTCACCAGGAACTCTGTCTGGATCCGGGCTACCTGGCCACCATCGCCCCGGGTGTGGCCGAGGAGGTGACCTCGTCGTGAGTACGAGCATCGGATGGCGCCTTATCGGGCGCAACTTGGCGGTGCACAAGGGCGCTGTGGCCCGGGCCCTGCTGTGGTCTGGCGTGGCCAGCCTGCCCGCGCTCTTGTCAGGGCTCCTGATCGCCGCCGCTTTGAACCATGGTTTCCTGGTCGGGGACACAACGGTGGGCCTTGCTTGCCTGGGCGCCCTTATCCCGCTGTTTGGCTTGTCTGCGTTCGCCACGTGCCGCCTCTTTCCCTGGTGCGCCGAAGTCGTCGAAGGCGTGCGGGACAACCTCGTCACCACGGTGGCCACCGGCGCCATTACGTCCAGCACGGAATTCAGTGCGTCGGGCGGGCGCAACGTGGCACGCTGCGTCGAACAAGTTGAAGTAGTACGCAATCTTCTGGCCGCTCTGGCGCGGAGCCTGAGGCAATTGGTCATGCCCATCGTGGCTGCCTTGATCGGCCTCGCCGTTCTGTCGCCCATCCTGGCGGCGGTCGTGGCCCCCCCGGTGCTGCTGTCGATGGCCCTTTACGTCCGGGTGGTGCGACGGGTGGCCGCCCGCCAGCGAGCCGGGGCCATTGCCGACGAGCAGTTAGCCGAGCAGGGCGCGGCGGTGTTCGCCGGGATGAGGGACGTCACCGCTCACGGGGCCGGCGAGTGGGCCACCACCCGCTTGGTCGGCGCGGCCAAGACCTCGGCCGCCGCCACCTCGGCCGTAGCCAAAGCGAACACAGCCCGGGCTCTAGTGGTGGCGTTGGGTGCCCAGTTGCCGCTTCTGGCCGTGCTCGGCGTGGCCGCGGTCCTCGTGCCGGACGGGCGGCTCAGCATCGGTGCCGCGGTTGGTGCCGTAACGTACGTGACTACCGCGCTGGCCCCTGCGTTGCGCACCATGGTGCACAGCGGCGGCGGCTGGCTGGTACAGCTGGGCGTCCTTACCGGCCGCATCGCCGAGACTGCGGCCGATGTGCCGGCAAATGAGCCAGTTGACCCGGTTGACCTCGGGGCGGCCGTTGCAAGCGCTACCGCACCGGAGCGGATCCCGGCGATGGCGTTGGCCGCTCATGGCCTCCGTTTCCGCTACGGCGCTGGAGCCGACGATGTAGTGAACGGCCTCGATCTCCTGGTCCCGGCGGGCGACCATTTAGCCATTGTCGGCCCCAGCGGTGGTGGCAAGTCCACGTTGGCGCTCCTGCTGGCGGCGGTATTGACGCCAACCGAAGGCAGTGTCAGCCTCGACGGCCGGGCCCTCCAGGAATGGACCGCCGCCGAGCGGCATCGGCCCTTGCCGTTATCCCGCAGCAGGCGTACGTTTTCGCCGGAACCGTGCAGGAGAACCTTACGTACCTTTGCCCTGCGGCCACCGCCGAACAGGTGGAGCAGGCCGTTACCGCCTTTGGGCTCGGGGCCACGGTGCAGCGCCTCGGTGGCCTCGATGCCGTCCTGCCGGCCGGAGGTCAGGTTCTCTCCGCGGGAGCGCGCCAGTCTGTGGCGTTGGCCCGGGCCTGGCTGTCGCCTGCTTCGGTCGTTGTCCTCGATGAGGCGACCTGCCATCTCGACAGCGGGGCGGAGGCACGGGCAGAAGCAGCCTTCCGGGCGCGGGGCGGGAGCCTCGTCGTTATCGCCCACCGTTTCGGTTCCGCCCTACGCGCCCAGCGAGTACTGATGGCCGAAGGCCCGTCATGGGTGCAAGGCACCCATGACGAATTGCTCACCATCTGCCCCCGCTACCGGGAGCTCTACGGGATTTCGGTGGACGACGCTGCGGGGCGGCTCAACCCAACGAGGCCCCCGGCTCCCGCGCTGGCGTCTTAACCCCCTTAACCGCTTAGCCCGCTATCCCTCCGGTTACTCCGGGCGCCGTCTCGCGCCTCGCTTGGAAGTCGCTTTGGACGGTCTATTCGCAATAGCGTAAGAAACCGTCCAAAGCGCCGCGCCCCGAAGGCGTCCGTGCGGCGCCGTCGCCCTAATCCGGAGGAGATTTTGTGGATGCCCACCGAGCACCCGAAGGCCGAGAGGCACGCGGTGAGGCCACCGAAGGTGCGCGTGACCTCGGCCATGGCGTCTACCAGCTCCCGACGGACTACCCGGAAGTCTGCAATGCGCCGCTATGGACCTATCTCCTGGCCGACGGTGACCGCTTCGCCTTGATCGACCCCGGAGTCCGCAGCACGTTTCAGGCGACGCTCGACGCGGCGGTGCGCGACGTAGGCTTCGACCCCTCCAGGGCGGACCTCCTCGTCGCCACGCACGGCCACCCGGACCACTCGGGAGGGCAGAGCTCCTGGGCGGGGACCGCACCGCACGCTCGCATTGCCGCCCCCCTCGCAGATACCCCGTGGGTAGAGTCCTTCGACCGCCAGTGGACCCGATTCTGGGACGACTACCCGGGGACGCTCGACGTTTCCGGCGACAGGGACTTCCTGGCCAGCCTGTGCGTCCCGGAACCCCGCGTCGGCATCCTGCTTCGCGACGGCGACACCGTGGGGGTCGGGGACCGCAGTCTTGACGTAATCGAAACACGCGGCCATACCTGGGGCCACTGTGCCTTTTTCGACCGGACCAGCGGGGCGCTCTTCACGGGAGACGCCGTGCAGGGCCGGGGCACCCGTAGCAGTGATGGCCAGTCGGTGTTCGCCCCGTTGTACCTCGACGTCCCCGACACCCGCGGGGGGTTGTTGCGTCTTCTCGACGTCCCGTTCGAGTCGCTCTGCCCGGCCCACGTGGCGCCGATGGGCAGGCAGGAAGGCCTGGATTTTCTTCGGGCCAGCCTAGAATTCCTGGACTTCGCCGATGGCATGGCCAGGGAGTTAGTGGAAAAAGCCGGAGCGGCTCACGTAACCACCCGCGAACTGGCTGCCCGTATAGGGGAGGCGGTAGGCACCAAGCCGCCGGTTTCGCCCCAGACGGTGGCCACCGCCCGTGCGCACCTCTATGAACTGGCCCGTCAAGGTCTGCTCGAGGCGGCCTGGGTTCCAATTGACGAAAGGAAACAAAGATAAATGTCCGACAAAGTTGAACGCTTTCTCGTCACCGGGGCCGGGGGGTGCATCGGCGCATGGACCGTTCGGCGGTTACTTGATACCGGCGCGGAGGTGGTCGCCACCGACTTGAGCGAGGACCTGCGCCGGTTCCGTTTGGTGTCACACCCGCGAGTGGACGACAAGCTGGATTTCGTGGCCCTCGACGTAACCGAGACGAAAACGGTCGTTGACCTGGTAGCCGAGCGCGAAATCACTCACATCATCCACCTTGCCGGCTTGCAGGTCCCGTTCTGCGCGGCTGACCCGCCACTGGGGGCGATGGTAAACGTGGTCGGCACCGTCAACATGTTCGAGGCGGCCCGCCATGCTGGACGGCCTGTTGGGCTCGTCTATGCCAGCTCGGCGGCGGTGTACGGGAGCAGCTCGTACTTCTCCAGCGGGATGGTGTCCGATACTTCGCCGCTGCTCCCGGAAAACCTCTATGGCGTCTACAAAATGGCCAACGAGGGTACAGCCCGTATCTACTCGATGGACCACGGGCTCGGGTCAATCGGGTTACGGCCGTTCATTGTGTACGGCCCGGGACGCGACCAGGGGATGACCTCCGGGCCAACCGTCGCCATGCTGGCGGCCGCGGCCGGTGTGCCTTACCACATCAAGTTCGGCGGTAGCGCGCTGCTGACGTACGCTCCCGACTGCTCCGCCGCCTTTATCGCCGCGGCGCGTGCCGCCATGGCATCGGGGGACGCCGTCTGTTGCAACGTCCCCGGGCGGCGCATCCCCGTCCCGGAGCTCATCGGTCTGATCGAGCACGTCCTGCCGGCAGCTAAAGGGCTCATAACTCACGAGGCGGCGCCATTACGGGTACCGGCTTTGCTCGAAGACCCGACCATCGAGACGGTGGTGGGCGAGTTGCCGGACACGCCCATCGAAAAAGGCGTGCGAGAAACGATCGAGCATTTCGACAGCGCCCTCCGGGCCGGCGTTCTGACCGCCCCGGCGTGACTCCGGTCTACTCGGCCCGCACATTTCCAGCTTGGTGGCGGCGTGCCGATACGCATTATCGTGCATCCTGGCCCGAACCTCTGAAGCCAGAAACCCTGAAACCGGAAAACCTGAAACCGGAAACCCTGAAACCGGAAACCCTGAAACCGGAAACCCCGACCCGCCACGACGAAGGAGCTGAACCTTGCCCGAAACCTCACCGAAACCAGTCCCACCCGGTGGACCGGTGACGCCAGGGCCGAGCCATGCCCCGGGGCCGGGAGTGCTCGCCTCGAGTAAGGACCCGAGGGACCGCCCTTCCGATATCGGAGATCGCGGCCGGTTCATTTATGGGCCGACGGCGCCCTCGACGGCCGTCCCCTGTCCCCGGACGTCCGCCCTGTCCCCGGCTGAGGTCGACGAGGTGGTTGACATAATCGCCGGGGGCCGGGCGCAACGGCGGGCCGTGGAGCTGCCGGAGCGCCTGCAGACCCGCAACTGGGGATCGGTGATGAGCGTTGTCCTGGCGCTCGACGAGCGCCGTGGTCGTACGGGAGTGGGTTGGAAGATCGGGGCCGCCAGCCAGGACATCCGGCGGGCCGAGGGAGTACCAGGGCCTTCGCCAGGCCGCATTTACGAAGGCACGGTGTTCTCCACCGGAGCCTCGCTGGGCCCCGAATATTTCATCAATTACCGCAACATCGAGTGCGAGTTCGCTTTCCGGCTGGGCCTTGACTTCCCGGTCCGGGACGAAGAGTACACAGAAGCGGACGCCAGCGCCGCTATCGATACGTTGTCCCCGGTGCTCGAACTGGGCGACACCGTGTTCCTCGACTGGTACGGTGCCAGCTCGTATTTCGGGTCCTGTCTGGACAACGGCGGCGGCGCCGCCCTCATCCAGGGCGCCACCGTTTCGAACTGGCGGGACGTAGACCTTGCTTCCTCAGGAATGGACCTATACCTGAATGGCTGGTACATCAAGTCTGGGCAGGGGCGGGCAGCTATGGGCCATCCCGTGACCAGCCTGACGTGGATGATCAATTGGGCCCGGGACCATGGCCGGGCCGTGCCCGCCGGGGAGGTAATAAGCACAGGGACGTGCACCGGGCATTGTTTCGCCAGTCCTGGCGATGTCGCCAGTGCCGATTTCGGCCCCTTGGGACGGGTGGAAGTGAGTTTCACATGAACCTCAGAGTTTTTCGGCCGTCGCGATGACCGCCGCCGGTACCGCCCAATTGCTGGAAGGCTCGGTCGCCGTGGTGGCCGGGGGCAGTTCAGGCATCGGACGTGCGGTAGTTGAACGCTTCGTCGAGCACGGATCTGCAGTGGAATTCGTGGCTAATGACCCTGACGGCGTCGCCGAACTGGATCAGGCGCTTCGGGCCAAAGGCGCAGAGGCCAGAGGCTCGGTACTTGACGCCTCCGACCCCGAACAGGTACGGGCCTTCATGGAGGAAGTGGCGCAGCGGCACGGCCGGCTCAGCTCCCTGGTCAACTCTGTTGGTATCCAACGCTACGGGACGGTGGAGTCGACCTCGCCCGAGACCTGGGACGAGGTGCTGGCGGTAAACGTGAAAAGTATGTTCTTGATGGCCAAGCACGCCGTCCCATTGATGAGGCGGAACGGTTCAGGCGCCATCGTCAATATCTCCTCGGCGCAGGCCGTGGCCAGCCAGAAAAACGTAGTCGCCTACACGGCCAGCAAGGGCGCCATCGTCGCCATGACGAGGGCCATGGCCGTGGACCACGCTCACGAGGGCATCCGCGTCAACAGCATCTGCCCGGGGTCAATAGACACGCCCATGCTCAGGGCGGGAGCTCGAGAAGTGTCCCCGGACGACCCGGACCGGGTCATCGAGGAGTGGGGCTCGATGTACCCGATGCGCCGGGTTGGGCACGCGAGCGAAATTGCTGACGCGGTCCTTTACCTTGTCAGCCCGTTGGCTTCGTTCGTAACGGGCGCCGACTTACGAGTTGACGGCGGCTTGCTTGCCGGTGTGGCCCTTGTTGCCCCGGCGGACGACGGCGAGGAGAAGTAAGCGATGAGAAATAGGCGATGATAAGTAGGCGATGATAAGTAGATCTGGCAACGGTGGCTCCTCACGGGCTTTAGACGAGCCCGACTCTTGCGTTTACAGTACGACACCGGGAAAAAGGCTTCGCCAGTGCTAGCGATCACCGAATTACTCGATCCGACGCCGGTGCCGTTATGGCGGATTGTCAAGCAGGCCGGCGTAGACCAGGTTGTCAGCCTCCTCGACGGCGCGGAACAGCAATGGCGCTGGCCGAAGGCGGGCGCTCAGCACCTGGTCCCCGGCCGTTACGTTGCCCCTCCGCCAGGCGAACGCCCATGGGAGCGACCTGCCTTGAAAAGGCTCCAAGACCAATACCGCGAGTATGGGCTGGAGGTGGTCGTCATCGAAGACACGGCGCCCATGGACGATGTCCGTCTCGGCCGGCCCGGCCGGGACGAACAGATCGAGTGGTTCTGCACCCAGCTAAAGGCCATGGGTGAGCTCGGCATTCCTACCCTCTGTTACAACTGGGTCGCCATCACCAGCTGGCCGCACCTCTATTTCGGTGCCACTGCGTGGTGGCCTCTCCAGCGGGTACGACGACGAGGTCATGCGCCAGGCCCCACCTCTGGTGGAGCCGGGGAGCATCACGCATGAACAGCTCTGGGAGGCGTATGAGTACTTCCTCCGCGCCGTCGTCCCAGTGGCCGAGAAAGCAGGAGTTCGGCTCTCGCTTCACCCCGACGACCCGCCGATAAGTGCAGTCCGCGGTGTCCCCCGAATAATGGGCTCGCCCGAGGCTTTCGAGCGGGTCCTGGCTCTCGTGCCCAGCCCCAATAGTGGGGTCACGTTCTGCCAGGGCAACTTCACCCTGATGACGGACGACTTACCCGCTCTCATCCGCCGGCTAGGCCGCGACGGGCGCATTTTTTTCTCGCACTTCAGGGACGTAAAGGGCGACGCCCACCGGTTTGTCGAGGTTTTTCATGACGAAGGCCCGACTGACATGTTCGAGTGCATGCGGGCCTACTTCGACATCGGCTTCGAGGGGCCGATGCGGCCCGACCATGTCCCCGCTCTGGAGGGGGAGTCCAGTGACACGTTCGGCTATTCGGTGCTCGGACGTCTTTTCGCCATCGGGTACATAACCGGGCTACGTGAGGCGGTAGCCAAAACTCGAGGGCCACTAGCGCCCTTGTAGCGCCCGGGCGAGGTTCGTCGGCCTAAAACAAGGCGCCTCGGCGGATGTACCTAAGTCGAGCCTGGCTACGCTAGGCTGTCCGCGTGCCCAACGCGCCGGGCCGGTCGCGCCGTCTCAGTTGGGTCGCGGTTTTGGTACTAGTAGTTGCGGTGGCGTTGCTCCGCGACAAGCTCTTCAGGGTCAAGGGCGGGCAAGCCGCTCGTTTCCGAGCCTAAACAGGCTTTGTCCCCGGTCACAACGGGCGCTCCGGCGGCAACCATACCTGTGGCTACCACTGCACCCCACGCACCGTCTCCACTCACCGTGATAAAGGTCACGCCTCGAAACCACGCCAACGGCGTGGGTTTTCGTACTCGTGTGGTCGTGACCTACAGCCGCCCGCCGGCCCTCGACGCCCCGGTACCCACCATCGAACCCCGGATGTCAGGGCTATGGGACCAGTCAGGTGATCGGTTGGAATTCGTACCCACTGGCGATTGGGCGCTCGACACGACCTACCGCGTCACGGTCCCGGTGAACAAGACCAACCGGGGTGCGGGCCCGATGGTGGTCAAGTTCACCACCGGACTGCCGTCTGTGCTGATGTTGCAACAGTACTTAGCCATCCTTGGCTACCTCCCTCTGCGCTTCACCCCCACCGGCGAGGTCGCCAACCGCAGAGCCGTGCTGGGGCGAGAACCGGCGCAGGCCAATCTCTTGCCGGTGGTCCCGATGGCGGGGACATTCTCATGGGCCTACCCAGGTACGCCCGTTTCCCTCCAGGACCAATGGCACGCCGGCCAACTCAACGAGGTAACGACTGGGGCAATAATGCAGTTCGAGGCGGCCCAGGGCTTGGTCCCCGACGGGGTGGCCGGCGCCACCGTGTGGCACGCCCTCGTGCATGCGGTGGCCGAGCGCCAGATGAACCCCAGTCCATACGACTATGTCATTGTGTCCGAAACCCTGCCTGAAACTCTCTACGTTTGGCAGAACGGCAAGTTTGTCTACGACACCTTGATAAACACTGGGGTGCCCGGGGCCTGGACGCCCCAAGGTACGTGGCCCGTGGCCTACAAGCAAAACCCTAACCTGATGAAGGGGTGCGACGTCGACGGGTCGTGCTATTCGGTTTGGGTCGCGTACGCCAGCTATTTCCTGCCCTCAGTGGGCGACGCCATCCACGCCTACCCGAGGTACGGCTACGGCTACCCGCAAAGCAACGGCTGCGTCGAAGTGGGCCCCTCGGCGGGGGCTATCGTGTACGGCTACGACCCGGTAGGTACCCTCGTCACCGTTTCATCGTGGGTCGGCCCGGCGCAATAAGGCTGTAACCGTTCCTCCGCCGTCAGTGGAATTAGCTTTGAACGCGGTATGACAGGTATGCCCTCCGTGGCCGACGACGATAACGACACCCTTGACGAGGACAGTGTTCGCGATTACCTCTCGTCTCGAGGGCTCGACCCGGGCCCCGGGGCCATAGTCCAACCTCTCGGGGGCGGAGTATCCAACATCGTGCTGGCCGTGGGGGAAGGCCCAGGTGCGGTCGTGGTCAAGCAAGCGTTGGCTCGTCTTCGGGTCGCCGACGACTGGCCCGCTCCACGGGACCGGGCCATCGCTGAAGCTGAGGCGCTCGACTTGGTGGGGGCGTTGACGCCGGGCGCCGCCCCTGCCGTCTTGGACCGGGACCCCGACCGTTCCGCGCTCGTCCTGGAGCGAGCCCCCGCCCGCTGGGAGGACTGGAAGTCGGTGTTGCTGGCCGGGACGATCGACAAGGGGGTGGCTGTCCGGTTGGGTTCCCTGCTGGCTCAGTGGCACGGCGCCACCTGGCAGGGGAACGAGCTTTCCGCTCGCCTGCGCCGGACGGAGCGCTTCGAAGCATTACGCGTCGACCCGTATTACCGCACGGTGGCCCGGCGACGGCCCGAGATCGCCGCCGCCGTGCTTGGCTACGCGTCCGAGATGATGGGTCGCCAGTTGTGCTTGGTGCACGGGGACTTCTCGCCCAAGAACGTGTTGGTGGGGCCTGGTCCGGACTTTTGGGTAATTGACTTCGAAGTCGCCCATTTCGGCGACCCGGTTTTCGACTTGGCCTTCCTGCTGTGCCACTTGATGCTCAAGTCGGTGCACCGGCCAGCATGGGCGGCCGCGTACGACGCCTGTGCCGTCGAGTTCGGGCGGACGTACGCTGCGGGGGTACAGGCTGAGCTGGCGCCATCGTGGGCATATGTTCTGGGCCACGTGGGGTGCCTTATGCTCGCCCGGGTGGACGGCAAGTCCCCGGCCGAGTACCTGACGGCCGACGAGCGGGCGCAGGTCAAGAGGTTCGGGGACCTATTGTTGTCGGCCCCCCCCGGGAAGCTCGAGGACGTGTTCGAAGTCCGTCGGTTGGCTTGCCGATGACGCCCACCAGGATCGAGGGTGTCTTCGCTTGGGAGGCGCTTGACTCGCGTGGCCGGCCCACGGTTGCTTGCCGCGTCCGCCTGGTCGGCGGGGCCGAAGGGCGTGCTGTGGTCCCGTCGGGGGCCTCGACCGGCAGTCATGAAGCGCTCGAGTTACGGGACAGGAACGACCGCTTCGGCGGGTTCGGGGTGAGCAACGCCGTCTGCAACCTCAACGAAGTCCTGGCCCCCGCCGTGACGGGAATGGACGCGAGTGACCGGGCCGGTGTTGACGCCGCCATCGAAGAGCTCGACGGCACCTCTGATTTAGGTCGTCTGGGGTCTAACTCCGTACTGGCGGTCTCAGTGGCGGTGACCGTGGCGGGGGCCGCTGGTTTGGGGTACCCGCTCTGGGAGGTATTGGACGGGGGGGACAGCCCGCTACTCCCTTTGCCGATGGTCAACATCGTCTCTGGTGGCGCTCACGCTCGGGGCGGGCTTGACATCCAGGACGTTCTGGTCGTCCCTGTTGGGGCAGGCAGCTTCGCCCAGGCCATTGAGTGGGCTTGGCGGGCCCGTTCGGCTACGGCGGAGCTTCTCGATGACAGGGGAGGGTCATCGGCCCTTGTGGCCGACGAGGGCGGGCTGGCCGGTGGCCTCGCCACCAACGAGTCGGCCCTGGCCTTGGTGACCGAGGGCATCGGCCGGGCTGGTCTTGTGCCCGGGGAGCAGGTTGCCCTGGCCATAGACATAGCCGCCAACCAGAATCTTCGACGGCACCTCATACAGGCTCGGTCTCGAAGGCCGCGCCTTTGGCCCGGCCGAGTGGCTGTCAGAGCTGGCGGGCTGGTGCGAGCGGTACCCCGTTGTCTCATTGGAAGACGTGCTCGCCGAAGACGACTGGGCGAGTTGGCGCCAAGCCAGCGACATGATGGGCGACGGGCATCAGCTGGTTGGCGACGACCTTTTTGCTTCGCAGCTCGAGCGGTTCCGGCGGGGGTCAGCAGAAAACGTGGCCAACGCCGTCCTGGTCAAGCCCAATCAGGCGGGGACAATTAGCAGAGCTGAGATGGTGCTGCGGGCGGCCCAAGCTGCCGGCTACGCCACGATCGTGTCGGCGCGCTCTGGAGATAGCGAGGACTCGTGGCTGGCCGATCTGGCCGTTGGCTGGCGGTCCGGCCAGATAAAAGTGGGCTCTACGACGCGGTCCGAGCGCACGGCCAAGTGGAACCGTCTGCTCGAGATCGAGGCGACGGCCGGGAGTGGGGCGGACTTTGCTGGCCGGGACGCGCTGGCCAGGCCGCCCGACAGGTTAGGTTTACAACCGCGCCCACCGGGCTCATCGCGTGCACACTTGGGCGGGTAACGACTAAAGATGCAAAAGGCACGGGTAGCTCACTGTGGGGCGCGACCGCGTGCGGAGAGGAAAGGGTTATGCCCGACATAAGACGAAGTGCTCACTTCACCCCTCACTAGCTTTCAAGGTGCCCTCGGCCGAGGAGCTGGACCACGACTACCTGTGGCGCTACGCGCGGCGCCTCCCCGGTCGGGGCGAGATCGCTATTTTCAACCGCTCCCATTATGAAGAGGTGCTCGTGGTCAGGGATGCGCCGAGTCGACTTACCCGATCACAACTGGAAGTTTTCGGCCGCGGACGCTAAAGAGCGCACCTTCTGGGACGATTACCAAAAAGCCTTTTCGGACATGCTCTCCCATACCAGTACCGAATACGCCCCATGGTATGTGGTGCCAGCCGATCGCAAGTGGTTCGCCCGTGTCTGCACCTCGGCCATCTTGGCCCACTCCCTCGTCGGCCTCGACCCGAGCTACCCGCCCGTGACGGACCAGCAGCGCCAAGAGCTGCTGGAGGTCAAGGCCACCCTCGAAGCGGAGGCGCCCAAGGGTGCCGCTCCCGACCCGTTCCAGCGGGAGCAGACGGCGCGAACAGGGGACCCCGCGAACTGAGGACGGGTAGACACGCCTGACTGGTTACAAAAGCGTGGACCCGAGCCCAGCCTCTCGACCAACCTTGGAGGTTGGACCAGACCGGTCGGCACCACAGGCACCGAGAACTTCGACGACGGAAACCGGGGAGACGAAGGCCGTTCGCAGATGTGCTCGTCATTTCGCGGATGTTCGGTCCTCTCGGCTGAGACACTAGCACAGACATTGACCAACTCAGCCTACTGTGAGCGTCGTCAACAGCACCGTGGGCGCGTGGAGGCGGCCATCTGACCCCTAAGAGGACGGCGGGCCTGAAGACGGGGAATAACCCCTCGTGTCGCTTTATCGGATCGTCCCCGAGCGGTCGTACGTGTGGATCGACGCCCGTTCCAACATCCACCCCATTCATTCGAAGACCAACGGCCTCGAGGGGTTCATTGACTTCGAAATGACGCCGGACGGTTCAGTCGACCTGACCTCCAGGCCGGCCGGCCAGCTGTCGTTAGCCGTGAGCCGGCTCTCATCCGGCAACGCGATGGAGGACCGTGAGTTACGTAGGCGGATCGACGCGGGCAAGTACCCAAAAATCGAAGGTGTGCTGGAGCAGATAGTGCCGTCCGGCGCCCCCGGGAAGTATCGCGTCGGTGGCGAGGTCATCTTCCGCGGTGTAGCTCGCCGCTACGACGACGAGATGACCGTTGCTGCCCTTGACGCCGACACCCTCCAGCTGGCGGGCAAATCCCGCTTCGACATCAGGGACTTCGGGATGACGCCCCCACGGGTGTTGATGTTCCGGGTACAACCCGAGGTGGACGTGACGGTCGAAATAATTGCAGTGCGACAGGCCCATTAGACGGGCCCATTAGACGGGCCCATTAGACGTGCCCATTAGCCGGGCTCAGCCGCATTTGCCACATCTGTCCGGGATTTCCCCTCGGTCGTTACATGATTGTGGACGAGAGGTACGGCCTCGAGACGCCGCTTCCTCGGCGAAATACCGACCCCCGAGTAAGCTGCGAAGGAGGCATGTCTCTAATCGTGGGCGGACGCCCGCGGCGCGAGAACGGTACCAGTGCCGAGATTTCCTCGCTATAAGCGGGGATTCTGGAAGTGGTACCGTCAGGGTCATTCCTTCACGAGGAGAACCTCGCGAGGCGAATGTTGAAATCAGGCCACACGAATGGGCACTTTCGGTTGAAGGCCGCGTTCAGGTCGAGATGTGAGGTCGCGTCGCTGCGACGCAGGACAATCGAAGGGAGCCGTTCAGATGGAGCTCGGCGTTCGCCGTTTGACGTCAAATAAGCGCGCAATCCGGTTCGCAGGACGTCGGGTTAAAGTGGCCGCCATCGCGGCAGTGGCCGGAGGTCTGTCGCTGTTGAGCTTCGCCAGCCCGGTCATGGCCGCAACGCCGTCGACGTTGGCGGTGGCGGTGGTCGGGCCGGGAGCGGTCACGAGCGCACCGGCTGGTATCAACTGCCCGGCAAAGTGCAGCGCATCGTTCGCGCCGGGCACCCGTGTGGTCCTTACCGCCAAGGCCAAGAGCGGCGCTCGGTTCCAGCGCTGGGGCGGTTCGTGCGCCGGAGCCGCGGGCTGCAACATCAAAGTGTCGGGCCTTGCTGTGGTCGGGGCTCAGTTCGTCGGCGGCGCGCGCACCTGTCCAACCCGTGGCCCACTCGGTCGCCGTGCCCGGGACGTACGTCGGCGACCAGCTCCCAGGGTTACAGGAGCTCGTTCCTGATTACTCCTGGAGGTGGCAGCATCAGGAACATCTCGGTGGCCACCACCGTGGTTAGCTGTGTGCCCGGTGCGAGCAGCTACGACGACTTGCTTTGGATTCCCCAAGCGGCCGTCCATCCCAACGGCTCGTTTAGCGCCACCGGTTCGCAAACCGGAGTGTGGGCCGGTTACAAAGCCACCTTTACCTACACATTCAGCGGGAACCTTCAAGCCGCAACCGCAAAGGGACCGGCAAGCGGGACCGGTTCGTTCCGGGAAAACATCAGCTATAACAACGGCACGAATTACCAGTGCACTACCAACGGTCAGACCTGGACGGACGCTCTTACAGGCCCCAAGCTCCCCGCTTCCCTCGTCCCAGTACAGGGCGATTATTCGGGTGCCAGCTCGCAGGGTTATGGGACGACGTTCTCGGTCACGCCCGGAGGCGGCGGTCTGCAGAACATCTCTGCCGTCACCACCGTCGTGGCTTGCACCCCGGGTGGTGGCCACTACGACGACCACCTTACGATTGCGCACGCCGTCATAAACCCGGACGGTTCTTTCGCCGCCACCGGCTCTCAAACGGGGGTGTTCGGAGGGCAGAACGCCACCTTCAAGTACTCCTTCACCGGGAACTACGAGGGGTTCAGCACCAGTGGTGTGCCGCAAGCGTTCGGGTCTCTGCGTGAAGACATCTCCTACAGTGCGAATGGCGCCACCTACACCTGCACCACCAACAACCAGACATGGAGCGCGTTGCGAAGCTAGCCCGGCGCGCCGCCGGGTGAGCCATAGCCCGCCACCGGACCATAAGCAGCGGACCAGAAATCGGTGATTAGCGCCGGGGGCACCGGGGACGTCGCCATCCGCTGGGTGAGCAGGATCCCGGTGACGCCGGCCTTCGTATCAGTGCGCCAGCTCGTCCCGGTGCCTCCATCCCAGCCAAAACCCCCAGGGACACCGGCGCGCCCGTCGCCGGCGGGAACTGAGATCATAAGGCCCCAGCCGCTGTGATCTCCTACCAAAATCGTGTTGTCGGCTCGCTCCTGTGCGGTCATCCGGTCCCGCGTCATTGCCCTTAGCGACTCGGGAGCCAGGAGATCTCCACCGCCGGCGGCCATCATCGAGGCGAACGCCCACAGGTCGTCAACGGTCGAGACCAGCCCGCTGGCCGCGTCGGCCATTTTTGGTGGCCTCGACCACCACCCGGGAGGCTCGTCGAACACCTGCAGCTCCCCGCTTTCCTGGTCGGGCCTATAAAAGGTCGTGAAACGACCGAGCTTGTCGGGGGGGACAAAGAAACCGGTGTCGGCCATGCCGAGCGGCTCGAACACTCGCTCCTGCAGCACGTCGGCGATCGGCGCGCCCGCCACCCGCTCTATAAGGATGCCGGCCACCGAGGCCCCCGTGTTGTAGCGCCAAGTTGTCCCCGGTTGGTCGAGCAAGGGCAGGCTGCTCAAGCCGGCCAACCATTCTTCGGCGGTCAGGTCCGGAGGGGGCCATGGAGGGCCGAGCGTCTTCAGGCCCAGTTCGGCTTCAGCGTGCTGGACCGGGTAGGTACCGGGGACCATGATGCAGCCGAACCCGAGGTGGAAGGACAGCGCGTCCTCAACTGTTATTGGGCGGTCAGCGGGGACCGTATCGTCGAGCTCGGAACCCAGGCTGCGCAGGACGCGAGGGTCGGCGAGCTCGGGCATCCATCGCCCTATCGGCTCGTCGAGCGCCATCGCCCCGTCCTGGGCCAGGAGCATGGCTGCCACCCCCGCTATCGGCTTGGTCACAGACGCGATACGGAATATGGCGTCCCGCTCGATTGGTTCGCAATCGCCGAAGGCCTTGTGGCCGATGGCCTCGACGTGGACCTCGCTTCCTCGAGCGACCAGGGCTACCAGACCCGGAACTTCGCCTCGTTCCACATGACGGACCAGCGCCCGGTGCAGGCTTTCGACGTCGTCGTCAGTTAAACCAGTGGGCATATTGCGAGGAAATTTGGCTGTCGTCGTTTTTCATCACTTTTCCTGCGCTCTGTGGGTGTTCGTGTTCATTGAGGGCTCCTCAGGGCTTCCTCTACTTCCTCAACGGTCGTGCTAGGCACGATTGTGGTCCTGTTTGACCCTTTGAGCACATTGCATATGGAGTTGCTGGCCTGCGATGGCGCGACGACGACAATGGCTCTGGCTCCGAGCTTTAGACTTTCACCAAAATCTTTGACTTTTCCGCGGTCGAGAGCGCGTCTCAATCGGGCTACCAGTGCACCGCCGCCCGCGCCCACCGCCACTGCCCCCACGAGCGTGGGCGGGAACAAGATGCCCACCACGGCGCCCACCACTGCACCCTCGCCCCATCCGTGGTGAGATTGGCGATGGAGGATCAGCGACTCGCCGTTGCGGTTCTCTACCAGGGCGGCGTCGGCCATCTTGAACTCGCCGGACTTAGCCCCGGATTCCAGTGCCGCCCAGTCCGCTTCGGCGGCCTCGAGCGCCGGCCAATCTATGTCAGGACCTGGGTTCTGGCTGTAGACCGCCACAATCGTGTCCAGGTTGGTCATGGTCGCCTCCTTCGTCCGATAGGGAAGCAGCTATAACAGCCCGCCTCGTACCGCGCAAAATGCCTTGGCCGTCGAGCGGTCGGGGCCGAAGGGGCCGAAGGGGCCGAAGCTAAAGCAAAAAGCCTGGAGTCAAAGGGCCGCGGTACGGTGGGGGCGATGATTGATGGGCGGGGACGCACGGCGCGGCTCTCGACCACGGAGCTCTCAGCGACAGAACCGGCGGGTGCGGCACTGTCACCGCCGCCGGTCCCTCCAGACCCGGAGCCGGGACGAAGGCGTGGGTTCGGGCGCCCGCAACTCCTGCTCGGCCTGCTGGCCGTCCTGGTTCTGGCGGCCACGATAGCGGCCCTTGTAGTTACGAACATACGCATCTCCGGGCGGCCTGCGCTCAGTATTAACAAGGTGAACGCCATCGTCAACCAGAAGGTGAGCACCGCCATCTCGCAACTCAAAGCGCAGCCGCCCGCCGCCGTTACTGCCTACGGAGCCGTCCGGGCCGGCCTCGTCCTCGTCGAAGCCGAGGATCACGCTGGGTCCCGTACCGAGAGCCTCGGCTCAGGCGTGATCATCGACACCCAAGGTGACATCCTTACCGCGCTCCACGTCGTGCAGGGTGCGTCTCAGATCAAGCTCACATTCTTCGACGGGACGATTTCAAGTGGCTCCATAAAGGCGGCCGACGCCGCCGACGACATTGCCGTTCTGACGGCGGCCCAGCTGCCAAGAGTCGTCGCTCCGGCGGTCCTCGGCTCGGGCCCACAGGTCGGTGACCAGGTATTTGCGGTCGGGAACCCGCTCGGCCTGGTCGCCTCTCTATCCGCTGGCGTCGTCTCCGGCCTCGACCGGACTTTCACCCTCGGGGGTGGGCGCACATTGTCCGGGTTGATCCAGTTCGACGCCGCTGTCAACCCAGGCAGCTCCGGCGGGCCGCTACTAAACACGGAAGGTCAGGTGATCGGGATCGTGGAAGGCCTCGCCAACCCAGCCGGGACTGACAATTTCGCAGGCATCGGGTTCGCCGTCCCGATCGCCACCGCCGGCCGGGCCGCCGGGGCTCCTCCGAAATGAGCCCGATCAACGAGCCCGGTGAAATGAGCGGGTCCCGGAGCGGGGCGAGCGGTGAGCCCGAAGTATCGCTCGAGGAGGTCCTGTACCACGTAAAGACGGGTCATCGTCGGGCAGGACACGTTGCTCGAGAGGATGGTCGTCGCTCTCGTGGCTCGAGGCCATCTGCTGGTTGAGGGCGTCCCCGGGCTGGCCAAGACCCTGGCCGTGAAGACCTTCGCAGGCGCGCTCGGGGCCGAGTTCCAGCGCATCCAGTTCACCCCCGACCTCGTGCCCGCGGACATCGTCGGGACGAGGATTTACAACCAGAAACTCGGCGGGTTCGAGGTCTCCCTCGGCCCCATCTTTGCCAACCTGATCCTGGCCGATGAGATCAACCGTGCCCCGGCCAAGGTCCAGAGCGCGCTCCTGGAGGCTATGCAAGAGCGCCAGGTCACGATCGGACGAGAGACCCACTTGTTGCCGGACCCGTTCCTCGTGATGGCGACGCAAAACCCGATCGAATCCGATGGGACCTACCCACTGCCTGAGGCGCAGGTCGACCGGTTCATGTTGAAGGTGCTCGTCGATTACCCGACCCCTACCGAGGAGTTCGTCATCGTCGAGCGCATGATCGCGGGCCTTGAGGACGTGCACGAGGTCATGGACGTCCAGCAGCTCAGGGCCTTGCAAAAGGCGGTCTCGACCGTATTCGTCGACCCTGGGCTCATCGAGTACGCCGTCCGCGTCTCCACCGGCACGAGGAACCCGTCGGCTATCGGGTTACAGGATCTGGCCCGCTACGTGACCTACGGCGCCAGCCCGAGGGCGTCGATTTATATGGTGATGGCCGCTCAAGCGCTCGCCCTCGTGCGCGGGCGCCAATACGTACTTCCCGAGGACGTGCGCAGCATGGCCCCGGACGTGCTCCGCCACCGGCTCGTCCTGTCTTACGAGGCGCTCGCTGATGACGTGAGCGCGGACCACGTCGTGGACGCCATTTTGAGGAGGATCCCGGTTCCCGACGTCGTGCTCCGGGACGTGAGCAACTAGCTCGCACAGAGCGCCCGTGGACCCCGCCCCTTTCCTGACCCCCGAACGGGTCTTGCGTCGCCTCGAGTGGAAGGTGCTACGCCGGCTCGACGGGCGTCTACAAGGGGCCTATCACACCCTGCTGCGCGGCAACGGCACCGATTTCCTCGACCTACGCAGCTACGAGTGGGGCGACGACGTCCGCCACATCGACTGGAATGTAACCGCCCGCATGGACGAGTTGTTCGTGAGGGAGTTCATGGAGGACCGCGAGGTCACAGCGTGGCTGCTTCTAGACCGGTCGCCGTCGATGGCTTTCGGTGCCGTCCAGAGGACCAAGGAGCGGGTGCTGTGCGACCTGGCTGCCACTTTCGGCCAACTATTCGTCCGGGGCGGCAACCGGGTCGGCGTCATCATGTACGACGGCGAGAACCACTGGACCATGCCCCCCCGGCAAGGCCGCAACCAGGTGCTGGCGCTGGTGCGCGAGCTCCTCCGCCCTGTCCATGGGGGAACCGCGACCGACCTGGCCCGCCTGCTCAATACGGCGGCGCGCTTGGTGCGCCGCCGCTCTCTGATCGTGCTGATTTCCGACTTCATCAGCGAGCCCGGCTGGGAGCGGCCTCTTCTGCGCCTCACCGAGCGGCACGAGGTCGTCGCCGTCCGCCTGGTGGACCCACGTGAGTACGAACTTCCCGACGCCGGCTTGCTGTTCGTCCAGGACGCGGAGACAGGCGAGCAGTTGCTGGTCGACTCCAGTGACCCGCAGCTGCGCCGACGGCTCCAGGCCCTGGCCGAAGAGCAGGACGAGGACATCCGCCGGGGGGTGGCGCAGGCCGGGGTCGACCTGCATCTGGTGTCGACTGAGGACGACCTCGTGAGCGCGTTCGTGCGTATGGCCGAGAGCAGGCGGGGGCGGCACCGGTGACCTTCGCCTCACCCTGGTTGTTGCTGGGCCTCTTGGCCCTGCCGCTGGTGGTAGCCGTCTACGTGTGGTCACGGCGGCGACGCACGGCCCAAGCGGTGGCCCTGGCTTCGCAGGGTCTGGTGGCCACTGGGACTGGACGGCCCCAGAGCTGGCGCAGGAACGTGCCGTTCGTGATGTTCCTGGTGGCCCTGGCCCTTATCGTCGTCGCTTGCGCCCGGCCTATGGCCTCTGTCCGGCTACCCCGACGGGAGGCCACAGTGGTCCTCTGCATGGACGTGTCCAACAGCATGGCGGCCACCGACGTAAAGCCTTCTCGCATCGGTGCCGCCGAAATCGCGGCGAGGGACTTCGTCAACCGGCAGCCTTCGTCTGTGCGGATCGGCGTCGTGGCCTTCGGCGAGGGCGCGGTGATCGTCCAGCCCCCCACTCCCGACCATTCTGATGTGCTGTCGGCCCTAAAAAATCTTTCCCTCGGAGGCGGTACCTCGTTAGGGGCGGGCATCCTCACCTCACTCGACGCCATTGCCGGCAAAACGATCCGGGTCAACCCGGCCGAGCTGGCCAATGACGCCTCCGGCCAGGTCAACATCGGTTACTACGGGGGTTCCACGATCGTGGTGATGTCGGACGGCGAAGACACCAGCCAGACCAACCCGCTGACGTGGGCGCGTTTGGCGTCGGTGGCCGGGGTCCGCATACAGACCATCGGGGTCGGGACCGCGGGGGGGACGACGGTGCGGATCGACGGGTTCACGGTGGCCACGGCGATGAACGCCGCCACGCTGAAGCACATCGCCAGTGTGACCAACGGTTCGTACCACCAAGCCCAGGGCCGGGCCGCGCTAGAGGCCATTTCCAAGGGGATCGACCTCCATTTCACGCTCGTGCGCCAGTACACGGAGATCACCGCCGCGTTTGCCGCCGCGGCCGCACTGTTCCTCGTCGCCGGCGCCTTGATGTCGATGTTGTGGTTCGGGCGGGTGCTGTGAGGTGAGCTTTATCTGGCCTGCCGGCCTCCTTCTCCTTCTCACCGTCCCTTTGGCGCTCGGGATCTACCTGCTGGTGCTGCGCCGCCGGCGGCGCCAGGCCGTCACTTATTCGAGCCTCGCCCTTTTGCGCGCCGCCGTTCCCCGCCGGTCACGCTGGCGCCGGCATGTACCGATCGCCCTTTTGCTGCTCGGTCTGGTCGTGCTGGCGGTGGCATCTGCGCGCCCCCAGATCACCTCCAAGGTGCCGAAATCACAAACAACCATCATCCTTGCCCTCGACGAGTCGGGTTCCATGTGCTCGACCGACGTGTACCCCGACCGCTTGAGCGCGGCAGAAAGGGGAGCCCGTGAGTTCGTCAACTCCCAGCCCAGCGGGACCCGGATCGGGTTGGTTGCCTTTTCTGGTTTCGCCGAGCTGGCGGTGCCGCCGACGAGGGACCGCGCCGCCCTGGACCGGGCCATTGACAACCTCAGCACCAACCCGGGCACGGCTATAGGTGCAGCCATCCTCCAATCCCTGAACGCCATCGCCGAGGTAGACCCCCAGGTCGAACCGGTCGGCAACGCCGCCCTCAACGCCGCATCGGCCCCTTCGGCCCTGAGCGGAGGACCGGGCAGCGTGGGCGCGCTGACGAACGGCGCCAGTGGTACGAGCGGCAACCCCGGTAAGCATGGTTACGTCCCGGACGTCATCGTCCTGCTGACCGATGGGGCCAACAACCGGGGCATCACACCCGTTCAGGCCGCGCCCTACGCGGTGGCTCGCCGTGTCCGGGTGTACACCATCGGCTACGGCACGACACATCCCGGGCCTTTACGGTGTACCCCGCAACAAGGCGGCTTCTATTTCAGTCAGGGGAACTTCGGAGGGGGCGGCTTCGCCGGCGGTGGTGGTGGCAATGGAGGCCTTGGGTTCGGCGGGGCGTCATTCCCACTTGTCGCCGACCTCCCGCCGCTGCGGGAGGTCTCGCGCCTTACCGGTGCGGCCAGCTATACGGCCCGGGACGAATCCCAGCTCAGGAAAGTCTTCGCCAATCTCCCGAAAGACATAGTCGTCTCCAAGGAGCATCATGAGGTGAGCGCCATGTTCGCCGCCCTCGGTGCCCTTTTTGCCCTGGCCGCCTTCGGCGCGGCGATCCGGTGGAGCCCGCGACCCTGAGGCGTCGGCTGCGCCCGATGCGAGGAGTGCCCGCTCAGGTGCGAGTCGTGGCGCCGACGGTGGTGCCGGCCTCGGCGGCCGGCCTTCGGTCGCCGGTCTTCGGTCGCCGGCCCCTTGGCGGCCGGCCCTTGGCGGCCGGCCCTCGAGTGCCCAAGCGCCTGCGGCTTTCGGGGCGCTCTGGCGCTCTCGGCGCGTATTTTGTCGATATCCGGCATTTAGTGCGCCGAGACTGGGAAGTTGCCCCGAAAGGCGGCGAGAATCTGCCGATGAGTAGCCGATGGGTAGCGGCTCGGCCACGCCCGGTTGAGTAGCCGATGAGTAGCGGCTCGGCCACGCCCGGTTGAGTAGCCGATGGGTAGCGGCCCGGCCACGCCCGGTTGCCGAGCGAGGTAGTGCCGCTACACTCCCGCCACGCGCCTCGGACCTGAGGGAGGAACGGCGATGCCGGCCCCGCCATCAGGGCTATTCACTGGCCATCAGGGACCGATCAGGGTCTTCCCTTATGGCCGGAGCTCTTATCAGGCCCCACAATGGTGGCCATGGTCAATGTTGCGAAGCCGGCGCCCGGCCCCATCGTCGCCCGCAACCGCGCAAACGGCCGTCAACCTACGCACACGGATGGCCTGTTAGGTCGTGTGCCGGGCCGTTGGCCGGCCCGCCTCAGCGCACTATAAGGGAGTGGCACCATGCTGAGTTTCTTGATCGGCGCCTTCATCGGCGGAATTGTGATCGGCGCACTCGGCCGCCTCATCGTCCCCGGTCCCAACCCGATCGGTTTTTGGTGGACGGTGCTATGCGGCGTGGGTGGCTCGCTCATCGGCGGCGGGGTCGGGCACGCCCTTTTCCGAAGCGGGTTCTTTGTGTTTGGCTTAGAGGTGCTATCGGCGGCCGTTTTGGTGGCGCTGGTTACTAAACGCCGGCGTGACTGGGCGCGACGCCCGTAAATTGCTACAGGCTCGGCCGGCGCGACAAGCCGTTGGTTGCGCCGGCCGCCGGCCATGGTAGGGGCCGCGACCAAAGTTCCCGAGTAATCAGCTACCCTTTCATGCGGCGCACGAACACGAAGGGAAAGCCTGATGCCTGTCCTCACGCGGGACGAAGTCGTCTCCAAGACCGCTCGAGCCTCGGCCGTCCAGTCCGGGTCCAAGAAACTGCAGACCGATCCCGGTATGAAGCGGCTGGTGCCGCTCAACGGGGGCGACAACGTCTACCTCCGTCATCCGCTCACTGGCAAATCGCCAAAGTTCAAGGTTGCTTCGGACGAGTTCATAAACGCGCTGGCCGAGCTCGGTGATCAGTGGCGACCGCAGTTGCTGCTGGAGCTGAAGGAGCTGGGCTGGTCCGAGGCGTACGACGCCCTCGAGTCTCGCTGAGCCGTTAATCCTTCTTCGCCGAAAACGAGCCCACCATGGCTAACGTCCGCCTGAGGACTGGCTGATTTCGTTACGCCGCTGATGGCGGTGAAATGACGTCCGAGGCTGTCGCCAAGGGGCTTGTCTTTAGCTCGCACAGGCCATCCGAGCCAATGTTCAACCCAATGTTGGTCAGGTTGTAAAGGTGCTCACTGGCGACCAGCCAGACAATGTCGCAGATTTCGGCCTCGCTGTAGTGGCGCGTCAGCTCAGCGAACGTTTCGGGCTGTACTTCTTTGTCCAAGGTGAGCTCGGTCGCGTAGTCGAGCGCAGCGCGCTCGGCGGCAGTGAACAGGGGGCTGGTGCGGTACTCCCAGAGCGCATCGAAACGGGCCAAGTTGTCCGGTGATTCTCTCATTGAGAACCAGCGGCCGGCGTCCATGCAAAACAAGCAGGCGTTGATGCTCGCTACCCGTTCTCTTACGATGGCCACTGTTTGTGAGGGCAGCCGGAGCTTCTTGTCCAGCTTTGCCACTTTGCCATAGAACGTCCCGAACGCCAATGGCATGCGCGCCCCGAACACGGATAGGGGAGTGACCACCTTGCCCACTTGGCGCCGAGTCAGGGCATACACCAGTTTCATCGCCCCGCGAGGGTTCTCTACCGGCGGAAGGTACGTGCTCATTTGATTTGACCTCCTTTGTCACGCTGACGACGGCCACCGAAGACGGTCCTGTTCAACTCGATGGTCGCGTGCGTTACCGTTATTGACACGCGACGCCGGGGATTTGTGACGCGATGCCTTCAGGCCGGCTGAGAAATGTGACCGCGGAACAGGCGCGGGACCGGGACGAACGTCCAAGCGCGAAGCGCGCCGTGCATTCCTGTTAGCGCTGTTAGCGCGTCCTTGTTCAGTGCAGCACTGGCACCTTGGCCAGGTCCGCGCCCAGCCATTTCTTCTCCAGGGCCCGCACCGTCCCATCTGAAATCAAGGTGGCCAGAGCGGAATCGACGCGAGCAACCAGGGGGCTACCTTTGGGCAAGGCGATCCCGTAGTGTTCTCCTGTCGGGATGAGCCCAACGAAAGTGCCGTAGTAGGTCGGGGCCAGAGCCTTAAGTGCGCCCAAGCTAGGGGCGTCGTATACGACCGCCTGGCAAGTGCCCGATTGCAAGTCCAGCATCAGGGTGGGGACGTCATTAGGCAGTATCAGGGGTTTGTCCGGCGCGATCCCGTAGAACGCAACGTCGGCCCCGGTCGAATCACCCAGGGCGCACAACTGCAGGGTGCGTAGGCCAGCCTCTGTTGTGGGGACCGGGCTCAAGTTCTTCGCCGCCAGGACGCCCTGGTCGACGGTCATGTAGGGCTGACTGAAGGCGACGTTGCGGCTTCGGTCCTTGGTGATCGTGATCTGTGCCACGGCGATGTCCCACGGTTTCTTTCCACCGGACAGAAGGCTGCTGAACGGGCTCTGTACGAACTGCACCCGGGGCAGGCCAAGGTTCTTGGCCACGGCGCGGGCCAGGTCGATGTCAAAACCCTGGGCGTAAGTGACGTGTGTACCTCGAGCGACGCCAATCTCGAAGCCTTCGCTAGGCAATGAAACCCCGACGGTCAGCTGCCCCCGAGTAATGGTCGCCGGGGGTGACGCCGCTATCGCCGTGCTGACCGGTGCCGATGCCACCATGGTCGCAGCGACGAGAGCACCGGCAACGCCAGTCTTCACAACCCCTGACTTCAGCGCGCCCGGCTTCGTCCTGCCTTCCGTTTTCATCGTGCCTAGCTTCATCATGACTGGGCTATTACCTTTACCGGCATGCCGATGTAGGAGAAGTCGTAGAGCCACTTGGCTGTTGTCGCCATCTGCCTCACGCACCCGTGGGACGCCGCGTAGGGCGGGACGTCGGGAAAGTAGTGAAATGCCACCCCGCCGTTGAACGGCACGGCCCACAACAGCCACTCCTGAAATGGCGTCGACCACCACTTGGCATACTTCGCGTACACCTTGAAATTGCCTGCTGGAGTGGGCGTCGACGGCTTCCCGGTCGACACGGGGATGACGCGTACCACCCGGTTATTGTCGATGGCGAGAACGACCTGGCGGTCGAGCAGGACTTCAGTCCTCTTCCCCGGACCAGCGCGCGTGATCGGCGTCGGGCGGGTGGCGGTCTGGAGCCGCGCCAGGGTCTGAGGGCCGAGCACACCATCGCGGGCGAGGCCCTCCCATTTCTGGAACGCGAGGACGGCCGTCTGCGTCTCGGGGCCGTCCAGGCCGTCCGCGTCACCAGGGAGAAGGTACCCGAGCGACACCAGGCGGCGCTGGGCGGCGAGGAGGCCAGGGACAGTGGGACCAGACGCCGCCACCGGGATCTTCCAAACCGGGACGGCAGGAGTCTGGAGGCTCTGCGCGGTGATCGGCAAAGACGTGACAAAGCCGGGGAACATCCCGTAGGCGATCCCACTGTTGACGAGGAGCTGGACCTGGTTGATGCCATCGAGCCCGGTGGCCGTACGAACGAGTTGGGTCAACCGGGCGTCGAGGCTCTGGGCGTCGCCGAGGGCAAAATTAAGGCTCACGTCCACGCTGGCCTGGCCGTTGCTGACCGTAACCCCTCGAAGCTTGGTTCCTGAGGGGACATACGTCCGGTACCCGAGTTTGTACTCCGCCGCAGTAGGGCCTTTGAGCAGGGCCTGGATGGCGTCCTCCGGGGTCGACCCGGACCGGGTCACCGGCGCCAGTTGCTCGCCTACCAGGAACCAGACTTTTACCGTGGTGGCCGAGGACGAGGAGGGCGCTTCCGCCCCCATCTTCGCTGAAGGTATTGGCGCCGCCTGGACGGGCGCCCCGGGCCCGAGCAGTCCCAGAGTGGCTCCCCCCACCACCATCGCCACCACAGCAGCGGAGTATGAAAGGAAGCCTTTGCCGAAGCGGCTCAAGCGGCCCAAGCGGCCCAAGCCTCCTCCACGTGCGGTCTGGGCCGACGCCCTGTGCCCTACGACCACAGTGCCGCTTTCATCCGGAGCGACAGCCTGGCGGCCAGACCCTGTGGTGGTTCGCGCTGTCACGACCTGCCTTTGCTCCTGAGCAAGTGAACGCCCCGACCGAGGCTCAGAGGTGACGGTAGCAGGGCGAAATTACAGACCACAAGGCACATCGCCATGACCGCGATGGCCCGTCAACGCACGACCTAGGAAGGATCGCGGCCCCTGAAGGGCCGCGATCCTACCGAGATTGGGCATTACCGCCCCCGACGAAAGCGTCGTCGCCGGGAGACGTCGACTTCACGCCACTATCGAGCGCTCGAGTTCCAGTAGCGACACTGGTGGGCCGAGGCCGAGTTGGGCAAAAGCCGAACGAGCCCGGTGGACGACGGCCAGGGCCTCGCCTCGGCGGCCTTGCTCCAGGAGCGTGGACGCCGCCCGCAAATAGCGAACGTCATCGTAAGGAGCAAACTCGATGGTGCGCTCGACCGCCCTGCGCAGCGCGTCGAGGTCCCCACGTCGTGCCGCTTCCGTGGCGCATACGTCGAGAAGCTCGAGCATGACCAGCTTCGCCTGCTGACGAGGTTTCTCGGCCCAGTCGTCGTAGCGGTCATCGGGAAGGAGGTCGCCCCGGTACCGAGCCATTGCGCCTCGCGCTACTGCCGTTGCTAACGCCAGGTCCTTCGAGGCGAGGGCGTGGGCGCGATGCGCTTCAGAGAAGAACTCCTGCACATCGACCTGAAGCCCGGCATCGAGGGCCAGGATCTCTCCCTCGCGGTTGAGCACCCCGCCGGCGATAGCCCGCAACCGGTTGAGCACGGTTCGCAAGCGGTTGCGGCCGGCCGACCGGGCCACCTCGGGCCAGAGCGTCTCGATGGCCTGTTCGGCGTGCACACGGCCGCCGGAGACGGCTACGAACTTGAGCAGCTGCGTTTCCTGCCCCGGCCGTAGCGGCACCGCGCGGCCTCCTACGGTCAGCTCGAAGCGGCCCAGCACGGCCAGTGACATCGGGAGCGCACTGGCCCTCAAGGCCAGCGCGGCGGGTTGCTCGGTGTTCGCTGCCAAAGCGAGCAGCTGTTCAGTGAGGGAGCGCTCGCGTACGAGGGGGAGCAAGGGTTGGCCGAGCCGAGCCGCTTCCTCGAAAGCTTGTGCGGCCAGCACGGCGGCCACCCCGTCCTGGCCGCGACGGAAGGCGGCAAACGCCCGCATCAGAGTGACCCGCCATTGCTCGCGGGGGTCGAGCCGGTGGTGGCTCAGGGCCAGCAGCCGCTCCTCCGCCGTTTCGGGGTCTCCATGCCTCGCCTCGAGCACCGCGTCTGCCAGGGCGACCAGGTGCCCGGCGTCCTTCGGTTCAGCCTTTACACGGGCCAGGTACTCCTGGGCGAGAGCCGTGTAACCGACCCGGTCCAGCAGGTCGGCGGCGTCGGACAAGAACTCACCCGAGCCCAACGGCATCCAAGCGGTCCCGAGCAACTCGGTCTGGCGGATGTGATGGAGCGTGGCTTCGGCGTCGCCGGTGTATGAGGACAGCACCGCCAGCCTCCAGTGCCCGTGGGAGCGTTGGAAGGGGCTCTTTTTCAGCTCGGCCACCCGGAACACTTCCTCGACGCTGTCCCGGCACAATTCTGTTTGACCGAGCTCGGCGGCCAGCATGGCCCTCCAGATCATCACGAAGCCCCAGGCGGTCGGCCTGTCCGCCACCAGGCGAAGGGCCTGTTCCAGGCGGTCCATGGCCCGGTTGAACTGGCCGCGGGGAAAGTCGATGTGCACCGTCCAGTCGACCAGCACAAACGAGGCCGCCGCCCGCCGGCCGAGCCCGAGGTAAAGCTGTGAGGCCCGGGCGAAGCATTCCTCCGCTTCGGCCAAGGCCGCTGCGTCTTGTCGGCCACCACTGTCGACCCGCCGGCACAGGGCGAACCCGAGGAACTCGTTGGCGCGGGCGCGAGTCAACTGTTCGTCCGGCCCTGCCGAGACCAGCACCTCGCGAGCGGCGACTTCGGCCCCGGCGTAATCCAGCGCCGCCAACTGCCGGACCTTCGCCAGCTCGGCACCGGCGGCGCGGTACAGGACCACGTCGCCGCCGCGGGTGGCGATCTCCTGGGCGTGGTCTAGGAGCTGGCAACACAGGTTGTACTTACTCGAATGGCCGAGACGGCGGCCGGCCATGACGAGGACCTCGGGGTGAGCGTCGACCGCCTCGGCGGGCAACTGGTCGAACCGGGCCTGGAGTTCGAAGTTGTCCATCTTGTCTTCCTCGGGCCCCGACGTAGCACCCAGCACCGCCGCCGCCTGGTTGGCGTCCCCTGAGGCCAGCAAGAGCTCGAACGCCGGACCGAGCTCACCCCGGCTCCGATAGATCTCGGCCGCCCTGGACATGGCGTCCATGCGCACAGGTGCCAACGCGGCCAGGTAGTCGCGCACCGGCCCGGCCAGGTCCCACCACGGTGCCTGTGCCGGCGTGAACGGGATACCTGCTTTCAGCGCTCGCTCGAACAGGCGGCCCTTCGTGGCCGAGGGATCCCCGCTTACGGCGTCCACCACTTCGGCATCGAGCAACGGCAGACGGCCGATTTGACCCAAATCGGAGCGCACCCCAGGTCCCAGGGTGTCAAGGGCGTCTTCGAGGATGGCGGCCACGGCGCCCGCCGGGTGGCCCGGCCCCGCGGCCGCCTCAGCCACGGCAGCCACCTCCTCGCCAGTCCGGGCCGCCCTGGCCGCGGCCAGGACGGTGGCCGCCGTCCAGCTCCCCGTCGCTTTGTCGAGCGCCACCGCGGCCTTGGGCCGACGTCCAACCCGAACCCGTCGCGGCACAGCAACAGGGTCTCGTTGGGGTCGAGGGCCAGGTCCGCCGCGGAGAGCTGGAGGTACTCGGCCCGGCGCAACCGGCCGGTCCCGGGCGGCAGACGCCTGGCCAACACCACCAGGCGTTGCTCTCCCACCAGGGAGCGGGCCAAGTGGTCGATTAGCTCCCCGGCGTCGGGCTCGGCGTGGTGGGCGTCATCGACCACAAAGGTGCAGTGCTCGGCAGCCAGCGAATCCACCAGTGTGTCGAGCACTTCGACAGGATCTCGTTTTCCCTCAGCCGCGCCGGCCGCGTCGGTGAACCCCGACCGGCGGGCGGCCTGGTACAGGCGAGCGGCCAGCAGGGGAGAGGTAACTCCGGCGTGCTCCAACTGGACGTCGATACCCACGCTCCGCCAGTAGTCCACCAGCTCGGCAGACAGGACGCTTTTGCCGTAGCCGGCGGCGGCCTCCACGACTACGACCCGGTACCCGGCGCTGCGGCCGGTAAGGCGAGGTCTCGGCACGTGGTGCGGCGGCAGGCGGTTCATCAAACCTCAGCTCGACTATACAAGTGCGCCCTTTTTGCCAGCCATAGGCGCCCGTTTATTACCTGATCAGGGTGAGCCCGCGGTGGCGGAGCGCGCGTATCTTGGTCTTTAGCGAGTGCCGACCGGGAGGAGGGCGCCATGGGCGTCGAGTCAGAGCGGGTCAAAACGTTCGGAAAGCTCGAAGATGGGCTGCGGCAGGCGAGCGACTGGTACCTGTGGGGCCCTACGTGAGTGAGCGACAGTGGGGCACAGTCCGGGAGGACTACAGCGAAGACGGGGAAGCCTGGAACTACTTCCCCCACGACCACGCCCGGTCACGGGCTTATCGCTGGGGTGAGGACGGCATGGCCGGTTTCTGTGACGTCGAACAGCGACTGTGCCTGGGCTTGGCGCTGTGGAACGGTCGCGACCCGATCTTGAAAGAGCGGCCTTACGGCCTCACTGGGTCGGAGGCCAACCACGGCGAGGACGTGAAAGACTATTGGTGGTACCTCGACGCCGTGCCCAGCCACGCGTGGAACCGTTGGCGTTACCACTACCCCCACCGCGCCTTTCCCTATGAGGACCTCCGGCAAGAAAACTCCCGGCGGAGCAAGTGGGACCCCGAGTACGAGCTACTCGATACCGGTGTCTTCGAGGACAACCGGTACTGGATCGTCGAAGTCCACTACGCCAAGGATGACCCCCACGACGTCCTTATGTCGGTCCAGGTCACCAACGCCGGTCCCGAAGCCGACACGCTGCATGTGTTGCCCAGCGCGTGGTTCCGCAACACCTGGTCATGGGACTTCGACGCCCCTAAGCCCGAACTGGCGGCGAACGGCCCGGCGTCGGTCGGTATTCGTCATCCGTTCCTCGGCGAACTGGAGCTGATCGGCCGGGCCGCACCCGGCGGGGCCGCTCCGACGTTGCTGTTTTGTGAGAACGAGACCAACGAGCACCGCCTCTTCGGCGTGGCGACCAGTCCTCAGTACCCGAAGGACGGGGTCAACGACCACGTCATATCGGGCGCCGATACGGTAAACCCGGAGCTCCGGGGGACCAAGTGCGCCTTCTGGTACCAGGTGACGGTGCAACCTGGCGCCACCGTTGAGTTGCACCTCCGCCTCCGCCCAAAGGGGGCCAAGCCAGTCGCATCAGAAGCGCTTGGTAGTGACTTCGACAAGGTTATGACCCAGCGCCGGGCCGAGGCCGACGAGTTCTACACCGAACTGACGCCCAAGCAAGCCTCGGCGGACGAGGGATTGGTGATGCGGCAGGCCCTCTCGGGCATGCTGTGGAGCAAGCAGCTTTATTACTACGACATAAAGCGGTGGTTGGAAGGCGACCCCACCCAGCCGAGCCCGCCACCGTCCCGACGGTATGGGCGCAACTCCCGGTGGCAGAACTTCGACGCCTTCGACATCATGTCGATGCCAGACAAGTGGGAGTACCCATGGTTCGCGGCCTGGGACATGGCTTTTCACTGCGTCGCCTTGGCCCACGTGGACCCTGCGTTCGCCAAGTACCAGCTGATCCTTTTATGTCGGGAATGGTTCCAGCACCCCAATGGTGCATTGCCCGCTTACGAGTGGGACTTCGGTGACATCAACCCCCCCGTACAGGCCTGGGCGGCGCTCGAGGTGTTCGCCATCGACGGCGGCAAGGACATCGATTTCCTGAGCCGTATTTTCGACAAGTTGCTGGTCAATTTCACGTGGTGGGTCAACCTGGAGGACAAGGGGGGTTGCAACCTGTTCGAAGGTGGGTTCCTGGGGTTGGACAACATCGGCCCCATCGACCGTTCCCACCTGCCGGTGGGCGGGACCCTCGAGCAATCGGACGCCACCGGCTGGATGGCCACGTACGCGCTGTCAATGGCGGCCATCGCCATTGTGTTGTACCGGATAGGGAACCGGCCGACGCAAGACGTGGCCCTCAAGTTCATCGAGCACTTTGCCGCCATTCGCGACGCGATGGAGAACCAGGGGTTGTGGGACGACGTCGACGGCCTGTTCTACGACCGCCTCGTCACTCCGGATGGGACGCCCGTGCCGGTAAAGGTCCACTCCATGGTCGGGATCATCCCCATGTTGGCCTGCGCCTCGATGGACGAGACCGCCATGCGCCAGAGCATGGTGGTGGCCAAGGAGTTGCCGCGGCTGCTCCGTGGCTTCGGCCTCGACGACATGGACAAGCTTTCCAGTTCCGGCCTCGTGCAGGGGGAGCCGGGCGAGCGGCGACTGTTGCTGGGTGTGGTCGGCGTCGAACGTCTCGAGCGGCTATTCAGCAAATTGTTCGATGAACGGGAGTTCCTGGCCCCATATGGGTTGCGGGCCATCTCCGCTTACCACCTCGACAATCCCTACGAGCTCGACGTGGAAGGGTTCCGGGCCAGCATCGATTACGAGCCGGCGGAGTCGACCACGCCCATGTTCGGGGGGAATTCCAACTGGCGGGGGCCGCTGTGGTTCCCGGTCAACTACCTGGTGGTGGAAGCGCTGCGTCGTTACTACCGGTTCTTCGGGGACTCGTTCAAGATCGAGTACCCGGCACGGTCCGGCCAGAAACTGAACCTGGGTGACATCTCCCAGGACCTGCGCCAGCGGCTGGTGTCGATCTTCCTCGTCGGGCCTGACGGCCGGCGGCCTTGTTTCGGCGCCAACGAACGCTTCCAGACCGACCCGGCCTGGAAGGACAACATATTCTTCAACGAATACTTCCACGGTGACAACGGAGCCGGGCTGGGTGCTTCCCACCAGACGGGATGGACCGGTGTGGTGGCCGATATCATTCGGCGGCGCCACGGCGACGTTGGCGCCTTGGGCGACATACTCAGGCTGGTGGCGGGGCCCGAAGCCGAGGCCAAGAAAGCCCAGAAATAACCGGCCCGCTTAGGCCGGCACGACAACCGGCCTAAACCTGCGCTGGCCAGCTCGAAAATTCTCTACGGCCTGGCTTCGAAAACGGTGTTGAACGGGGTGGCCGCCGCCCGGCGAAAACTGCTGAAGCCGGCGGCGGTCACAATGGCCCGTATGCGAGCCTCGCCGGCCTGGGCGCCCAGGGCCAACCCGACGTCCTGGGCCAATGAGGACGGCGTGCAGAGCAGCGTAGAAAACGCGTAATAGGCCCGCCCGACCGGGTTCATGTTGTCTTCGACACGATCACCGGCCGCCGGCTCCACTATCAGCCACGTCCCGTCCGGGGCCAACGACTCGCGTACATGGCGAGCGGCCCCTGCAGGATCGCCCATGTCGTGCAGGCAGTCGAACATCGTGACTAGGTCGTACCCTTGGCCCGGGTACGCCGCCGCGGGCGCCATTTCGAATTTGACGCGGTCGTCCACTCCGGCTGACATCGCTCGCTGGGTGGCGGTTTCGATGGAACCCTTGTAGTAGTCGAAGCCAACGAACTTGGACGCGGGGAAGGCCTCAGCCATTAAGACGGTGGAGGCACCGTGCCCGCAGCCAACATCGGCCACCTTGGCGCCACTTTGCAATTTGGCCACCACGCCCTCCAGCGCCGGTAGCCATTCTCCGATGAGGTGGGCGTTATACCCGGGACGGAAGAAGCGTTCGCACCCGTCGTGCACGTCGGCCACGTGGTCGTGCCAACCGATCCCGGCACCGGTCTTGGCTGCCTGCGTAACCCTGGGCGAATCGATGACGGACCCTAGAGCAATTTGGAAGAAACCGGGCAAGTAGGCCGGGCTGTCCTCGTCGGTCAGGGCCACGGTCTGTTCGGGAGGCAAAACGTAGCGTCCGCTATCAGGGTCGTAGTCGACGTAAGCGCCGGCGGCCTGAGCGTTCAGCCACTCCTGCGCGTACCGTTCGGAAATGCCCGTGCGTCGGGCCAACTCGCCCGGGCTTAGTGGCCCCGCACCTGCCATCGCTCGGTACAGGCCGAGTTTGTCGCCCATAACCACCAGGGCGGTGTTCAAAGTGGCGCCGACCTCATCGACGGCACGAAAGACGAAGCTCATCAGTTTGTCGGCGTCTAGAGCCGCAGGTTCTTGTAACGTCGCCATCAGGCGTCCTCCTGGAAACTCAATTTGGCGTAGGGCGGTTCGTCAGGTGAGGGTAAGGCCGCCTCCGCCGCCCTCGCTTCCAGGGCCCCACCTAATTTTCCACGCGTGGACGGCGCCTGGCACCAGGGCCCAACCTACACTCGGGCCAGTGACGCTCCTTGGCCGTGACGGCGAAATGCAAGCGGTCAAACAGTTGCTGGCGGACGCCCGTGACGGCCGAAGTGGCGTGCTCGCCGTCGTCGGGGCCCCGGGGATGGGAAAGTCGGCCCTCCTGGCCTTCGCCGAACGCCAGGCTCACCCAATGAGGGTTTTACGGGCCGGGGGGTCCAATCCGAAACCCAGGTCCCCTTCGGCGGGCTGTTCGAATTGTTGCGCCCGGCCCTTAACTGCCTTTCCCAAATCCCGCGCCCACAAGCGGCCGCGCTGGAGGGCGCGCTGGCCATAGGGCCTCCGCGGGCCGAGGACCGTTTTGCCGTGGGCGCCGCCACCCTCAGTTTGTTGGCCGCCTTCGCAGACACGGCTCCGCTGCTGGTGCTGGTAGATGACGCCCACTGGGTGGACGGCTCCACCGCAGACGCGCTCCTGTTTGCGTTCCGCCGGCTGGTGGCCGACCCGGTCGCAGTGATTATCTCCGTGCGAGAGGGCGAACCGTCCTTACTGGACGGTGCCGACCTGGCCCAGCTCCGGCTCCAGGGCGTGGACCGCGCCGCCGCTGCTGGATTGTTGGCTATGGGCGCGTCTCGCCCTGTCCCGGATGACCTGGTCGGGCGGCTGCACCGCCAGACGGGCGGGAACCCTCTGGCTTTGCTCGAAGCCTCAGCCGAGATGGACCGCTTTCGCCGAGGGGCACCGCTCGATACTCCGTTACCCCTCGTGACCAGCGTCTCGGACGTGTACCTGAGGCGGATCAGGGCCTTGCCTTCAACCTCATTGCGCCTGTTGCTCCTGGCCGCGGCCAACGACAGCGAAGACCTTTCTGTTATCGCCCGGGCCGCCCGCCTCCTCTGCCTCGACGTGGGCGACCTCGATGCGGCTGAGGACGCGGGGCTCGTGGGTACCGGCGATGGTGCGCTGTACTTTCGTCACCCACTGGTCCGGTCGGCGGTCTACAACGATGCGTCACACGAGGCCCGCAGAGCCGTTCACCGGGCGCTGGCCGACTGTCTGCCAGACGCTGAGGTGGACCGGCGGGCGTGGCATCTGGCGTTGTCCGTGCTGGGCCCGGACGAGGCGGCCTGCTCTGCCCTCGAACAAGCCGGCGGGCGCGCCCGCGACCGGAGCGCCTATGACGTTTCCTCGAAGGCGTTCGAGCGGGCGGCCCAATTGGCCCCGGACGACCAGTGGCGGGGACGGCTATTGTACGGCGCCGCCGACGCCGCCTGGCTTGGTGGCCAAGCCCTTCGGGCGCAGGAACTCCTGGACGCCGCGGTCAAGGCCCCGCTCACGCCAGAGCAGGAGGCGTCGGTCGACACCCTGCGAGGTCACATCGCCGCCCGCGTGGGCCGAGTGGCCGACGGCCAGGCCATTCTGTCGAGGGGAGCCGAGCGAGTGGCGCTCGTCGACCCCGACCGAGCCGTTGTCATGTGGGCCGAGGTAGCCAATGCCGCTTTTTTTGCCGGGAACCCCACGGCCATGCGCGATGCCGGGGTACGGATCGCCGAATTGGCCCCAGCCGCCAAGGGACGATTGACATTGTTTTTTGCCAGCATGGCGCGCGGCATGGCGCTCACCTTCTGCGGAGAATCGGAACTCGGGGCCCGGCTTTTGCATGAAGCGGTGTCCTTGGCCGAAGCGTCGGACGAGTTGGCTGACGATCCCAGGATGCTGGCCTGGGCGGCGATGGGACCGCTATGCCTGCGCGAGGCCCGGGCGGGCCGAGACCTTATTGGCCGTGCTCTCGACGTGGCCCGTGCCCGGGCTGCCATCGGCGTGCTGCCGTACCTGCTCAGCCACGTCGCCATCGACCTGGCCGCCAGCGATCGTTGGCCCGAAGCTGAAGCGGCGTTCCATGAGGTTATACAGCTGGCTCGAGAAACCAACCAGATGACCGACCTGGCATCGGCATTGTCCCGCTTGGCCTGGTTGGAAGCCCGCCAAGGCCATGAACAACTGAGCCGCGCCCACGCCGCCGAGGCCTTGCAACTCTCGGGCGACCACGGCCTACGCCTGTCGGAGTTGTGGTCCATCGCCGCGCTGGGCGAACTCGAGTTGGCATTGGGGCGACCCGCCGAAGCGCTGGTTTGTTTCAGGCGACAGCAACAGGTCCTCGACGAATGCGGGATCGCCGACGTCGATTTGTCTCCCGCTCCGGAACTGGTCGAGCTCTACCTGCGCATGGGCCAACGCGCCACCGCGGAAAAAGTGGCCTCCGTTTTCGAAAACGACGCGAAGGCCAAGGGCCAGCCTTGGGCGCTGGCCCGGGCGGCGAGGAGCCGCGGGCTTCTCGGCGCAGACGAAGAAATGGACGCCGTCTTTGCCATGGCGCTGGACCTTCATGCGCAAACGCCCGACGTGTTCGAGACGGCCCGGACGCGGCTCGCCTACGGCTCTCGGCTCCGGCGTAGCCGGCAACGGGCGCGCTCCAGAGAGCAGCTTCGAGCGGCCATACAACACTTCGACGACCTGGGGGCGGGGTCGTGGTCAAAGATGGCCCGGGCCGAACTGGCCGCCACGGGGGAAACCGCTCGCGAACGAGGCCCGTCCACACGTGACCAGCTCACCCCCCAAGAGCTCCAGATCGCTCTACTTCTAGCTGCCGGCCGCACGACGCGGGAGGCGGCGGGCTCACTGTTCCTCAGCCCCAAGACGGTCGAGTACCACTTGCGCAGCATCTACCGAAAGCTTGGTATCGGTTCGCGTGACGAACTGACTGTCGCCATGGGAACTGGCGTCATGGCGAGTGGCGACGCCGTATGACCGACGCCATCACAACGTAGATTGGCGTTATGTCACCCGTTGAAGTGGTAGAAGCCTTCGGTGCATTTTGGGCTGACCATGACCTTGACCGCGCTTTGGCCATGGTCACAGACGATTGCGTGTTCGATGCCACGGGCCCCGCCCCCGACGGAGCCAGGGCCGTTGGGCCTCGGGAGATCCGCCAAGCGTGGGCCGCCATCTTCGGCGACCCAGCCTCGCGCTTTGAGGTCGAGGAAACCTTCGCGGCGGGGGACCGCGTGGTCCAGCGCTGGCGTTACACCTGGGACGGCGGGCACGTTCGCGGCGTCGACCTGTTCAAGGTACGGGGGGAACAGATCGCCGAAAAATTGTCCTACGTGAAGGGTTAGCCTCGGTTCAGCAGACGATCGGCGTGGGCAGTGACCGGGCCCGCCTCAGCGTTTACTGGACAAGGCGTCGTCGACCCAGCTCCTAAGAGCGTGAGGCGGCAGTGCTCCCACCTGTCGGGAGACCACCTCGCCGTTGTCGATGAGCAGGAGCGTCGGTATGCTCCTGGCGTCGTACCGCTGGGCCAGCCCGGGCGACCGGTCGACGTCGACCTTGACCAGCTTTAGGTGGCCGGCTCGCTCACTGGCCAATTGATCGAGCGCGGGGCTGACCATACGGCAGGGCGGGCACCACTCGGCCCAGAGGTCGACCAATACCGGGACCGTGGATGAAATAGCGACGGCGTCGAAGTCATCATCCCCGGCTTCGACGACCCAGGGCATCAGCGACCCGCACTTGCCGCATTTGGGGACTCCTGCGGCGCTCGCCGGCACCCGGTTCTTTGTCCCGCAGTCCCTGCAGGCGACAATGTCACTACGGTCGGCAGCCATCAGAACACCCTTTCTGCCCGCGTAACGACATCATCGTCCGCTGCGTCCATTTAGCCCATGTAACCACGGGCCCAACGCTATGTGACGCCCGGGTGAGATTGTTGGCCCTGCGCTCCTGACGGCGCAGCCTGCGGATGGGCAATGATGGAGCCATCGCCGGCGTAAAGGTCGTGGCCACGGTCGAAGGGCGGTCTGACGACCGCTTAGCCCCTGCCGGTTCTGGCTTTGTTTCGGCCACTGACGTGGTCTTGACCACGTGGGACTCCAAAACCAAAGTCCCGACCATCACTAACGAGTTGCGAGCCGACGACCCGAGGCCCGGTCCGCTCGTGGCGGAGGGTGGGCGGGTGGGATGGGGAGCGGCCTTGATCGGTGGCCCAGTCACCGGTGGCCCAGTCACCGGTGACCCTGTCACGACCAACGACGAACAGGTGCGGGCGGCAGTGCCCGAGCTCGGCGAGGCGGCTCCCCGTCATTTTCGTCTCAGGTTGGGGTCCGCCTCTCTGGACGGCTCCCAGGTGCTGCTCTATGTGGAACGCGTGGAGACGCGAGCCAAGGCGGGCCGGGTGCCCGAGCCATCCGGTCCGCGCGTGCGGTGGGTTATGGCCGACGCCGGCCTCACCTCAGTCGCCTTTTCCCAGGACGAGGCCATTACCGCGGCGTATTGGGACGGTGGTACTGCAGTTGTAGGGCGGCCCAGCTCTTTCGTTTTCTGGTCACTCGCCGGGCCCGGACGTTGATGGTGGAGGACGGGACCGCGGCGCGCAGCCTCGTTCCCATTGGCCACGGCCGGTGGGTCGCCGGGATGGCCAGCGGCCGGCTGGTTACCTTCACAGAGGACGGAGCCGAAGCCAATGTTGCCGCCCACTCCGGGCCCGCCACCGCTCTGGCTTACGATCGGGGCTCCGGTTCGCTGGCCAGCGGGGGAGAGGATGGCACAGTTCTCGTCAGCCGGCGTTCGGGGGGGCGCTCTGAGTTCGATGCCGGAGGTTCGGTGGAAGCGCTCACGTGGGCCAGTGACGGCGCGCTGGTGGCGAAAATTGACGGGGTGGATGGGCGCTTGCTGCTTATGAGGCCCGAGTGAGGTCCCCCCACTGGTCAGGCCGCCGCCAGCTGTTGCACGAGGCTCTTGTGCACGAACCCGGCCCGGCCTCCACGATCGACCGCCAGCCACGCTCCGTGCTCGCCGAACACATCCAGCCGTGTGGGCATAAACAGCAGTTCCAGCACGGCACCGGCGAAACTGGGCTGAGCTCTTAGCCGCACCCCTTCACCGGCTATCACCCCATGCCGGGTCACAGACTCCACGTACGTGTCGTTTATGCCATCGCCGTCGGTGTCTAGGTTTGGCGCAGGAGCTCCCCCGACGGCGGCGGGCACAGCATGACCGGCGAGACCAAGCGTTGCCAGCACGTCGCTTTCGGCAGCGCCCCCGCCGGTGAGGCCATCGACAGTCGTGCCCGCCGGCATCACGACATGGCGGGTCGTTTTGGCGTTTTCCAACAAGAAGGCGTGGCACCCCGCCTCGTCGCGGCCACCGGTCACTCCCCACAGGGCCAGTTTCATTTGCGCCGTGGTCGGTGCGCCCGCGGAAGCCAGGGGTAGTAGGGCTGCCGTACTGGGAGCCAGCCACCCGGTACTCAGGTGCGGGTCCGCGTCGGTCGTGGTGCCAAAGCTGTCGAGTTCTGTGAGGAAGTCCGCCCCCCGTCCCGGGTCGTTGATCATCCACACCTCGTCGATAGCCAGTTGGCCGCCCGGCCCGGCGAAGGCGTGGAGCGGCGTGAACACGGACGACTCCTCCGCCGGTGACAAATTGTTGTTGGCACCACCAGTGAAATTGGGGTTCTGGTTTTTGGGGTCCGCCAGTTCTCCGAGGCCACTTGCCACTGAGTTAGCCAGACGGTTCATGAGGTTGACGTTGTCGTTGTCGGCGGCCACCATGTCGTATAGGTCGTGGACGACGCGGTCCGTCCAACTGGTGATGGCCTGCGCTTGGCGGAGGCCGACCCGGTGAAGGCACTCCGCTTTGTCGCGCGCCCACATGACTACGACGGCCCGCATGCACCCCTCGGGTTCGTGCCCGTGCTCGATGTAGTCGGGCAGGTTGGTGGAAGCCGCCGTCGGGTCGCTCGGTATCTGCTGATGCACGACCCCGGTCGGTTTGCCGGCCGCGTCGACTTCCATGTACGTGCCGGCGGGCACCGAGGCGATGTTCCCCTCGACCACGCGGCCCGGAGCCAGCTGACGCAGGCGTGAAGCAAGGCTCGGGTTTTTGGCCAAGGAGCCCAGGATCGCTTTGCGGGCTTCATCCGGATCATTGGGGAGGTTGGCGGTGACCTCGTCTGCCTGGGTGAGGCAGGCATTGAGAACGATCCGGGCGTCCGGTCCGGTGTCCATGTGACCGATAAGGCCGCGCAGGAACTTCTCGGTCCGCACCCGGTTGTGGGCGAGATCGATGCCCTGGGCTGCGCTCACCTCTCCAGTAGGGCTTGGCACCCCTGCTAAATCCATCGCTTGGGGTGCGCCGTGCCCGGCCAGCATCAACTGCTGGATCCGGTGGTTCTGGCCCTGGCGGTCTGCGATCGTTGCCGCCGCCGACCCGGCCGCCTCGAGCGTTTCCGGGCCTTCCACCATCACCGTCAGGTTCCTGGGGTGGGCCACGAGGTCGGTCAGCGCACTGTCACGATGGAACGCACCATTCCAGTCCGAGCCCGTATGAAGGATTAGGAGCAGGGGCTTGGCGCGGTCCTCGATGGCCTCGTTAACCGCCAACTTGTCGAGCAATTTCGCCTCGAACCGGTGGTAGTTGTGCACACGAGCGGGGTTACCGATGAAAGTCTCGGGGCGCTTGCCATCGGTTTCGACCATGTCAAGGTAAGAGCGGGCGTCGGCCCCGTTGTCGGCCTCCAAGTAGGCATGCGACGCGGAGAAATAGTTGGCCAGGTTGCTCACCTCAGGCAGGCCCTTGGCGATCAACCGCTTGAACTGGTCCTTGCCTTCTTGCTCTTTGCCCAAGGCGTGGTGCAATGTGGCCCGGGGTAACCCTCCCTCCAGGGTTACGAGGGCGACCCCAGCCGTCAGTGCGTCCACAAGTACGGGGGTCGAGGAGAACCCCGCCGTTTCGGTGGACTGGACGCCGCGGGCATAGGCGCGCAGCGTCTCTCGGTCGTCGCTGGCCAGCCCGTTGGACTCGAGGTCGTGGACCTTCATGGGTTCGCAGGCGCCGAGAGGAGCCGGCTGGCCGCTGCGGACGAACTCGAGCACCTTGACCAGAGGGTCCTTGCGGGCTCCCAACGCCGGATCGGTGGCCCAGTCCGGTCGGCTGTCGGCATACGAATCGAGGTCCCCAACCGTCATGGTGTCGAAGTCCGCCACCGGGCGGAAAGGGGTGGTGGCCGGGCCGGCGCGAGCAACGACGGGCCCAGGGTCGCGCTGGACGGACATGGCCCTGGCTACCGCACTGTTCCCGACCAGACATTGCAGTGTGAGCAGTCGTCCCGCGGGAGTGCCGTCGTTGACGTCTGGGTAAGCGGTGACGGGCGGTCGCCGCCGCGGCACGGCGGCCCTACGGGTGGCGGTCGCAAACGCCGCTTCCATCGAGCGCCACTGTAACAGTGACGGTGCGAGAGTGCCCTAAGGGGCACCCTGAGATGGCCATTCGGGTACCGGCTGGAGTGGCAAGGAGAAATCGCCGACGCCGCGCCTATTGACCTAATGACGGCACAGCTACGCTGCCCCAGCACTTTTGCCAACCGTCCCGAGCTCGAGATCCTTTCTCATGCCCGAAAGGGCAGACTTTCGTTGTCCCCGTTGCCAAGCGTGTTCCTTGAGCGAATTTTGAGGGATTGCTGAGCGCAGGCGTTCATGATGTCGGCGAAGCACGTTGTCGTAAACAGCAAGTGCCGAGCACATGGGAGCGCTGGAGGATGGAGAGCATACCGGTCTTCGTATTCGCGACAGACCCAGTGTCACAGATCGGGATCGTGGGCCAGTTGAGAGCACGTTCCGACGTCCGGGTGGTGGGCGATGCCGAGGTGGATAATGCCCAGGTCGCCGTCATCGTGGCCGACGACATCGAAACCGAAGTACTTCGGGTCGTCCGAGCGGTCCAGCGCAACGGTTGCCCGCGGGCTCTCCTGGTCGTTAACCACCTAGACGAATCCGGGATGCTGGCGGGCATCGAGGCCGGCGTTTGCGGCTTCTTGCGCCGCTCCGAGACCCGACCCGACACGTTGGTCCAAGCGATCCGCGCCGCGGCCGCCGGCGATGGGACCGTTCCGGCGGACCTCCTCGGGCGGTTGCTCAGCCAGGTAAGTCTGATCCACCAGCAGGTACTGGCCCCCCGTGGCCTTTCGTTCTCCGGGCTGAGCGACCGTGAAGTCGAGGTGCTAAAGCTCCTGTCCGACGGCCATGACACTGCCGAAGTGGCCCGCCGGCTCTGCTACTCAGAGCGAACGGTCAAAAACGTCCTGCAGGACATGACCCGGAGGCACAACCTCCGTAACCGTACTCACGCCGTTGCTTACGCCCTCCGCCAAGGACTGATCTGAGGTGACCATCATGGAACAATCGCAGTCGAACAACGCCGGCCCAGTGAAAGAGCTCGAGAGACAAGTCGAGCGGGGCAGCATGTTCACCCAAGCAGTATTCCAGGAGAGCTTCACCCGGCTGAGTTTGGTTGAGGAAGTCGTACGTGAAGTGGTCGACGTACTGGTGACGCGCGGGGTCGGTGCCGACGAACTGACCGAAGCCAGGGACGCACTAGGAGAAGTGGCCAAACGGGGCGAAGAAGACAAACGGTCGCGTTCTTTGTTGCCCTGGCCCTCGGTCGCCGTCCGTGTCGACCCAAGCGAGGAAACCAAGCTCGAGCCGGTGGACTGCGACGCCCGGATACCCATCTGCCAAGCCGTGTGCTGCCGGCTGAAGTTCGCCCTCAGCCAGGACGAAATAGAACGGGGCCGGGTCAAATGGGACATCGGCCACCCCTATGTGATCCGTCAAGACAGTAGTGGTTACTGCTGTCACAACGATTGTGCCAGCCGCTCATGCACCATTTATGAAGACCGGCCTCGCCTTTGCCGTGACTACTCCTGCCGTGGGGACAAACGGATCTGGACAGACTTTGATGCCATGGTCCTCAACACTGAGTGGATCACACAACACCTGGGCGAGGGGGACTCGATATTGCTGGTCGACGCCAGTCCGGTGCCGGATGAGAGCTCAATAGCGGACGGCGCTTCAGCCTCATTCGAATAAGAGTTCGTCATGATCCACGACGTTGACGAATCACTGCGCACATTGATCCGTCGAGACGCACTCGCAGGCACAGACGTCGAGGTGCTCCTCGACGCTCCCACTCGGGAGTGGTCTGCCCGGCGCAACTCGCCCACACTCGACCTGTACCTGTACGACATCCGTGAGGACCTGCGGCGCCGGGAGAACGGGCTTATCGACGTCCTCGACGAGGCCGGGCACGTAAAAGAGAGGCGCCGGCCTCCCAGGTACTACAAGCTGTCATACCTCATTACCGCATGGACGCAACGGCCGGAGGACGAGCACCGGCTCCTCTCTGCCGTGCTCATCTGCCTCTTGCGCCACGACCATCTGCCCCTAGACGTCCTGGCCGGGAGGCTGGCTGGGTTGACTCTGCCCATCCCGGTAACGGTCGCCTTGCCACCCCCGGAGGACAGGGCGCTGTCGGATGTTTGGTCCGCCCTAGGGGGGGAGCTCAAACCCTCGCTTGACCTCGTTGTCATATCCCCGTTCGAGGCCGGCCCCATAGACTTGGCGGCCAAGCTGGTACAAGAGGGTGTCCGGCTAAACGTAGCGATAAGCGACCATGGCGCCGACGACGGCTCATCACCGGGAGGTGCCGGAAAAGGTGGAACGTCAAAAGGCGGTCGAAGCAAGAGGCGTGAAAAGCCCAGCACACCGACGTCCGGGCGAGATGGTCAGGAGACCGTCGTCGGCGGGACAGGGGACAATAGAGGGCGCATATTCCGCTTGCACGACACCACTTACACCCCCGACACACCGAGCGACGCTTCTGACGGCGGCGAGGATTGACAGAGCGGCCCGGTGAGGGTGCGGACTGGTCCACGTCCTATGTCTTGGCCCGTCTCGAACTGATCAGGGCACAGGTCGAGGCGGCCGTCGCCGCCCGCCGCAAGGTCGATCCCAACCCGGATGACCCGTACCGTGGTGTTTACACCGACGATCGCTACATCGACCACCTTCTGAGCCGGCACGGAGGGGTCTCGCGGCAGCCGCCAGCCTGACCCGGAGATCGATGCTGCTCGCGCTGCCTTGGCCGAAAAGGCCGGGCAGCTACGTCAAGCGGGGACCCGGCTCCGGCTCGACGACCTGGCAGACGCGTTCCGGCTGGAGCCGTTCGATGTTGACTTGCTGCTCGTGGGGTTGGCCCCCGACCTGGATCCCTCGTTCGAAAAATTGTACGGCTATCTCAACGACGACGTGACTCGCCGGCGGGCCAGTGTCGGCCTGGCGTTGGAACTCTGCGGAGCTAATGCCACCGAGGGATGGGCCCGGAGCCGTTTGGCCGGCGCCGCCCCGCTTATCAGCGGGGGGCTCGTGTCAGTAGAAGACAGCGACAGACCATTGCTAGCCCGGTCACTTCGGGTCCCTGACAGAGTTGTGGACCACCTCTTGGGCCGCGACGAACCTGATCCAGTGATCGCCCAACTACTTGTCCGCCCCGCGCCATGGCCCGGCGAGACTAGCTCGACGCTGGCACGAGGGATCGACGGTGGCGTAACCCTGTTCTACGCCCAAGAGCGGCCGGCGTCCGCCGCTTTGTCTTACGTGGCCGCCGGTTTTGCCCGGGCGGAAAGGGATGTCCTGGCCATCGACCTGTCGCTGCTGGGTGGCGGGGAGGATATGAACCGTCTGGCTTCGGTAGGGGCTCGCGAGGCTCGCCTCCGCGACGCGGCTTTGGTCGTCACCCACGTGGAGTCAGTGGCCGAACGGGGACCGGTCGAAGTCAGGAGGTGGGCTGAGTCCGACGGTGTTGTCGTGCTGACGGGCAGTCAACCCTGGGACCCCCGCTGGTCGCGGCGACCGACTCTCGTCCTTGACGTGCCCAATATGGCGGAAGGTGAGCGAGCAAACAGCTGGAACGCGGCTTTGGGCCTGGCGACGCCTCAGGTCGCCATCTCCCGGGCCGTCGCTGCTTATCGCCTCACTCCTGAACAGGTGAGCCTGGCGGCAGAGGAAGCGAGGCAGCGAGCCACGGCTCGGGGATCAACCCTCGATGCTGACGACCTCCAGGCCGGGGCACGAGCACAGAACTCGGCCGGGTTGCAAAAGCTGGCCCACCGCATATCTCCCCGCGCCAGCTGGGGGGATTTAGTCTTACCTCGTTATATCGAGGGACAGCTCCGTTCCATCGCCGGCCGAGTTCGCCAACGCGGGCAGGTATTCGACGAATGGCGGCTGGGCTCGCACTCGTCTCGCGCGCCTGGCGTTACGGCGCTCTTCGCCGGGGACAGCGGGACAGGCAAGACCATGTCCGCCGAGGTTGTCGCTCGTAGCTTGGGCCTGGACCTCTACGTCATAGATCTATCTACGGTGGTCGACAAGTACATCGGAGAGACCGAGAAAAACCTGGACCGTATCTTCGTTGAAGCCGAGCGGGTCAATGGGGTGCTGCTCTTCGACGAAGCGGACGCTATATTCGGCAAGCGCTCCGAGGTGAAAGACGCCCGCGACCGCTACGCGAACGTCGAGGTCGCCTACCTCCTGCAGCGCATGGAGCAGTTCGAGGGGTTGGCCATCCTCACTACCAATTTGCGAGCCAACGTCGACGAGGCTTTCCTGCGCCGGATCGACATCCTCGTCGAGTTCCCGCTACCTGACCCCGAGAGCCGGGCGCATCTGTGGGCCAAGCAACTGACACCCGAGCTGCCTGTGGCTGACGACCTCGACCTCGGGTTCCTGGCATCGGCTTTCGAACTGTCCGGTGGCAACATCCGCAATGTCGTCCTCTCGGCCGCGTTCGAGGCGGCTGAGGATGATAAGGCCGTGTCTATGGCTCACATAATCAGGGCCACGTCGGCCGAGTACCGCAAGCTCGGCCGGCTCTGCGTGGAATCGGAATTTGGCCCTTACTACGCCCAACTGAGTCGGTAGGGAAAGCGAAGCTGCCCGATCGGGCACAGGAACCGGGCCTAAGTTAAGCCCAAAAGAGCGGGCGCTCGAGCGGGCCGCGACGGCAAAGTGGCAGGGAAGGGTCTGAGGGCGTCGCGCAGCATAGGATCCTGCGCAGTCCTACAGAGGAGGCTCATATGCACCTGCACTCGGACAAAGCCGAACTCGACCTGGGCCCCGCCCGCCCTGCGCCCGCTCGCTTCGCAGAGGCGCCGGGCCCGACGGCCCTGGTGGCGCGGTGCAAAGCGGCGCCCGAGGCCGTGGTCGAACTACAACGCTCTGTCGGCAACGCCGCTGTCGTACAGCTCCTTCGCGACGAAGACGCCGCCGGAGGCTCCTTCTCCGGTGCTCGGGGTCGTCGGTCACGGCGGAGGCCAACCCCTCGACTCATCGGTCCGAACCGGGATGGAGTACGCCCTCGGCACTGACTTGAGCGGCGTCCGCGTGCACACCGACGGAGCCGCGGCGGCGTCAGCGCAAGCCGTGCAGGCGCACGCCTACACGGTGGGAGACGAGGTCGTCTTCGGTGCGGGGCAATATCAGCCGGGCTCGCCCGCCGGCCAACGAACTCTGGCGCACGAGCTAACCCATGTGGTCCAGCAGCGCAACGGCCCCGTCTCGGGCACCCCGGCGGGTAACGGGATCTCCTTGAGCGACCCTTCGGACTCGTTCGAGCGGGCCGCGGAAGTCAACGCCGACCACATCATGTCGGCGACGCCGAGTAATGCCCTAGCGACAGCGCCGGGCGCAGGGACCTCTTCGGTCCAACGGCAGGAGGCCCCCGAGGACGAAGAGGAGACCGCACAAACACTGCGGCTGCAACGCGAAGAGGCGCCGGAGGAGGAGCAGGAGCCGGAGGCCTGAGCCCTCCGCCCGGGTCTTGGCCACGCCCATGAAGGCACATCGCGACGGGTCGCCGGCGGAGCGCCCAGAACGAATGACGGCGCGAACGGCTGCGCCGCAGCCGGCGGGCATCGGGCCGGTCCTGCCCAGTTACTCGGCTACTTACGTCGCCCGAGGTCGGACGGGCCCATCCCGTCCAGTTCCTGGCCCTGCAGCCCCACGTGGGCAACAAGGCCGTCGCCCAGGTGGCCTCTCGTGCCGTCGCATGTCCGGGCCTCACGGCCCGGCCACAAACCCGCCCGCCGGCCACCGGCCAAGCGGGCCGCCAATATAATGCGCCGGCCCGCGGTGCGGGCGTTCCTACAACGGGCCGTGGCCTGTCCTCCCGCCCCCACTGCCCCCCAGCCGGTGGCGCCGACGGACGACCCCGGGTTCAACAAGGTCACCGGTGACGTCGATGACGCCTCCCGTAAAGAAAAGGCCCACCCTTCGGCCGGGACCAAAGCGGCCGAAGCTGCGGGGGCGGCGGCGGGGCCGCCTAACGAGGTAAAAGCACTGGCCGGTGCCAATCAAGTGGACAAAATGGGTGCGGCCAAGCCCGGGACTTTCGACAAAGCGGCCTTTATTGCCGCGGTGGCCAAGGCAATCGACGCGGCGGCGCCGAAGAACCCCGAGGAAGCAACCAAGTTCAAGGGCTCGGGCAAAACTGCAGAGGTCAAGGGCCAGGTCTCGGGCTTGGTCACCAAGGGCAAGGACGACTCGGCCCAAGAGATCAAGACGGCCACGACCGCCCCACCCGATGCCTCCGGGGCAAAACCGAAGGCAATAACGCCGATGGCACCAGAGCAGCCGGGGCCTCCTCCGGCGCCCGTGGCGGGCGACCAGGCCATGCCCGCTCCTCGCGGCCCGGACCAGACCGAGCTCGGCGCCGGGCCCTGTGCCGTGAACAACAAGCTCGCTGATGCCGAAATCACCGAAGACCAACTGAAGAAAGGGAACGAGCCCGCAGTTCGACCAGGCCCTCGACTCCAAACAAAAAGTCGAAGAGCATGCCGCCCAAGCACCGCCAGAGGTCAAAGCGGCCGAAGGGGCCCAACTGGGCCAAGCTCAAGCGGGAGCGGCGGGCACCGTCGCTTCCGGCCTGGCGGCGATGCACGGCGGCCGGGCCGCCGCCCTGGGCGGGATCACGGCCCACAAGGACCACGCCAAGACGGCCGATGAGGCCAAACGGGCCGAGATCTCGGCCCACATGGAGCAGGTCTTCACCAAGACCAAGGCCGACGTGGGCGCCACTCTGGACGGCCTCGACCAGCAAGTCAGCGACGTCTTCGACAAGGGCGAAAAGACGGCCCGGGAAACTTTCGACAACAACGTCGGCAAAGAAGTCGACGACTGGAAGGACGAACGCTACTCAGGCCTCCGGGGCAAGTGGCGCTGGGTGAAGGACAAGTTTGCCGGCCTACCGCCCGAGGTCAACCAGAATCTACGCCCGCAACCGCGCCACTTACCTGGCCGGCATGCAAAAGGTCATCTCGGACGTGGCGGACGTGGTCGGCTCGACCCTGGCTAAAGCGAAGCAGCGGATCGCCGACGGCCGCAGCGAGATCAAGGCCTACGTGGCCAGCCAGCCCGCCGCCCTGCGTAGGTTCGCCAGCGAGGCGGCGGACAAAATGTCCGACCAGTTCGATTCCCTCGACAACGACGTCGGTTCGAAGCAGGAATCCGTCGTTTCCGACCTCGCTCAGAAGTACGTCGCCGCTCGCCAATCAGTGGACGACTCCATCACCCAGATGCAGGAGGAGAACAAGGGCCTGGTCCAAAAGGCAGTGGACGCCGTCGAGGCCGTTGTCGGGATAGTCCTGAAAATGAAGGACATGCTGATGAACGTGCTGTCCCGGGCGGCCAACGCCATCGGGGGGATTATCGCCCACCCGATCAAGTTCCTGGAGAACCTGGTGGGCGCGGTCAAGGCCGGCCTGTCCAAGTTCGTGGCCAACATCGGCGAGCACCTGAAGAAGGGGCTGCTCGACTGGTTGCTCGGTGCGCTGTCCAACGCCGGCATCGAGCTGCCCGAGAACTTCGACCTGAAGGGCATCCTCAACCTGGCCCTGTCCATATTGGGCCTCACCTGGGCCAGCATCCGGGGCCGGTTGGTGGCCAAGGTGGGCGAGCCCGTGATGGCCAAAATGGAGCAAGCCGTCGACGTGTTCAAGATCATCGCCACCGAGGGCCTCGGGGGCTTGTGGAACTGGATCGTCGACCGGGTCGGCGACTTCAAGGAAATGGTCATGGGCGAAATCCGGGAGTTCATTTCCGAGAAGGTCATCAAGGCCGGCATCGAGTGGCTGATCGGGATCCTCAACCCCGCCGCCGCGTTCATCAAGGCGTGTGAGGCGATCTACAACATCGTCATGTTCTTCGTGGAGAAGGGCAAGGAGATAATCGAGTTCGTCAACTCCATCCTCGATTCCGTCGAGTCGATCCTCAGCGGCGGCGTGGGTGCCGTGGCCGACCTGATCGAAGGCACGCTGGCCAAGACCATCCCGCTCATCATCAACTTCCTGGCCGACCTGCTCGGCCTCGGGGGCATCAGTGAGAAGATCAAGGAGATCATCGGCAAGATCCAGGCCCCGATCAACAAGGCCATCGACGCCGTCATCGGCGGCGCCCTGAAGATCGGCAAGCAACTGTTTGCAGCACTCATTGGCAAGCCAAAAGACAAGAAAGTGGAGGACAAAAGATCGCCGGAAGACAAGCAGCAGGCTGTCAATCTTGGGATCACCGAGTCTGAGGAAGAACTTGGGCGTCCTGACGCCACACCCGGCGCGGTCACAGCCGCTCTACCGGCGATAAAGGCACGGCACCAGCTTTCGGAGCTCAGACTCGTCCCTGTCGGACCAGCTGACTACAGGGTCCACGCCGAGCTCAACCCTCGAGGGGACAGTAAGACCCGCGCCCTTACGAAGAAATGGTCGTTAGCTCCAGGAGGTTTTGTCGCTCACGAAGGGCAACCATTCTTGGATGACGACGGCGTGGCGTTAGTAGGCCGTCGCGGCCCAATCCTGGTTCACCTAATACAACAACACGTCGCAATCGCAAGGTTGGGGGTAGAACAGCGCGTTACTGGGGGGGGTTATAGGATCGCCACGGGGTTCCTGAGCCCTGACATTATGGAGAAGGCGGTGCAACACTGCCTTGACAACAGGCAAACTGAGATCAGTGACAGTCTAAGTCGCGGTGAGACTCAAACCAAAGTGGTGTGCTCTACGCCGTTCAAATGCGGGTACGGCTATTCCGTTCTAATAAGGCAGTCTCAGGTCCAGAAAGACCCACCGTACCGTCAACGAAACGCAGTAGAGATTGCCGAGTCGGATTTGGCTTCTGTGACCCTAATTATCCGGGTGTCTAATCCCGAACTGGCGCAGTTCATGGTCGAGACAGCCTGGCCAACTCCTCGATAGTTGTAAAGCTGCCCCGGAAGGACCTGGTATTGCCCGGAAGGGCAACGGGATTTGCCCGGCTGACGGTCTTGACGAACCTGGATCGAGGTTTGTGCGCTGAGACATGCTTGCTCTGGATGTCTTAGATGTCACTTTCTCGAGGAGGGCTGTATGCCGTCTTACCTGTCGCCGGGCGTCTACGTCGAAGAGATTGACTCGGGTGCTCGCCCGATCGAGGGCGTAGGTACCGCTGTCGCCGGCTTCATCGGCCTCGCCGCAGATGGGCCGGTCAACGAACCAGTGCTGGTTACCAATTGGACCCAGTTCACCGACACATTTGGTGATTTCACCGAGGGCGGTTACCTCGCCCACGCCGTGTACGGCTACTTCCTCAACGGAGGTGGCAGTGCCTACGTTGTACGCGTCGGTGCCAATGGGAAGGTGGCAGCGGCACCTTCCGCCCGAGGGGAGTTGGTCGCCGGTGGAGACACCAGGGTCGGCGCCTACAAAGTAACGGCCGTCACGGGCGGGCTGGCCGGGAACGACATCTCCGTCGAGGTCACGATCCCTGAGGACTCGCCCGAGGATGTGTTCAGGCTTACGGTACGTGGCAGCGGCGGAAAGGTGGAAGAGTTCGAAGGCTTGACGACCAAGCGCGGTCGCCAAAGTGCGCAGGTGGTGGTGAACGCCAGGTCCGAACTCATCCGCTTGGAGGAGACGGCCCCGAGCCCGCAAAGGCCGAACGCGGGCACCATATCGCTCTCCGGCGGGGGCCTACCCCAGGCCGCCGGCCAAGCCCGACTGTCCCCGCAAGATTATGTTGGCGACCCCGCCGACCGGACCGGTTTTGGGGGATTGGAGGCGGTCGACAACGTCACAATGGTGAGCGTCCCCGACCTTATGGCCGCTTACGAGAAAGGCATGATCGACTCCGAAGGCCTGCAAGCCGTGCAGCTCGGGCTCATCGCCCACTGCGAACTTATGGGTGACCGGGTCGCCATTCTGGACGCGCCACCGCACATGAATGCCCAGCAGGTTCTGGAGTGGCGTCGCGACAAGGCCGGCTATGACTCGAAGCAGGCCGTGCTGTACTGGCCCTGGGTCAAGGTGTTCGATCCCCCCACGGGCAACAAAGTCTTTGTGCCACCAAGTGGTCACATGGCCGGCATCTGGGCCAGGAATGACAGTACCCGGGGTGTGCACAAGGCCCCCGCCAACGAGGTTGTCCGTGGTGCCATTTCGCTCGAAATGAACATAACCAAGGGGGAGCACGACCAATTGAACCCCGTTGGGATCAACTGCATCCGCAGTTTTCCCAGTCGAGGAATGCGGGTATGGGGGGCGCGCACCCTCTCCAGCGACGCCGCCTGGCGCTACCTGAATGTCCGCCGGTTCTTCAATTATCTCGAGAAGTCGATCCTCACCGGCACGGACTGGGTCGTTTTCGAGCCGAACGACATTGCCTTGTGGGCCAAGATACGTCGGACCATCGCGTCGTTCCTGGTCATGGAGTGGCGCAAGGGGGCACTATTCGGCGCTTCGCCCGCCGAGGCCTTCTACGTCAAGTGTGACGACGAGACTAATCCCGCCGAGGGTATCGACCGCGGCGAGGTCGTATGCGAGATCGGCGTGGCTCCCGTGAAGCCGGCCGAGTTCGTGGTCTTCCGGTTGTCACAGTTCTCTGGCGGCGTCAGCCTCGTTGAGGCCTAGCCGTCGGTCACCCTTTACCCAAACCCAGGAGGTAAAAACATATGGCTCTTCCCGATTTTGACGCTGGCGTAGGACATTCGTTCGGCCTCGAGGTGGGCAACATCGTTATCAAGCAGATCCAGGAAATTACGGGCCTGAAAAAAGAACAAGACGTCATCGAGATGAAGTCGAATACCAACGACGGCAAGTACATGATCAAAAAGCTGCCCGGCCGGTGGAAGGCGGGGGAGGTCACACTGACTCGAGGCCTCACCGCTGATAACAGCTTCGAACAGTGGATCAAAAACTCCGAGCTGGGGAACATGAGCACTGCTCGTCAAGGTGGTGCCATCATCGTCTACGACTTCATGGGCGCTCCGATCAAGCGCTACAAGCTGGAGAACGCCTGGCCAAAGTCTCTGGAGATCAGCAGCCTGAAAGCCGGGGACACGAGTGTTCTTACGGAAAAGCTCGTGATCACGTACGAGCAGCTGGAGGTCGATGATTCATGAGGGCGCCCAGCGCGGTCGAGGCCGCCGGCCGGGCTTCGGCTCGGCCCGAGCCGGCCCCAAGCGAACTCCGGACCGAGTTCGGGTTCATATTGCCGCGGGGTTATGTGGACAGCGGCGGCCGCCTGCATAGGGACGGGGTTATGCGCCTGGCCACGGCCAAGGACGAGCTGGTCCCGTTGCACGACGACCGCGTTCGTGAGAACCAGGCCTACCTGACGGTGGTGTTGCTGGCCCGCGTCATTACCCGAATTGGAAGCATCACCGATGTCCACCCAGGCCTGGTCGAAAACCTTTTTGCTACCGACCTCGCCTTTTTGCAGGACCTATACCGACGGGTCAACCAGGAGGGCCACACCCGGGCCTCGGTGACGTGCCCAGAATGCCAGCACGGGTTCACGATCGACGTGGCGGGTGGTCGCCCGGGGGAAACGTGACGTACGCGACCAACCGCATATATGAGGAAGTCGCGTACGTCGCTTACTACTTCCATTGGCCGTTGGACGAGATCCTGGAATTGGAGCACCCCGTCCGTCGTCGGTTCGTCGAGGAGATCGGCCGGATAAACCGGTCCCTGTCGGGAGGGTAGCTGGCCATGGGGATACTCAGCCGGCTTTTCGGCGGGTCCTCAGCACGCCCCGTGCCGATAATGACTGCTGCCAGTCAGGGGGCTTTTCCATCGTCAGGAGGTGACGATGGAGGCCACGGTCAGTGGAGGTCGCTGGGACCAATGCCAGTCGCGGTTTCCCGGTTCCGCCCTGTGGTCCAGACCGCTCGCTTTGAGTCGTCACTTACTACCCGGTCACGACCGACCACGCTGGCACCGTTGGTGCACAACCGATCTGCTCAGTACCTGAGCGGCGTCGTGGAGGGGATCGCGGTGGCGCTCCCCGCGGTACAAGCAACAAGGCCACCGGTGGCCCCTCCGCCTGCTGACGCTGCGCCCCGAGTCGGAGTGGTGCAGCGGTTCACCCGCCCCTGGTACCGCTTCACGGGTGGCGACGGCGGCACGCCCAACCCGGTTGCCGATGCCACTCCTGACCCTGTGCCGGCTGTAGCTAAAGGGGGAACGGAAGATCAAACCGATGAACCCGGGTTATCCCAACAGTTTCTTCCACCGCAACCACCAGAAACGGCGGGGCTTGCTTTGCCGGAGAAGCCAGCGACGGTCGACCACTCGTTGCCGCTCGTCGTGGCGCAGAATCAGGCGCCCGTGGCACAAAGAGCACCGGCCGCAATGAGCCGGCCGACAACGGAAGAGGCACTGCACCCGCCGGCAGTCGGACCACAAGACATCAGCCTCGCGCCGCCATTTCGGGCCGCGGTTGGGACGGACCTGCCGGTGCCTGTACTCGTGGAAGGCAGCGCAGAACTCCCCGGTTCCCCACGGTGGTGCCGGCACTGGATGAGCCGCCCGGGACGCTGCCCCCCGGCCCCCAGACGCTGACCCAGTCCGAACATGAGGCCTCGGCCGCCGGCCCCCTCCCTCGATCGGGAACCGATTTGGTCCCAAACGAGCCGTCCCTCGTCCAGAGATGGCCCATGCGTAGCGCGGGCGAACCGGAGAACATTTCAAGCTCGACGAGCGGGCCGGGCAGTTCAACGCTCTCAGGTCGGGCCCCAATAGGCCCAATAGGTCGGGCGGAGGTTCAGCGGCGGACGGCGGGCCCGGTCGAGGAACCGGCGCCGGTCTCGCCTACAGAACCGGTCCTTCCCACCCCGGCCGCGGCCGGCTCAGAGGCCCTCGAGAAACGACCGTTCCGCTTGCGGGTCGGCGCTCCGATCAACCCGTCACCCGAGCCGCAGGTTGAGGGCGTCGACGGAGGCCTAGCTCCGGCCTCGGATACCACTGCCACCCATAGACCAGCGCCGGGAGCCGTGGCTCCTGACTGGCAGACCACAGAGGCTACTGAGCCCCTTGCTCAAATGCCACCGCTTCCTGCTGTCAGGCCCCACCTTCAAAGGTCGGCACGAGAGTCGCACGGTACGGCCCCAACCTTGGGCAGCTCTCCACCAACAGACGTCGGCGACGGGCCCGAGCCTGCGGAAGAGCTTTCGTGGCTCGATACCGGAGTCGATGAAGTTCCATACTTACCTGGGGAAAACGACCCCCTTGTGCATAAAGGCCAGCCATCGCCGGAGGTTGAAGAGGTTTGGACGTCGGACCTCCCGCCGATGTCTCGGGCGCCGGGCGCCGGCGTGTCTCAGACCGATGGCGACCAGTACGCCTATTCCGAGGAGCTGACGGGCGAGGCCGACAGTCCCGAAGCCGACGGTCCCGAAACCACGCCCGTTCTGGGAGCCGGTGAAACCGTCCAGACAATGTCGATCTTCGATCATCCGAGGGACGACACACCCGAGTCGCCCGGGCCCGATGCGCCGCCGGTCGATGCCATATATCGGCCGGCCACTCCGGTGCCGGAGGTAACAGGCACCGTCTCCTTGCTTGGCTCGGCGGATTTTGCCCCGCTTGATGAAGCCAGTCCGGCGTCGACCTCGCCCAATGCCGCCTCCGATGAGAGCCAGATCACCGTCGCCAAAGGGGAGAGCGGTCACACTGCAACCTCGGGTCCTGGCCCCTTCAGCTCGCAAGGAGCAAGGCCGGGACTTGGGAGCGTGCCGGCGCCCGACGTCCAACGGCTAACTGCCTCGCAATCGCCCACCTTCGCCACGCCCATTCCGTCCCGAGTTAGCCAATCCACCCCGTCAGCACCGTTGGGCCCTACTCATCAAATCCACGACAGCAACCTCCCTTTTGGACCCCCTCTCGAACAGGCCCAGCCGCCAGCAAGAAGTGTCGGAGCGCTCGAGCCTGAGCCAGCTAGAGGCGAGCCCGCCACGCAAGATCAGGCGACGACGGCCGACAACCTGACCGCTGCGCCTGAGGCAGCTTCTCCTGAGACAGCTCTCCTCGTTGGGCGCCACCTACACGAGCTGGTCGTCGCCCGCAACCCGTGGGTATCGGCCTCTCCGGTAACCGTTGACGGACCTGTTCACCTCCCGGTCCCTGTCGAGGTCCAGCGCCAGGGTTTGCTTTCGGCTACCGGCTCATCGCTCAGTCGGGATCTCTCCTTACCGCAGATGCCTTTCCAGCCCGGGGCGTCGAGTAACCCCGAGGTTTCGCGCTCAGCGGCACGCCCCGCCAGTACCGTCGTGCGAAGCAGTAATTCGCAGGTCCAGCGGCTTGTCGACCGTGATCCGAATAATCTGGCCCCGCCCCTGCCAGTCGCCACGCCGGCCCAGAGCTTAACCTTCGGCCCCTCGGCTGGACAGGGCTCAGGCCCGAGCCCGCTTTCGTTGCCCCAACGAGTTGTGTTTTCAGCCCCATCGGTGGCTTCGCCCACCGCAGAGGACGGCAATCAGTGCCGCTTCGCCCCGCCCTCCGGAGGAAGACCCGGTTACTCGACCGACCACCAGCGTGCAACGCGCCGACGATGGCCCGGCCGAGCCGGCGTCCGCGGCGGCGGCCGCAGCCGGCCCGACGGCAGCCCAAGAACCCGGGAACGCCAGTGGCGCTGGTGCAGCCCATGGTGGTGAGGACATTGACGACCTCAGCCGCCGCATTTACGACCGTATCCGCGACCGTCTAAAGGCCGAGCTATACCTGGACCGCGAGCGAGCGGGTCAGCTCAGCGACCTGACTGTGTGAAAAGAGGGCAATGTCTATAACCGATGACCCGGGCGTCAGCGTCTGTTTCGCCGTAACAATCGACAACTCGAGTTACGACCTCGGCCTCTTTACTACTTGTGATGGCCTCGGGTGCGAAGTGACCGTCGAGTCTCGTCAAGAGGGGGGCAATAACGGTTTCGTCCATCAATTGCCAGGTCCCATGAAATACACAAACGTTAAGTTCACCCGGCCCCTCAACGCAGACAGCGCCAAAGTGGCCAGCTGGATCTCGAATAACGGCCCCGGCATGCAACGCTGTACGGCGGTCATCAGGGCGCTCACGGTCGATGGGACAGAAGTGTGCAAGTGGGCTCTGCAAAGCGTGTTCCCGGTCAAATGGACCGGTCCGCAGTTCAGCGCCGAGGGGCCAAAGGTGGCCATAGAAACACTCGAGATCGCCCATCACGGCTTCCTGTCCAATGTCTGAGACCCCGACAAAGGCGTACATCTCGCTGGTACCGCCGAACTCCGCTGGCGGGGCCGAACTCGGCCGGGTGACCTTTAGTTACAACCCGAAAGAGCTCAGCTTCAACAAGGCGGCGCAGTGGCAGCGCAAACCGGCCAAGGGAGCAACGAAGGCGTCCAAACCGGAGTTCCAGGGGCCGAGCCCAATGACCCTTAGCGTCGAATTGTTCCTGGACGGTTACGAGGCGGGGCAGGACATCAGCCCCGACATCGAGACCCTCTACTCCTGTTGCCAACCGATGGACAACTCGATACAGGCCAAGAAACCCAGCCCGCCCTGGGTGGTGTTCGGCTGGGGCAACAACATGCAGCTCACCGCCATCGTCAAGAGCGTGGCCGTAAAGTTGACCATGTTCGGCAGCGACGGCACGCCACTGCGGGCCACGTGCACGGTGGCGATGGAGGAAGCCGTCCCGGATTCGTTCTCCCAAAACCCCACTTCGGGCAGCCCGAACAGTATGCGCGCGCACCTTCTCATCGAAGGGGACTCGCTGCCCAGTGTGGCTTACAAAGAGTACGGGAACGCCGGGTGGTGGCGACCGATAGCAGAGGTCAACGGGATCGACGACCCGTTCAAACTGGTCGTCGGTAGCCGGCTCCTGGTGCCCGATATGGACGAAGCATTCAACCAGGCAATCTAAAGGCGAACGATCAACGACATGGCCGTCCAGGAATCAGCCGGGAAGTTCAAAATAGAAATCGACGGCACAGAGGTCCCCAAGGACGTCGACAACCTCCTCACGTCCGCGATTGTCGACAGCAACCTCCATCAACCGGACCTCTTCGTCCTATCGTTTCGCGACCCCGACCGGGCCGTCCTTTCGAAAACGGGGGCAAAGATCGGCTCCAAAGTCAAGGTGAGCGCATTTTCCAACGCCGCCCCGTCCGGCGACGTCCTCCTATCGGGGGACGTCACCGCCCTGGAAGTCGAACACGATGGTGCGGGCACGTTCACCGTGCTACGCGGTTACGACGAATCCCACCTGCTGTTCCGAGGCCGTTACACCGAGACGTACCAGAACATGACCGCCGCCGACATCGCCCAGAAAGTAGCCCAGCGAGCCAATCTGCAGCCGGGCCAGATCGACTCGACCAGCCCGGTGTTCCCTTACGTGTCGCAGAACAACAGCAACGATTGGCTCTTCCTGAAAAAGCTGGCTGCGGATATCGGTTACGAAGTACTTGTGGTAGACGGCAAACTCTATTTCCGTCAGCCGGCCTCGTCGAGCGCTGGCCCCTCGGCCGGGAGCCTCACTAATACTGATGACCCGCTGGCCCTTACGATGGGGGCGCATATCCTGCGCTTGCGAAGCGTTGTTACGTCGGCTGACCAGGTCGGCCAAGTCGAGGTGCGGGGTTGGGACCCGTCGCAGAAACAGAAGGTCGTGAGCACGGCGCCCGCCGGCACCAGTTCGGCGTCCGTCGGTACCAGCCCCTCCAGCTTGGCGGGCATTTTTGGAAATGCCACCCTATATGGCGTTGGTGTCCCCTATTCCAACCAGACCGAGGTTGACACTGCCGCTAAGGCCCTGGCGGACCACATCAGCAGCGCATTCGCTGAACTGGAAGGGGTGGCTCGAGGCAACTCCAAGCTCCGGGCCGGTGTGGCCATAAGTCTGAGCCTCGTCGGTGACCCTTTCGACGGGAAGTACACCTTAACCTCGGTCCGCCATAAGTACGAAGCCACTGACGGCTACACCACTGCCTTTACCGTCAGCGGGCGTAACCAGCGCTCCCTGCTCGGCCTCGCATCCGCGGGGAGCCCCGGCGCCGGCCCGGGGGCATCGGCGCCACCTATATCGGGGGTGGTGCCGGCGCTGGTCACCGACGTGAACGACCCCAACCAGTTGGGGCGCATCAAGGTTAGCTTCCCGTGGCTTTCGGACAGCTTTACATCGGACTGGGCCCGGATGGTGCAGGCCGGCGCGGGCAATAACAGAGGCGCATCATTCCTGCCAGAGGTAAACGACGAGGTCCTCGTGGCTTTCGAGCAAGGTGACTGGCGGCGACCTTATGTGCTCGGGGGGCTCCACAACGGCGTCGACAAGCCCATGCAAGGAAGCAACCTGATCGACGGCTCCTCAGGAGCCGTGAGGCGGCGCGGCCTCATATCCAAAAAGGGCCACGGGCTCATATTTTTCGACGACCCGTCGGCCAACGGAGCCGCATTGATGACTGGTGACCACAACTTGCGCATCTCACTCAACGCCGGAACGACCACGATCAAGGTCAGTAGCACCGGCAAGGTGACCATCGAGGCCTCCCAGGACATTTCGATCAAGTCGTCGGCTGGGATCTCGGTCGAAGCCCAGAACGACCTGAGCCTCAAAGGCCAGAGCGTGTCGATAAACGCACAAGGAAGCGTGTCGATCAGCGGCACCGCCGATGTGACGGTAACGGGTACTCCCATCAAGCTCAACTAACTGGGAACAGGGTCGATAATGAGTGACGACTTCATCGGTAGAGGGTGGGCGTTCCCTGTCCGGGCGGACAAGACGGGCGGGATCGCCCTCGTGTCGCGGGAACGAGAGCTGGCGGAAAGCATCGAGCTCATCTTGCGCACTCCGAGGGGCGACCGCCCGATGCGGCCAGAGTTTGGGTGCGGTATCTGGGATGAGGTGTTCTCGCCCATGGATGCCACCACGGCGGGTCGCGTTGCTTATGACGTCCGCGCTGCTTTGGAGAGGTGGGAGCCACGGATCAACGTGACCGCGGTCGACGTCACGTTCAACGACGCGGAAAGAGGGCGCATGGACGTCTGGATCACGTATGCCGAGCGCGATACTAACGACCGCCGCAACCTGGTGTTCCCGTTTTATGTGATCCCCGAAGAACGGGAGGCCTGATGGCTTTGCCTGTGCCCAACCTGGACGACAGGCGCTTCCAGGACCTGGTGGACGACGCGAAACGGCTAGTCCAGCAGCGCTGCCCGGAATGGACCGACCACAACGTCTCGGATCCGGGAGTAACGCTAATCGAGACCTTTGCTTTCATGGTCGACCAGCTGCTCTACCGTCTCAACCGCGTTCCGGACCGGAATTACGTCAAGTTCCTCGATATGTTAGGCGTGAGGTTGTTTGCGCCCTCCGCCGCCCGCGCCCCGGTTACCCTTTGGTTGTCGGCGCCGCAACCTGACGTCGTGCGGATCCCGGCCGGCGTCGAGGTGGCGACCGTCCGCACCGATGTCGACGAAGCGCTGGTATTCACAGTAGAAGCCGACCTGGACATCGTCCCGTGCTCGCTTATCGCGTTGCGGAGCCAACCGTCTGGGGGCCTTTTCCGTGACCACAGCGACACCCTTCAGGGAGGCCCGGGCCTGCCTTGTTTCTCGCCTATGCCCCAGCCTGGCGACGCTCTGTACGTGGGCCTGTCTGACCCGGTCCCGCGGTGCGCCGTAGCGATGCGGTTCAGGTGCAGGATCGAAGGCGTCGGTGTCGACCCCCTTAACCCGCCACTGCGATGGGAGGCGTTCGATGGCACCGATTGGGCCCGCTGTGAAGTAGACAGTGACGGGACGGGCGGTCTCAACCGGCCCGGCGACGTCATTGTCCACGTGCCGCCGAGCCACGTCGCCAGCGTCGTGGACCAGGAACGGGCCGGATGGCTGCGTGCCGTTGTCACCCGAGCAGTCGAGGGCCAACCTGCGTATTCGTCCTCGCCCCAAATCGACGGCCTGGAGGCATTCACCAAAGGGGGGACCATCGAGGCTTCTCACGCCAAAACCGTCGAGCGCGAGGTTCTGGGGGCGTCCAACGGGGCACCTGGTCAGAGGATGCCAGTCAAGGAAAACCCGGTATTGGCGGCTGAAGGAAGTTCGCTCATTGATGTGAGCGATGACGAGGGCTGGGAGGAATGGACCGAGGTGGAGGGGTTTGCAGATAGTGGGGCCTCCGACCGGCACTTCGTGTTTGACCGCAGCATCGGAGAAGTCGTGTTCGGGCCGGCGGTCAGGTGCCAAGACGGCTCGGTCCAGCAGTACGGGGCGGTGCCCGCCAAGGGCGCGACGGTGCGGCTGCGCTCGTACCGTACAGGTGGCGGCAGCAGGGGCAATGTGGCCGTGGGGCAAATTAGCGTGGCGAGGTCATCGATCCCCTATGTGACCAGCGTGAAAAACCGGCGTGCCGCTTCGGGGGGGGTCGACGGTGAGACGGTCGAAGAGGCTAAAGTGCGCGGGCCATTACAGATGCGTACGCGGAACCGGGCCGTAACCGCAGCAGACTATGAGCAGCTAGCAAGGGAGGCTGCTCCTGATGTGGCCCGCGTCCGCTGCGTCTCCGCTGCTTCGGGCGACGGAGCCCCGACCGCCGCCGGGACCGATGGCGTGCGCGTCCTGGTGATACCAGCCGTGGCGGGCGACGAGAACGGGCGTCTGCGGTTCGAACAGCTGATACTTGATGAACAACTGTTGGAACGTATTGCCAATTACCTCGACGAACGTCGGGTGGTTGGGGCTCGAATCATCGTAGAGCCCCCGCATTACCAGGGCATCACGGTGGTAGCGCGCATTCAGGGCCGGCGCCACGCCCGGATAACAACGGTTGAAGAAGGCGCCCGGCGGGCACTTTACCGGTATTTCGACCCGATCGTCGGTGGGCCTGATGGAGACGGTTGGCCCTTTGGAAGACCCGTCAATGTGGGCGAGGTATATGCCGTCCTTCAACGTGTCGAAGGCGTGGAGTACGTGGAGGACGTCCGGCTGTTCGCCACCGACCCCATCACCGGACAACGCGGGGAGGCCACCCAGCGCCTCGAATTGCCAATTAATTCAGTGGTTTTCAGCTATGAGCACCTCGTGAGGGTCGACCGCTGATGGCCTCCTCAGGGCGTGGGCTCATGCCGAGCACAGCCTCCCCACGGGCTCTCGAATCGCTGCTACCGGGGGTATTCCTCGAGCCTGTGGACAGAAAGGAACAACGCGGTGGGCCCGAGTTCGTTCGCGGCTTCTGCGCCGGGCTCGACGGCGTGCTGGCCCCCGCGGCGGTGACCTTGGACTGCATGGAGGCTTATTTCGACCCTCGGCTCACCCCGCCGGACTACCTCGATTGGCTGGCTGGATGGGTAGGCCTCGTTCTCGACCAGAACTGGTCCGAGGAGCAACGGCGGGCTCTTGTTTTGGAGGCCGGTGAGCTGTACAGATGGCACGGCACAGTGCGCGGGATAATCGAGCAGATCCGGCTCTACACCGGGATCGTGGCCGAGGTCCAGGACTCCGGCGGGGTGGCGTGGTCGACGACTCCGGATGCCGGACTACCGGGGACCGGGCCGACAGAGCTCCGGGTGCAATTGACGATTGGTGCCGATGACGACCTCGACGTCAACCGGCTCGAAACCATCGTGACCTCGGTCAAACCAGCACACGTGCCTCACATGATCGACCTCGTCCGGCGCACTGATATTGAAAGGACGCCACCTCCGCCACCAGTGCGTCGTGTCGCGGTGGAAACGGTGGAGGCGCCGGCGGCGCGGACCAGCGAAGCTGGGCCCGAGGAAACCGGAGCCACGCCGCCCGGCCTCGCCGACGGCGACGAAAGTCAGGATCCGTCCTGACCTACGCCTAGCTCAGCTAGCACCCGACGATAATCGTCCCGTGTCCTGGCACTCGCCGCCTTGTTGGATCCCCGGTCGTGGGCGGTAATCATCAACTTCCAGAGCGCATCGCAGTAACGGTCAACTGATATACCCCAGGCTGCTACTGCGGCTGCCTCCGCCGGCTCACCGACGTCAAGTAGGCACGCGGCCAGGAGCTGGCCCGCCTCTAAGGCCATTAGCCGGTACCGCTCACGTGGGCCAAGGACCCACTCGGCCGTACCGGCGTCCTCGAGGAGGTTGCCGCGATAAAGCGCTAAAGCGGGTCGCAGATCCATGACCGCTTGTTCGTCATTGCCGCTGCTGCGAGCGAACCGCCCCTGCGCGATGCGCATTTCAAAGTTGGCGAGGTCGTGGGCGGCAGCGTCGACCTCGAGGCCGTAGGACTCTCCCTTGCGGGCGACAATCGCCCCCGTCCCCTTGCCCGCCTCGCTCTCGAGCAGCTGCCGTAAAGCAGAGACTGCGACTTGCAGGCCGCGTGTGGCGGCTCTGGCTTCGTCGTTCGGCCAGAGCGCCGTGCACAGCGTGTCCCGGTGTACATAGGCCCCGGCCTGCATGGCCAGGTAGTGCAGCAACGCCCGCACTCGGGGCCTTGCGAGAGCGCTATCGACCACACGCCCTTCCACACTGAGGGAGAAGGTCCCCAGGCAGCGGACGTCGACGCCGCCGGAGGCCGAGGGTGCCCCAATGCGGGCCCGGACAGGACCGTCAAGCGGTCCCGCCGTGTTTTCGGTCGTACCGGCCGGCCAGCGCTGGGCACGGTTACTGGATCGGTCGCGCAACTGGACGACGAGTTTGGCCATGGGGGCCACTCCTTCGAGCTCGAGCGCAACGGCCGCGTCGCGCCACTTGGGGTCAGCCCGAGCAGCTCCTTCAACGAGAAGCGAAAGGGCAGAGGCACCGAGGCAACCCGCTGAGCGAGCCAATTGGTCGCTATTGACGGCGCGGCGCTGCGCGTCGGGCGACTCAGCGCACAGTGAACTGAGGCTGGCGCCGGCGGCGGCCCACGCGGCCACGACCTGAACGCCTAAAGAAGTAGCCGTGGCGGCGGCCGAATCAAAGGAGGCGACGGCCTCTAGGCCACGACCTGCCGCCACCAATGAGCAACCCTCTAGCAGGCCGAACACGAGATCGGCCCACGGGTTCTCGGTAGCCATGGCCTCGCCCCGGCTGGCTTCTATATGGTCGATGAGGTCGCTCGACCGGCCCCCCAAGGCATGCAACAGGCGCCCGAGCCAGGGCGGCAGATCGGGGTCAATATCTTTAAGGCATGAGTGGAACGCAGCTTCGTTATAAGGAAAGCCGCTCAAGCGCGCCGTAAAAAGCAAGAAGGTGTCTACCCAGCGGCCGAGGACGGAGGTGCCCTCCGTGTCGCCTGCTTCGGCCGCGAGTATGGCGTGAGCCCGTGAGATGTACCCGGCGCCCATGGCGGCCAGACCGCTCGCCAGCTGGGCCCCCACCGAGCCGGCCTGCAGACCCTCGACGACGGTCATTGGGTTGCGGGCCAGTGCCCTTCGCAATACCCCTGTCCAGTCGTGAGGCACAGTGGTACCAGGGTCCATCCAGCCGACGAGCTGGAAACGCTCCCGTTCGCACGTCTGGCGGACGAGTTCGCCCGTTGCCACATCCTCAGCGCGGCGGTAGCTCTCTTGTGCGGACGCCCAATGCCCTGAACGCACCTGGCGGCGAGCGATCGCCAATAGGTACCAAGCGTCGTGGTCGGCGACAGCGGGGGGAAGGGCGTCACCCCAGGGGCCCAGGGGGTCGACAACGCGGTCACCCGAAAGCCCCAATAACCGGTCCACCGCCCGCCAGTCCTGTGCCCGGCAGTAGCAACGGAGCGCCTCTGAGTACGCCCCGCCCATTTCGAGAATGGGCCCTGCCGCCGCATAAAGAGCCCGAGTTCCTTCCTCGCCCACCTGGTCGAGAAGCAGTTCCTCCAGGAACGAGCGGAGTACCTCGTGTTCTTGGTAAGTGATACCGCCGTCGTGACTGACTAAAAAGAGGTGCCGCCGCGCCAAGTCCTCCAGCCGTCGAGCGCTGCCCGAAGTGTTCATGAGCTGGTCACACCACGGGCCCGACAGTCGCCCGAGGACGCAGGTCCTGACCAAGAACTCTTGCTGATCGGCTTCGAGGGTGGCAAGAACGTTGTGAGTCAGGTAATCCCTGGTGTCCAGCAGTCGGCTCGACATCGAGGCCAGCACCCTGCGCCGCTCCGAGGCCGACCGGTTTTCCGTGGCCAAGTGGAACAACGACAATCCCGCTGCCCACCCGCCGGTGCGGCGGGCCAGCTGAGCGACCTCCTCGGGCACCAATCGCACTCCATAGTGCTGAGCGAACAGCTCTTCCACTTCCCAGGAGCGGAACCGGAGGTCGTCGGGACCTATTTCGACCATCTGGCGGGCCAAGCGCCATCTGGGTAAGTCGAATGCCGGGGGGTGCCGTCCGGCCAGCACTACATGCACTACTGGGGGCAGGTAAGCGACGAGCCGTTCCAGTGCGGCCTCGGCTCCTGTGGACCAAAGCGTATGCGCGTCGTCTACGACAATGAGCAGAGCAGGCAGCTGTAGCGCTTCGAACGCAGCGGCGGCCCTGTCGACCGTGTCCCAGCCCGTTGGCATGGAAGGAACAGCTTGACGGACAGCCGCTTCGACATAATGAAGCAGCCGCACCGGGTCGGCTTCCGAAATACCGGCTTGGCACCAGGCCACGGCGCGGCCGGCGTCACGTTGCGCCTGGGCGAACAAGGCCAGCATCGTTGTCTTGCCGGAGCCAGCCGGCGCGACAACTACCGTCAGCGGGACGAGCCAGCTGGCTTCGATGAGCGCGCTAACCCGCGTACGCGGCTGACCATTTAGATGCGGTACACGAGTCCGCGCCGTAACGATCGGTTCGTTCATTGACTCCACCTGGGCGCAACGGTCTTGTCCCGCTTTCCCAGGCTCGGTTCAGCGACTTGAGAATTCCTGTGGGTGGGTTTCGAACTCGACTGGATGGCGCGGCAGTACTTGCCGCCTACCCAGCATCAACTGCCGGAACCGTAACGCATCCTCACTGGTCGTGTCAACGGACCGGAAAAACGCGCAACCGCCGCGGTCGCCAGGGCAAACGCGGTCCTGTGGGGCTCTTTTGCGCCCTGGGGCGGCCTGTCCGAAAGTTGGTTCGGGCAATCCTTGAACCCCTAAAGGGCAGACGGCCGTACTGCGTCCAAATGTTTTTAGTATCGTCTGACCAGTTACAGACTCTGCTTCCTGCCGTGACAAGTCAAGGACCTTGCGTGGAAGAGATAATCTGCAAGCGCTGCGGCCTTCATGCATCCGCGGACGAGGACTTCTGCGGAGGTTGCGGGGCCTTTCTCGAATGGGAGGGCGAACGTGTCGTCGTCGACGACGGCCCTGCTCCATTATCTGCGCCCTCGGCCTCTGACCAGAAGCCCGCACCCCCTCCTCCACCTCCGTCCGGGCCGGTCGCCGTCCAGCCGGCGCCGCCGATCGAGCGGCCCAAGCCCCCAGCTCCACGGCCCCCGGCGCGGCGGGCCGAACCGGGCGACATATTTTGCGGCCAGTGCGGGCAGCCAAATAACCCTGAGCGGAGGTTCTGCCGGAAATGCGGGAACCTCTTGGCCGAGCAAGTAGTTGCGGCCCGCCTGCCTTGGTGGAAGCGGATCTTTAGACGCAACCATACGGCTGAGGCGGGACAACCAAGAGCGGGAGAAACCGGGCGCGCCGAGCCGAGCGGCAGCGCCACGAACGCGGCACCGACCGCCAAGGCAACTGGTGGGGCTTCATCGTCGGGCGGGGCCGCGCCTCGACCACCAGCTTCTCCAGCGGCCCCGAGGCCTCAAACAGCTCACTACGCGCCGCCGCGACCCGTGACCCCTGTCAGGATGCCGGCCCCGCCTTCCGCCCGCACCCACAGGCTGCGTGGGAAGCTCCTTACCGCTCTCCTGCTGGTGGTCGTCGTTTTCGCCCTAGTTCCCTCTCTCAGGCACCAGGTCTCCAAGGGGTACACCCAAGTGGAGGGCGTATTCGTTCCCACCTACTCCAAGGTGCCCCTGGCGAGCGCCAAAACGACCACCCCCGGGGGATGTGGCGGTGCCGTATTGCAGGGCAATGACACCGTCTATTGGTACACGCAGGCCGGCGGTGGCGGTTCCGAGCTCCTGACCGTGACGATTGCGCCCAGTTTCACAGGGACAATCTCCAAGATCGCGTTCACCCCCCTCAAACCCGCCACCCACGCGCCCCAGGCCGGGCAGGCCTCTCCATACCCTCAGCAAATAGTTCTGAGCTCAACCCCGTCGGGTGCTGACACGGTCATAAATTTGAACAACCCGCCAAGCTTCCAGCAAGAAACCATCAAGGTGGTGGGGCCGAGCGAGGTATCGCTTCGGTTGGTGACGACCGACCCGGGCGCGGCCGCTGGTACATGCGCCGAGATGGGCGTCGTCCTATACGAAAAGACAAACTGAGAAATGGGTACCCCGGCGGCCGTCCTCGGCGACCAGATCAGCTCTGTGTGTGCCATTCACATGATACCGAACCCGGCCACGGGTGCCCCCCAGCCCTCACCCCCTCTACCATTTTCAGCCCCTCTCACCATCGGGACGGTTGAGACCGTGCTCATCGGGGGCAAGCCCGCCGCCGTGGCCGGATCCTCGGGTCTCAACACCCCGCCTCACATAGGCCTTTACCCGGCCGACCCTTACATGGTGCCGGCCACCCAGATCGGCCAAGTCGTCATGGGAAGCGTCACCGTCTTAATTGGTGGCCAAGGAGCTGCGACACAGACGTCCCAATGCACGGTCTGTGGCGGCTTACCCGGAACGCTAGCGGCAAGCGGTGCGACTGTCCTGATCGGGTAAGCGCCACAGACGCACTCGACAAAAGACCTGGAGGAATAACTATGAGTGCTATTGTCCGGCTTCCGGTATCGGTAGCCGACGTCGAACCCGGTGCAAGCGTCAGCTTGGAACTGACAGTTCGCAACACCGGGTCTGTCGTGGACCAGTTCAGCTTCGAGGTACTCGGAGGAGCTGCCGCTTGGGCCACATTCGATCCCCCTACCGTGTCACTGTTCCCGCAAGCTGAAGAACCCGTCCACGTTACGTTTTCTCCTCCTCGCGCCACCGACACGGCGTCAGGAGCAATACCGTTCGGGGTCCGGGTGCAGTCCCGCGAAGACCCCGAAGGAAGCGTTGTCGAAGAAGGGACTCTAAACGTCGCCGAGTTCAGCGAGGTTACCGCCGAGCTGACGCCCCATGCGACCCGGGTTTGGCTGAGGGGCCGATCGCAAGTCGCCGTCGACAATCGTTCGAATATCAGCTATCGGGCTGAATTAGCGGGCACTGATACCGACTCGGCGTTTGACTACTCCTTCCGCCCCCCGCTCATGGACGTCGCCCCCGGTGCGGTTGCGTTCGCGAAGGTCACCATGCGGCCGAAGGCTAGCTACTGGCGAGGCCCGTCCACTACCGAGCCATATCAAGTGGCACTGCGGCAACAGGGGACAAATGGCGCTGAGCCAGGTGAAGAGCCGCCGGCCGGGGCTCACCCGCCGAAGGTTGATGCCGATGGCGCCATATTGCGGGACCCACTTCTGCCCAACTGGATTGGCAAGGCCTTGGCCGGTCTTGTCGCCTTGGTCGCCATATTGGCCCTTTTGTGGTTCACGCTCGTCAAACCGCAGATCACGTCCGCCAGCCAGAACGCCGTGGCCAAGGAAATCAAACCTGTCGTCAGCGCCGTCAATAGCGTGGCCAGCACTGTCTCCTCGCTGGCGGCGACTTCTACTCCAGGACCGGCTACCACGGCCACCACTTCAGGCAGCACGAGCCCCGGCCATGGTTCGACCACCGGGACCACCAGTGCAAACAGCGCGAATAACGCGAACAGCGCATCGGCATCGGGCACACCTATCAACTTCAGCCTGACCGCGAGGGGCAATAACACCACCACCGCATTTGACATCCCGAAGGGCAAGAGCCTCGATGTCACCGACATCCTCCTCGAGAACTCAGCAGGCGCCAGTGGCACCGTGCTCCTGCGGGACAGCGGCAAAGTGCTCATGTCATGGGCACTCGCTAACTTCCGGGACCTCGACTACCACTGGATCACCCCCGTGTATTTCCGGCCTAGCAGCAAACTCGAGTTCGTCGTCAAGGGTTGCTCCGGCACTTGCACGCCGTCTCTGTACTTCGCAGGCAACATGAAGTCTGCTTCCTAAATGCACATGGTCCCCCGACGTCGCTGGCACGAGAGGCGCGGAGCCCGCTTAGGGCTCGGTGCCGTCGTCCTGACGTGCCTCAGCGTCGTCGGGGTATTGGCGCGGCCAGGACCGGCGTCGACGCAGATCCCGACCATCCCGTGGTCCTCGAGCGCTCAGCTAATCGTGGCCGGGAACGGAGGGTCGGCCATGCAGCCCTTTGCAACCGACAGTATTGGTGCACCTGCCACCACTACCGCCACACCATTTGAAGCTGTGGCCGATACGACCAATGGGCAGCTGACCGTCGCCATCTCCCAGTTGACGTCAACGGCGACGTCCACCGCTACCGTCATGAACTCCAGCACGGGCCAGTCCGTCGCCAGCTTCGCCGTCTCAGGGTTCCCCGAGGCGGTGGCATCCGACCCCGATCCCGCTCACGCGAACACCGTGCTAATCGTTACTAATGACGCCGTCTATTCAGCCGATGTCACCAATGCTCCAGCGGTTACGACGGACCAACTGTTCTCTGCGCCCGTGGTCCCACCAACGACTACTTTAACCGGCACCGCAGATTCGTTTGACACCATCGCTATTACGCCCGACGGCTCGACTGCATATGTGGGGGGCAGTACCTGCTCGATCCCCGCCACTACGACGTCGGGCAGCACTACGACTACCACTAGCACGACGACTACAACCACAGCAGCTACGACGACTACCACTGGTGGGCTCGAGTTATTTGCAGTCGACAGACCACGGACGATCCCTGGGGGGATAGTGAACGCGCCGCTAGCGCCGGCCCCGACGATTTGCGATTGCGGCTCCCTCTCCTGTGCAGGCGCCATATTTGCCCTCAGTTTAAATCCTGGCGGGCCGTGCGCCGACCCCACAGCACTATCGAGTTGTCAATGGACCGCCGACCAGGGCAACCTGGATTTCCTCGGTTCTGTATCCGGTCTCGCGTTAACCCCCAATGGCGAAGACCTATTCGGTACCAACGACCCGAGCACGGAAAGCGCCCTCAACGACGGGATCGACAACTCATACGCGTTCGGGTTCCAACTCTCGCAACCGCTATCTTCACCCCCTCAGGGCCCGTTCTCAGCGCCGGCATTTGCGCCGGCGACCACGGGCGCTCCAGAAGGGAACCAAGTAGGAGCCGTGGGCGTACTCGTGCGTCTTCCCGGCGGAGACTTAACCGACGGCGTCCAACGCGCTCAAACAACCGGTTCAATCACCGTTAGCCCGGACGGGAACGATGTGTACGTCGGCAGCAATACGTCATTGCGGGGAAGGGGTGTAGACGAAGAGGCCTGGATCACGGGGTTCCCCGTAGCGTCCGTAGTAACACCTGCGCAGCCTGCCACCCCGGTTTTTAGTGCGCCGACGGCCCCGGGCTTGAGCGTCCAACTTCGAGCCGATGATGGCCCACCAGTCGCCATGACGATGTCGCCCGATGGCACAAGGCTCGTCCTCGCCACCGCTCAGGCAATTGCTTCGCCCGCCGCTATCGGCACAGTACTGGACGTATTCCCGGTGACGTCGAGTGCGCCCGGGGCGATCACCGCCCCCACGATCGACGGGACCTCGTGTGTTGGCGGCGCAACCTGTGCCACAGACGGCAGCTCGTGCCTCTCGGGAGCCAACGTGCGCCAATGCGACCGCTTCGCCGCCTTTGCAATCGGTGCCTCTCGATATAGGCGTGCCGGAATCAGCAGAGGCCCTTGCCCTCACACCCGACCAGTCGCCGGCGGCCAGCTTTACCGATCAAGCCGAGCCGGCCGGCTCCGCCTCTACGTTCGATGCCACCGGTTCAAAGGTCCAGTTCGGGACGATCACGGCGTACGATTGGAACTTCGGCGACGGGGGTACGGCTGCGGGCCCTGCCGCGACCCACGCTTTTGGCCTTCCCGGGAATTATTCGGTGACCCTATGCGAAGTCGACTCGGCGGGTGTGACCGACGGCCCGCCCGGGCTGGATCCATTGACCGGTACCGCATTAACTGTTGACGGTCCTGGGCAAACGCCGTACTGGAACGCATCACCTTGCGCTACGGAAACAATCGCGGTACCTCCGCCTCCCATCATCACCTCGACCACAACGACAACAACGAGGCCGACGACCACAACTACGACAACGACAACTACAACTACAACTACGACCACCACGACCAGCACGACGACGACCACAATCCCGTCGACCACAACATCGTCGACTACGTCGCCCTCGTCATCTACTACCACGCTCCCGCTCACAACAACTCCCTCGACCCAATCACCTTCGACGACCGCGGCTGTGACCGCGGGCGCGTCAACGACAATGTCGGTAGCCGCCCCTACTACGACGACCTCCCCGACGACCATGCCGCGACCCACAACTTCGTCGACAACGTCGACAACTACGTCGACGAGCGGCCGTACGCCAGCGACTACAACATCGTCAACAACAGTGCCATCGACGAAGACATCGTCAACAACAGTGCCATCGACGAAGACGTCGTCGACCACCGTGCCCTCGACGACAACATCGTCGACTGCATTGCCGTCCAGGACAACGTCGTCGACGTCGGCGACCTCGACGACGACCTCGACCACCTTGCCACCAGTACATCGAGCCCCGCCGACCCTCCAGGTCTACCCCCCACTTGGCCCGCCGGGCACCATCGTTACAGTTTCCGGTCAAGGTTTCCCCCGAGACGCTCGCGTCACGCTGACGTGGTCGCTGTCGACCGGCTTTGTCGTGACGAGGACTGACTCTTCGGGCCGTCTTACGGCGCAGCTCATGGTCTTGGTGCCCGACGTGCTTGGCCCCCGAGATGTCGTCGCCAGGGGCTACAACGCGTCGGCACGCTTCCTTGTGGTACCCGATTCCTCGCAGCCCGGCGGGGACCAGGACCAACTCATTTATCGAACGGAGAGCCCGTGACGGTCGGGCACTGATGGCCCGTGGGGAAACCAACTGGTTCACGCGTGGGCCGACTGAGTTGCGCCTCGCTTTTTCTAGCCAAGTCTGCACGGTTCAGGTCGTAGAGGCCGGTCCCGGGTTGGACGTCCAGCTATGATCTCCTTCAGTTGAACCTGAGGTCCATTAGATGCTCGCCGCAGTCGCTGACACGTTGAGCGATCAGCATTTGTCACCATGAAGCGCATTCGCTGGAGCCCGTACCGCTGGCATCGGAACGGGCGGCTCTGTGTCGCTCTGATAACGGCTACCTTGGTGTGCTTCAGCCTGGCGGTCTTAGTCGCTCGTCAACCGCCCGCAGGCGCGATACCTCAGGGTTCGTCCCCGGACCTCTACGTGACGGGTAGCCAGGAAGCAAGCCTATTTTCCTTCGGCAACGATACTCTCAGCAACGAGGCAGCATCTCAGCCTGGAGCAGGCCTGAAAGGTGTTGCCGACACGTCGGACGGTGCCCATACCGTAGTGATCGGCCGTCATAGCCATACACCGATGGCATTCGTAGTTGACCCGGCCACGGGCACCAAAGTTGGGTCGATCGCCTTCCCGGGTCAACCTCTGGTGGGAGTGGCCGCCGACCCCGGCCACCCCGACTTGGTCTTCGTGGCCAGTGAAAATGCCTTGTACTCAGCGAATGTGCTGACGCTCAATACCCACAGCATCTTTGCCCTACCCAAAAGCTCCAAAGACACATTCAGAAGCCTGGCGATCGCGCCAAATGGGGCCAGGGCTTACCTGGGCGGGGCAAATTCGAGCACGGGCTCTCCCGTGAACGCCATTCTGGCCGTCAAGTTGGCGGGTGCGCCAACGACCAGCGAGTGGGTGGCGCCGGCCAAGGACCGCGTTTTTGCTGGTGACGTTACCGATCTCGCGTTGACCCCCAACGGCAAAGAGCTCTTCGCCACGAACTCCTCGTCATTGTCATCGACGGTCCCTCCCACAACCACCACGACCCACACAACCGCCTCCACGACCTCGACCACCACCGCCGCCGTGCCCACCATGCTCACCGTAACGGGCGTGTACGCCCCGAACATCGGCCAAATTGAATGGAACTGGACTGCGAACGATAACGGTTCCCCCATCACAGACTGGCCCTTACCGTAAGTTTCAATGGGTCGGTGGTGACCCAGACCAAGATCCCCGGCGCGCCCAACTACGCGACTGGTGTGGGGTGCGGCGGGGGAGCGTGGACGCTCCAGGTGGCAGCCATCAACTCGGTGGGCCAGAGCGCGCCCCTCACGTCCAACCCGGTCACCGTACAGCCAAACTGTTCTACCCAACCCACCACTTCTACGAGCAGCCCATCCACGACCCCCACGACGCAACCAACCACGACGCCGAGCTCATCGAGCACGGGGTGTGGTTTGACCTGTATTTCCCGCACAATAATAACGATTTGTCGCGCTTGCTTTATAACGACGACGACCGGCCCCATAATCCAGGGGCCCGATTTGGGTCCCTCCAGCTCAGCCCCTGAGAGCGGCTCAACCCCACCTCTGGCGCAGCCTGTTAGCCAAACTCGCACGAATGCCCCGTCTGCCCGGCTCTTGTTGGACGCGGTGGCGTTCGGTTTTCACCTACCGTTCCATACTGGTCCGGGGCCCAAACAGGTACAACCATTACCACCGCCGGGGACCGTTCCGGGCGTGATCGTAGCTCTTCCCTACCCTTCGGTCCCGGCGGCGCGGTCGATCACGGTAGGCCCGGATGGCCTCGACGTCTTCGTGGGGAGCACTGCTGGCTTTCAGCGGTCTGTTCCTTACCTCACAGCCTTTCCAGTTGCTAAGCCCCAACAGTACAAATCGGTCTCGCTTCCGAGCACGAACACTGGAATTGAACCCAGCTCCCGTGCCAATGTGGCCCTGGCCGTGTCACCTGGCGGGCACACTCTTGTGGCCGCCGTGGCCGGACAGGGAGGGTCCGAGACTGATCTCGACGCTGTAGCGATCACGCCCGATGCGGCCGCCCCTCCAGCCATGTCGCCGCCCTCTTCGCCCTCTCAGATTCTCCATATTGGCTTGCCCACGGCTGCGAAAGGCGTCGCTATTACGCCGGACCAGTCCCCAGTGCCTCGGTTTACCGTCGCAGTTGGGCAAGTGGGTACAGCTTCGTCGTTTGACGCATCCACTTCGACAGTCCAGTTCGGCACCATCGCCTCTTACAGTTGGTCGTTTGGCGATGGTAAGTCGGACACGGGCCAAACGGCTTCGCATGTGTACACCAGCAGCGGCACCTACACGGCGCAATTATGTGAAACCGACTCTGCCGGAGTGAGCACCGGCGCCACCGTCCCCGGTACTTCTTTCAAAGTTGACAATCCCGGGCAAACTCCATATTGGAACTCATCGCCGTGTGTGGACCATACGGTAACAGTGCCCGTACCCACGACCGCGACAACCCCGACGACGGCGACAACCGTCACCACCGCGACAACCGTCACAACGACAGGCAAGGGGACCGTTACTACCAAGCCGACTGCTACCACCGCTACGGCGACGACAAAATCAACGCCTACGACAAAATCAACGCCGACCACTGGTACGACCACCTCGGAGACCTCGGGCACTACGGGGACGCCGACGACTGGCCCCAAAACTACAGGCACCAAAGGGACGGGGAAAGCGACCACCACCACGGCGACGCCTACGACACGGACGCGGACGACAGGGAAGGGCAAAACCAAGCCAGGGACCTCGACCTCAGTGCCGACATCGGCTGTCCGCACCAGCACGACAACTGGCCCGGTCAGGACTGCGACCACAGCTCCGGCCACCACGGGTACCGGGACCACACGTATTGGGCCCACTAGCACGACCGGGAAGAGCAAGACGGCGACCACCAAGACGACGACGACGACGGTGCTACCTGTTCACCACGCGCGGGTGCCGGCATTGGCACTCGATCCACGACTAGGCCCTCCGGGCACCCTCGTGGCGGTAACAGGCCACGGCTTCCCCAAGGACCGCCTCGTGACGATATCTTGGTCGGTTTCGACGGGCTCGGTAGTGACCCGCACGAACTCGAAAGGCCAGCTGACGACCACTCTCATGATCCTGATCCCGGACGTGCTCGGACCACGCCATGCAACTGCAAAGGGATTTCGGGCGTCGGCGCCCTTCCTGGTTGTACCGGGCTCAGGCCAACCCGGCGGCAGCGACCCCGACCCTATTTACCGCACCGAGAGCCCCTGAAAAGGGAGCGGCGGGGAGCGCAGCTCCAGCCGGCCGCGGCCGCATCCTGGCGTTCCAGCTAGAAGCCGCCCTCGGCAAGAAGTCGTATTTCGGTGGGGGTCCTCGGACTCTCGGTCCTAAGCGCTTTAGCTCCGCCGTGACCGCGGCGCTATCGGATCGAGGAGGATCGATTGCTGACCGGGGCTCCGCCAACGCCTGGCTCTGTAGCCCTCACAGAGGGGCGGTTGGCCGAGGCGCGTGCGTTGTTTTGGGACGAAGCGGACCGAGCCCGAAGCCGGGGTGACGGGTACGGCCTGGCCGAGGCGGCGCTGGGTCTCGGCGGCCTGTGGGTGCACGAAAATCGCTCCACGCTCGAAGGGGCCCGCGTCCTCACGATGCAGCGCCAGGCCTTGGCCGGGATCGACGAAGGGAGTGAACTAGCTGGCCGGCTGCGCGCCCGCCTGGCCGCTGAAGAGGACTACCGATCTGGTCAAGCAAATGGCGTCCTGGCCGAAGTCGAGGCCACTAGAGCTGGCTGTGAGCCCATTGCCCTCGCTGAAGCCCTCTCCTTGGCGCACCATTGCCTGCTGGGGCCGCACCATGGGAAGGCCCGGCTGGCTCTTGCCGACGAGCTCATCGGCGTAGCCGCGGCGACGGGACGCCCCGTCGACGGCCTGATGGGGCTGTCCTGGCGAACGGTCGACCTGCTCCTGGCGGGGGACCGGAGAGCACTCAGATCGCTGGGTGAGCTGCGCAACGAATTGGAAGTGCACCCATGCGATGCGTTGTCATACCTGGTCGCCGCCGTGGAGGTCATGTTGGCCATGCGCTCCGGCGACCTGGAAAGGGCCGAGCGGCTGGCAATTAAGTGCCGCGAGCTGGGCGAAGACGTCGGCGACGTCGACGCCGCGGGTTGGTTCGCGGGCCAACTGGTCGCCATCCGCTGGTTCCAGGGCCGCGGCGGCGAACTGCTCCCCCTTCTCGAGGAGCTCGACCAGTCGGCGACGGTGGCCGAGTCAAACCCGGCGCTCACGGCTGGCATTGCCGCACTGGCGGCCGGCGCCGGACAGATCGAAATGGCGCGGTCGGCCCTGGCTCGGCTGAGGTCGCGGGGGTTGGAAAACCTGAGCTCTTCCAGCGTGTGGATGGTCACCCTCATGGCTGTGTGCGAGGCTGCTCATGCGCTCAGTGACGCCGACGCCGCCCGTGAGGCATACCGGCTCCTCGAGCCTTTCGCGGACCTGCCCGTGATGGCCAGCCTCGGTATCGCCTGCTTCGGGTCAGCGCACAGGCCTCTGGGCCTGGCGGCGTGGACGATGGGCGACCTCGCCTCGGCTGTAGTGCACCTGGAGCGGGCCGAAAGGGCCGACCTGGCGATGGAGCACGGTCCCAGCCACGCCATCAGCCTGGCTCGCCTGGCTGAGGTCGTCGAAGTTGCCGGTGGCCGCGAGTCGGCCCGGCGGTCAGTCGAACTGCGAGCGGCGGCGTGGCGCGAAGGCACTCGCTACGGCATGGGAGCGTGCGCCGAACACTGGCGCCGCCCGAACCCCAGGCGGGAGTCTGTCGCGTGCCAAAAGCAGGGTCGCACCTGGCTTCGTAACCGTGGGCGACCGCACTGTTTCAGTGCCTCATAATGTCGGCATGGTTTACCTGTACGAGCTCATCGCTAACGAAGGGACGGCTATTCCTGCCGTAGAACTCGCGAGTTCGTACAGCCTGACCAAGGGCCGGCGGGCGGATGCGATACTGGACGAGACGGCCAGGACCCAGTACCGGCAGCGCATTAGTGATCTACGAGCGGATATCGATGACGCGGACAATTGCGCCGATCTCGAAAGAGCGGCGCAAGCCAGAGCCGAACTCGATATTCTCATCGAGGCCCTTGCTCGAGCCACCGGCCTCGGCGGACGGCCCCGGCTCCTGAATGACGATTGTGAGAAGGCGCGGATCTCGGTACGCAAGGCCATATCCCGTGCTCTGACTACCATCGAGGAGGCTGAGCCCGAGGTGGCCGCCGCCCTCCGGGCCCGGGTGGTGACGGGATCTCATTGTCTTTTCGTTACTGCCGGGTCTGAGTAAACGCCTTCGAGTTCCAAATTCTCGGGCCGATGGACGGCGGTTATTTTAGGAAGGGACAGGCCGGGTGTTCCTTTCGTAGTTCAATTGCGATCAGAAAATAATGGCGCAATTGAAATTCGTACCAAGTGTTCCACCGTGTGTCACGGAGCGTCACGCTTTCTAAATAGGCCCGCAAAGGCGCGGGCTCAACCAGAAAGGAGACATCAATGCTTCACCACAAACTGCGGGCTGGCCTTACCGCATTGGCCGTCGCCGTCGGCGCTGCCGCTTTCCTCCCGGGCATAGCCGGTGCTTCGCCTTTGGCCAGGGCTACTGCGGCTCTGGCCACTACGGCCACCAGGCCAGTAAGTACGGCGCCGGCGACCAGTGCGCCTGTCGCCAGTGCGCCTGTCACAGTGCGCCTGTCACCGGCGTCTCGTCTGTGCACGTGCCTACCTCTATTCTCAGCTTCCCGAGGCCGATCATCACGCAGATTCCCATCCCGGCCGTTCCCGGCGAGTACGCGCTCCAGACTTCGCAAGACGCTGTCGTCGTGCCCTGGTACGACCGGTCAACCGACGAGCAGTCGTTCATCGTCTACCGGCGAGATGCCTCCGGCAACTGGCAAAACGTGTACCAGGTGGCGACTCGCGACGAAGCCGGCCAAGGTGATAGCTACTCGTGGGTGGACACCGACCTCAACCAGAGCGGGCAGTGTTACATGATCGCCGCCGTCGGGATTTTCGGTGCCGGTGACAGTTCGGAGGAATGCACGGTCCGCCCGGACCCGACGCAGTTCCCTCAGTCCATTCCGCCAGCGACTCGGCAGTGGTTCGGGCTGAGCCACGCGAACGACGGGACGGGGACGCTTCAGACCAACACCCGGGAGTCTTACACGAACCTCGTGTGGAGCAACCAGACCTTCGGCGTCAGCCTCGACTGGAGCGAGAACACCTCTCTGTGGAAGGTGCAGGCACAGGGTGGGCCTCAGATCATGGACGGCCAAGCCGTAGCGTTGCGTGTGTGGGGCGGAGGGTGGTTGACGTACGGCCACCAGACCTGGGGCGTAGACCTGCAATTGTCGGACACCCCCTCATACCAGTGGTACGTCCTCGGTGCCCCGCCAGGCACGCCCGTGGACAGTGAGGATTTCGCGCTGTGGAACAGCGCCGCCCACGATTACCTGGTATTCGGCAACGAAACATTCGGCGTCGACCTCAATTGGTACGAGAAGACTCTGCCCCAGAGCTCGTCCCCGCCGCCACCGCCGCCTGGTGTGAAACTCCTTATCGCCTATAACTGCATTTCAGAGGAGCGACCGGTGGAAATGTGGGTCGCAGATTTGACTGCCGGTACTGGGTTTGTCGACATGGGCCAACTGGCCACGGCATGGGATGGCGATAGCTGCGGCCCAACGGCCGGCAACGTGTGGACTTTCTCGCCTACGGCGAGGCACAGTTACCTCGTCCGTGCCGTCGACTTCTCCGCTTCGGGCTGTTCGAACGACCCGAGCAACGGGGACTGCGACCGGGCCGACATCACCTTTACCGGTGACGCCAACGGCGAAGTGGTGAGCGACCCTATCGGGTAAGCACGCGTTCGGAGGGATTGGTGGCGCGGCCCAGCCAAGCGGGGCCGGGCCACCGCCGTCTTGGCGCAATTGGCTGGTGCCCGCCAAGCTTGCCAAACTCGGGGACGTCGTTGGGCGAGGAGTAGAGGAGAGCAAATGGCGCAAGCGGACCGTAGCTCAGCACAGGCGGCGGCCGCGGCAAGATCGCTACCCGACCAGCTCGTCCAGCAGCTCGGGGACCGGCTGGCGCTGGAGCAGGCGGAAGCGCGCCTCCCGAGCCTCGTCGCCGGGCTGGCGCGCAACGGTACCTTGCTCTGGTGGGGAGCCCAGGGCTCAGGTGGTCTCGCCGACGGCAAACCTGCGTCTGTTTCGACGCAATACCGCATCGGTTCCATTTCAAAAACGTTCACCGCGGTCATGGTGATGAGGTTGCGCGACGAGGGTGAACTCGGCCTCAACGACATGGTGGGACAGCACCTGCCAGAGCTCTCTGATTTACCAGTCACTCTCGGCCAGCTTCTGTCCCACACTTCGGGTCTCAGGGCAGAGCCGCGGGGCTCATGGTGGGAGCGGACACCCGGCGTGCCCTTTGCTGACCTGGTCTCGTCTTCGGCTCGCCCCTCAGATCTGTTGTGGCGCCCCGGAAGACGTTTCCACTACTCGAACGTAGGCTTCGGAATTCTCGGCGAGCTAGTAGCTCGCAAACGTTCAGCCGCATATGGTGACGTCGTGCGCCACGAGTTGTTGGCGCCCCTCGATATGCAGTACACGACTCTCCGGCCGGTGACCCCCCATGCTGAAGGCCTGGCGGTGCACCCCCACGCCGACCTCGTCCTCCGTGAACCCGAACACGACGCCGTGGCCATGGCCCCGGCGGGCCAGCTCTGGTCGACCATAGGCGACCTCGCTATCTGGTCGGGGGTGCTGGCGGGGCACCGCCCGGAAGTGGTTGTCCCTGGCACGGTGGCCGAAATGGCCGAGCCCATCGGGATTTTCAATGTCCCCGGCCAACCCTGGATGTCCGCCTACGGGCTGGGGCTCCAGCTATGGAACAGTGCTGGCCAGCAGCGTTATGGGCACAGTGGCGCAATGCCTGGTCATTGGGCCATGCTGCTGGTGGACGACGCCACCAAGGACGTTGTGCTGGCGCTGGCCAACTCGACCTACCAAGGGCACCGCCCGGAGTTCTTCAATGATCTTTTGTCCATGCTTGGTTCCGGACAACCGCGTCAACGCCCGCCGTTCAGGGCGCAGGGCCTGGACGATGGGACCTACTACCAGCTGCTGGGGACGTGGTACTGGGGGCCGGTCGAGTTCAGCCTAAACCTGGGGCCAGATGGACGGCTACAGCTCAGGAGCACGCGTCCTGGTCGCGACTGCACTTTCCGTCGCGATGCCGCGGGTAATTACTTTGGTGAATCAGGGTATTTTGACGGCGAACGGCTGGAGCTGTGCCGCCGGGAGGATGGCTCGATTTCCCATTTCGAAATCGCCACCTTCGTGTTCACCAGGAGACCCTACGACCCCGGACCAGCTATCCCGGGCGGCGTCGACGACCAGGCTTGGTTCGCACCGTGACGGTGCCGTCGACGCCGGACCGGGGCTGGCTGCTGCCTCGATGGGCCGGATAACCTGCTGCCAGCATCTGAACGAGAGGAGTGCGTCATGAATATAGGTTTTCAGTTTTGGGCACTGGCCGGGCGCTAGGGCTCGAAAAATGGACACCGAATATGACGTCATTGTCCTGGGCGCCGGCGCCCCGGGCGAGCATTGTGCAAATGCGCTCGCAGAGGGTGGCTTGCGGGTTGCGGTCGTGGAGCGAGAGCTTGTCGGGGGCCTGTGCACGTACTGGGGCTGCATTCCCTCAAAGACATTGCTCCGTCCGGGCGAGGCGGTGGCGGGTGCCCGCGAGGCCGCGGGCAAGGCGGACGTCGACATAGAGGCAGTGCTGGCGTGGCGTGATTTGATGGTCTCCAATTACTCTGACGAGGGCCAGGTGCGCTGGCTCGCCAGCAAGAACGTCCACCTGATCCGGGGCCAGGGCAGACTGGCCGGGACCGGTGTAGTCGAGGTGGAGGGGGTGCGGCATACTGCCAATCACGTCGTCTTGGCCTGCGGCTCCGAGGCTGTCATCCCACCCATCCCTGGCCTGAAAGAACTGCAGGGCGTTTGGACGAACCGGGAGGCTACCGCCCTAAAATCCGTGCCCCGCCGCCTCCTCGTGCTCGGCGGCGGGCCTGTCGGCGTCGAGCTGGCTCAGGCCGTGCACCGCCTGGGCGCCGAAGCAGTAATCGTTGAGGCCTCGCCGCACCTCCTTTCCAGGGAGCCGGCCCCTCTCGGCGAAGCGCTGGGGGACGCCCTTCGCCGCGACGGCGTCGAAGTTGCGGTTGGCATGTCAGTCACATCCGCCCGCCGAGAAGGTGAGGATTTCGTCCTCGGCTTCGACGGAGGCCAAGAGGTGCGCGGCGACCAGCTTCTGGTGGCCACCGGCCGGCGCCCGCGCGTGGACGATATCGGCCTGGAGACCGTCGGGGTCAAGGCTGAGAGGCACGGCATCCCCGTCGACTCCTACCTTCGGGCCGGTGAGCGCCTATGGGCAATCGGTGACGTGAACGGGGTGTGGCCGCTCACTCACGTCGGTGAGTACCAGGGTGAAATCGTCACCGCGAACATCCTGGGCCAGGCGCGCCAAGCCAATTACGAGGCCGTCCCCCGGGTTGTTTATACAGACCCGCAGGCGGGCTCAGTCGGCGCCAGCACAGCGCCGTTCAGCGGCACGGCCCGTCTATCCGAGGAACCCAAGACGGAGACGTACACCCGCCGCTATGCCGAGTCCAACGGGTTCCTGACCCTTTTGAGCGACGGGGAGAGGCTCACCGGGGGGTACGCCCTCGGGCCCGAGGCGGGCGAGTGGTTGCAGCAGGCGACGTTGGCCATCCGCGCCCACGTCCCGCTCGAAATCCTGCGGGACACGATCCAGCCTTTCCCGACTTTCTCGGGTATTTACAATGCCGCCCTGAAGGCGTTGCAAGGCGAGATCAGCGCGTCCGGTCAGCCGGCAGGGAGCAAAGGGGACCAGTCGGCCGCGACCTGAGTCATTCGAAGGCAGCTGATCCCGCCCGCCGAGCAGGTGAAGGATTTCACCCGAGCCCCGTTTGATCAGCTTTACCCTCTGTATATGTTCGGATGTGGGCGACTTGTCACCCTCGATCCGCCGAAAAGTACCTCGGTAGCCAGGCTACCGAGCGCGTCAGGGTCGTGAGTCACGACCGTTACGCCCGGCTCGAGTAGGTCCGCGGTCTCAAAATCATCAAAACCGACGAGCGCCGTGTGGTGGTTTTCCTGGCGGGACAGAAGTGCCCTGACCGCTCCGATAGTGATGCTGGCCTGCGCAGTGAACAGCGCGTCGGCAGCCCCGGGCTTGGCTCAGAAGCTCGATTGTCGCCTCTTCCGCCAGCGTGGACGTGACCAGGCCCTGGCGGACCAGTTCAGGCCTGATCGCCAGCCGGCGCGAACGCACGGCGTCACAGTAGCCACTATAACGCTGCCGGTTGGTCCAGGTCTGTTCCCGATAGCCCAGGTACGCGATCTGACGGTGCCCCGCGCTCACCAGGTGCCGAACGCCCATGGCGGCGCCTTTGCGGTTGTCTACCAGAACGCTGTCGGCAGCCAGGAACACAGGCGGCTGGTCCAAGAACACAATGGCGGTCCCCGACCTCTGGTCAACCTGTAGGTAGCTGTGGTCCTCGCCCGCCGGCATGAGGATGAGCCCCTCGACCCTTCGTGCCAGCAGCCTCTCGACGACCTCCCGCTCGTGTGCGGGAGTGTCGACCCCGCTTGCCGCCAACATGTCGCGGCCGTGTTCTCGCGCCCCTTCCTGGACGGCCCGCTGTGTCTTGGCCAAGAACGGATTCGCTACATCGTGGAGGACAAGCCCGACGGTGAAGGAGCGGCCGTCCCGGCGCCGGAAATGACTGGCTACCAGGTTTGGCTGGTAGTTCAAACGGTCGACGGCGGCGCGCACCTGATCTCGCAGGGCCTCGCCACTGTGGGGTCGTCGTTGATGGCACGCGAAACCGTCCGGAGGCTCACTCCTGCCAGCGTGGCCACGCGACGCATCGTGGGGCGACGTGATAACGTTCGCCGCGCATCAAAATGCACTGTGCGGGAATTCGTGGTGTCCGCTTGCCCCACGTTAGTTAGCGTACCTGTGGTCGTCCCGACGCCAGCGCCCACTGCGGGTTCTGTACGCGTCGGCACCAAGCCCCGCAAAAGGCGTAGCGACGCTCGCACCGCATTTGTTTTCCTGCTCTCCAACGCCGTGGGGTTCCTGGTCTTCACTATTGTGCCGGTGCTGGCGTCGCTGGTACTCAGCCTCTACTCGTTGCCTCTTACGGCAAGGCCACGTTTACCGGGCTGGAAAACTACATCCTCCTGCTGACTAAGGACACCACTTTCCACAGTGCCCTATACAACACCCTGTACTTCGTGGCTGCCTACGTCCCTCTCAATATCGCCGTCGCCCTCGGGGTGGCCGTATGGTTGCAGGGATACGGCAGAGGGCGGCGGCTATTGCGGGTTGGCTTTTTCGTCCCCGTACTTACGCCCCTGGTGGCGAACGTGGTGGTATGGAGCCTGCTGCACACAAATCGAAATCGGCTGATCGATTCTGTGCATCCACGGCGTGTTCGGGGTACAAGGCCCTGAATGGCTGTCAGACCCCAAATGGGCGATGCCGGCCATCGTCATAATGTCGGTCTGGTAGGGCTTCGGCTACAACATGCTGTTGTTCACGGCCGGGATCCACGCCGTACCCCGGACGTACTACGATGCGGGCGGGGTGGACGGAGCCTCGAAGTGGCGGCTCTTCCGAAGCATCACCATTCCGCTCATATCGCCATCGTTGTTCTTCGGGATCATGTTGACCGTCATCACCTCGTTCCAGGTCTTCACCCAGGTCAAGGTATTCACAAGCGGTGGGCCAGGCACGAGTAGCACCACGCTCGTGTACTGGCTGTTCGAAAAGGGGTTCAACGATTATGCGATGGGCTACGCCTCGGCCATCGTGTGGGTGCTGTTCCTGATCGTCATCATCCTCACCATAATCCAGTTGCGGTTGCAGCGGCGCTGGGTCCATTACGAAGCACGACAGCACTACCTTGCGCTACGAAGTAATTGGGGAACAGAGTGAGGGCTGTCCTTGTAGGCCGGTCACGCCGCCGCCGGTTCCTGTCGAATACCGGCCTGGCCGTCGCCGTAGGCCTGCTGGTCTTGTCCATCGCGTGGGGATCTCGACCGCCCTCAAGCCCGAGGCTGACGCATTTGACAACAGCTTGGGCAGCTTCGCCCACGCTACGCAGTTCAATAACTTCGTCACCGCCTGGGATTATGGCCCGTTTGGGCGCTTCCTGGTCAACGGGCTCATCGTGGCCACCTGCGGCGCCCTCCTGACGTTATTGACGTCGTTGATGTCGGGCTACGCCTTCGCCCGTCTCCATTTTCGCGGCCGGGAGAAGTTGTTTTTCATTTACGTAGCGACGCTGGTGATACCGCAAGAAGTCTTGGTCGTCCCGATGTTCCTGATGATGCGAGACCTCCACTGGGTGAACTCCTCTCAAGCTCTGATCGTCCCTGGGCGTTCAGCGCCTTTGGCGTTTTCTTGATGCGCCAGTTTTTCAGGAGTATCCCTCTCGAGCTGGAGGATGCAGCCAAGGTCGACGGAGCCTCGCACCCCTGGATCTTCTGGCGGGTCATGGTGCCTATGGTGCGGCCGGCTGTAGGAGTGCTGGGCCTGTTCACTTTCATTGCGTATTGGAACGCTTTTCTCTGGCCCCTCATCGTCATCAATAGCCGAAGCCTGGCGACGGTATCCCTTGGCCTCCAGTTCTTCTTGAGCCAACAGGGTTACCAATGGAACCTGCTAATGGCGGGAAGGACAATATCGATCATCCCCGGCCTGATCCTGGCGTTCATTTTGCAGCGGTACCTGTCCGAGGGCATATCACTCACCGGTATCGGGGGACGCTGAGACGAACGTCGTCCGTCCTCGTTTGCGTATTAGCCAGTCCGGCATGGTCGGCCTCACGTCTGCCCCGACCACGGCCGGTTTCCCAGCTCTCGGTGTAGTTGCCCGTTCTCGGTGCCCAAAATGACGAGATCCGCCCGAAATCGCGCCGAGACTGGCCTATGGCACCGAGACAGGACGTGTTGTACCGAGAATGGCTCGTCCCGCCTACGGTCTCGGGGTGACTTACGGTGCGTGCACGGTCTCCCAACCGGCAGGCAGGTACGGGATAACGTCCCCGTTCCACGTGAAGTCGAGCGGCGTCGGGAACTGGACCGGTCGGACCAGCAGAAAGTCGTAGGACTCTTTCCAATTGCGGGCGGCAGGAGAGGCGTAACCTGCACCGGCGATGCAGTCGGTGCAACCCGTCCCGGCCCATTCGCCCAGCAGCTCGTGCCGGTGGCCCCAGCACCCGCTGGCCGTTGGGCTGCTGCAGTCGAAGTTCCAAGTTCCTTTGCTACCGCCCCATCCATCATCGTAGAACCAGCCGAATAGAGCGGCGGCGGCGTTGACGGAATCGCCCGCCCAAGCCCCGCCGAAGGCGTACATCCCGCCTCCGGGTGGGAGCCACACGTGTACAGGCCCGTACGACGTCTGGAAGACAGGATCCTCCGATTGGCGAGCGGCTTGGGTGGCGGCCGAGATCAGGTACGGGGATAGCCCCACCAGTGGCGGCACTCCGAGCGAGATCCTGACCAGGTTGACCAAGACGAAGAGCTGTCTCGTCACATTGAGGTGAAAGAAATTTGAGGGCAGGGTGAGGCCCTCTAGGTGCTCGGACGCTTGGGCCTGGTTGATGGCCGCCAACAACACGTTGGTGCAGCTCTTCGAGGAGTTGTACTGAAGCGCCCCGGTAGGGTAGCAGGGAGACAGACAGCTCATAGCGCCGCCGTGGCCATACGTGCAAGGGCCGGTGTTGTTGGCCAAAACTGGTAAGGCCCGGTTGCTACTTGGGTTCGCCAAGGGGCTCGGTGACGCCGCCAGAGGGACCGTGCTGCCCCAAATCCCAACCGGGCTGATCCCAACTAGTCCAACGCCAGCCAGTAGGGCAGCAGCCGCGATGACGCCCCGGCGCAGGTTCATCCGGCCGAGGCTATCTCCAACGCTCACCCGCCGGCTCGAGTGGTTCCGCGCCGCCGCGTACCGGCGGAGAGAAGCGGAGGCGTACCGTCACCCGTACGCCGTCAGCCGCGTCTTGGCCGGCGGTGGCCGGCGAGGTGGTCTCTAGGGTTCTGGGCCCGGGGGGCAGGCTCAGGCTGTCTTGGTACAGGGCGGCCATGGCCGCCGGCACCCAGCCGCTGTCCCACCTATGGGCTGAACCTGTGTCATTGGCCCTGCCGTAAAGGCGACACCCGCTGATGTCAGAGCGCGATTCGTAGTCGTTCATGTCATACGGGTAGAGTAGTAACCCCCCAGCCAGATGCGGTTCTGGGTCAAGAACGGACGCTCTGTGGGCGGTCACGAACGCCTGGGTGAGCTCGTAGTTGTCCAAAAGTTTGCTTCTGTGCCATAAGCGGTTGGCCGGGCTTGTCCGTAATTGGTCGTACGACGACATGTCAGCCGGGAAGTCCCAGGAGGCGGCGACGGTGAATACGCCTGGGTTCCTGAGGAGCAGGTCCTGGCCGCCGATTGCCGGACTTGGAGAACCCGATCAGCCAGTTCTGCTCGCTGCTCTGGTAGCCAGGTCCTTGTCGACCCAGGGCACCAGCTCGTTGACCATGAACGACTCGTACAGGAGGTGCGGGGCCGAATCGATGGGGTTGTCGGCGTACCACGGGTCGTAGGTAAAGGTGGGCTCGACGATGGTCAAGTTGTACTGGTCCTGGGCGTCCAGGTGTCTGCAGGGTTACGAGGCCGTCACCGAATGTATTGCCCGCCGGGCTCGACGGGGAGGACGAAGAGGAAATTGTGGGCCACTCCCGCAGCGGGGTGCGTGGGCTGCAGGACCCGCAGGGTCTGGATGCCGTAGCCGTCGTCGGGGGACAAGAAGTCGTACGTCTGGATGCCGCCGGCCGCGCCCTGGTACTCGACCTGGAAACCGGAGTTGCCCCCCGACCAGTTGGTGGCGGTGGCCAAGCCGTTGGCCACCACGCCCGGGGCGCCGCCGGTCAGGGTGGTGTCGGTGGTCGATCAGGACGGTGGTGCTATTTACGGCGAAGGCCAGCGTGGACCCCACGACCGTCAGCGTCAACGTCGTGCCCGCCGCCAACGCGGTGGTCGTCGCCGTGGCCAGCTGGTCCCAGCTGCCGTTGTCCCGCAAGAACAGCATGAGCTCGGGGCTGCCGCTGTTCCACGAATAGATACCGACGTACATGTCCTGGCCCCCGGCCTGGGCGCGGACGGCAGGGCCGACCCACTGGCTGCCGGTGAGCTGGGTGGACGTCAGCTGGACCTGGGAGAACTGGTCGCTGGTGTAGCTCTCGGCGGTGCGGATGTCACCGGAGTCGCCCCCGGAGTTGGTCCCCTGCACCTGCTGGTTGACGATGGTGAGGCCGCCGTCGGCCATGTCGGTCCAGTTGGGGCCGAGGCTCCCGTTGGCCCGGGCGAAATTGTCCGTGGCGATGGTGGTCCCAGTAAAGGCCGGGATACTGCCGCCGCCCGAGCCACCGCCACCGGTGGTCGTGTGGTGGTAGAGGGAACGGTGGTCGTGGTCGTGCTCGTCGGGGTAGTTGTCGTGGTGCTGCTGCTGGGAGTGGTCGTGGTCGTCGTCGGCACTGTGGTCGTGGTGTCGACGCCGTGGTCGTGGTCGTCGTGGTGGTGGTTACGCCGGTGCCAGACCAGTTGGCGGCGGTGGCCAGGCCGTTGGCCATGATCCCGGGCGCCCCGCCGGTGAGGGTGGTGTCGGTGGCGGTGATGGCGGTGGTGCCGTTCTCAGCGAAGGTCAAGGTGGTCCCCGTCACGCTGAGGGTCAAGGTGGGTGCCGGCGGCCAGGGCGCTGACCGGGACGCTGGCGCCCAGCTGGGACCAGGCCCCGCCGTTGCGCAAGAACAGCATCAGCTCGGGGCTGCCGAAGTTCCAGAAGTAGATGCCGACGTAAACGTTCGCCCCGCCGGCCTGGGCCCGCACGGCGGGGCCGACCCACTGGCTGCCGGTGAGCTGGGTGGAGGTCAGCTGGACCTGGGACGACTGGTCGCTGGAATAGGTCTCGGCGGTACGGATGTCACCGGAGTCGCCCCCGGAGTTGGTCCCCTGCACCTGCTGGTTGACGATGGTGAGGCCGCCGTCGGCCATGTTGGTCCAGTTGGGGCCGAGGCTCCCGTTGGCCCGGGCGAAGTTGTCCGAGGGGTCGCCAGAGCCCCCACCTCCGGCGGTGGTCGTGGTGGTGGCGGGAACGGTAGTCGTCGTGCTGCTCGGCGGCGTCGTGGTCGTAGTCGTCGTCGGCTTGGTCGTGGTCGTGGTCGTCGGCTTGGTCGTGGTCGTAGTCGTCGGCTTGGTCGTGGTCGTAGTCGTCGGCTTGGTCGTGGTCGTCGTCGTCGGCTTGGTCGTGGTCGTGTCGTCCTGTCGGCTTGGTCGTGGCTTGTCGGTCGTCGGCGCCGTGGTCGTGGTCGTGGTGGTGGTGGTCACCGCCGGTACCCGACCAGTTGGCGGCGGTGGCCAGGCCGTTGGCCATGATCCCGGGCGCCCCGCCGGTGAGGGTGGTGTCGGTGGCGGTGATCGCGGTGGTGCCGTTCTCAGCGAAGGTCAAGGTGGACCCGTCACGCTGAGGGTCAAGGTGGTGCCGGCGGCCAGGGCGCTGACCGGGACGCTGGCGCCCAGCTGGGCCCAGGCCCCGCCGTTGCGCAAGAACAGCATCAGCTCGGGGCTGCCGAAGTTCCAGAAGTAGATGCCGACGTAAAGGTCGGCCCGCCGGCCTGGGCCCGCACGGCGGGGCCGACCCACTGGTTGCCGGTGAGCTGGGTGGAGGTCAGCTGGACCTGGGACGACTGGTCGCTGGAGTAGGTCTCGGCGGTGCGGATGTCACCGGAGTCGCCCCCGGAATTGGTCCCCTGCACCTGCTGGTTGACGATGGTGAGGCCACCGTCGGCCATGTTGGTCCAGTTGGGGCCGAGGCTCCCGTTGGCCCGGGCGAAGTTGTCCGACGCTGACGCCGTACCCGCGTTGGCGGTGGCGATGGGGACGATGGCTAGCGGCGCGATCAGGCAGCAGATAACCAGCGCTCTCTTGAAAACAGCATGGGCCGCTCTGGGGGTTTTTGCCACCGTTCTCAAATCCCTATTCCTTCTCCCGGGAGGAGATTTCACAAAAACGGCAAGCGCGCGAAGCACCGGGGCCCTAGCCCCCGGTGCCGCACGTTGAATGCCGTCTGATGAACGCCTCATGATCAGGTACTTAATCTGAACGTAATACTGACATCAGAGAGTGGCCCTGGTGTGGCTTGATACGAACGGCCCATACGTCGCGCGCTGGACTGTGGCGCGATGCCCACGTAAGTTGCCCAGGTTTAGTTCCGACTTTGGTGCCCGCCGTTGTCATCGTTATTTGCTGCCCAGGAGCCAGTCAGGGCTACGGGTTCTCCCTATCATCGTAGATTTTCGCCATCGCCAACCGGGGCCGAGTCCTGGTGGTCTTTCCGCCACTAGATGCGGCTACTGGAACGATTAATTGGGACCCTCTGCCCGGAAAAGAGCGTCACGCATGGGCTCGGATACGCGGCACGAAAGACGATTTCGGAGTTGGCCGATGTGCGGGCGTGGTCGGGGTCATCTCAGCTGCTCTAAGCCTTCGCGAACTGGGACACTCGGACCTGGGTAGGCGGCCTGCGACCCAGACCGGGGCTGAAGTTCGGCGCCGGCGCGTGTCGTAGTCACGTCGGCGTGACATTTTCGCCGCCCTGATCCCCGTACCAGGAGGAATCGGCGTGACCGAGGGCGCCTTGGTGGTGGGCCTGACCGCGGCCGGGCTGGACCAGGCCACCGCTTTTGCCGCCGCTATTTGCTACCGGCTCTGCACCTATTACCTCCCGCCGATTTGGGGCTGGTTCGCGTTCCGGCGCCTGGAGAAGACCGGGCTGCTCTGAGCTCTGAGCCCTCGCGGACTAGGGCCTGGGCTCAAATTCGGCCCCGGCGCATGTCCCGGCCGCTTACCATCGTCTGATGGAGACCGCGCTGGTTGAGTTCGCCATTGCCGCCACTCTCCTGATCTTGGCGCCAGGGCCCGACAGTATGCTCGTTTTGCGCAATTCGCTTCGAGGTGGCCGCCGGGTGGGCCTGTCTACCGCCGCCGGCACCGTGACGGGCCTGTTGACTTGGGCGCTGGCCGCCACCCTCGGCATTACTACCCTTCTCACCGCCAGCCGGGTGGGGTACGACGTCCTCCGGCTCGTCGGAGGCGCCTACCTGGTGTGGCTGGGGGTCATGACTTTGCGGCGGCGGCCGTCGAAGCCGGCGGCCGCGCCGGACCCGCCGGCGGGGCCGGACATGCGGCTGGTGGGCCGTGGCCCCACCAGCTTGCGCCGCGCCTACGTCAACGGGGTCATCTCCAATGCCTGCAACCCCAAGATTGGCGTGTTCTTTGTTGCGTTCCTGCCGAATGTGATGCCAGCCGGTGCCCCTGCCCGCGAGGTCTCACTTGCACTGGGCGCCTGGTTTGCCCTGGAGACAGGGGTATGGCTGGCCGCCGTCGTCTTGATAGCCGACCGCGCCAAAGCGTGGCTCAGCCGGCCGCGCTGGCAGCGCCGCCTCGAGCAACTTACGGGTCTCGTGTTGGTCGCCTTCGGGGTCCGGGTGGCCACGGAAGGCCGCTGAGCGCCCGGTCACCCATTCTTATGTCAGTTGAGACCGGTCCCTAGACCGACTGACGCTCGACGAGCCGGCACGGGATCAACTCGGTTTCTACCGGTACGCCCCGCGGGTGCGGGCCGTCAAGAGCCACCTCGATGGCTCGCACGCCCATCTCGTAATGCGGGAGGGAGACCGTCGTGAGGCCAGGGATGAGCTCGGCGGCGATTATCTCCTGGTTATCGAACCCGACGACAGCGATGTCCTCAGGGATGCGCAGGCCTCTCAGCTTTATGGCCTCGTACGCACCCATGGCGGTGCGGTCGTTCCCGCAGAACAGCAGCCGGAGGTCCGGTCTCTCGTGGAGCAGCCGGCTGGTCAGCTGAAACCCTTCATGCGCTTGCCCCGTCCTGGTGCTGTGGACAATCGAACTGTCGTAGGGGATCTGGGCTTCCCGCAGGGCTCGCTTGTAACCTTTGAGACGGCCCGGTCCGGCCGGCACCCCGGGGCGCATGTTGAGGAACCCGACAGGGCCCCGCTCCCGCTCCAGCAGCCGCCTGGTAGCTACGTAGCCCCCGCCGACCTCGTCCGGGACGATGGTCGGGTAAGCCCCGACCTTGCTGAAGCAGTTAGCCAGTGCTCGAGTGTGACCGTGCAGAGACGACGGCACTTCCACGGCCCTATGGAACCAGGAAGCCACAACCACGCGTTCTGCCCGTCGCGCCAGTAAGACCCTGGCGGCAGACTCCGCCAGTTCGCGGGAGCCGCCCGTGTCGACGATGAGAAGTACGTAGTCGCGCTTCCAGGCCGCGGCCTGCGCGCCTGAGATCATCTCACCTGCAAACGGAGTGGTGGCGATGCCGTCTGTTAGAAAGCCCAACGTGTGCGACCGCGTGGTCCGCAGCGACTGAGCCGAAAAATTCGGGATATACCCCAGCCGGCTGGCGGCCTGCCGCACCCGGTCCTGTGTGCGGGCAGGAATACCGGAGTTCGCCACCCCACTAAGGACGACCGACGCGGTGGTCACAGATACGCCCGCTTCCTCCGCCACCTCTCGGAGCCTTGGGTGCCTGGGGGCTCGGGACTCCGGTCCAGTTTTGGGGCGGGTGGTCCTCACACCGGGCACTCTCGCAGCTTAACAGAGGGCCTTACGGCCTCTGTTTCAGCAAGTAGCACTGGACATGAACGGCACCACCCGGCCTTCCTACCAGATGTTGGCGAGCTCCCAAGCCTGAACTTCGCCATGGTCCGGAACCCGTATTTGCTCTGCCACGGACTGTCCACGCACGGCAACGCTACGCACCAACGGGCGGTCATAGAAGATCTCGCTCCGGGCCAAGCCATTCCCGGTAAATACTTCGACTATCCCGTCGTCATAAAAGACCCGGATGGGCCCGGTCAGGGAGGCACCGCTCTCGGGTGACGGCACCGTCGAAGTGCCGACCTCGATGCCCCCGTCCGCGATGGCCACCGCCACCACGACAGCGCCGTCGCCATCCAGCAGGTCAACCTGCAGTGCCCCTATACCTTGACGCGCGACCGCCACCTCGACCTCGACGCTTCCGACCGCAGTGGGTGCCTTTAAGCTGGTCCCGTCACGGTATTTTTCCGCGGTAGGTACAAATGCGGTCTGTCGTAACGCTTTCAGTTCCTCGACCGGCGCCATCCCGAGCGTCCCGTTGGCGGTGGCAAAGAGTTCACGGGGGAGTGACATCACTCCGACGCGTCCCCGTTCGCTTGCGGGCAGCTCCTCTTCGCGCTCACGGAACCAGCCGAAAATTATGCGCCGACCGTCGGGGGCATCGAACGACTGGGGCGCGTACCACCTCGATCCGACGTCCAGCCGTCTATCGACCTCGGGGACGAACCGGTCGCCATCCACCCGCCCTCCGATGGAAATAACCTGGAGCGGGCGCCCTTCTTGGAGCAGCGACATTACCAGGAACGAACGGCCCTCCAGCTCGAAGAAGTCGGGGCACTCCCACATTTCACCCGGCAACCCTGAGGAGTTACCGGAAAGGAATACGCCGAGGTACTCCCAGCTGATCAGGTCTTTGGTACTGTACTCGAGCAGGCATCCCCCGAGTTCCGGCGAGCCTGAACCGATCAACTGGCGCAACTCGCCATTGACCCGCCGTACGGCGGTGTCCCGAAAACCGATCAGACCCGGGAGCGGCTCGACCGAGATCACGGGGTTTTCCTCGAACTTTTGGAACGACACCAGCTGGTCGTCCACCGCCCTCGCCACGCACGGCCTCTGCTGGCGCCCGCTCCGCCCCGTGTACAGCACGAAGACCTCGCCGTCGTTGATTACGGCCCGGCCGGACCAGCACCCATCCTCGTCAGGTGATCCCGGCGTCGGTTTCAGCGCTGGCGGGAGGTCTTCCCAGTGGAGCAGGTCAGGGCTAGCGGCGTGCCCCCAACAAATCTTCTCGAAAGGGGCCGTGCTACGGGGGTTGTACTGGTAGAACATGTGGTAACGACCGTTCCAGAAGATGAGCCCATTGGGGTCGTTCATCCAGTTTGCCTTGGGGGCGAAGTGTACCCCCGGTCGGCGTCGGGGCGGTTTTTCCACCTAGAAGGCTCCTCTCCTGCTCACGTTCGACATTTGGGCTTGCTGCGGCCGGCCCCCGACGCTACTACTACCCCGGCTGTCGCTGTCCGTGTCGAAGCCTGGGGCTCCCCGGACTTCCCCTTTGACCTGCGCTGGGGCCCACTGCTGCTTCAGTGGACCGCCAGAGGGTTTAGCCCTTTATCCCACCGAAGGCGATACCACGGACGAAGTACTTTTGCGCCAAGCCGAAAACGATCAGGTTCGGGATCAAGGCCATGACAACCGCAGCCAGGACAACGGATAGGCTCCCGGTGCCCATGTAGCCCTGAAGCGTCACCAAACCGAGCGGCAGGGTGTACTTGTTCTGGCTGTTGAGGAAGATCAACGGCCGGAAAAACTCGTTCCAGTACCCGGCGAAATCCAGTACTGCCAGAGTGGCCAGGGCGGGCCACGCCATCGGGAGGTAGATGCGGGTGAAGACCCTCCACTGCGACGCGCCGTCTACTACGGCGGCCTCCCCGAAATCTTTGGGCATCTGCATGAAAGCTTGCCGGAGGAGGAACGTCCCGAAAGCGGTGGCCACCGCCGGCAGGATGAGCGCGGTCAGTGTGTCGCTCAAGTGCATGTACTTGATCAAAATGAACACAGGGATAATTGTGGCCTGGATCGGCACCATCATGGTCGCCAGCACCAGCCAGAAGATCGCGTTGCGCCCGCGAAACTGGCACTTGGCAAAGGCGTACCCGGCCATGGACGCCGTGATCAGCTGGCCGACGACGATGAGCCCGGTCACGATGAAGCTATTGAAGAGGAACCGATAGAAAGGAGCGTTCTGGAACACGGAGCTGTAATTGCTCCACACCGGGTGCGTCGGGATCCACTGCGGCGGGTTCGAAAACGCCTCTGCCGGCGTGCGCAGCGAGGTCGAGATCGTCCAAACTATCGGTGAGATAAAGATCAGTGCGATGGCCGTCAGGATGGCGATCTCAATAGTCCTGCCGGTCCGGCGGCCCCACTTGCTCGCCCCCGCCGACTCAGGTGAAACGATGCTAGCCAATCCGGTCACCCTTCCCGTCGCCTGTTCCGCCACCCTGTACGCAGCCCGGCATTGGTCGTATGTCAGCCATCACTTAGCCTCCTCCGGCGTAGTACACCCACCGTCTGCTCAACCGGAACTGCAGGACGGTCATCACCAAGACGGCGATGAACAAGAAGACGGAGATGGCGGCGGCGTAACCGAATTTCAGGTTCTGGAACCCGGCCTCGTACAGCGTCATAACCACCGTGTTGGTCGCATTTCCGGGGCCGCCCGAAGTCATGATGTACGGCTGGTCGAAGATCTGCAAGGAACCGATGAACCCCACGATGGCGGCGAACAGGATCGTCGGGCTGATCATGGCCAGCGTGACTTTCCGGAAACGCTGCAAACCGTTGGCCCCGTCCACGGCGGCCGCCTCTATGAGATCCTGGGGCACATTGCCGAGCGCGGCCACGAACAGGATGAAGGTAAAACCGACTTGCTGCCAGACGACGACCAGCACGATCGTGGCCACGCCACCCACGGTCGAGCCGAGCCAGGGCACGGCCGGGAGATGGAGCAGGGTCAGGTAGTAGTTGATGACCCCGAAGTGGTCGTCGAACATGTACCCCATCACAATGGAGATGGCGGCCGCCGACGTCATAAGGGGGAAGAAAAAGGCGGCCCTGTATATCTTCCTCATCTGCCGACCTCTGCGCTCGACCGCTACAGCCAAGAGGAGGCCGAGCCCGATCTGCAGCACGACGATCAGTACGGCCATGATCGCAGTGGTCACGAAGGCGTGCAGCACGACGTCGTCGTGTATGAGCTCGTTGTAATTGGCCAACCCCACGAACTGCGGGTGGCTGATGACGTTCCACCTAAATAAGGAGAGGGCGAACGATGCGACGATAGGCCCGGCCGTGAACAGCACGATCCCTATCACAGTCGGGACCACCAGTAGAGCGCCCATCCTGGCTTCACTGGCGTGCAGGCTCGCCATGCTCTTTTTCTGGACGTCGCCTGCGCTCGACGCGTACGGCGCCGCTATGGGCGCAGTTACCTCGGCTACCATCGCACCCCTCCCTTTTCTCTAGCCCGCAGGTCGGTTACGGGCTCTCACGCCCGGCCCGGTCACCCCTTTGACTTGGACAATTTCTCGAGGTCCGATTGCAACCCGTCCAGAGCGGATTTGGCATTGCCCGATGACAGGGCTTGGGTGGTGCGCGATATGAAGTCGGTCGCCATGGCCTGGTAGTAGGGGGGCGCCGGGATGGGGGTCGTATTGGAGAAATTGTCCAGAGTGCCGTAAAAGACCTGCCAATGCTTCGGTCCCGTCTTTGCATACGCGGCGGGTGTCAGCAGCGACCGTCGAGTGGGCGTACTTACGTTCCCCGCCTTTTCGCCGACCAATAGGCTGAGCGACTGCGGCGAAGTGATGTACTTGAGGAACTCCCAGGCGGCGTCGGGGTTTTTGGACTTCTTCAAGATGGCGTAGCCGGCCGTGCCGAACAAGTGCTTCTGTACCGACCATTTCGGGAAGTATTGGACGTCGTAGGAATTGGGGGCCATGCCGGCCGAGTGAAGGCCACCGGCCCAGAACCCCCCACCAATCGTCGTGGCGATCTTGTTGGCCGAGAAAAGACCCTGCAGCGTCCCGCCTCCTCCGAGGTCGGGCTGCGGGGCGATGCCCTTGTTTTTTAGGTCCAGCATGAATTGCAGGGACTCCACCGTGGCCGGCGCGTTCGCCGTAGGCGTACCCCAATGCCAGCCACCGCTGTCCGCGGCCGTCATCTTCCCGGGGTAGAACGTTTTCCAGAGCCAGCTCCCGCCGGGCCACTTGCCCTCGGTCAAGAGGTTGGCATTGTTGGCGTACATCCATGACGTCCAGCTCCCCCAGAGCCGCACGACCCAGTCCCATCCGACTGCGCTCTGCTGGTTGGTCCAGTGCTTGACGACCGTCAAAAAGTCGTCATACGTCCAGTCGGCCGCCGGCCGGGCCACATGGGCCTTGTCGAACAAGGACGTGTCGTAGTACAGGTTCCCGGCGTTGAAGTCCGTGGGCAGCAGGAACAGGCTGCCCTGGTACATCATGGCTTCGACGAGGATGGGATGAACGTCGTCGAAAAACGACTTCAAAATGGCCTTGTCCTTCATCACATAAGAGTCCAGGGGCAGCGCCAGGTTCTGATCGGCAAACAGCTGTACGCCTTCGGTGGCTACGCTTACAGCGTCGATCTGCTCGCCGGCGGCCAGCTGGGTCAGGACTTTGGCAAAGAAACCGTTCCAGTCCGGGGCCGGGTAGCCCGCGAACTCGACACTGACGCCCGGGTACTTCTTTTGGAAATTGGCCGCCAATTGCTTCTGGGCCGACGACGCTTGCGTCCCGTTGAACGCAGCCACCAACTTGGCGTTCGACTTCAACGATCGGGCAAACTGGACATTGCCCAGCTTTTCCGCCCACGCGGTCGTGGGTGCCGCCGCCAGCGCTCCGGCGGCCAGCGTCACCCCTCCCGCCAGTTTCAGAAATTCACGCCGGTTCGTCCCGGGCCGCGTTTGGTTACCTGACTCCTCCATGGAAACCCCCTGACTTTTGGTGGAAACTGCCGACCTTATGGGATTGGCCGCGTCGGCTACGGAATCGATTTTGTGACGAAAGTATCGCGCCACTCTTGAAGGTCGTCAAGCGATTGGTGTAACGTTTCTGTAGAACAAACCGTACAGGGCACTCGGCCTGCCGCGAGCACGCGGGAGGCCTTATACGAGGGGGTACCTGTTGTGGTCAATGGCTGCCAACTGCGATCGTCGTTCATGGCCGCGAACTTGCGGGTCACCCTCCTGATGAGTCTCCTCACTTGCGGGGCTCTGGCCTCTACTGCCCCGCTCGGCGGCGCCACGGTTCTGCCCGCTCGAGCCGCACCACATGAATTGGCGGCGGGCCTGGCCGGAGATGGCTTCGGCTTCTGCGCCATGTTAACAAGCGGGGGGGCGGAATGCTGGGGTAGCAACCTGTCAGGCGCGCTGGGTAGTGGAGGCAACGAGTCGCAATCGGACGTCCCCGTGGCCGTAAAGGGGGTTTCCGGAGTCGCGGGCCTGGTGACCGACGGGAGCGGATGGTGTGCCCTGCTTCACGGGGGCACGGCTAAGTGCTGGGGGAGTAACACCCAGGGTGCCCTCGGCGGCGGCGACGCCAGCGTGGCGCAGTCGGCGGTTCCCCTAACCGTAAAGGATGTGGCGGGAGGCACAGCGGTAGTCGGTGGGTACAACGGCTACTGCGCGCTGTTGGCCACGGGCGGGGCCAAGTGTTGGGGAGACAACTTTGAGGGGTCCCTTGGCAATGGTGGCAGCGAAGCGTCCTCGTCCACGCCCCTCACTGTCAGGCGGCTAACGGGCGCCGTGGCTTTAACCTTTAGCGGCGGTTACGGTTATTGCGCCGCTACTGAACAATGGGCACGCCAAGTGCTGGGGTGGCAATAGCAACGGTGTGCTGGGCGATGGAGGTGCCCAGATCTCCGCTGACGCCCCGGTAACGGTCAAAGGTCTGTCGGGGACCAAGAGCCTGGTCAGTGACGGCCGAGGGTATTGTGCTTTGCTACAGAATGGCGGCGTGAAATGCTGGGGCAGCGACGGTGACGGGGTCAGCGGCGCTCTGGGTGATGGTGCCAGCGAGGCGCAATCGAATGTCCCCGTCACAGTAAAAGGGCTCCGGACGGCGACCAGCCTGGTTAGCAACGGCCATGGTTACTGTGCCTTATTGAAAAGCGGCGTGGCCAAATGCTGGGGCAGTAACTTCGGCGGCACTCTGGGGGACGGTGGGGCCGAGGCGCAATCCAACGTCCCGGTAACCGTAAAAGGCCTTAGTGGTGTGGCCAGCCTGGTCAGCGACGGTCGCGGCTACTGTGCTGTTTCGAAGGCAGGCGGCGCTATGTGCTGGGGCGACAACCCGGACGGTGAGCTCGGCAACGGGATGAGCGACGCCACCTCGGACATCCCTGTCACAGTCAAGGGCCTGGCCAGCGTGACCAGCCTCGTGGGCGGAGGCGACGGTTACTGTGCGCTGCTGAAAAACGCCGGCGCCGACTGCTGGGGGGACAATTTCGAAGGCGCCCTTGGTTCGGGCACTGGCCAAGGCTATTCGGACGTACCCGTGGTGGTCGCCGGGCTGGGCAAGTGATGGCCCCGTCCGGGCTGGGCCAGGAAGTACGTTTTACTTGATAACCATTTACCGGTCGCGGCCACAAAGAGACGGCCGCTGCGCACGGGCTCGACTGCAGGGAGGCACGATGGCAACAGTGAACCTGGAAAAGGTGACCAAGGTCTACCCCAACGGCAAACCGGCGGTCCTGGACCTGGACCTGGACGTGGCCGAGGGGGAGCTGATGGTGCTGGTGGGGCCGTCGGGCTCGGGCAAGACCACGGCGCTTCGGATGGTGGCGGGCCTGGAGGACATCAGCTCGGGCACGCTGCGCATGGGGGGCAAGGTCGTGAACGACCTGGCCCCCAAGGACCGCAACGTGGCCATGGTGTTCCAGAGCTACGCCCTGTACCCCCACATGACGGTGGCCGAGAACATCGGTTTTTCCCTGAAGCTGCGCAAGGTGCCCAAGTCCGAGGTCAAGTCCAAGGTCAAAGACGCCGCCAACCTGCTCGGCCTCACCGACTACTTGGAGCGCAAGCCCTCCCAGCTGTCGGGCGGCCAGCGCCAGAGGGTGGCCATGGGCCGGGCCATCGTGAGAGAGCCGTCGGTGTTCTTGATGGACGAGCCGCTGTCCAACCTGGACGCCAAGATGAGGGTGCAGATGCGGGCCGAGATATCGCGCATCCAGCGCCGGGTGGGGGTGGCCACCTTCTACGTGACCCACGACCAGACCGAGGCCATGACCATGGGGGACCGGGTGGCGGTGCTGCACATGGGCGAGCTGCAGCAGTGCGACACCCCCCAGTACCTCTACGAGCACCCCGACAACATCTTCGTGGCCGCCTTCATCGGCAGCCCGGCCATGAACCTGTACGAGGCCATCGTGTCGCCCGAGGCCGACGGCATAAAGCTGGGCTCCCAGGCCCTGTCGCTGCCCGAGGCCACCCTGGCCGCCCGCCCGGCGCTCAGGGGTTACCGGGACCGCAAGGTCATCGTGGGCGTGCGCCCCGAGGACCTGGAGGACCCGGCCTTGGCCGACGCCGCCGCCGGCCCCGGCAACACCCTGGCGGCCGACGTCGAGCTGGTGGAGGCGCTCGGCAACGAGCTGCAGGTGCACTTCCTGACCGACGCCACCAAGGCCCGCTCCGAGGTGGCCGCCGCCGCCCAGGAGACCGAGGAGCTGGGCGACCTGGCCAGCTTCCAGCCCGGCGAGGCCCGGGCCGAGGGGGTGGCCCGCATCTCGCCCCGCAGCGACTTCCGGGCCGGCTCCCGGGTCACCATGGTGGTGCGTACCGCATCGCTCCACTTCTTCGACGCCGACAGCGGCAACGCCATCTGGGACTGAAGTAACGGGGTTTGTTGCGGAAGAAGGTGCCCTGGCCCGGTCCCGGCCGGGTCACCAAAATTGAAGGCCGGCTACCAACAAGGAGGAGCCATGGCCGAATTGAGCACGACGGTGGCAGCCTACGAAGGCCTGGCCGCCGCCGAGGCGGACTGGTCGGCTCTGGAGGAGGCTGCTCACGCCGGTGACATCGAGATCGCGGACGCCGCGCTGGTCGAGAATAGCAAGGGCCAGCCCATCATCGTTCATCGCCAGTCGCACCACGGATGGGGGAAAGGCGCCATCGTTGGCGCCGTTGTGGGCATCCTTTTCCCACCGTCGGTAATTGGCACTGCTGTGGTGGGCGCGGCCGGCGGTGGCCTGATCTCCCACATGATGCGCAAGCTGGGCAGAGGCAAGGTCAAAGACCTGGGGCGGGCCTTCGATAGCGGGACGATCGCCATCGTGGTGGTCGCCCCGGTCGCGTCCACGGCCCACATCACCGAAAAGCTGGGTGGCGCCGTCACCACGGAGACCCAGGCGGGGTCCACGACCGAGGAGGTACAGCAGGAGATCGGTCAAGCCTTTATGGGCCCCGTGGGCCAAGACGTAAAACTCGTCTAAAACCGAGCCAAAACCCACCGGCCGGGAGCCGAACCGTTAGCTCGGCAAAATGCGCCTTCGTGGGTGGACCATCACGGGTTTGTGCGTTTGCGCGCCGATTTTCGCCACCTTTGGCACCGAAAGTCGTTGCCGGCCCGAGAAAGGCCCGAATTGGCCGCGACAGAAGCTGGCGACTGTAGGCCCCCTTTCGGCGCGCAAGCTGACTTTCGGCGTGCTTATTGCCTGATTTCGGCTTAAAACGCGCCGAGACCGGCCGACTGCACCGAAAGATGCCCCCGGCACAGGTGCTCACGGCCCCCACCCACCCGCCGTAGGTGGTCAAGGCCCCCGCCCGCCCCGCACAGGCGCTCAAGGCCCCCGCCCGCCCCGCACAGGCGCTCAAGGCCCCCCACCTCGACGCCCCCACCAGGCCCCGACGTCGCCCCCAGGTAGCTCCCCTCAGGTGTCGCGGGCGAGGATGTCCGCCGCCGCCCTCATCTGCCGGGCGAGGTGCTTGCGAGCCTCAGCTTTGGAGGTCTGGCGCATTTCCTCTTTCGCCTCGCGGACGGCGCTGCGCAATCCCTGGATCGCCTCGTGGGCCTCGGTCGTCGCCGCCTTCACCGCTTCCCGCTCGGCGCCGAGCTGCTGTAGGAGCTGCGTGAGCTCATCTCGCGCACGGTCCGCCCGGGCGACAGTCTCCTCGAGAGGTTCGATCATGGCCCCAGGCTACGCCGGGGGGAGGCTCTGGTTGCCGCCGGCGCGATCAGGCATCCCGCACTATGGCGGGAGGCCGCTCCACGGTGCTGGTCAGCGGCACGTACTCGCCCTTTTGGCCCGCTTCGAGCACGCTGACCATGGCATCGAGCACGTGGTAGGCCAGCCGGCCACTGGCCCGGTTGACGCCGGCGCCGGCCAGCGAATCGGCCAGGTTGGATAGCCCTATCCCGCGCCGCTGAAGGTCGAAGCCATCGGTGGGGATCTCCTCCCATTCTTTGGCCCCCGCCGGGAAAAGTCGCACCGGGCCACCGAAAGTGTTCGGGTCCGGAAGGGACAGGCTGCCCTCGGTCCCGTGGATTTCCAGGCGGGGCAGCCCCGAACCCCAGACGTCGAAACTGGTGACCAACGTACCCACCACTCCGCTGGCGAACTCGAGCAGGCCCGAGATATGAGTGTCGATCTCGACCGGGAGGATCTCGGTTGGCTCGCGGGCCGGACCTCACACGGCGGTCGACCCCCGCGCCACTTGACAACCCCGCCACTCTCGAGATGGGACCGAGCAGCGTGACCAGTGCCGTCAGGTAGTACGGCCCCATGTCGAAAAGCGGCCCGGCGCCCCGCTGGTAATAGAAGGCGGGATCGGGGTGCCAGTGCTCGGGGCCGTGGCTGACCATGTTGGCCATGGCCGCTAGCGGCTCCCCGATGCGGCCCTCGTCGATCAGCCGCCGGCAGGTCTGCAGCCCGGCGCCCAGGAACGTGTCGGGGGCGCAACCGATCCTCAGGCCGCCTTCTTCGGCCAATTGCACCACCGTGGCACCCTCTTCCCGGTCCAGCCCTAGGGGCTTTTCCAGGTAGACGTGTTTGCCGTTCCTGAGCGCAGCCGTGCTGATTTCGACGTGAGCTCGGGGTACGGTCAGGTTGCAAACTACGTCCACATCCCCGTCCGAAAGCAGCTCGCTGACATCTAATGCCTCGAGGTGATAGGTCTCCGCCGTTGCCTTGGCGCGAGCTTCGTCTATGTCGGCACAAGCGACATAAGTGACGTTCGGGTAGCCGGCGCTCAGGTAGGCCTGGCTGATCTTGCCGCAGCCCACCAGGCCGACCCGTACTCCTGGAACGCTCACGTGCTTATCCTGCCCCCGTAATTTGCCCTAGCCACACCTTCCAGCTTGTCACGAAGGCCAAGCTGCGTGCCAGGCGAGCCGCCCTGCCTCCAAAAAACGCAAAGCCACGAAAGGCCCAGCCACGAACGGTACAGCCAGCGCCGGCGCGAACACCGCGGCGATGACGCCCAAGTTATGGGGGAATTATCGAGTCGTCCCGGTCAGGCCGAACTGCGTCAGCCGTCCTTGACAACCCGCTGGGGCAGTGACGACACTGAGACATCGGGGCCGGCCCCCGACCGATGCAAAGGAGCCGTTCATGCCCCTGGCCAAGTACCCGGACCAGCGCCCCGGCGGACGTCGTCGGCGCTCGGCGTGGCGGCCGGGTCCGTTCTGGCTCCATCGGTACGTTGGCCGCCCTTGTCGTGGCATCGGCGGTCGCGGCCGGGCCGGCGCCGGCGGCCTGGGCTACGGCGAGAGGTTCCTCGGGATCCCTGGTCTTGAAAGGGTTTTTGGCCGGCACCCTCAAGGTTCCGGCCTTCCTTCCCCCGGCAAGATCTTGACCGGTTGCCAGATCTCCCCGTCACAGACCGGCACCATCGTGCTCCAGTGGGACAGTGCCAAGCTCAAGGTAAATGGGCAAGCCAAGACGCTGAAGAACATCGACGTTCAGGTCACCGTGGCCAAGTTCGGGCATAGCTATTCCATGAACCTCAACACTTATGGCGAAACCCCCGCCTCTATCACCTTTCAGTCGAACATGCCCTTCGGGTGGTCGTCTGTTTCAGGCACACTGACTACGACTAAGAGTGGCAGCGGTGGCTCTGTCAGCGCCAGCATGAGCGCGGGTAAGGCACATTCGGGCACGGTCAGCGTCAAGGGCAGCTGGGCGGGCTGCGCCAACCTCGGTTAGCGCGAGCTGGGCCGACCGGCCTCGCTCTAGGTCGTGGGGGCGGAGTCGCCCACTCCCGGCCCGGTAGGCGCATGCACGAGCTCGATCGACGAGAAGGTCACGGTGGGGGCGTAGGCGGGGATCTCGGTCCTGAACCCACCGAGCAGCTCGTGCACCGGCACCCCGAGAGCCTTCCCGGCCAGGTCGTGCAACGCCACGTCGACCAGGCCGAGAACGTAGAGGGGGAACTCTTCTATCCGGTCGAGCTCCCAGACCCGGTGCCACAGCCATTCCCGCCGGAAGGGGTCCTCTCCCATCAGCTCTTCTCGCAGGCGGCGGTCGACGAGGTCCTCGAGGATGACCCCTCGGCGCGTCGCAGCTACGCCCTCGACACCAGCGTCGGTGCCTATCCGCAATCGTCCTCCCTCGAGCTCGGGCTCGGAACCGGGTAGCCCGGCCCGCCAGACGAAGGGCGGGGGAGCGGGGATGTGAAAGCGTTCGACCTCAACGCTCGTGATCTTCACGTTCTTTTCTCCCTGACTCGATTAGCATCGGCCGCCAGCTGGGAAAACGCCTGGTGTGGCGTTGACCCCGGCCCAAGGCCAACATGCGGACCTGCACCATGCCTCTGTTTAGCGCACGTCACCCGGTACTGCCTCTGCGGGTACTGCGGCCAAAGAGGGTGCCGTCCTGGCCAGGAACACCACGCCCGCCAGCATCGTCACGAACCCAACCGCTCCGACGGCGACTTTCCAAGCTCCACCCTGGAAATGTTCGCCGTATAGCCAAATGCCGAGCATAATGCTCACGAACGGGTTGACGATGACCATTAGCGGTTGGGAAACAGCCAACGGCCCATAGTGCAGAGCGGCCTGGGTCAGGACTACTTGCGCGATCACGGCCACGATCATCCCGTAAAGGGCACCCTGTTCGAGCGTGGCCACTAGGCCACTGTGCCCCAGGGCATCGCTGGCCGATTTCAGAAGCGTGGCCATGACGGCGGCCGTGACCCCTGAGGCGGACGCGTAGAGAGCACCCCGCCTGACCGGCGAACCTCGCCTGGCCAGCACGGCCATAGCGCCGACCACGCCGCCACAGGTGAGCAATGCCGGCAACCACGCCTGAGCCGTCACCTGAGGGTGGCCGCCTTTGGGCTCGGACATCACCAGGAAAACCGCCAGTCCCGCCGATGTGATCGACGCAGACACCCAGGCGGCCGAGGACACCGCCCGCCGCAACCACACCCGTCCTATCACCAGCGAGAAGACCAGTTCGGTGACCAGGACCGATTGGACCACTGAAATCCGTCCCTCGTAAAGCGCAAACGCCTGCAAGAGGAAGCTGGCCCCTATGGCGGCCACGCCGAACAGCCACAGCGGGCTGCGGACCAGATAGAGCGCGAGCCGGAAACCGCGGTCTCTGGCCGGCGCCGCTGTGCTGGCCACGTGTTGCGTGACGACATTGAGGGCGCTGGTGAAGGCGGAGGCAAAGGCGAACAGGACGCTCAGCACTATCCCCGATCGTAGGCCGGTCCCTGAGAGGGGCCGCAGGTGGCGTCGCCCTCAGGCCACGGATATATAGGCCGCCCCCAGCCGGCGCAAACGTTCGTGGGTGCCCTGCATCGCCACCACCCCGGGCAAGTATTTTTTGGCCATTTTGGCCACCACCGTGTAACTGGGGTCTACCACGTTCGCCACCGGAGTCAGGGACGTCTGCGTCACTAATTGATAGGCGTCCAGGACGGACAGACCGGTCAGCTCGACGACCCAATGGACCAACTGGCTATGGGCGACACGGAACGCATCCTCGAGGGGCCTGGTCGAGCCGGCGGTCATGATGTACTCGTCGTTCTCGAGGCGGGGCCAAGGCGAAGGCGAGCCCTTGACGAGGTCGACGACCACCACCGTGTCCATGGCCGCCTCCACGGCTACGCCGCACGTTTCCCCTTCTCCTTGACGGGCGTGCCCGTCGCCGAAACTAAAGAGCGCACCGGGGACATTCACCCCCAAATAACAAGTAACTCCTGTGCGCATTTCAGGGGTGTCCATATTGCCCCCCCAATCGCCGGGGACGAGCGAGGACCGTACCTCGCCCAGGGCAGGGGCGACGCCCACGGTGCCGTGCATGGGGTCCAGGGGTAGGTCGACGGTAAGGTCCGAACTCCGGGCTTCGTAGCGAACGACCCGGGCCTGGCGGTCGATCTGGTATATCCACGTCATTTCCGGCAGGGGCGGATGGAGCATGGCGGTCATCACGGTGGCGTTGAGCGACCCGAAAAGGGGGACTGTGGTGCTGGCGCCGTAGCTTTCTCGAGGCTCGATGCGGGCGAAGTGCAGGGCCAACGTGTCCCCGGGCTCCGCTCCTTCAACGTAAAACGGCCCGGTCTGGGGATTGACGTAGCGAAAGTCGAGCACCTCGCTCACTTTGTCCTCCACCCGGCGCAGGCGACCGGCAAAGGCGTCGAGGGTGCTCGTGTCCAGGATCGAGCCGGGCAAAAGGGACGCCACCGCCTCGGCTCCTCCGAACGTATAAGTCAAGCGGCTGGGATCTATGTCGATAGCCAATTCGTGCCGCAGGACGGGCGGTTGGTCGGTGGCCGTCATGGGCACCGCCCGGAGGGATGTGGCCGTGCCAGCGGTACGAACGGGGCAAAATCTTGACAAAGAATCACGAATAGCCTCTTTTCTGTCAGTGCCCTACGGGGTTAACTGCTGCGGATGCTGGCCAAGAGGTAGAGGACCTCGAGGTACAACCAGACCACCGTAGCCAGAAGGCCCCAGGCGGCGTACCACTCCATAAAGGTGGGCGCCCCATTTCTGATGCCGTTGTCGATAACTGCGAAATCGACAAAAAGGTTGAGGGCGGCGACGATGCAAATGATGACGCTGATTATGATGCCGGCCGGGGTCGGGTGCGTCCAGAACAGCAAATTGACCCCGATGATGCTGAGGATCCAACCCGTCAAGTACACCAAAGCAATACCGAATGTGGCCGCTACGACGACCAGGACAAACCGGTTGGTCACCTTTACCACGCCGGTGGCATACAGCACATAACAAACCAGGACTACGCCCAAAGTGGCCAACAACGCCTGGGCGACGATCCCGTCGTAGGCGGTGTCGTAAACCCGGGAAATCCCGCCCACGAACAGGCCCATCAGCACCGAGTAGACGAGGCCGCCGATAGGGGCCAGGCGGGGCCGGGCAATCCCGAGGAAGCTGAAGGCGATGAGCACGAAGTACCAGAGGAGCCACATCGGCCCCGAACTGGAGGTGATAACCCGGGCCGCCTGGTCCCAGCCGAGGACGGCAAAGCCGCAAGTGACCACGAAAAGGAACAGCCCTTTGGCGGTCGTGCCGCTGGCCGTCATCGTCCGGGCGACGCGAGTTCCCCCACCCAGTTTGGCGATGGCCTCTGGCGAAAAGGCCTGCTCGCTGATCATCTGCTGTGCCAACCGGGCCTCCTATGTCGAAACCATGGCCTACCCGAGGCAGCGTAGGCGACGGCGGCGACCCGGGCGGTGAGCTGTGCGGCTGACGCCGTTGGCCAGAGCCAGCGGCATCTCGGCCCATCGTGAGGGCCGGCCGGCGCCACCGCCCTCTTCCGCTCCGCTATGACATCGGCAAGGAAACGGCTCTGGTCTTCAGCCGCAGTGAGGTCCAGCTGGCATCGGACGACCAACCGCCGTCGACTGGCAGGGCGACCCCGTTTATGAAGCCGCTCCTGGTTGTGTCGGCCAGGAAGGCCACCGCTTTGGCCACATCGCTGGCGGCGGCGAAGCGACCCAGCGGCACTTGATCAGTTATGTCCGCATCGGAGTAGGCGCCACTGGCCTGGTCCTCGACGTCCATTTCGGTCTTTATCCACCCTGGGCACACTGCATTTACCCGCACTCCCCGGCCTCCCCATTCGGCGGCCAACGTCGAGGTCAGGCCGACCAGGCCGTGTTTGGACGCGTTGTACGCCACCCGGTGGGAAATCCCGCGAATGCCGGCGATAGACGCCACGTTCACGATCGAGCCAGCGCCAGCGGCCAGCATGAGCGCCCCGAGCTCCCGGCACAGCAAGAACGGGCCGGTCAGGTTTACTTCCAGCACCCGTTGCCAGGCGCCTAATGGCGTACTTTCGGCCGGTACCAACAAGGAAATGCCGGCGTTATTGACCAAGGCATCGACTCGTCCGAACCGCTCCAGTACGCCGGTGGCCAAGGCGGCCACGTCGGGTTCGACCGAAACGTCCATCGTCCGTGGCCAGGCAGTCGTCCCCCGTAGCTCGACGTCGGCCACCGCCGCCTCGAGATCTGCCACGTCTACCAACACGAGGTCGAAACCCTCTTCGGCCAGCGTGACAGCAATGACGCGACCGAGCCCTCGGGCCGCCCCCGTCACTACGGCGACTCGTCCTCCTGGAGCAGCAAAGTCTTTATTAGCGGTCATATTCGTATGTACAACGGCGCTCCGGTCATGTCCTATCCTGCCACCGGCCATCCTGCCGGCCATCCCGGCACTGGCCATCCCGGCACTGGCCATCCCGTCACTGGCGCCCGCAGGCGGGCGGAGTCACCGTCGTCCGGAGGCCTGGCCCGAGACCGAGGTCGCGTTCCCGGCGCCCATGCCGCTGGCGACAGGGGCGGCGGGGCCATCGTGGTCGACCGTCACGGTGTCCTCGTCGCAGCCCATGCAGGGCGAGGGATGGACGACGCGGTCAGGGCCGATGGAGTGGGGGGAGGTGGGGTCAGGCCCGTGCTCGTGGTCAGCCCACGGGTGAGGGCTGTTGCGTAGCCCATGGCGAAGGGCTAGTTCGAGGCCGCCCCAAGCCACCCAACCGATCGGCGCCAGCCCCCAAAAGCTAACGATGCGGTACAGCAGGACAATGGCTAACGCATCGGTCGGGCGCGTCCCGTAGGCGATCAGCAGCGCAGTCATGGAGCCCTCGACCACGCCGATGCCGCCGGGCGTGATGGGCAGGCTGGCCGCCACCTGGGTGAGGCCGTAGATCACCAGCAGGCCCCGCCACGGCACCGGTACGCCGAGCGCCTCGGTGCAGGCGAGCAAGCACAGGCAATCGCACAGCCAGTTGGCCAGGGCCAGGCCGAACGCCTCGGCCCAGCCGATGACTCCGGGGTGGACCAAACCAAGGTCGTCGACCGTTTTACTGACCAATCGGCCCAGGGCACGGGCGGGGGGTACGTGCCGGGCAATGGCGGCCCATGTGGACGACAGCATCTTCCGCACCCGGCCACTGCGCCTGGCCAGTACGTACCCGGCGGCCACCACGAACGGGATAGCGGCAAGAGCGGCGGCTAGCCAGCGTAAGCTCGAGACCGGCCCCCGGCTCCCCGCCACCCACGCTCCTACGGCCAGGATGACGAACACGGCGAAGCTCGATAACGCCCCGGCTACGAGGATCACCCACCCGGCCAGGGACCTTTTGAGCGCCCCGCCGGCGCAATTGCTCGAATACCCAAGTGGCTGACCACGCGGCGCCGCCCGGCAGAGTGGTCGACATGGCATTGCCGGCCAAGGTGATTTCCACCATGGGCACGAACGGGACGTGGACACCGCCGGACCGCAGCAGCCAGCGCTGGAGCCGGGCGAAGACGATCATTGACGCCAGCTCGGCGGCGACAGCCACCAAAAGCCACGCCACCTTGATGTCGGACAGCATGCTGCCGGCGCTCGAGATGTCGGACCGGTGCTCGTAGGCTCCCCAGACCGCCAGCACAACGATTACCGCGGCGACAACTTTTTTGGCTGTCTTACGCCACGGCCTGTCCACGTGCTCATGGCGCCGGGCTTCGGGGCCTGTTCGGGCTTGGCTGTTGGTGCCGCTCGCCGTCGTCACCCTGGCCACCAACAGTACAAACCCAGGAGGGCAGAGATTTCCTCCGGGTGACAGCTGACCATTTGGCGGCGTGGAACTGCCAGGCCGGAGTAGCTCACGCAATAAAGTCCGGCGCAGGGGCTACAGCGGGCCACTGGACCATTTTCGCCGATCGTTTCGGTTCTTCAGGTTCCAATTTTCCTGGGGCCAACTTCCCCGGCCCAGTCATATCCTCAGGTAGCCCGCCTCCGCCCACGGGGGGCATCGGTCTCGTCAGCCCGGAAACCCGGGTGGACCCCCAGCGTCAATCCGATGTTGTCGGCCACCATTTGGAGGTTGCTGATCAAGGACTCTCGCTGTTCGGCATCAAGCCCCTGGCAGAGGGCGGTCTCGATACCTATGCCGATCTCAATGGCCCGTTCGAGCACCTCCTGTCCCGTTTCCGTGAGCTCGACCAGACGGACCCGGCGGTCACCGGGGTCGAGGCGCCGGAACACGTAGCCCTTTGATTCCAGCTGGTCCAGGAGAGCGACGATGCTGCTGGCCGGGATGTGGAGGCTGTCACCGAGAGCTTGCTGGGATAGGTCCTTGGCTGCCGCCAGGGCCCGCATCAGGCCGAAATGGCGGGGCTCCAGAGACAGAATCCTCCAGGTCCGCCCGGAAGCGCCGGGTAACTGCGTACCCGAGCTGAGACACCAGGAACCCAACGGCGTGGCCAAAGGGGATGGTGGAAGCGATGGCAGACACGAGAGCGTCGGGGCCGCCCGATGAAACCGATGAAGCGCTCTTGGCCTCGTCCACAGGTTAATCACTTTACACGCCGAACCTCGCGAAGTAGGATCATTCGGAGTGGAATTAATCATATCAGAATCAATCAGTTCAAAATGATTCAGTTCAGAATGGAGCACTGACAGAAATGCGCACCCTGACCCGAACACCCGATGCCGCGGGCCGTTCGTCAGAGGCTCAACTACGGCCTTCGTTCCTCGGCCGGCTGGCACGGGGCACCCTTCGGCACAGGAAACTGGTCATCACCGCCTGGGCGGTGACGTTCATAGTGGGCGCCTTCGCCGCCAGTCACGTCAGCGGCCGGCTCAGTGTCGACTTTTCTCTGCCGGGCCAACCCGGCTACGTGACGGCTGAGAAAATCCTGGCCACGTACCACAACGGAGGCGATAACACGCCATCGATCCTGGTGGTAGCGGCGCCAAAAGGCCAGGACATCACCTCTCAAGAGCCGGCGATAGCCGGCGCTTTCGCCCAATTGCGCCAGGAAATGCCCCGATTGCGAGTGGTCGACTACGGGGTCACGGGGGACCGGGCCTTCATTACCGCCGGCGGCAGGGCCACTTTTGCCATGCTGTTCGAGCCCCCCATAACTAGCTTTGGCACGGATACCGTAGCTACTCACGCTGAGGCGCTGGTAACCCGGGCGTTGCCTCAGGACCACGTCGGCCTGACGGGCTTGGACCAGCTCGAAGCCGGGACGTCGTCAAATGGGCCGCGGGTCTTAACCGAGACCCTCATCGGCGCGGCCGGGGCTCTGGTCGTCCTGGCCTTCGTGTTTGCCTCGTTCCTGGCCTTCGTGCCCCTGGTCGTGGCCGCCGTCTCGATCCTCACCACCTTGCTGGTCGTCCTCGGCCTCACGTACCTGACCGAGGTGTCTTTCATCGTCGAGTTCCTGGTGGCGCTGGTGGGCCTGGGGATAGCCATCGACTACTCCTTGCTGCTCGTTACCCGCTGGCGAGAGGAGCGGGCGCGGGGCGCGGACAACCACGACGCTGTGGTCAGGGCGGTCGAAACCGCTGGCCGCTCGGTGGTCCTCTCAGGCATCACTGTTGCCATCGGCCTCATGGCGCTCATAGTGCTCCCCGTTCCGGGCCTTCGTTCCACGGGCATTGGCGGGATGCTCATTCCTCTGGTTTCGATCCTGGTGGTGGTTACGCTTTTGCCCGCCCTCCTCGGGGGCATCGGACCTCGAATGGACTGGCCCCGCCTGCGCAAAGAGGCCCACGCCAGCCGAGCCTGGAGCGCCTGGGCGGGCCAAGTCACCAAACGCCGGTTTGTGGCCGCCCCCCTCGCCCTGGCCGTGCTCGTCATAGCCGTCCTCCCCGTGTTCGGGTTGAAGGTGGGCGAGACATCGGTCTCTGCGTTCTCGAAGACGGGCCCCGCCCGCTCCGCTTACGAGACGCTGGTCGGCGGCGGCGTACCCGGTGGGGTGCTCACCCCCCTGGAAGTCCTCACGACCAAGCCGGCGGCGCCCGCTGCCCTCGACCGCTTGCGCAGCGTGCCCGGGATAACTACGGCCGTCCTGCCCTCGGGGGCCACCGGTAGCCGTGCGGGCACGTCGGACATTATCGTCATCCCGGCCCAGGAGACCGTAAACGACAGCACGCTGGCTCCCGTGACCACCGTCGAGACCCGACTGGCCCACGAGCCGGGCGTCCTCGGCGTTACGGGGGCAGGTCCCATCGAACAGGATTACAGCCACGCCGTTTTCGGGCATTTTCCCGAGATGTTCGCGGTGATCGCCCTGCTCACCTTCTTGTTGTTGGCCCGGGCCTTCCGTTCCGCCGTCCTGGCGGCGAAAGCCGTGTTGCTCAACTTGCTCTCGCTGGCGGCAACGTTCGGCGTGCTCACCTGGTTTTGGCAAGAAGGCCACGGGTCCCAGGCCATCTTCGGGATCCCGGCCACCGGCGCTATTACCTTCTGGGTCCCCCTGATGATCTTCGCCTTCTTGTTCGGCCTGTCGATGGACTACGAGGTGTTCATCCTCACCCGGGTCAGGGAGGAGTACGACCGTACGGGCAACACCAACCATGCGGTCGTGGAGGGGCTGGGTCGCACCGGCCGTCTGGTCACGTGCGCCGCGCTCATACTCTTCCTGGCTTTCATGTCGCTGGCCTCCGCACCGGACACCGACATAAAGGTCCTCGCCACCGGGCTGGGCGCCGGCATCGTCCTCGACGCCACATTGATCAGAGCGTTCCTCGTCCCGGCCCTAGTGGCCTTGCTGGGACGCTGGAACTGGTGGATGCCACGGCCCCTGGGCCGAGCGCTCCTGTTACCGCCCGAACCCAAACAACCTGCGCCCAAAGAGATGGCACTAGCGGACGCCTGACGCCCCATATGTGACCCGAGAAGATTGGCTAAATGCCCCGCCCAGCGGTGACCCTGCGTGCGCGGGACCGCGACGCAGTGGGGCATCGGCCAAACTGGGCTCGTGAGCGATTCCAAAGCACTTCCGGCCAACCGCACCTCTTTTACGGCCGCGGCCCGCATACTGGCCGAAACTGACCGCGTTATCGCCCGCCTGGTGGATGAGACCGGCCTGCCGCGTCTGGGGCGGCTGCAGCAAACCCACTTTGCTTCGCTGGTCCAGGCCATCGTCTACCAGCAGCTGGCCGGGCGGGCGGCCGCCGCCATACACGGCCGGTTGATCGCTGCCCTTGACGGCGACGTCGAACCCCGGGGGCTGCTCACGCTCTCCGACGAGACGCTTCGCGCCGTCGGCCTGTCCGCCAACAAGATGGCGTCGCTCCGCGATCTGTCGGCCAAAATCCTTGACGGCACGGTTGTGCTCACCCCCCGAGGGCTGTCGCGCCTGGACGACGAAGCCCTCATAACCGCCCTGTCGAGCGTCAGGGGCGTTGGCCGCTGGACGGCCCAGATGTTCCTCATCTTCCAGCTCCGGCGCATAGACGTCTGGCCTACAGGCGACTTCGGGGTGCGCCGGGGCTATGGCCTCGGGTGGGAGGTCCCGATGCCCACGGCCCGCCAGCTGGAGCCACTGGGGGACCCGTTCCGGCCCTACCGGTCAGTGGCGGCCTGGTATTGCTGGCGGGCTGCCGAGCTCTACGCCGGGGCGGCGCCGTCGGCGGTCACCGGATAGAAAGCCGCTCCCTCCATTTGCTGAGGACTGGATCTCGCTGGTCAGGCTGGCGTTTCGAACATAATTGGGGCGTGAGCACGCCGAGCAGGGGTTAAGCCATTGTCCCCCAGACGACTTTCGCAATTAGAGCGCCGGGAACGGCGGCGGGCTATGACGCGCACGGCCGTGATAGTCGCCGGGGCGTGGGTCGTTCTCATTGGGATTTACTACATCGTGCCGTCCGGCAAAGAGTCGGCTGTTTACGACGTCCTTCGGCTTGTGATCGGGCTCGTTTTGGTCGCCGCCGTCATAGCCTGGCAGGCCAGCCATATCGTCAAATCGGAGATACCCGAGCTACGAGCGGCCCAAGCGCTTGGCGTTGTCCTGCCCCTCTTCCTCGTCCTCTTCGCTTCGCTCTACTTGTCGCTCTACGATACGTCGCGGGGCTCGTTCAGCCAACCGCTTGACCACACAAGCGCCCTGTACTTCACCGTCACTGTCTTTTCCACGGTTGGTTTCGGTGACATCACGCCGCGGACGGACGATGGGAGGATCCTGGTTAGTATCCAGATGCTCCTCGACCTCGTCATCATCGGAGCCGTGGCGCGCATCCTGATCAACGCAGCCAAGATGGGCCTGGCCCGTAGCGACGACAGTCCGGAGGGTCGCTAGCTGAGCACGCCGTAGCCACCGCTGGGCAAGCGAGTTTTTTCCCGCCACGGGGCCACGCTTTTCAATACGGCCATCTGGGCAGCCGAACCGCTATACTCGCGCGCAAAGAGACGACGAAGCCGCGATCCGCGCAGATCACCAGGAGGGTTTCGATGTCCACAGGGGAGGATCGGCCAGCGGACGGCGCGCCGCCCGAAGGCGCCAGCCCGGGCCCATCTCAGGTGCCAAACGACTCGGGGCCAAATGCATCGGGGCCAAATGCATCGGGGCCAAATGCATCGGGGTCCGATGGGCCGGCCACTGGTCCGCCGGCGCCGGCACCGCCTCCGAGCGCACCTCCAGTTATGGCGCCACCTCCCGCCAACATTTGGCCCACTGCCCCCGTTCAGCAGCGGGGGAGCGGCAGGTACCCCATTGACGTGGGTATAGACGTGCCCGCGCGGATCGCCCGTTGGCGGCCACTGGTGCAGTGGATCCTGGCTATCCCCTTGTACATTTTGCTTTATGTATTACGGATCGTCGCCGCCATATGCGCCTTCATAGGGTGGTTCGTGGCCCTGTTCACGGGCCAATTGCCGGAAGGTTTGGGCAATCTGATCGCCGGTTACTACCGGCTCTACTGGCGGACCACAACGTACGCCTTCTTCCTGCGGGAAAAGTACCCGTCGTTCGCGCTGTCGATGGGCTACCCAGACCCGGGCGACGACCCGGCCTGGTTCGAGGTGCAGAGACCGGCGAAATTATCGCGATTGGCGGTCCTGTTCCGGATCATCCTCGTAATCCCCCAGTTGATTGCCCTGTTTTTCGTCGGGATCGCGTTGTACTTCGTGTCGATTGTGGCCTTTTTCGTAGTCATCATCGTGGGCCGTTGGCCGAGCGGCCTGGCGGAGTTCGTGATCGGCGCCAACCGTTGGGTGTTGCGAGTCGACGCCTGGTTCGACCTCCTGGCCGACCCTTACCCGCCGTTTTCACTGACCTAACCGTCGGGCACTGGGCCGGTCGGGGGCGAGGGGCCAGCCTCATAAGGGAGATCTCGTCTCGGTCAGCCGGCCACCACGGCAAAGTGGGGTGCCACCCCTACCAAGCGGTCGACAAATGACGGTAGAGCCTGTTGGGTAGCCCACTCCACATCTCGTAACCTCTCGACGCTGGCCGCCCCCCAGGACGTCGATTCCACGAACGAGACGTATTGGTCAGGAGTCACCCCACCCGAAAGAGGGAAATTGGCCAGCATCTCGCTGCTGTACTCCGCATGATGGGCGTGCTCGCCGCGCCGCAGTCGGCGCAGGGCGTCATGTCCTGCCCTACGGAGTTGGCCGCCGAAGCCGCCGGCGTCGCCCCACAGGCTCTCCATCAGCACCAGGCGGCCTCGAGGCGCCGACCGGTGCCAGGCCTCCAGCGTGGCCCTGGTGGCGGGAACGGTCCAGAGCACGTGACGCTCCACCACGGCGTCGAAATCTTCGAGGGGCGTTTCGCCGGCGCCGGCGTTGATAGTCCTGATCTTCAGGCCGGCTTCCCCGGCCTTGTCCTGCAGCCGCCCGAGCATGGCCTCGGAGAAGTCGAGCGCGGTCACTTCGTAGCCGTGCCTGGCGAGAAGGATGGCGAGGAAACCTGTGCCGGCGCCCACGTCGAGCACCCGGGCGGGGGGCGGCGGCAGCAGCCGGCGGAGAGCGCCGGCCCAGGCGGCGAGCTCCACTGCGGTCCTCGGGTGGTGGCCCGGGGTGTGGTCGTACGTCGCCGCGTCGATGTCCCAGTACGTATGTACCTGCTCGCTGACCCGCTCTGGGCCTGAAGTGCTCATCCCCCCAGAGTGCGTGCCCCCGCCCCAGGCCTGCAAGCGGGGCTCTCGAGGGTTGCCGGGGTAATCTGCTCAGCCGCGATGGGCGGGCGTCGACGACCTAGATGTCGGGGAGCGGCTCCGAAATCCCGACGTCGTACACCAGCAGGCCGTTCTCTGAGCGGGCGCCATCGGTCAGCTGGTGGGGGCTGACGGCCTGGTCGTGCCCCAGGTGAAGGACCTTCGTCCCGCGGGCCATCGAGGCCGCGTCTGCGATCAACCGGCGGTGGCATCGCCAATAAACGGACTCCGAGCACATGATGGCGGTGCGGTGGGTGCCGGCCACCTTCAGGACGTCGTCCAGGGCGTCCCAAAACGCTTCCGAGCGCATGTAATCGGCGTAACCCCGGAAAGATTCGTTCCGCAGCGCAGTGTTCGGCGAGGCGGGACCCGCTTTGCGCCAGCCCCCGAGGCGAGGTTCCCACTGGTAGGTGACACCGGCGGCTGGCACCCACCGCTCCAGTTCGGCCCGGGCCACGTAGGGATGGCGCCGCGAACCCGGCGCCGTGCGCACATCTACGAGCACCTCTACCCCCGCCCCCGCAATTAGGTTCGAGAGCTCGTCCTGCGCCAGGGTGCCGTGCCCAAGAGTGAGAAGCTCGGTCAGCGGTGGAGCGCCTGTTCGTGGGCCTGGTGGGTAGCGGGCTCGAGCTGAAACGTGCAATGGCCGACGTCGAAATGACCGGCCAGGCACTCGGCCAGGCTGTCGAGCACCCGGGCACCGCCGCCGTCCGCCAACGCATCGTCGGCCACCACAACATGAGCCGACAAGACGGGCAGGCCACTGGTCACCGTCCACACGTGCAGGTCGTGTACGTCGAGCACTCCCGGGGTTTGACAGATGTGCCCCCGCACCTCGCCCAGGTCGACGTTCTTCGGCGTGGCCTCCAGCAGCACGTCCACGGCGTCGCGAAGCAGCTTGGCCGTGCGCGGCAGGATCAGCAACCCAATGGCGATGGCAGCGACCGAGTCCGCCCGCTGGAACCCCGTCACCGCGATGACAACCGCGGCCACCAACACCGCCACTGCGCCCCACATGTCGGCCAGGACTTCCAGGAACGCGGCCCGGACGTTAAGGCTCTGGGCCTGGCCCCGGCGGAGGAGAAGCAGGCTGGTGGCGTTGCCGGCCAGGGCTAACAGGCCGAAGGCGATCATTAGCGACGGTGTCGCCGTTTCGGGGTGCATCAGCCGCGCCACCGCTTCTACCAGGATGAAGCGCGCCCAGCCCGAACAACAGCACCGCGTTGGTCACCGCGGCCAGGATCTCGGCCCGCAAGTAGCCAAAGGTGCGGGCGTCGCTCGCGGGCCGGGCGGCGAAGTGGACCGCGAGCAACGAGAGACCGATACCGGCCGCATCCGTGGCCATATGCCCGGCGTCGGCTATGAGGACAAGGGAATGGGCTAGCACGCCGCCGACGATCTCAGCCGCCAGGATGGCCAGGGTAAGGGCGAGAACCAGCTTCAGCCGGTCACGTTGCTCCCCTGCGGCGGTGGCTGGTGGCCCGTGATCGTGGCTCATTCGCGTGATGTCCCACCAGGCTGCCCAGCAGTCTGTCGAGGCGCGATAACGAGCGCCGGGGGCAATTCAAGGGTACCGCCTGGGCTTTGACAAGCTCGAGCGGCGCCATCGGCAGGGGCGTTGGGGGCCCAAGAAATGGCGCAGGTCCGACACGAACATGGCTAAGCGACAGTAGCGAATAGGAGCCCGCGAATTTTCAGAAACGGCCGTTTATGGCGCTGTCGAAATAAGGCCCAGTGATCAGTTCGGGTTCGGCTCAAGCTTCAGCTCAAAATCTGGAAAGTTATTGTCGAGTCGACGCTCAGCTCAATGCCCGCAACCGCAGCCCATGCACGCCTTCGAAGTCCTTCCGGTTGCCGGTGACCAGCGTCAGCCCGTGCTCCAGAGCTGTACCGGCGATCAGCGCACCGGCCAGGTGCAACCCGAACTCCCGACGGATGCGACCGGCCCGCTCCGCCACCGCCCGGTCAATCCCTATCTCTCTGAACGGGGCCAGCACTTGGGCCGCCCGGTCTGTACCCTCACGGCCGGAGAACAGTTCGGCCCGGGTGATGACCGAGTAATGCAAACGGTGTTGTCGGGCGCGAAGCTTGACCGCCTCCCGCGGGTGGTTGATGAACACATCAGTGTCAACGAGCAGGTCAGCCATCGATGCCGCCCGAGCGGCGCCATTCGTGGCGAGAGGGAACGATGAAGTTCGGCACGGACCCGAAGGTGGCGGTCAGCACGGCGTGGGCGTCTTGGTGGTCGCCTAGGTAGGCGTCCAGCGCTCGGCGGATGACCTCGGCCATGGTGACCCGCATTGAGCTCGGGCGGAGGCCATCCTCCGTGGTTGCCACCCTGAGGTACTTCCACGGTGCCCTTGGCCCGTGCGCGTAGCGTGGTGCCCTGCCGGGCGTGACTTGCTTTCAAGGACCAGAAGCACTACTAATAGCTGAGGGGCTGTTGAAACCATTCGACAGCGCATAGGGGGGTGGTAGTGCAGCCGACCATCACGGACGTGGCGAAGCATGCAGGGGTGGCGCCGAGCACCGTCTCCTACGTGCTCAGCGGCAATCGGAGCATCTCCCCTCAAACGCGTCGGCGGGTCGAGACCAGCATCCGGGCGCTGAAGTACCATCCGCACGCCGGCGCCCGGTCGATGCGTGCAGGTCGTACGGACGTCATCGCGCTCGTGGTCCCGATTCACCGCTGGTCGTTTGAGCGCGTCTTGATGCCCTACGTCTATGGGGTGCTCGAAAGCGCCCGCCAGCACGGTTGGAACGTCATGCTGCTCACTGGTGCGGACGGCAAATCGGAGATCGACCGCGTGGTGCGAAGCAAGATGGTTGACGGTCTGATCCTCATGGAGGTGCTGGCCCATGACGACCGCGTCCCGTTCGTCGCGGAAATGGGCACGCCGGCGGTTCTCCTCGGTGTACCCGAGGACCCGAGCGGTCTCCCGTACGTGGACTTCGACTTCGAGGCCGCCGGTCACCTGGCCGTGACGCACCTCGCTGAGCTCGGCCACGAAGTGATCGGGTTTCTAGGGCCACACCCGGGCATTCTCGAGATCGGTTCCGGCTACGCCCTTCGCGCCTGGCGGGGCGTCGCCGACGAGCTGTCCGGGCGCCGGCTCGAATTTCATGGTGTCGCTACTGAGACGACACACGAAGGGGTGCAATCAGCCCTCTGCCGGCTCTTCGACGACGCTCCCGGCATTACCGCTTTGATAGTGTTCAACGAGGGGGTGCTCGAGCTAGTCCCCCAGGGTTTAGAGCGACTGGGCAAGCGAGTGCCCGGCGACGTGTCTGTTGTCGCGATAGCACGTGGTGCGTCGGCCCAACAGGTCGTGCCCCCCCTCACCTGTGTGGCCGTGCCCGCGGACGAAATGGGCCGGCAGGCTATAGAACTATTGAGCTCATGGGACGGCAGCCCGGTACGCCGGCTCTTGCCCCCGACGGTGCTGCGCGCCGCGAGCGACGCACCCCCGCCAAGCCATAAAAGTGGTAGAAGGCGGGGGACTGCTGTCGCGACAGGGCGCCAAGGGGCCGCGCTTTAGCACACTGAGCCCGCATTAGGTTTACGCGAAGGGGACCTTTTTGGATCCCAAATTGGAAGAAAGGACCTGCAGTCTGTGGGCCCAAAATACAACACAAAGCAAAGGAGGAGAAACGCACAGTGATAAAAGACAATTTCGTTAGACGGGGCGCCCGTATTCTCACAGCAACCCTGGTGGTAGCATCTCTCGGGACGTTCTCGGTTGCAGCGACATCCGCTGCAGCGAGCCCGGTCCCGGCGGCGCGGCACCTATCGTCAGCCGCCTCGTGCCCCGGGGGCGTCGTGAAGTTGACCACCGAAGACTACTACGGGGTCCCGTCGGCCACGAACACCTCGGGGACGGGCGTCGCCGATTATTTCAAGAGCTACAGCGCCGCCAACCCCTGCGTAAAGATTGTCCGCCAGGGCGACGTGGTGACCGGCGATTCTGCGTACCTCACCCACGTACTGGCACAGTTCAGCTCCGGGTCGCAGCCGGATCTCTTGATGCTCGACAACCCGGAGCTGGCCGAGTTCGCCGCCGACGGCGTGCTGGTCCCGTTGTCCTCACTGGGGTCAATCCCTGCGGTGAGCAAGCTCAACCCGGCCAACGTCGCCGAGACGACATACAACGGGAAGCTCTACGCCATGCCGCTGGCGACAAACACCATCGCCATCTTCTACAACAAGACACTTGTCCAGCAAGCGGGGATCACGACCCTACCGAAGACCTGGGCCGAGTTCGCCGCTGACGCCAAGAAGACGGCTCATGGCAAGGACCTGGGCTTCGTCTTCTCCGGCCAGGCCGGCCCCGGCCAGGCGACGTGGCAGTTCGACCCGTGGGCGTGGTCGAACGGCGGTTCCATGGAACACCCGGCCGGCACCGCCTCGGTGCAGGCGCTGTCCTTCCTCGCCAGCCTGGTCAAAGAAGGAGCGGCGCCCAAGGACGTGGTCAACTGGGGCCAGGGTCAGCCTCAGCAGGAGTTCGAGGCCGGCAAGGCCGCCTTCGACGAGAACGGCCTGTGGAACATCCCGAGTATGCAGACCCAGTTCAAGAAGCTGAACTGGGGCGTCTTCGCGATCCCGACGCGCGTGGCCGGCCAGACCGTCATCTCACCCTTCGGTGGTGAGGTGTGGGCCATCACCAAGACCAACCCAACTGAGGAAAAAGCGGCGTTCGCACTGCTGAATGACATGTCTAAGCACGTTGTCGACTTCTCCAAGCTCCTGGCCGCCGTCCCGACGGAGCCGTCGTTGTGGGACCAGTCCCCCTGGAACACCAGCGTCTACGCGCCGTTCCTGTCCGAACTGAAGAACGGCCGGGCCCGCACTGCGGGGATCAAGAACCCGGCTAACGAACCCGCCATCGACCTCGACGTGGGCAACGCCATCGAGGCCGCCCTTATCGGCAAGATGACGCCGGCAGCCGCCATGCAGGCTGCTCAATCCCAGGTCAATCCTTTGGTCAAATAAGGCCGTGAAGCCACGCAAAGGGCGCCCTCCGGTTGGCGGGCGCCCTTTGGTGGTTTCGCCCCGACGCTCACCGCGTGGTCGCGTAGCGGCCGGAGACAGAACTTCGGGCCGGTACGCCGTGGACGCCAAACATCCAAACATGGCCCTGCTATGTAGGACCGGTCGCTTCGGGCGAAAATGAACGGAGATGATGAATGGCCGCAACCGCTACAGGTGTCGAGGAGCGTAAACGCCGCCCGCTGACGGGGGCTCGCCGCGCCAGTCCCCCGGCGGGCCACAGTTTGTTCCGGCTCAATCGGCGTACATCGGAACGCCTGGTCCTGCTCGGTTTCTTAGTACCTGCCCTCATCTACGTGGCGCTCTTCTTCGCCTACCCGCTGTACCAGGACATCTCGATCAGTTTTCAGGACTATGGGTTCGCGGCGCTGGCGGCTGGCCACGGCACCTACGTCGGGTTCGCCAATTACACCGCCATGTTGAGCAACAGCACGACCATCCGGGCGCTGGTCAACACCCTCATATTCACGGTCGCCTGTGTGGTGTTCCAGTTCTCCATCGGGTTCGCGCTGGCCCTCTACCTGAACAAGCAGTTTGCTGGTTCCGGCTTCCTGCGCCGCTTCATCCTCGTGCCCTACGTGATACCACTCGTCGTCACGGGGACCATATTTTCGTTGATCTTTGCCACTTCCAACGGCCTCGCCAACCAGGTCCTCGAGGCCGTCGGCCTGATCCATAGCCCGATCGGGTGGCTCACGAACGGGTACCTGGCGCTCACCGCGATCATAATTGCCAACATCTGGGCCGGGGTGCCGTTCAACGCCGTGCTCTTGTACTCCGGGCTGCAGGACGTCCCGGCCGAACAGCTCGAGGCGGCCGCGGTAGACGGGGCCAACCCTTGGCAGCGCTTCCGTCGGGTCACCGTGCCCTCCATGCGCCCGGTGATCTTGATCGTGCTGATGCTCGGGGTGGTCTATACGACCAAGGTGTTCGACCTGCCGTGGGTCCTGACTGGCGGGGGGCCGGCCAACGAAAGCCAGCTCATGTCGACGTGGGCGTATACACAGGCTTTTACTGCTTTCAACTTCGGGACCGGGACGGCGGTGGCGAACATACTTCTGTTGTTCACGTTCCTGGTAGGCGTCGTTTACATAAATATCAGCCGGGGAGAGGCTGGCAAGGGAGGCATGCGATGACGATGGCAGGCACACGTAAGGCAAAAAAATCGCGCCGGATCCTCAACGGCGCAATGACCGTAATGCTCGGCCTTATTTTCTTTGTGCCGCTATTGTTCCCGTTGTACTGGGTCGTGGTGGCGTCGTTCCAGGATCTCTCGACGATTTATGCCAACGCGCCCACGCTCATCCCCACGCATATTTACACCGAGAACTACAGGCTGGCTTTTGGTTCGATCATCGGCAATATTGGCGTTAGCCTGGTCATCGCCGTGAGCGTGGTGGTCCTCAGCTGGCTGGTCGGTGTCCCGGCCGCCCACGCCCTGGCCCGGCGGGGGGGCCGGCTGGCGAGCCTGGTCATCCTGATCATGCTGGTGACCCAGATGATCCCAGGCATTTCGCTGTCGATCGCCCTGTACACCATCTTCCACCGCTGGGGCCTCCTGGGCAGCTACACCGGGCTCATCCTGGCCGACGCCGCCGCCGCCATACCGTTCGTGATCATCGTGGTCAGGGCCTTCATGGTCACTCTTTCTGGAGAGCTTTTCGACGCCGCTTCAGTGGACGGGGCGGGCCCGGTCCGGTCGTTCACGTCGATAGGCATCCCCCTGGCCGTCCCGGCCATCATCACTGTGGGGCTGTTCGCCTTTCTGGGGGCCTGGAACGACTTTGTCAACGCCCTCACGCTCAACGCTGGGGGCGGCCCTCAGCCCCTCACGCTCGGTCTCTACAAGTTCGTGACCGAGTACTCGTCCAATGACGGCGGCATTTTCGCGGCGGCCACACTGGCTGCTATACCTACGACGATCCTGCTTTTTGTATGTTGGCGCTGGATCCGGAGCGGCCTCCGGGCAGGGGCTTTGAAGGGTTGATGCAGGGTCGGGCAAAGTTAGCCATGGCCTTACGGGCCGGTGGCGTCAGGTCGTAAGAAAGGGAGAGGTCGAGGTGAGCCAAACAACTTCGGGCCTGGTGGCCCACGTCACCGTTTGGGGGGAGAACCTCCACGAAAAACGGGACAAGTCGGTCCAGAAGCTGTACCCAGACGGCATGCACACTACGATTGCCTCGGGGATATCAGAGCACCTGGGGGACCGGGCCGTGGTGCGTGTGGCCACTCTCGACCAGCCCGAGCATGGGTTGAGCGAGGAAGTCCTGGGAGCGACTGACGTGCTCACGTGGTGGGGCCACATGGGCCACGGTCAGGTAGCTGACGTGGTCGTGGAGCGCGTGAAGCAACGCGTCCTGCAGGGCATGGGCCTCGTCGTACTGCATTCGGGCCACTGGTCGAAGATTTTCCGCTCATTGATGGGGACGAGCTGCAACCTGCGGTGGCGTTCCATTGGCGAGCGCGAGCTCGTCTGGACCGTCAATGCCGCCCACCCGATCACGAGGGGCGTCCCGCCCGTTTTCGCCATCGAGGCTCAGGAGATGTACGGCGAACTGTTCGACATCCCTCAGCCCGACGAGCTCGTGTTCATCTCGAGTTTCGCCGGTGGAGAAGTCTTTCGCTCCGGGTGCTGCTTTTATCGCGGCGCCGGCCGCGTGTTTTATTTCAGCCCGGGTGACCAGGAGTACCCCGTCTACCACCACTCGGTCGTCCGGCGCGTGATCGCTAACGGCGTCGCCTGGACTTACCGGGACGGTGGGCCGCTGCCGGCGCCGTACAAGCTCGAAAACATGCCCGAAGGATGGCTGGATGCGTACAGCGCCGAGCCCAGCGGTCAACCGGCCCGGTGAGGGAGCTGCGGGCCGTGCTCGTCGGAGCGGGCCGGATGGGCCGGTCGTGGGCGGGCGCCATCGTCGACAACCCCGACACTTCCCTGGTTGGCTGGGTTGACCTCTCCACTGACCGAGTAGCCGAGGGCATCGAGGCGGCCGGCCTTTCCAACGTTGCTGTCGAGGAGCACATAGAACCCGCTCTGCTCAAGTGCTCGCCTGACTTTGTGGTGGACGTAGCCGTCCCCGAAGCCCATCATGAGATCACGGGGTACTGCCTGGAGCAGAGGGTAGCTGTGCTTGGCGAGAAGCCCTTGGCTGCGAACCTCGAGGAGGCTCGCGATCTCCTGCGGACCTCCGAACGAACTTCGACCCTGTTCGTCGTGAGCCAGAACCGCCGTTATAACACAGGTCTAGCCGCTTTCAAGAGCCTCGTCGCGCAGCGTCTAGGAGGCGTAGGCCAGCTCAACGCCGAGTTCTACAGGGCGCCCCACTTCGGGGGCTTCCGCGATGAGATGGACAGCCCGTTGCTGGTCGATATGGCGATCCACACCTTCGATGCCGCCCGCTACGTCACCGGGGCCGACCCCGTCAGCGTGCAGTGCACTGAGTTCAACCCTCCGTGGAGCTGGTACCGCGGTGCCGCGTCGGCGGTCGCAGAGTTCGAGTTCGAGGGCGGGCTCCGCTTCAGCTATGAGGGGAGCTGGTGCGCCGACGGCCTCGAGACCTCGTGGGAGTCGTCTTGGCGTGCTGTCGGGGCTCTTGGTAGCGCCGCCTGGGACGGCGCCAGCAACCCGATCGCCGAGGTGCGCTCGCCCGGAGGCGAAGGAGCTGAACTCGAGCGCATCGAAGCCCCGTCGGCAACGATCAGCGGTGACGGGATCGCCGGGTCGCTGGCGGATTTCGTGAGAGCACTGCGGACGGGAGAAACCCCAATGAGCGAGTGCCACGACAATATCAAGAGCTTCGCGATGGTCATGGCGGCGCTTGAGTCGAGCAGGAGTGGCCGGCGGGTTGCCGTAGACGCCTAATTCGCAACTGTCGACACCCGAACCGGGGAATTTGACATACAGGCGCACACCTGATCGCCCGGCGGTGGGCCCATGCAGGCGGTTAGAGGCACACCGACCGTAAAGAAAGAGGAACATTGCCGTTCGTTTCAGCACGTACTCCTTTTTTTGGCGCTGGTGAGCCGCGGGTAGCAGCACCGTGGACCTGGACGAGACGTTGGGAGGCGACGAGCGAGCTCGATCTCCGGCTCTTCCAAATCTGGGATTACCCGCCTGTCGAGTCGATGTCCGCAATCGAGCTCCGAGAGGCTCGGAGCCCACGGGCAACCGTAACAAGCTCGTTACACTTGTCAAGCGTTCCGTAACGGGGGTGGGCTGGCGCCATTGGTGACTTGGGGGCCTCGACGCCCTCGGCCCGCTCCGGGCCCCGACCGGGTTTTTCGGGCCGGAGTGGGTGACCGGTACCGCGTCTGGTGGTTCAGAGCCCGAGCCCCTCCCTTTCGGGGCCGGGCCGCTCTCTTCCGGCGCCCAGGTCCCAGCCTTGGCCGCGATGACGGGCCTGCCGGGCTGACCGCACGACCTCCTGCGCCCCGGCCCGCTCGGCTCGTTGGGCGTCCCGGGCGGCGTCGATGGCCGCTACCTCCTCGGGGGCCATGCCCTCGACAAGGCGCTGGCGCTCCCCGGCCAGCTCGGCCCGGGCCAGCTCGGCCCCCCGGGTCAGCTGAGCACGGCGTTCCTGGGCCGCTTCGTTGTGGCCGAGGCCTGCCGCCCGGCGAGCGTCACGATGGGACATGCGGTCCTCGGCCAAGTAAGCGACGTGGCCAGCTTTGTCTATCTCGGCTTCGTAGAAACGCTGCTGCTGGGCCAGTTTTGCTTCGGCTGCTCGCTGGGCCGCCTCCGCCACGGCCTGGTCGCCCCAGCGCGCCCCGGGCAGGGGGTAGCCCCAACGCTGGGCCAGCTCGGCCAGCCGGGACTGGGCCTCTTTTACCCTCTCTCCCCGCCACCCGAGGAGGCCGGGGCCGGCGGCCAAGACGCGGTCGTCCTCCCGGGCCTGGAAGAAGTCGGCCCTGGCTTGCTCCAGGGCTTCCTCCTGTCCTGCCTTAGCCCGGCCCGCTTCCGCCTCGTACCGGGCCACCTGGCCCGTCCCGCCTCGGCGGTGGCCCGGTCGGTCTCAGTCTCTGAGCGCCAGACGTCTTCGTCGAGGACGGGCACCGGGCGCAGCCGGGCCAGCTCGGCGGCCAGGTTGGCGTCGAGTGAGTCCAGGGCGGCGGCCAGCTCGGCTGCGCTCAGCCAGCCCTCCGGGACAGCCGCGGGGCCCGGCTTTCGCTTGCCCGGCGCTGGGAACGACTGCGCCACGGCCTGGGCCCGGGCGGCGTCGAGGCCCCGGTCGGCCCGGTCCCGGCGTACCGCCCCGGCCAAGGTGTCCCGTGCTTCCTCTACGTTTTCGGCCACCACGTGCAGCCTGTTCTCCCACCGCCCCCGGCTGGCCCCCACGTACAGCCCCCCGGCGCTGGTGGCCGGCGACACCCAGGTGGCCGAGCGGGTAGCTGTCACCCCCTGGTTGCCGTAGTCGGTGGCGGCGTAACCGAGCTGGACGGCGGCGGCCACGTACTCGGCCGGGAGCTGCACCCGGCGCTGCTTGGCCTTTAGCACCAGCGAGCCGTCTCCCCTCACTGCGGCCACCGTCCAGGCCTCCCGGTTGGCCACCCCGGCGGCATTGTCGTTGCGCCGGGTCACCACCCGGTCCCCCCGCCCGATGCGCACCCCGTCCATGCCGGTGGCCACCACGGTGTCGTCGACATCACCAGCCGCTACGCGCAGGCCCCGGGCCACGTCGTTCAGCTCCCGGGCGTCGGCGTTGGTGGCCGCCGTCACCGCCAGCGCCCCTTCCCGGCCCGCCTCCCTGGCCGCCTCGGCGGCGATGGCCGCCACCGCCTCTCCCCGGCCCTGGTGCACCACCGCCCCTCGCTCGATGAGGGCCTGGGCGGCCCCGGCCGGCTCGGCGCCCTCGCGCAACTGTTGGCAGACGTCGGCCCAGCCGGCATCGGGCACGGTAAGCGGCAGGCCGTCGGGACCGGCCTGCAGGCGGAGGAACCGGTGCACCTGGCTGAGCGTGACCTCTCCCCCGGGGGCCCAGCGGGCCGCTGTCTCCATTACCCCGCCTCTTCCCACCGCCCCCAGCTGGCGGGGGTCGCCCACCAGGCGCAGGACCGCCCCAGCCGAGCGCGCCACCTCGGTAAGGGCCACGGCCTGGTCGACGCTCAACAGGCCGGCCTCGTCCACCACTACCACCGAGCCGGCCGACAGGCGGGGACTGTGCCCCGGCCCCTCGTAGGGCCGCCCAGAGGGGGGACCGGGCTGGCCCGAGACGCCAGGGCCAGACGCCAGGGCCCGAGACGCCAGGGCCCGAGACGCCAGGCCGACGCCGCCAGACGCCGGCCAGACGCCAGGGCCGGGGACGTCAGGGCCGGGGCCGACGGGACGGGTATAGCGCCCGAGGTCGTCCCAGCGCCAGCCGTAGTCGTACAGGACCTTGGCCACCGAGCTGGCCGGGCCCCCAGCTCCTCGGCGGCCACCTGGGCCGCCTTGCGGGTGGGGGCCAGCACCACCAGGTCCCGGCCCTGGCCGTCCAGGCTGGCCTTGGCCGCCGCCAACATGGCCGTCTTGCCCGTCCCGGCCGGGCCCACCACCACCTCCAGGCCCCCCCGCCGGCGATGGCGGCCGCCGCCTCGACCTGGCCCGCCCCCAGGCCCGCCGCCCGGGCCGCCCGCCCCGCCTCGGCGTCCCGGGGCCGCTCCCGGCCCCCAGGCCGGCCAGGGAAAGGTTGAGGGCCATGTCGGCCTCGATGACGGCGGCCGAGGTGAGGTGGCGGGACATGGCGCTCGGTACCCGGCTCTGGCCATCCACGAGCGAGGTGCAGGAGATTTATATAGGACTTTCAAATATAGGGGGACCGTCGAAAACAGCTTCTGAGCAGCGTGTTCCTGGGGTAGCGCGCCACCTCGTATGCGCAGCTTTGCTCCGCGCCACCTCGTATGCGTGGAAAACTTCCATTGGTCCACAGGCGCAGCGAAAAGCGCTACGGGTATCTCTGGCCTGATTTCAAACGTCGATGACGGTCTGTCGGGCGACTGGTAGCGGTGACGGGGCTAGCAGGAGGCCATCGCGAGTAACACCGACGCTTGCTTGCGGGTAGGCGAGGTGCACGATCCGGAGCTGTTTGACGACAGCTGCCCGAAAGGCTCGAAGCCGCTCGTACTGACTACCGAACTGATGGGCAAGCAGTGCCCAAGGCACGAGAGTCGGTTTACGGATGGTGTAAAACCGGTGCGCCAGCCAGTAGTACAGGTCGAGTGCTAGCGGCCCGGCCTTGGCCTGCTGGATGATCGCAAGAGCTCGGGTGTCGAGCGGGACCGCTGCTTCTCTGATTGAGTCCCGCCACGCCGGCGTGAGCCGGATGCTGTTTGGCCATAGGGTGTCCGCCCCGTTCTCTCGGTCTGACCACCACAGGTTCGTCTCGTCAACGAACCCGAACGCCTTCCCCCTATGGTTCCAGATGCCATCACCGTGCTCTCGCGTCTCGGTAACTGTGACCGATGAATAGGCGAGCCGGGTCACCTGGTCGCGTAGGCGTGTCCCGCTTCCCTTCGTGCCACCCGTCGCACTGTTGATGCCTATCTGCCGTAAAAAGGCCCGCATCGACCCGCCTAGGTCGAGCGTGAGCCCATCGTCTTGTAGGGCGGGACCGCTCCGTTTGACTTCGGTGGTCATCCAGGCGAGTAGGTAGCGGGGCATGACTCCGAAGGGGTAAGCATCGATCTGCTCGCCGTGCTTGCCGGTGATGAGACCGGGCGTAAGCCGCAGGGTCACGGTGCCGTTCGTGCGCCGCCACGATGCCATCGGGCCGGGGTCCCGGTATGGGAGGGCGACCTGGCAGAAGATGCGGGAGACGAAGCTGATCGCCCCGGCCGCCTTCGCGTCTTCTTGCTCGATCTGTACGGCCCGTTCGATGAGCTCTGCCGTGCGGGCGTCGATGAGCGGCGCGGATGAGGTCTGTATTTCCGTGAGTACAGATTTCTGTGTCACGTCTTGCTGAATTCGGGGAGCGTGTGGAGCAATGCCCGGACAATGTCTGCCATGCTGCTGCCCTCACGGAGCGAGGCGAGCTTCAAAGCCCGATAGCTCTCGTCGTCGACGTCGATGGTGATCCGGTGGGTGTAGGGGTTGGAGTCAGTACGGAACGCCGGCACAGCGCCGAGTTCACCGCGAGGGTTATTGCCGATGCCACGAGCAAGCTTCGCCTTTATGTCAGCCATGTCTGGTCCTTGTAAGTTCGTCGGCTACCTCGTCGCAGCCGTAGAGGTCAGTGACAGGATCACCCCAGGCCAGGGCCAGAGCCTCTCGAAGCGGGATACGAGCAGCGACTACGCGTACGCCCTCCTCTTTCAACGTAGATGCGGATGCGGCGACCGCTCGTGTCCCAGCGCGAACTTTGACGAGTAGGACGGCGGCCGGTTTGAGGGCTTCCGCGGCGAGGTCGAGGGTAGCCCACACGCGAGTCATGTCCAGTGCGGTTGGCGCGGTCGGCACCAACACGAGGTCTGCGAGCTCGATGGCGGCCTTGGTAATGGTTAAGTCCCCCGGCGGTGTGTCGATCACTAGTTGCTCGCAGACGGGCAATCGGCCCGCAAGGCGAGCGGTTGGGAGGGAGGTGACAGTCACAGCCAACGGATTGCCGGCGACCGCGGCGGCTTCGCCCCAGGCGGTCGCTGACCCCTGTGGGTCCGTATCGACGATTTCGGCACCCAGCGCGTGGGCGAGCAGGACCGCGCTCGTCGTCTTACCGACCCCGCCCTTTACGTTGGCCACAGTGATTATCACGCCGCCGACCGTATCAGCGTGAATACAGAAATACAGGGATACTCATTTACGTCGTCCACTTTGTAGCTTTCCCCTCCGGCCACTGCCATGGCCCGCAGCCCTGTAATTACGTATTTCTGTGGTTATGCCGGGCGGCTTTGGCGAACTCCCACCGGAGGTGCTCCAGGAAGTTCCCGTAGGCCACATGGTTTGAGGCCGGGGAACCCCTCGGTAGCACGAGGTTACTCGTGGGTTGCCGCGGCACCAACTACTACTGTTGTGTTATGCTGCCTCCTTATGAGAATGGTGTGTTGCCGCCAGGTGTGCACTTGGTTACGTGGGAGGACATCACCGAACGGTTCGGCACGACGGCCCATCGCCGGGCCCTGTTGGGTGGGCTCCGAGAAGCGCTCGCCATCCTGGGCGCTGCCGGCTGCAGGGTGGCCTACGTAGACGGCAGCTTTGTCACGGACAAGGAAGTGCCGAACGACTTCGACGCCTGCTGGGACACGACCGGAGTTGACTTGGCCGCTTTGGATCCTGTTTTCAAGGAACTGGCGGCACCTCGGGCCGCCCAGAAGGCTCGCTTTGGTGGGGAGCTGTTCCCGGACGTGGTGGAGGCAGGGAGCGGACTGTTGTTCTCGGAGTTTTTCCAGCGGCAGCGCTCAGGAGGAGCAAAAGAGATCGTGGCCATCGACCCGAGGAGCATGATGTGATCAAGAACGACCGGGAGTACCGTCTCACACGGGCAGAGGCTCGCCGCTTTGCTGCCGTTCTGGACGACTTGCGCCGACGCCGGGCAGCTAGTGGCGAGGACCCGAACTTGTTGCCTTTACAGGTGAGCGCCGTACAGGGCCAGTTGGACAGCCTCCAGCTCGAGCTGGGGGACTACGAAGACCTCCGTGAGGGCAAGGCGGCCCCACCGGACCTCTCGGTGTACCAAGACCTCCCTGCCGCGCTTATCCGGGCACGCATAGCTGCTGGCCTCAGCCAGCGGGAATTGGCCAACCGCCTCGGGGTCCCAGAGCAGCAAGTCCAGCGCTACGAGGCGAACGAGTACGCTTCCACCAGCTGGGGCCGGCTCCGGGACGTGATGAGCGTGCTCAGCCAAGCCTTAGCAGCCCGTTCGACGTCGGTGCCTGCGTAAAAAAGCTCGAGACGACGAGAGGGGGCCGTGTTAGGAGCCTGGGCCTCTGTATTTACAGAAGTCCGTAGGTACAGGAAGTGGCTTGGTCAGGCGCTCGCAGCACCCAGATAACGGTAGAGGGTGGAGCGGCTGACCCCCACGACGGCTCCGATGGCGGCCAAAGTGTGCCCTCGGCTGTCGTACATCTGGCGGGCCACGGCCAGTTTTTCAGGGGTCATGGCCCGTGGCCGGCCACCACTGCGGCCGCGGGCTCGGGCCACGGCGAGGCCTGCAGCGGTACGTTCACGGATGAGCTCCCGTTCGAACTCGGCCAGCGCCCCGAAGAGATGGAACGTAAGGCGTCCCGCCGGCGTCGTCGTGTCGATGCCTTCGGTCAAGCTCTTGAAGCCGACGCCGACGGCGGCCAGGTCGTTCACGGTGGCGATCAGGTGGCGCAGGTTGCGCCCGAGGCGGTCGAGGCGCCATACCACGAGGGTGTCACCGGGACGGAGGTGGTCGAGGGCTGCTTCCAACTTCGGGCGGTGGTCGAGGGAGCCCGACGCCCTGTCGGTCCACACCCTTATACAACCGGCCTTTTTCAGCGCGTCGGTCTGTAGGTGCGCCTTCTGCTCGGTGGTGCTGACCCTGGCGTAGCCGAGGAGGTCTCCCATCTGGCCAGCGTGCCAAAAACGGTGCGACGAGTGGTGGATGGGACGTTGTTTTCGGGCACAACTTGTGAGAGAGGAGCCTGGACACCTCGTGGGAGCGAGAATCTCGGCGTTAATGGCGGCTTTTCGCTACGCAGCGCCGACGGTTCGCCTCTGGGCTCGCGCCGGGTGTACCAGAAACGGACGTTTTTGACAGCCGGCCATCCTCCGCATAAGGGCGACGTTATGTGTGCACCATCGCCCTGTCGGTGGGCATCCAGGGACCGGTCGCCGGCGTCATTGTCGGGCCGGCGGTCCTGGCCGGGATCGTTTTGGCGGTTCCGGGGCGCGGGTGGTATTCGCTGGCGGATGTTCAGGGTAACGACTGGCTGCCGACAACCAGTACCGACACAGTCATGAGCCGTCCAGGTGTTTTTCCGACCGGGCCAGCATTCGCTGGCCCTTCGTGACTCTCGCGAAACGGACATCTTTCTGAGACAGACGGAGCCCGCCCGTGACGCCCATTTCCAGTTTTTAGTAGTGGTACCGGGCTTGGAGGACTACAAGGTCAGCGCCTATAACCAAGTAGACCAGACGGTGCTCCTCGGTGATGCGGCGCGACCACGCCCCGCTGGCCCCATATTTCAACTGCTCGGGTTTCCCGATCCCGCTCACCGGGTTGCGCAGGGTGTCCTCGAGCAGGCGATTGATCCTTTTGACGACAGTGCGGTCGGTCTTCTGCCAATAGGTGTAGTCCTCCCACCCCTGGGGGGTGAAGACCAGCCTCACCCATGGTCCAGGGGGTGCTCAGCCGTCTCACCGCGCTGGGCAGCTTCTGCCGCGTCCAGCAACCGGCGGGCATTGGCCGGTGAGCGGAACAAGTGCGCCGTCTCTTCCCAGGCCGCGTACTCCTCAGCTGACATGAGGACTGCGTTGCCCCGTTTCGAGGTGATCTCGATCGGTGCGCGGTCGTCGTTGACCTTCTCAATGAGCGGGAACAGTCCTTTGCGTGCCTCGCTCGCCGTGATCGCCATGTCATCTCCTTTTACTGGTACTAGATATTGTACCATCCGCGGTGAACAACCCCCGTCCGTTGTTAATGGCGACAGCACAGCGCTAGTGAGAGGTCAGCGCCCGATGCCGGGGCCGTCCCGGTCGACCCCGTCCGTCAGGGGTGCGGGTCACTTGCTCGTACCTGAGGACTCAAACAGCGGAACCTCACCGTAGAGAGATGAATGAGCCAATCCTCCGCGCCAGGTGGTCAATAACGGCCGTTTTCGCGACTATCGCCCGTGCGGGCGTTGCGGCTGATGCCCTAGTTCGGGTCCCGTTACGGGTGCGGGCTCGGACCGTCGTCCTGCGGCGGCCAGGCACCAAGCGGCCTACCGATCTCCCATTCGTGGCCAAAGGGGTCGACGATCCGACCCATTCGCCAACCGTGCTCGTCACCCACTGCAGCGATCTCGGTTGCACCAGCACTCACGGCTTGACCGAGCACGGCATCGGGATCGTCGACGACGAGCAGCGTCCTGCCGGTGGTACCGCCGATGGCTCGAGGACTGAAGCGCTGCATGTCCGCATTCGCCTCGGTGACCCAGAACTCGGCGGTCCCGACCGCCAACTGAGCGACGATGTCGTCCCCATGTCCGACGCGGTGGAGCACGACGGCGTTGAATGCCGCCTCGTAGAAGGTGACGGCACCGCGCGCCCCCTCCACCCACAGCTCGGGCTGAATGCTCGTCATATCGCCTCACATTCTGCATCCGCAGGGCTTACCCGGCGCGGACTGTCCGGCCGTGAGTTGCGCCCATGCCCTCCACCCGCCGGTCCTGACTGAGTGCCTGTGTCAATAACGGCCGTTTTTGATGGCCTGGCATCCTGCGCGTGGGCACACACGACGCTTGGCTCCTGTTCGTGGCTGCGGCGGCGATTACTGGTTGGTGACGGCGATGAGGTCGACGTCGCCGGTTGCGTAGACGTGCGCCCACCAAATGCGCACGTCTTGTTCTCCCTCGACCTCAAGAGCGGCCGTGCGGACTTCGTACTCAGGTTGGTTCGAAAGCTCCGCGATGGGCATGCTGGGCGCGCGCCACGGTTGGTCGCCGAGCTCGGCTATAAACGTCCGGGCGACGCTCTGTGCCGATGGGCTCGGAGACTCCCGCTGGATCCAGGAGTGGTACTCGCTGACGTCCCGGAGCGGCACTACTCCATCGATGGCTGGGTCTGAGCCAGGAACTGCTCCGCACTTATCGGCTCGGCGTCCGACACGCTCACCCGCTCGATGGATGCCTCCAGGTAAGCCCGGAACTCCGGGTCGGACAACGACTCCTGCGCGGCGCGCCAAGACCGATCAAGATCCCTCTGCCGAGCCAACTCCTCGGGATTTAAATCCTCACGACGCAGCGCCATCTGCCACCTCAGTATCGACAACGATGGAACACAGCGTACCTACGGTTTCACCCCCAAGTAAGCGTCGGTGCATCACAAAGGGCCGGCGGGCGACGACCTGGCCCGGCAGTTCTGGGCGCTCGGCCAGGGACCGGAGACGCGGCTCACCCGCCCATGGCCGCCAGCGCATCGGAGAGTGCAGCGAAGGCCTTATCCAGACGCTCCTGACGCCGTCGGTTCACCTCATGGTTGGCCTCTGCAGCCACAAAACCGAGCAGCTCGTCCAGGTCCTCCGCGTCGGCGTCCAGGACCGCGCCCCCGCCCGCCGGGCCAGCTCTGGCCGCGAACACCAGCCGCTCGCAACCGGTGTCCAGCAAACCCAAGCCCCGCAAGCTGGCGGCCGTTTCGTCAGAGATCAGCACCTCTCGCTTGTCTGGCCGGCGGCCTTCGGGCCGAGGCGGGCGCAGGCCGCAGTACGAACCCTCCCAACCGCTGATCACCCCCTCGTCCCCACACGAACTGCACCGCCACTCGATCGGGGCGGGAAGGTCAGCCCGGAAGACCGTCATGTGGCCCGGGCAGGGGCGACGGCCCGGGGGGCGGCGGCGGCACGGCAACGCTGTTGTCCATACGGTGCCGGCCGGCCTGGCGGTGGCCGCCCGCACCACTGAGCACAGTTGCTCGCCCATCTGTACCGCCGGGCCGGGAGCGTCCTCGGGCATGGCCATCGGCCGTGCCGCTCAGTTGCTGGCGCGGACTTACACGGTCAGGTGGTCCCGGTCAGGTCGTCGCGGGCGCCGGTGGTTCCCCGCTATGCCGCTGGTGCCTCCGCCAGAGGAGGGTCAACGTGACCACCAGCAGCGCCAACAACGCCGCCACCCCGATAAGCACGTACCACATCGTGTTGTTGGGGGCGGCCGTAGGCACGCTGACATTTGCGGCGTGGGTAACTGCCAGGGTCGAGCGCGAACCCGAGGCGTTGTTGACCTCGTCCAGGTAAGCCGTAAACGCGATGAGCGGTCCGCCTTTGTACACGGGAGCGCCCGAGGCGAGGGCGACCCGGAAGGTGACCGTCTTTGAAGACCCCGGTGGCAGCGTCGAGCCTTGCTCCGAGCCGAGGTGACCGTCGATGGCGCCGCCGGCGCCCGTCGTACCGGCGAGCGCAACGTTGGTGAAACGGCCTTTGGGGCCGTTCATCGAATAGGACAGGTGCACCTGCCGGGCGTCGACCTTCGGGGAACTGCGCGTACCGGCCAGGACGGCTAAGTCCAACCGGGCGTACTGCATGGGACGCGCTGGACGCGTTCCCGAACCTGAGCGTGAAAATGGTGGGCGACGCGCCGGCTTTGAGCAAGGTAGGGAACTTTGCGGCGAGGACAGGGACGTCTTTTTGGGTCGTCCCCTGGTAAACCACGGACTCGGCGGCACGGCCCCCATCGGCCTCCACCGCCACTACCCAGCACGAGACATTCCAGCCTGATGCCCTGTAAGTGACGGTGGCGGCTCCGTTGGCGCCAGTGGTCGCCTCCGTCTGGCTCAGGCGCCCGCAGACCCCCGTTCCGGACTTGAGCCCGGTGCTGAAATAGACGTGGTCGCCGGCGACCGCGTCGCCCAAGCCGTCGGTGGCCGTCACCACAATCGTCGATGTCGCCTTGGCGTCGGCCGGTAAGACGTCGGGCGTGGCTGTGGCAAAGGTAGACCTTACGTTGGTCGGTTCCGTGCCGAGGCCGTCCGCATCGAGGTTCGCCACCAGCGCCTCACTGAGCGTGCACCCCTGGCCCGGCCCGTACTTCTCGTAGGCCGTGTTGGAGAACATCTCCTGGATGTAATAGGTCCCCCCGTTTATCACTTGGTTGTACTCGCTGCCAGCTGGGTTAGACGGGTTGGTGGACCCGAGCGGCCGCCCATAGACCTGGTCGCACATGTCGGCGATCTCGTTGCCGCCAAGGTCGATCCAGGCGTGGTCAAACTCCAGTGGGTCGGTGATGGCGTCGTTCAGCTCGTGGCTAAGAGTGCTGACGGCGCCGTCTGCCGCCAGGTCCCCGTTCGGCGCCTGGCCCGCACTGCAACCATTCGCCTCGTACGGCACGTCGGCGTAAATCGTCTTGGCGGTGTCCGTGCCGAACGCCCGGTGGTAGCCGCAAAAGCCGTCATATGAGTTGGAGCCGTCAACGTCGACGGTCTCCACGCCGGGCGGGAAAAACACGGGGTAAACATGGGCCAGGTCGGTGGGCAAATCCAGGTTGGTGGTGATCAGCGTGAGCTCGGACCGAAGCTGTAAGTCCGTGATGCACGCCCTGTACCCAGGGGCAGGCTGGCAACCGTTGGCTGGGAAACGGTCTGTGTCCACCACCGGTCCGCCGGCATCGATGTTGTACTTGATGAAGGCGGGCACGTTGTCCGTGACGTCGTAGTACTCGGTGTCGACCGAATAGACGTTGGCGTCGCTGCCACTAGCCGCGGCCACGTTCTGGACGTAGCCATCGATAATGCTCTCGTACTTGGGCGGGAACGCGTACCGTCCGCCAACAGGCTCCCAAAAAATGGGGGTGACGGTGAGGCCGGCGGCCGTGCCCGTGGACATGACCGGGCCGCCACGGTAAATAAGCGGCGGGAGGCACATCGAACAAACCTGAGGCTCGATCGCCAACTGAGCCGGGGTGGCTGCACTGGTCACTGCGCCAGCCACGGCCTGGCGGCCAACGCTTGTCGGCGAGGGCCCACTGGCACCGGCGGGAGCCGGGCTGGCCACTCCCGCGCCACACAACCCGCACGCAAGCAGGGCTGCTGCGAGTTTGCGAGGAAAGTGCGGCCACGACGCCATGCCCCTAGCGGCCGGCACTCACCCGCCCCTCGAGCCCCATGATGGCCCCACCTCGCTCTACCTCCGGTCGCCTTTACAGTTGGTGTTCGCCTTACTGTTGGCGAGCGCTCAACAGCTGGATCGAACGACCAGGCGTATTCGGACGCGGTAGTCGCTCCAAGGCACCCCCAGCGGGCGCCCCACAACGATCAGGTATGCGTCACCGGCGCCACCGCCACGGACATCGGGTAGTTGAGCCCAGTGGCTGGGCCGGAAATGGTCCTTACCGGTACGGGCGACCCGGACTTGGCCAGCTCACTTTTCGAGAACTCCACGACCGTATTGGCGCCGGTATTGGCCACCCACGCGTCCCCGCTGGCGTCGAAGGCGATGCCGTCAGGCGCGTTGAGGCCGTTTAGTGAACTGGCCGATATGGTGACCGTAGGCTTCGGGGCCGTCTTGGCCAGTTGGTTGTGGCTGAACCGGACCAGCGAGTTGCCGGCCGAGTTGACCAGCCAGAGGTTGCCCGAGGAGTCGAAGCTCAACCCCGACCGGGTGTCATCACCGATGGAGTTGAGGGGTACGGAGATGGTCAGTCGCGGAGAGGGGGCCGGCTTGGCCAAGTCTGACTTCGTGTACTCGTAGAGCGCGGGGCTGCCCTGCTGAGCGTTATCTGAGACCCACAAGTCGCCGGCAGAATCGACCGCGACGCCGTAAGGGGCATTGAAACTGTTATTGGAGATGGTCACCTTCGGTGTGGGGCTGCCGGACTTGTCGAGTTGGCTCTTGGCGTACTCGACAACAGTACTGACGCTCGTATTGGCGACCCACAGGTTGCCGGCGTGATCGAAGGTAAGGCCCCCGGGACCGCTCAAGCTCCCTGACGAAGTGGAGGATAGCGTTACGGCCGGGACAGGGTCGCGCCGGGACAGCCCGCTGTTCGTGTACTCAAACAGCGTGTTGGTATTGGAATTGGCGACCCACAGGTCTCCCGGCCGGTCAAAAGCGACGCCCTGAGGAGCGTTGATCCTCGTTGCAATTGTTTGCAACGCCGCCGCGTTGCCTTTCGCGCCGCTGTGGTAGGAGGTGACCGACCCCGTCGCCTGCACGCCGGTGGATCCTCCGCCCCCGAAGTTAGCCACGAAAACGGTGCCCGGGGGGGCGGCGGCTGCGTTGGCCACGCCCAATACAGACCCTCCGGGTCCCCCGATTGTGGGCACAGCGAAAACGCCGAGCGCGGTGAGCAACGCGGTCGCCCGGCGCCAATTTGGTTGTGCATGAACGGCTGGTTGTGCATGAACAGTTCCCCTCCCGCCGGGGAAGACGGGCGGTCCCGGTGTGCCTCAAGATAACCCCCTACCGCTAATTCGTCGTCAGGGCGAAAGTGTACCCCCGCATGGGAAAGCAGTTGCGGTGGCCTAATTCGGCCAGAGAATTACGGGTTCGTCGTCGGACGACCAAACCCCCTCGAGCGAGCTACAAGGGCTACAGCGCCGTCCGGGCTCGCTGGAGTGCCGCGACGGCATCGTCCGGACCGCTCACGCTGACGTCGGCCGCCCCGCGGCGGCCCGAGGCGTACAGGACCAGCTCGGTCGGGCGACCTCTCAGGGTGGCTCTCGTCGCCGCCCCGAAGCCGCGCTGGCGGCCGTCCGGGCAGAGCAGCTCGATGCCGAACGGGCGCGTACTGCGGGCCATTCGCCGGCCCAGGAAGCCGCTCATGCGCCAGCACAATTGGTCTAGGTCGGCGACGTCGGTGCGGGGGCCGCGCCCGTTGGCCCGGCGCACGTCCTCATGGTGGATGAAGTACTCGAGCCCGTTGGCCAGGACCCGTGCACCCGGGACGCGCCATGGCACTGCAGGTGGGCCAGCCCGGAGGCGTGATACCAGGTACGAGTAACCCTTGGCCTTTTCCGCCGTTCTGGCGTCGTCACCCCAGCGCCGGAAATGTTCACGTAGCACCAAATGAGCCGCCATATCCGAAGTGGTCCAGCCCTCGCACAATGTGGGCGCGTCGGGGCCAAGTTGCTCCAGGAGGTCACACAGCTGCCGGCGCTCTTGTTCGTCAATGGGCGTGGCCACGCCCTGGCACTCTAGTTCCGGGGCCACGATGCCCCATAGCCGGGCAGTGGGTGCACTCGAACAGCGCTAAGCGGAGCAGCGGCCGACCAACATCAAGAACATTTGAGAGTGTTCGTTATGTCCGTATAGAGCGATTGGATCTGCGAGGAGATCGTGCTCAGGCTCGACTGCAGCCGGTCAGCGAGCTGACGTTGGTGAGGTTCTCGATATTGGATTTGAGCGCGTCGATCTGGGGCTGCAGCTTCTTGGCTTCTTCGCCCTTCAGGTCTTTGGCCGCCTGGACCAGGTTGTCGAAATTCTTCTTGACGGTGGCCAGCTCATCCTTGGCTTTGCCAAAATTCAGGTTCTTGACATCAGTTTTCACCGTATTGAAAGAGTTATGGAGATCAGTACGGGCAGTGCATACCTTGTCCGCGGCGGCTGTCTGATCGCTGCCCCCGCAGGCCCCGAGCAACCCGGCACTGATGGCCATCGCGGCCAGCCATCTGGTCCTTTTCCTTTTCTCATGGCGGTCTTTGCTCCCTTTTCCGGATCTGGCAGCAGCTGTTGGGGCGCCATCTACGTTTCGGTCATTGTGTCGTTGCACAGGGCGCCCGAATTCGCCCCATCGAAGCGGAACGCAGGGGCCGGGGCCGAGCCATGCGGCTCATCTGGCCCGGGCCCCGGCTTCTCGTGGGTCTCGCCGGCCAGGACGGTCTCGAATTGGTCTCTATTGGCTCGAGATGTTCCGTTGGGCCGTCCGTTAGGGCGTGGTGGGCCTGGAGGCGTTAGCCGGCGTCTTCCTCCTCTCGCCTCGAGCTCCGCCTCGAGCTCGGCTTCGGCCACCGCGATGGCCATGCCGAGGGCCCTGGCAAGTTGCCGCCGGCGGTGACGACCCGGGCCGTCCCGACGATGGGGGCGACCGCGACAAGGACGCCCTCGACGTCGTCGAGGGTAACCCCGACGTCAGCTGCCGTGCCGGCGTTCAGAAGGTAGGACGCGGGGGGTGCGCCCACCGCTACCAGGGCGGCGAGGCGGACAAGCATGTGCTCGCGCGCTTCGAGGTCGCTGTGCTCGATAGATGCGGCGGTCATCTCGGCCAGGGTGTCGAGGACAGGGGTGTCGTCGTCAGGCATGTGCGGTTTCCTTGTCAGATCGGGCTCAGTTGAGCGTTGCCTCTGCGAGTGTCGCTTCCGGCCCGGTGGCCGGCGTACCCATCGTCGCGCGGGGGAGCGGGGAGGGCATCATCCAGATCGTGTGAAGCCAGCGGCCGTCAACCGAGGGGAGCGGGGGCCAGGACGCCCGCGGGGAGGTCAAGTGTTTTGAATGTGTGAAGAGGTGTTTTGATTGTATGAAGAACTTGCAGAGCCCCATATGTTCGCGGGCAGAACCAAGTTGTGGAACGGACCGCCACCGACCCTCGGCTTGATGGAGCCCCATCCTCGGCTCAGGTCAGTGCTTCAACCGACGGCGTCCCTTTAGCGTCGGGCCGGGGATCGCCGAGACCGAGAGCAGCGGGACCGAGAGCAGCGGGCCGAGAGCGGTGAGCCAGGAATCTGAGGGGCGGAAGGCTGACCAGCCGACATTTCAGCGGCCGACATCTCGGCGGCCGAATTCCGACGGGTCGAATTCTGAGCGGCCGAATTCTGACTGGCCGAATTCTGAATGGAAACGCCCGGGCGACCACGTGGGTGGCGGTGGCCTCAGCTTTCACAGGCCGGCACGGGCATGGCCACTTTCGGTTGAAGCCGCGCCGATCTTGCTCCCACCCGTGCCCGCGGCCCGCCAGGGAGGCTCTGGTGGGCGCTGGCAAATGCTGCTGCCAGTGCTCGGTTCGCTGGCGATGGTCGGCTTTGCGTTCGTGGTGCGTTCGCTCCTCTACCTCATCGTCATCGGCCTGATGGTGGTGAGCATGGTGGGGGCCACTCTGGGAGCACAGGTGGCGGGCAACCGGGAGGAAAAACGCCGGTGGGCCCGCACCAGGAAGCGATACCTCGAGCTTGTCGCTGGCGCCGCGTCAGAGTCCGGCCGGGCGTCAGAGCTCCAGTTAGCCGCGCTGGCCGGCCTTTACCCGGGCCCGGAAGAGCTGTTGCGCCTGACAAAAACGGGAGAGGGCGTCTGGGAGCGTCGGCGCAGCGACCCCGATTTCGGTTGGGCCCGTCTTGGCCTCGGGAAGGTCGCCAGCGCTCGGCCGGTCCGGCTCGGAGACCACGGCCCGGCCGTGTCCGAACCCGACCCAGACCTGGCCCGAGCGGCTGACAAGGCGGTCGCCGGCAGCGCCATGGTTTTAGACGCCCCGGTAACGGTCCCACTGGCGCACGCTCGGCGTACTGGCCGTGGTGGCCGGTCCAAGCGCGCTGGCCCAAGCCCGAGCGCTGGTGGCGTCCTGGCTGGCTTCGCTGGCCGGCCTGCACGCCCCCGGTGACCTACGCATCGGCGGCCTTTTCCCTGAGGCCGTGGCGACCAGCTGGGACTGGCTCAAGTGGCTGCCTCACTGCCGCGCCCTTCAAGGCGGGGAGGGGTTCGGTCGGTCCCGGCGTTCGGTGAGCACCGACCCGGCGGCGTTCGCAGAGTTCGCGGGTGACCTCGTCCGGACGCGGCTCGAAGGCCAGCGAGCGACGGTCTCAGCAGACGCCGGCCAGCTGGGCTGGGAACACGTCATGGTCGTAGTGGACGGATGGCGCCCGGGTCGCTCCCAGGCTGCTCTCGACCACCTGATGGCCTGCGCGCCCAGCGTGGGGGTCACCGTCATTGTCATCGTCGCCAGTCCCGAGGATGTCCCGTCGACGGCCGGGGCCACTGCAACGTTTGTCGAGGACGGGACGCTGCTTTACATCGAGGGCGGTCCGGGCGGACGGGTTGAACCGCACGTGCAGCCGGACCAATTAAGCCCGGAAACGGCCCTCAATATCGCTCGGCGCCTCGCCCCCCTACGCCTCGGCTGGGAGACATCCTCGTCCACCTTCGCCGACAGCGTGCGTCTGTGTGAGCTGCTTGGGGCCGAGGGGCCTTCGGAGGTGACCAGGACGAGCCGGCAATTGTCCGTAACGGACGTGGCCGGCGGCGACGGCCGGCAGCTGCGACAGCTATTGAGGGTGCCGGTCGGCCGGGACGAAGCCGGGAACGCGGTCGAACTGGACCTCAAAGAGGCGGCATCGTCGGGGATGGGCCGCACGGCATCATGGTCGGAGCTACCGGGTCAGGCAAGAGCGAGCTCCTTCGCAGCATCACGGCGGCCCTGGCCGCCCGGCACGACCCCGGGTTGCTCAACTTGCTCCTGGTCGACTTCAAGGGAGGAGCCGCTTTCGCCGGGCTCGAACCGCTCCCGCACGTGGCCGGCCTGGTCACCAACCTGGCCGAAGAACCCGACCTCATCGCCAGGGTGAAGGCAGCATTGTCGGGCGAGCTCGAACGGCGCCAGAGGCTCCTTCGCGACGCGGGTGACCTCAGTTCGATCAGCGAATACCACCGCAGTTGGGCTCGCCAACGTGGCCAGGACGGCGAAGGAGGCACGATCGAGCCTTTGCCCTACCTGGTGGTGATCGTCGACGAGTTCGGCGAACTACTCGAAGCCGAGCCTGGTTTTGCCGATATTTTCAACGCGATCGGGCGAATGGGGCGCAGCCTCGGTGTCCATCTGTTACTCGCCACCCAGCGCCTCGACGAGGGCAGGGTACGAGCCCTCGAACCCCACTTGCGCTACCGCTTGGCCCTACGGACCTTCAGCGCGGCCGAATCGCGTAGCGTGCTCGGTTCGCCCGCCGCCTACGAGCTCCCACCCGTACCCGGTCTCGGCTATCTGGCTGTCGACGAGTGTCTCACCAGGTTTAAGGCGGCCATCACGACGCTCCCGGACAGGCCCGCCGGTCGGGAGCACAGCCCGCTGGCCACCGACGCGCTCCGGCCCCTCACCTTGTTGCCCCACCAGCGTTCCGGCAGAGCTGAGGACCGGGCCGACGCCAGTTCAGCCACCTCGACCGGCGACGGCACCGACCACTCGGCGACGGAGCTCCACACGCTGGTGCGGGCGGTATCGGCCGTGGGCGAAGCTCCAGCTCGCCGTATCTGGCTGGCGCCCCTCCCGGCCGCCGTGACTCTGGGCGCGCTGACCTCCGGCCCGTCGCCGGCTCATTGCTCATCGCCCGTGCTGGGCGTGGTCGACCTCCCGCGCTGGCAAAAGCAGATGCCTCTGCTCTGGGACCATACCGGGCCGGGCGGGAACCTGGGAGTGGCGGGTGCGCCGCGGACTGGAAAATCCACACTGCTCTTGAGCCTGGTGATGGCGTTGGTCAAGGGGGCCGGGCCAAATGAGGTCCAGTTCTACTGCCTCGACCTCGGCGGAGGAGGGCTCTTCGCCCTCGAGGGCCTGCCTCACGTGGGGGCCATCATCGGCCCCGGCGAAGTCGATGCTGCCGCCCGGCTCGTCCACGACATGCGCAGCCTGGTGAGCGAAAGGGCGGCGCGGAGGCGGGAAAGGGACGGCCGGGGCGACCAGGGTGGCGTCGGCCAGGCTCGGGACGGAGCCAAGCGGGCGACCCCCGAGCCGCAGGTCTTCGTAGTGGTCGACAACGCCGGCATGCTCCGCCAATCCTGCCCGGAGCTGGAACCCGAACTGTCAGCCCTCGCCACTACGGGGCTCCACCAGGGAGTTCATGTCGTCGTGAGCGCCAACCGCTGGTTCGACCTCCGTCCCCAGCTACTTGACGCCTTGGGGACCAAACTCGAGCTGCGCTTGGGCGACCCGGCCGAGACATTGTCCAAGCGCGACGCGGCCAAGGCGCTGCCGTTGGACCGTCCGGGGCGAGGGATAACCCGAGAGGGCGACCTGTTCCAGTTGGCCCTGCCGTCGTGGTCGGCCACTCCAGGCCCTGACGGGGAGGCGGTGGCCATTTCCGAGGCCATGGACCACGCTCGTGCCGCGGCAGGGGCGGCGCGCGCCCCCAAAGTGGCGGCGCTGCCGGAAGTCGTCGAGGAGGACGAGGTCGATGTCCTGGCCGGCCAGGCCAGCTCGACCGGCGTAGACCCGACGGTCGGGTTCCTGGTCGGGGTGAGCGACTTCCGGTCCACCCCGGTCCAGGTCGACTTGCTGGCCCGAGGCGCCCATCTGTCCGTGTACGGGGATAGTGGCAGCGGCCGGACCACACTCCTAACCAGGGCGCTAAGCGACACCTTATCCAGGCTTGCGCCGGAGGACCTGTCGGTGCACGTGGTCGACCCGGCCCGGGGATTGATCGAGTTCGGCGAACGCGCTCACGTCGCCAGTTACGTCACCTCGTCCGGCGCGGCCGAGAAGCTGGCCCGGCAACTAGCCGACGAGCTCAGCCAGCGTCTTCCGCCAGAGGGCGCCAGCGTGGCCGAGCTGCGGGCTTGCCAGTGGCAGGGCCCCTCCGTGATGTTGGTGGTCGACGACTACGACCTGCTGGTGGGTTCCATGGGTAGCCCCCTGGCCCCCCTGGCCGAGGTAGTGGCCCAGGCCGCAACGGTTGGCCTGCACGTGCTTTGCGCCCGTCGGGTGGCCGGGTCGCAACGCACCAGTTTCGAACCGTTCTCGCAGCGTCTCCGGGAGCTGCGCCCCACCACCCTGGTCCTCTCTGGCAGCCCGGACGAGGGCCTGGTGGCCGGCAGCATCAAGCCCCAGCCGCTACCGCCAGGGCGGGGCTGGTGGGTGACACCGGGAGGGCGAGCACAGCTAGTCCAATGTTGCCTTCCCGTCGCCGGCCGGCCCGGCCTGAAGCCTTGGAAGTCGACCCGCTCGGCCCGTCGGTGGGTGCGGCAACCGGCGCCGGCGCCGCCGTTCGTCGCCGGTCCCACGGAGCTGGCAAATGAGCGTCGCCCGCACCGTGTTGGTGACAGTGGCGACCCTGACCCGCGAGGTCGACGTGGTCGCCGACGCAGACATGGCCCTGTCAGAACTGTTGCGCCCCGTGGCTCCAACCCTTGGCCTGAGGGCGGCAGACATTGCAGTAACCGTTACGCGTTCGGGCGACATTGAACAGTCATTCAGCATGCGTTTCACCGAAACGCTGAGCGAGGCCGGAGTGGTCGACGGTGACCGGCTCAGCCTCCACCCGTTCAGCCAGCAGCCCGGCAAGGCACTCCAGGTCAACTGGTTAGGAGGTGAGGCGTGAACGACGTCCTGCAGGTCAACCCCGGGAACGACAACGGCAGCCCGGACACCGGCCTCGGCAACGCCCGGTACTCGGGCCCACAGCCATCTCTGGGGCCATCGTCGGGGCGCTTTGGCGTGGCCAGCCCCGAGCAGCTCCGGCTCGAACGGGAGCCGGCGCCGGCGCCCGGCCAGAGAAGGCGCCGGCGGCGCTGGCCATGGGTTGTCTCCGGGGTCGCCCTGGCGGCAGCGCTCTGTGCAGGCTCTTTCATCGTCGGGCGGGCTACCAAACCCATCCCGCCGCCTCCTGCACCACCACCCCCGCCGCCGGCCACCGCCGGCGTTGTGGCGCTAGCCCGCACCGTGACGGAAGGGCAAGCGTTGAGCCTGAGTGACCTCACGGTTATAACCATCGTCACCGGCCCCGGCGCCGCCAAGGGCAGCCCCCCGCGGGCGACGAAATTGCCCTATTTCCCGGCGTCGACGGAGGCCAGCGTGGTCGGCCGCCATGCCCGGAGCGCGCTGCCGGCGGGGGCGCTTTTGCTGCCCGCCGAGCTGACGGGCGCATCCTTCCCGGCCAAGGGCCAGGCCCTCGTCGGGATGGACCTGCAACCCAGCGAAGCGCCCACGGGAGGAGCACTTCTCCCCGGGGACCAGGTGGGCGTGCTGTTCGTTCCGGCCACCTCGCAGCCGCCCTACCCGCCACCCACACCGGTGGTAACCGCCCAGGTGGTGGCCACGGCAGCCGGCCAGTCGGGCGACTCCTACGTCACTGTCCTGGTCCCGCCAGCCTGGCCGCCCGTATCGCCGCTTACGCCCAACACAACGAGGTGGCTCTGGTGCGGCTCGGGCCCGGCGTGGCCTGGCCGCCTAAGACGGTGACCACCCGGCCCGCGCCGGCCGAGGACCGTAACTACCCGGGCCGCGCCGAGGACGCCAGCGACGGCTCGGCCAGCGCCGGCTAGGACGGCGCCGGCCAGGACGGTGCCGGCCAGGACGGTGCCGGTGAAGACGAAGACCACCGCGCCCCCGACCACCGCGCCCCGCCATCGCCGCCGGGGCGGGTAAGAAAGTGGCGACAACCGGGAAGCGCGGGTCGCACAGGAAACCGGCTAGGCGAGCGGAGCGAGGTCCGACGGGCCGGCGTTCGTCGCCCTAATCCGCTGCCGATCTAGGACTAATTGGAAAACGTGGTGGCAATTCGGCGACCTGGTTGCCAGATTTGCTGAGCTGCGACACTTTTGGCAACGAGGTAGCGGAAATGTCGCCAGATGGGGCGAGAAATGTCGCCGGCCACGCAAACAAGACGGTCCCCTCAAGGCACGAGGTCCACAGCCCTCACGGTCGCTTCGGCCACGACGCTTGCTGACTATCTGATGGCGATCCAGGCGACTTGGTGACCAGATTTGCTAAGCGAGGACACTTTTGGCAACCAAGTACCCGAAATGTCGCCAGATCAGGCCAAAAAGCGGCCACGAGGCCAACGAAGCCTGCCATCAGGACGAAAGGTCCGCCGGCGACGCCAGAAAACGCCAGGAACGCTAGTAAAAGAGGCGCAAAAGACCGATCGCCGCTGTCACACTGAAGGCGGCCAGCGTGACCCACGCCATCGCCCGTCCAGTCACCCGCACAGAGGCCGGGCGGTACCCACTCGACCCAGGATCTGCCACGTCACGCACAGGGACCCCAAGCGGCGTACCACCACGCCCGGAGCTGCGCTCGCTCGGTCCGCTTCCCTCGCCCGCCGGCCCCTCCGCCAGCCCTCCCGCCCCGCCTGGCCGAGAAAGGATCGGCCCGGCCACGGCTCGGGATGGTTCGACCGGCACTGGCAAGCCCAGTCCCCGAAGGGAGGGTAGGTCGACGCCGGCGTGGCGCAAGAAGCTGGCCAGCGCGGCTCGAGCCAGGGGTTTGCGGTAGGTCGAGGGGAGAGGGACACCCACCTTCGTGCTCCCGGTGGAAATGATCATGACCGGCCCGTTGATGGCGGGCCGGACCGTGACGTCGCTCACGTCTTCCGCCCGCACCGTAATGGTGCGCCAGCCGGCCCGGCGCACTACGGCGCCGGGGCTGACCACCAGGCTCGGGGCTCCGTTGCGCACCAGCAGCGCCTCGAAGACGACCGTAAGGGCCGACATCACAACCAGCACTACGAGCCAGCTGTTCAAGTCGTCCAGACCGGCCAAAGCGCACACGACGACCACGATCACGAACAGCACCGGCAGGACAAGTAGTGACCTCACCCACTGGCGCTTGCCCGCCAGCTCGACACCTCCACCGGGAGGTGGCTTGGGGTTAGGGGCAAGGCCGGCCCCCGGCGCGAACAGATCGAGAGTCATTTTCTCAGGTCACCCCGGGCTATTCGCCCTCTGCCACCCTTCGGGCGTCCAGGCGTCGGGGTCGTAGTTGTTGCGGGGGTTGTTGTAAGTGGCCGCAATGGTGTCGGCTTGACGGTACAACTCTTGGCGCCTGGCGACAGGCATGGAGCCTTGCTCGACGGCTACGTCGGCTAACCGCCGCAACCAGTCAGCCGTCCAGATCGCCGTGCCGGCGGCGATGTTCCGGCCTTCGTGGACACCCCGTTCGAGGTTTTCCGCGCAGATGAGGAGGCCCTCCAATTGCAAGCGGGGCTTGGCGTGGCGGTTGGAACCCATGGCCGCCAGGTCCGCCAGCCCCGTCCCCTCCGAGGTCTCGCCGGTCTGGACCAGAAGGCGAGCCGCGTGCAGCGCGGCAGTAGAGGAGCTTACGGTGGCACCGACCTGGCGCGCTTGGTTGTCTGTTTCCTTCAGCAATTTCAACGACTTTGCTATGTCGCCGGCATCCCTGGTAGTCACGCTCAGGTTGAGGAGGCGGGCGACTTTGTCCCGCCATTGCTTGCGTTCCGCCACATTCACCCTGGGGTCGTCTGGGCCGATAGTGCCCTTGGCTCGCCCCAGAAAACCACGCTCGACGGGAGGGTCTTCCAGATCCTGTGGCCGGAGGGGCGTCTCTCCGACCATGCCCGCCAAGTGGCTCGAACCCGGTCCCGCCGGGTTGAACACAACCACCCACGCACGCTGTCCCAGTAGTTGCTCGATGCCGTCGGGCAGCACCACTGTGCCGATCCCGGTCACCGTTGGCTCCAGGTCAGGGTCTGGCGCGAACCCAAACGGGGGCGACGCCCATGCCTTCAGCGCCTCGAGGTCGCTGAACACCGGCACCGTCCGGAAGGACTCGGTGACCACTGGCCGGCCCGCCGGTCCCAACGGTACCAGGACCGTGGCCCCGGGGAACCGCCCAGGTTCGATGTGGCTGCGTCGGCCGGCCGCTATCTTGCGCAGGGCCAGCGCCACCATCTCCGGATTACGTACATCCTCGAGCCCCGCAGTTACCGGCAAGCTGCTCACGGTCCGAACCTACCTCCGGCCATCACGGACGCATCGTTGGACGCATAGGTCCCGGCCGCCTGGGACAGGCGGTCCGAAGTCGCTTGTTCCGCAGCCGAGAGGTTGGACAGGGCCGGGGTGCTGGCGGCCAGGAAGCTTTCGATGGCCCCCTGAACAGCGGCGTGACCCGCGGCGCCAGCGGCGGTCTCGCAGGCCGAGCTGAGCGGCCCGACCGAGGAGAGCAAGCTCCCTGCCAGCGAACCAATTGCGGGCGCCGCCCCCGAGAGCCCGCCCGGTTCGACTTCGATAAGCAATGTCCTGGTGTCCTTTCGTTTATCTGTGGCCTTGGGCCTGCCGGTGGGGTTGAGTTGCTCCTAGAGGCCGAAGAAATGGGCCACATCTTCGGCCCCGTGCACAAGGCCCTCGCCGTTGTGCACAAGGCCCTCGCCGGCATCGGCGATGCCGTGACCGACCTCGTCCACGCCGTCATGGAACCATTTCACGTTGTTGTACGCCCAGTCGCCCGCCAGGTAGAGCGCCGTCCCGGCCAGCACCACCTGGCCGGCTACGGGTATCCAGCTCGAGGAAACGTCGATGATCCCGAGGGCTCCACCGATAGCCTCGCTCCCGGCCCCGCTGAACACGGCGTCGGCGCTGACTACCCCGTTGGCCCCGGCCATGCCCCGGTCGACCCACCCGGCGGCGCCACTGTCGTCCGGCTTGATGATGGTGGCTACGTCCGAAACGACAGCCGCCCCGGCCATAAAGCGAGACGCCCCTGTCAATTGGGTGGCGAACCGTATATCCGGAGTTATCCCTCCAGCGGCAATATCTTGAATGGCGCCGCGTGCGAACAGCGCTCTGGCCACTTGTTCATATTCGGCGTATTGACCGACCCCCGCCGCGTACTCCGCGGCGGAAACGTCACCGGCCTCGAACGCTTCTTCCCATGGGGCCAGGTTTTCCGCTCGCCACTGCCCCAGTGCGGCCTCGATGGCCCGGTCGGTCCCGGCCCAGCGAGCCCCGGCGCGGGCCAGAGGCGCCAGGAAACCGACACCGACGGGCACCAACCCGAAGCCTGCTTTGTCGTTCAGCCAGCCAATTTTCTCGGCGATGGCTGACCAACTGGGAAGGGCGTTGGCCATCTGGGCGGCGGCCCGGGCGGCGGCGGCCTCGTATTGGTCCCAGGCCGCCTGCGCTCCGGCCACGGCCATCCCGATTTCCTGTTGGAGACCGTTCTGCACGGCGGCCTCGGAGTACGCCCGCTGCGACGTGGCTGCCGGGTCGTGCGCAGGCACAGGTTGCGAATTAAGCAAGCTGAGAGCCGAAGTTGCAGATGATTGCGCCTGAGCTACCTGAGCCTGCGCCGCCCGCACCGCAGCCTGGCATTCGGACAACACCGAGGCAAAAGTCGACAAGGCCGAGGAGGCCTCGGCCAGCGCGGTCGCCGCCGAGCTGTGGTTTGCTTCGAGGGCGGAGATGCACGAGGCAAAGCTCATCGCGCCCTGACCGGACCAGGTGGTGCCCGATAACCCTGAGGTGACGGAACCGAGCTGGGAACCCCAGTCCCTTACCGCGCTGGCCGTCGCGCCAAGACGCGCCGCGGCGCCTGAAAGAGTGCCCGGATCTCCCGGGATTGAAGGGATCCCACCGGCCCCGCTCCCCCCATCTGAGGGGAACATGGCCCTATACGGCCCCGAACGTGGAGGCCACCTGCTGGTCGTTGTTCTGGTACGAAACCGCCGCTTGAGCGGTCAACTGTGAAATGGTTTCCAGAGCCTGGTGCAGGTTGACCTGGGCTGTCTGCCATTGCTGGAACGCGGCCAGGAACCGTTGTTGCCCCATCCCGGCCCATTCAGCACCGAGGGAGCTCACTTGTCCGGAAAGTTGTTTCAAGAGTGCGTCGATCGTGCCTGCGCCCTGGTTGAGCTGGCCCGAGGTTGACTCGAGTTGCTCGGGGGTGACCCTGATCAGTCCTGCCATCGCAAGTTCCTCCTCTGCTTGCAGCCTTAGCGGATTGTCTGATCTTCAACCCCTGATGTGATGCTGCCGCAGTCATTTTGTGAAGAACCTGCGATTATCGCGAGCTGGGCCGGCCGGGCTAGTTTCCTTGCAGAGTGGGACTTTTTCGGACCTTGGAGTGCCGGCCAGCCAAGCTGGGTGCAGGAGCAGGCCAGAGAACAGGCCAGCGAAGCCGTGCGGGTGGTGCCGGGCCGCCCCGTCGACTTGAGCCGGGGCGACAAACGGACGTGCACCCAAACGGCTCGCCAAGCCCAACCAAAAAACCGCGGGCCCGGGTGGTTTTCCACCCAGGCCGCGGCCGTGATGAGGTTGCTTTTCAGGCTCAGGACGCCAGCGGGAGATCCGTTCGGGCGGCCGCCTGCTCCTCTTCGTTGGCGATGGCAACGTCCAGGACATGACCGATCGTCTCGGCCAAGGTGAAGGTCATCTTCGACCGCACCTCCTCGGGGACGTCTTCCAGGTCTGGCCCGTTGCGGGCCGGCAGGATGATTTCTGTTAACCCGGCCCGGTAGGCGGCCAGCACCTTTTGCTTGACCCCGCCAATCGGCAGGACCCGGCCCTGGAGGGTCACCTCTCCGGTCATCCCCACCACGGGCCGCACCGGGCGGTCCCGCAGCAAGCTGACAAGGGCGGAGACCATCGTCACCCCGGCCGAAGGGCCGTCCTTGGGGACAGCTCCGGCCGGAACGTGCACGTGGAACCGCTTGCCCCGGAAGGCATCCTCTTCAATACCGAGGTCCTTGGCATGGGCCCGCACGTGCGAGAGGGCGATCTCAGCGGATTCCTTCATGACGTCGCCTAACTGACCAGTCAGGGTCAGCCCTTCGGCCCGTCCATCAGGGTCGCCTCGATGAACAGCACGTCGCCTCCGGTGCCAGTGACGGCCAGGCCAGTCGCCACCCCGGGCACGCTCGTGCGGTCCGCGGCCTCGAAGAAGAACCGGGGCCGCCCGAGCCATTTGGCCACGTCGGCGGCGTCCACAACTACGGGCGCCTCCACTGAGCCGGCGGCCAGCTTCGTCGCCAGCTTGCGCATCAGCCGTCCGAGCTCACGCTCGAGGTTGCGCACCCCGGCCTCCCGGGTGTAGTCGGCGGACACCGCTCTCAGCGCCTCGTCTGTCACTGCCACTTCGTCGGGCCGGAGGGCAGCCCGCTCCAGCTGGCGGGGGAGGAGGTGATGGCGGGCAATAGCCAGCTTTTCCTCTTCGGTGTAGCCGTCTATCCGGATTACCTCCATCCGGTCCAGCAACGGTCCCGGGATGGTCTCGGTCACGTTAGCCGTAGCGATGAAGAGGACCTTGGATAGGTCCAGCTCTACCTCGAGATAGTGGTCACGGAAGGTGTGGTTCTGGGCCGGGTCGAGGACTTCGAGCAGGGCCGAGGACGGGTCACCACGGTAGTCCGAGCCCACCTTGTCCACCTCGTCGAGGACGATCACCGGGTTCATGGTCCCGGCCTCCCGCAACGCACGGGCCAACCGGCCGGGTTGTGCCCCGACGTAGGTCCGGCGGTGGCCGCGCACTTCGGCCTCGTCGTGCACCCCGCCGAGCGAGACGCGCACGAACTTGCGCCCGAGGGCACGGGCCACTGACTCTCCAAGCGAGGTCTTGCCCACGCCCGGCGGGCCGACGAGTGCCAGAGTGGCCCCGGCCCCGCGGCCGCCGACCGGCACTAGGCCGCGCTCGGCCTGCAGCGCCCGCACGGCCAAGTGCTCGAGGATCCGCTCCTTGACGTCCTTCAGGCCGTCGTGGTCCTCATCGAGGACGCGGGCCGCCTCGTTCACGTCCAGGCGGTCTTCGGAGGTGACCCCCCAGGGAATTTCCAGCACGGTGTCGATGTACGTACGCACCCAGCCCTGCTCCGGGCTCTGCTCGCTCATCCGTTCGAGCTTGGTCAGCTCCCGCTCCAGCGCCGTACGTACGGCGTCGGGCAGGTCACGGCCGGCGATCACCGAACGGTAGTGCTCGGGGGTCCCGTCATCTGACGTGCCTTCGAGCTCGCCCAGTTCCTTGCGGATGGCCTCGAGCTGCCGGCGCAACAAGAACTCCCGCTGGGTCTTCTCCATCCCCTCCTCGACGCTGCTCTTGATCTGCTGGCGCAGAGTGAGGTCGGCCAAGGTGTCCCGGGCCAACCGAGCACCAAACGCAGACGTTCCTCGACGTTGATCGTTTCCAGCACTTGTACCTTCTGGGCCAGCGAAAGGTCTGGCGAGTACCCCGCCAGGTCGGCGACCTGTGACGGCTCGGTGACGTCCCGTAGCCGTTCGGCGAGTTGCCGGGCGCCCCGGGAGAGCAGGATGTTCTCGAGCACAGCGCGGTACTCGCGGGCCAGCTCGGTGACGTTGTCCGTCGCCGGGCCCTCACTTATCGGTTCGACCTGGACCCACAGGGCCTGGCCGGTCCCCGGGACGCCGGTCCCAATGGCGGCCCGCTCCAGGCCGCGCACGATCATGGCTGGCGGCCCGCCGGGGATTTCACCCCGCTCTACGATCTCGGCCACCACACCGACCACCGCGTAACGCCCGTCTATGTGGGGCACCAACACCAGCCGTCCTCCGGCCGAACCTGCAGCTTCGACTGCCACTCGAGCTTCCTCTGTCTCGAGGGCCATGGTGAAGACCATCCCCGGCAGAATGACACCCGATGTCAACGGCAGCAGGGGCAGGGTCTGGGTCATCTGAGCCATGTTTTCTTCTTGTCTCCGGTCTCGAGACGTCACATCGACGTCAATGAATACATCTATGTAACTGCAAAACCGCCTGTTTCCTTCCCGGACAGCCTCGAAGGACCGGTCTCGTCGGCTCAAACGGGCGGTCCTGCCTGGGCAGTTCAGGTCACGTCCCGGAGCACGGTGGTCCGGGAAGCCACCAACGAAAGGGCACCCGCGACCCCGGCCACCAGCACCGCGGCGGCGGCAAACGACAGTGCCCCTCCTCCTGAGAGGTCATGGGCAGGGCCGAACGCGGCTCCTCCCAGCTGGGCTCCCGCCATTGTGGTCGCCGCCGTGTAGGGGAGGTACGGCCGGACCGAGGTGAACAGACCTCCGATCACGGATTCGACCACGACGCCCCATACAAAGATGCCCATCACCCCGGCCAGTTGAGAGCGGACCAGGGACCCGAGCCCTACTCCGACTACGGCCAGCAAGGCGGCCGCCAGGACCGCGCCGGCTGCATGTCCCACCAAGGCGCCCGTCCCCAGAGCTACCTGGTCTCCCTGGCCAGCGACGAAGCCAAGACCGAAAGCGGTGGCAATAACGCTGCTCACGAGGCCGAAAATGGCCCCGGCACCCGCGGCCGCCACCGCCTTGGCCGCGAGTACCCGGGTACGGTCCGGCGTCCCCAGGTAGGTAAGGGTGGCGGAATTGTGACGGAACTCCCCGCTAGCCATGACGACGCCCAGGACCGCCGAGAGGAGCATGGAGAAACCGGTAACGGTAGTGACCGTCGTCAGTCCCGACGCGGTCGAGATGGGCGCCACGGCGCTCGTCCCATCTCCGGCCCGTACCGCTTCGAGCGTGGCGAACAGGGCCGTGAGCCCGGCTGAGGTGAGCAACAAGCCGTAGTTGACTCGTGCCGTGCGTAACTTCAGCAGCTCGGCGCGAATAAGGCGGGTCATCGGGCCATCGCCCGGCTGGCATTTGCGCTTGCGGTCTTGCTTGCACCCGCCGCTGTCAACCGGAGAAAGATGCTTTCCAGGTCCGCCGCGTCGGTCGCCGTCTCGAAAATGGGGATGCCTCGCTCGGCGGCCAGCATCCCCACCTGCTCGCCAGTAGCCCCGGCCACCTCGACCTGGTCCGGGCCGATGAGCTGGGCGCGGGCGCCCTTGGCCGCCAGAGCATCACGCAGCGCATCCGCCCTCGATGTTCGGACGCGGATGACGCCCGCCGCAACCGACGTCAGTTCGGCGAGGGAGGAGTGGGCTACCAGGCGGCCGTGGTTGACAATGACCACGCTGTCGACCGTCTGGGCCACCTCCGAAAGGATGTGACTGGAAACCAGGACGGTGCGACCTTCGGCCGCCAGGCCCCGCAACAGCCTTCGTAGCCAGTGGACACCCTCGGGGTCGAGCCCGTTGGCTGGTTCGTCGAGTATCAGGATCTCTGGTTCGCACAGCAGTGCGGTAGCCAGGCCTAACCGCTGGCGCATCCCCAGCGAGAATTTGCCCACCCGCCGGTCAGCAGCGTCAGTCAAGCCCACGAGGTCGAGGACCTCGTCGACACGGGAGGGGCGTACGTCGCCCACCAGCGCCGCAACGCGCAGATGGTTGCGGGCCGTGCGGCCCGGGTAGGCCCCTGAAGATTCGAGCACCGCCCCGACGACGCCCATCGGTTTGGGCAGTTGCCGGTACAAACGGCCGTTGACGACGGCGCGTCCGGCAGTCGGCTCCACGAGCCCGAGCAGTATGCGCAAGGTGGTGGTTTTGCCGGCCCCGTTCGGGCCGAGGAAGCCGACGACGTTGCCCTGCTCGACTGAGAAGCTGAGCCCGTCGACCGCCACCACGGCCCCGAAGCGCTTCGTCACGCCCTCGAACTCGATCACGGGCATTCTGGCCCCGGCATTCTGGGCCCCGGCATTCTGGGCCCCGGCATTCTGGCCCCGGCATTCTGGGCCCCGGCATTCTGGGCTCTGGCATTCTTGACCCCGGGTTCTTTCTTTGTTTCGCATGAGATCATCGTCACCCCCCTCGTCCTTCCCGTCGTCGGGTGGCGGGCGAGTATTGGCCTACGCCACCGGTTGCAGCAACGGGTAGCTACGTACGACGGTAAGCGCAGCCCGCAAGCCGTCCGGGGTGCGATGTGGGCTGGCCGCGGTCCCGGTACCTTGGGCCGCGATGGGCGAGGTCGTAGACCACCAGCCGTTCTGGGACCGGTTCGCTTCGAAATGGGGCCGGCTGCCTTGGGGGCTCTCCTGGAGGCGCGACATGGCCCTGCCGGTCGTAGTCGGCGTCCTCCAGATAGCCGGCGGCGTCGGTTCCGCCTGGCACCACCAGCACCATCAGGTCGACGTCGGCGCCATCAACTGGGTGTTGCTCATCGTGGGGCCATTGGCGCTGGTGGCCCGCCGTCGCCACCCCGTGGCGGTGTTATGGGTCACCTTTGCCGCCACTCTGGGCTCGTCCGGGCAGTGGGCCGGCTACCTGAGCCTCATAGTGGCCTTCTTTACCGCCGCCACTGGTGGTCATCGGCGAGCGGCCTGGTCAGTGGTGGTGGTGGGTTACGTCTGCTCCAACTGGTTGGGACCGCTGGTGTACGGCCAGCCGGTGGCCTCGCTCGACCAGGCCCTTCTGCTGGCCGCCTGGCTGCTCGTCTTGGTAGTGGTGGCCGAAATCCGGCGCATGTACCTCGAGAACCTGGCGAAAGCCAGGGCCGCCCGCGAACTCGAGGGCCAACGGCGTGCCGCCGAGGAACGCCTGCGTATCGCCCGTGACCTGCACGACATGATCGGCCACAATATTTCGCTCATAAACGTGCAGGCCGGGGTGGGGCTGGACCTCATGGACACTCACCCGGAGCAGGCCCGGGCCTCGCTCACGGCCATCAAGACGGTCTCCAAAGAAGCGCTCGAAGAACTGCGCACGATGCTGGTGGCCCTGAGGCAAGCGGGCGAGGACGTGCCCCGGTCGCCAGCACCGGGTCTCGAACGGTTGCCGGAACTCCTGGACCTCACGCGGGCGGCCGGGCTGTCAGTGACCGAAGAGGTGACCGGAGAGCGGCGCCCCCTCCCCACCGCGGTTGACGTCGCCGCTTACCGGATCGTGCAGGAGTCCCTCACCAACGTGACGCGCCACGCCGGCCCGGCCACAGCACTGGTCCGGCTGTCGTACGAGCCCGACCGTCTCTGCGTCGAGGTGCTGGACAGCGGGCGCGCCACGGACGGCAACGGCAAGTCAGCTGCCGGGAGCGGCAGCGGCATCGCCGGCATGCGGGAAAGAGCGTCCATCCTCGGCGGCCAGCTCGAGGCGGGGCCCCGCCCTGGAGGCGGGTTCGCGGTTAAAGCCGCCCTTCCTCTTCCCACGCCTATGCGTCTTGGCCCACCCGGGGACCGGAGGTGATCCGGGTCCTGGTCGCCGACGACCAGGCTCTGGTCAGGGCCGGTTTCAAGGCGCTGCTGGACGCCAGGGAAGACATCGAGGTGGTGGGCGAGGCGGCGGACGGGGCTGAGGCTGTCTCGTTGGCCAAGACGCTGAAACCCGACGTCGTCCTCATGGACATCCGGATGCCGGTGCTCGACGGCCTCCAGGCCACTCGCGAGATCACCGCCGACCCCCGTTTAGAGCGTGTGCGCATCGTCATCCTCACCACGTTCCAACTCGACGAGTACCTCTTCGAGGCCTTGCGCTTCGGCGCCAGCGGGTTCTTGGTGAAGGACACCGAGCCAGTGGACCTAGTGACTGCCGTCCGGGTAGTGGCAGCAGGAGACTCGCTCATCTCGCCGAGTATGACGAGGCGCCTGATCGCGGAGTTCGCGTCGCGTTCCAAAGCCCCCCGTCCCGCCGCAGAGCTCGGCGTCCTCACCGAACGCGAGCGCGAGGTGGTAGCCCTGGTGGCCGGCGGCCTGACCAACGAGGAGATCGCCGAGCAGCTCTTCATGAGCCCGGCTACGGCTCGCACCCACGTCAGCCGGGCCATGACCAAGCTGGGAGCCCGGGACCGAGCCCAGCTCGTCGTCTTTGCGTACGAAACCGGTTTGGTACGGCCGGGCTGGCTGGCCTGACACCCACGCCTGACACTGGCCGCCCGTCGACGTCACTCAGCCGGTATGGCGGGGCGCCCGTAGCGGTTGTGGTTTCATTCATCAAACGCCAAGGCGCCCCGAGCGAGTTGGAGGTCTCGATGACCGACGTGCCGGAACCAAAGGCCCGGGACGACGAACCCGACGTCCGTTTCACGTACGCCAATGAACGGACTTTCCTGGCCTGGAACCGAACCGCCCTCGCTCTCATCGCCACCGGGGTGGCTGCCACTCAACTATTGCCCCGGCTGTCGGTGTCGGGTGGGCGGCGGTTGCTCGGGTTACCCCTCATAGCCTTGGGCGCAGTGGTGGCGGCCGAAAGCTACCGCCATTGGCGGGCCAATCAGCGGGCCATGAAGCGAGGGGAGCCCCTCCCGGCGTCGAGCATGCCCATCGTCCTCACAGTGGGCATCGTCGTCGTCGGAGTCATGGCCGTGGTGGTCTCGGCCTTCGGGGAAGGCTGAGGCACGTGGGCGATCCGACAGCGCAGGGAGGCGCCACCGGCCCGGTCGAGGCGGGCCGCCCCGGCGGGCGTGGTTTGGCCCGTGAACGCACCGTCTTGTCCTGGAACCGCTCCGGTCTCGCCCTTGTGGTCTGCGCTGCCGTTTTACTACGCCACCTTTGGCCCATCGAAACGGCCGGCGAACTCCTGGCCGTGGCCGGCATCGCCGTGGCGGGGATCGTCTGGGCGGTCGGCCTGCTCCTGTTTACCTCTGCGACAGCCAGCCGGGACGAAGAGGGGCTGCTAGGCGAGAGGGTGTTCCGCCCGATGACCATCGCCACTTTGTTCCTGGCGCTGGCCGGGTTCGTGCTGGCGTTCTTCGGGCCCGGCTGAGGCAAACGGTCCCGAACTCTAGCGGACTGGTCAACCACCTCCGGCGAAAGAGCCGGCACATCGGACCGGACGACGAGGCCGCGGGGCGCCATAGGCCGGCGGCCCGTCGCCGGCTGCGCTCCTCGGACCGGTCGCGGCGGTCGGCACATTAGGGTCATGAGGAAATCACCGGTTGCCCGCCCGCAACTTCACGACGGCCGGCGACCATGGCACGAAGGGAGCGCGGCCTGTGGGGATCACGATCGGAGTTGTCGGAGCAGGGCAGTTTTCGGACAGTTTCCTGCCGTTGTTCCGCTCCCATCCCGACGTAGACCGAGTCTTTGTCACTGACCACCAGCCGGGCCGTATGGAACGGGCCGCCAGCCAGTTCGGCCTGGACGGCACGCTCCCGTCTTTCGACGCCATGCTCCAATCGGACTGCGACTGCGTGGCCATTTTCACTCAGCGCTGGACACACGGCCCCCTGGTGCTGGAGGCCCTCGAAGCCGGCAAACACGTCTACTCGGCGGTGCCGATGGGGATTAGCGAAGTCGAGATCCGGGAGATCCTGGACGCGGTCCGCGCCACCGGCCTCGTGTACATGATGGGGGAGACCAGTTATTACTACCCGGCCGCCGTTTACGCCCGGCAGCGCAAATCAGCGGGCGATTTCGGCCGCATTTTTTATACCGAGGGTGATTACGTCCATGATATGGACCTCGGTTTCTACGACGCCTACCGTTTCAGCGGCGGCGACCAGTGGAAAGAAACGGCCAGTTTCCCACCCATGCTCTACCCGACTCATTCAATAGGAGGGGTGCTGTCAGTCCTCGGCCAACGGGCCGTGTCTGTCAGTTGCCTGGCCGTGCGGGACGACCGCGGTGACGGCGTTTTCGACCGCTCGGTCAGTATGTTCGATAATGACTTCAGTAACGCGACGGCCTTGTTCGAGCTGGCCGACGGCGGGATTATGCGCATAAATGAGATGCGCCGGGTGGGCTACCCATCCCACATACGCGAATCGCGGTACCGGTATTTTGGGACCGAGGCCAGTTTCGAGCAATTGGCAGAGGTAAGCGTTTGGCAGGACAAAACCAGCGTCACCGACGTTTCCGAGCTCCTGGCCCCTGCGCCGCTGGCCGAAGGACAACCCGGTTATGGTTTCGCCCGGGTGCACGACCGCAACCGGCTGCCTCGCAGTTACGACGGGCTCCCGACCGGCCATGAAGGATCTCACCATTTCCTCGCTGAGGATTTCGTGCGGGCGGTGACCACCAAGACGCTGCCCCCGGTCAATGCCTGGGTGGCGGCCAGTTTTACTCTGCCAGGTGTGGTCGCCCACCAGTCCGCCCGCCGGGGCGGGGTGCGGCTCCCCATACCCGACCTGGGCGCCCCGCCGGCCAGCGCTACCTGAGCGCCCGCTTTTTGCCGGCAGCATCCGCGCCTTAGGGCGCCCAAACTTGGCGCCCAAGCATTCGTCGCGCTGATTTGTCGACCTCCGTTTCGTCAGGTTTAGAGATGCTGCCTGGACCAGACGAGGGGAGAGGTGTCAATGACGCGCCCCTACGGCAGTGGTCGGATGCCCCCCGACACGGTCTGCCCCCCTCGCTCGAGCGACCGGGTGCCCACCCGTATGCTCGCCTGGTCATCATCAGGGCGGACGGGAGCCACGACGTCGCCTGGTTGTTCGGGCCAGGGCCACCTGACCTCAGCACGGTCGACACGTTGGCTCGCCTCCAACTCGTGTGCCGCCGCGGCGGTGACCGTTTACGCCTGGAGGAAGTGTCTGACGCTCTCGGCGGCTTGCTCGAACTGATCGGTTTACGCAGAGAGTTCGAGCGGCAGGCCGAAAGCGGGGAAGAGCTTCTCGGCCTCGAGGAAGGAATGGATGCCGGAGATTCCGTCCCCTGAGATCTCGATCACCACGATCGCCCACGGGGTGTAACCACCGTGCGTGCCCGGCTTGTAGTGACCGAAGGCGGGCGACCCGTTGGCGTGGACGGGCACCAGTTTTGAACCGTGGCAACCGTGCCCGGGACCGACCATGAAACGGCCGATGTCGTCTCGCCCCAGGAGCCACATGGCGTAAGGAGGCATCGACTGGACGGCGTCCTTGTGCAGCAGGCCTACCAGCTCGTCGATGTCGAAGCGCTCAAAGGCGTCGACGTACCTGGCCAGCAGCTGGCGCTGGCCGGCGTCCATCACGGGTTGGCCCGGGCCGGTGTCGAGTGTGGCCAGCGTGGCCCGGGCGCGCTGCAAGGCGCTGTTCACCGCAGCCACGCTCGTGTCCAGCAGTTCAGCCACCTCAGAGGCTTGCCACCGCAGTACCTCGCACAGGACCAGGGCGGCCCGCTGGCGGGCCGGCAGGTGCTGCAAGGCGGCGATGAACGCCAGGCGGATGGTCTCGCGTTCCTCGGCCAGTTGGGCGGGGTCGGCTTCGAGCGGGAGGACCCGGTCGTCGGCGATGGGGGAGACCCATGAGCCCTCGGGCAGGAATATCTCGAGCGACGCATCGACCGGGGGACGCGACGGGCCGAGTTCCATCGGCCGGGCCCGGCGTTGACGGGCCCTGAGCATGTCCAGGCACACGTTGGTGGCGATGCGGTACAACCACGAACGGACGCTGGAGCGCCCTTCGAACGTATCGCTTGCCTTCCACGCCCGCACCAGCGTCTCCTGGACGGCGTCGTCGGCGTCGAACCCGGACCCGAGCATCCGGTAGCAGTAAGCAGTGAGCTCCCGCCGGTGAGCATCGAGTTCTTGGGGTGCAAGTGCGCTGGGGCTGACCGTCACAACCTCGCATGCTACGTCGCCCCCGCGGCTCAACAGAGCGGTAGCCATGCGAACACGACGTCCGGGCCGGCGCCAACTCATCGGTTGGCTCGTTTTCGGGGCCCGCTACTTCGGCCGGTGTTAGCGTTCGCGCGTCCGCCCGCCCATTTCAGGCAAGACAAGAGAGGAGTTGGCAACGAAAATGAACGTCCAGGACGTGCTCAACGACAAGATTGCCCAGGAGCTCCTTACCTCTACCGAGCTGGCCCGGCTTGCGTACACATGGAGGGACGGGTCGCCCCGGGTCGTCCCCATATGGTTCCACTGGAACGGGTCGGAAGTGGTCATGGCGTCCCCGGTCCAAGCGCCCAAGGTCGCAGTCCTTGAGTCCAGGCCTCAAGTGGCTATATCGATCGACTCCGCCGGAGGTTGGCCTTATCACGCCTTGATGTTGAGGGGCAATGCCAAAGTTGAGCGCCAGGACGGGGTCCCGGGTGAGTACGTCGCCGCCGGAGAACGTTACGCCGGCCGTGACTTCACCCAGGCCTGGGTGGCGCACCTGGAGAAGATGGGGTTTAGCTTTGCCCGCATCCGGGTGGCACCCACCTATGCCCGGATCCTCGACTTCGCCACCCGGTTCCCGAGCGCGACCACGGACGCCTTCAAGTCGTTCGTGCCCGCGGGGTGACACCGGTCGCCACTCTGCCGGCCAGAGCCCGCATCTTCAGCCCGTTGGCTAAAAGCTGAGTGGCGAGGACGGCCCCTACTCCTTCGCCCGCCCGCATCCTGAGGTCGAGCAGCGGTTCGAGACCGAGCTGCTCCAAGACGCTCCCGTGCGCAGCCTCCCGGCTCCGCTGGCCGGCGACGAGGGATGCGGCTGCCCCCGGCTCTAGTCGCACCGCGCAGAGGGCGGCCACCGAGGTGGCCAACCCGTCGATGACGGTGGGCCGCCCCTTCTGAGCGGCCCCCAGGACCACGCCGGCCAGGACGACGAACTCAGGCCCGCCCACTGCCCCCAACGCCTCCAGCGGGCTGGGCCGTTCTCCGATGCGTGCCCGGGCGCGCCGGACGGCGGCCTCTACTACCCGGCGCTTGCGATCGAGCGTGGCGCTGTCACCGCCGGCTCCCAGCCCGACGGTCTCGCTGGGGTCGAGGCCCAAGAGCAGCGAGGTCAGGGCGGCGGCCACGGTCGTGTTGCCTACCCCCACCTCGCCGAGCGCCAGCACCTGGGCTTCGGTGCCGCGACCGATTTCCTGGCCCAGCTGCAGCAGCCGGCCGACGTCGGCCGCCGTCAACGCGTCCTCGGCCACCAGGTCGCCGCGGTGGCCACACGGGCGGAGGTCGAGCGCCCCGGCCACCAGTTCCCCATCGACCCCGGCGTCCACCGCCACCACGGCCAGACCGCCGGCCCGGGCCGCTGCCGCGCCGAGCGACTCGCCCACCACGGTCGCCTCGAGTACTTCGCGCGTGACCGTGGAGGGATAGGTCGACACTCTGTACCTGGTGACCGGGTGGTCGGCGGCCACCAGCACCAGACTGGCCGTTTCGACCGCGCTGGTACCCAGCGCCACCAGGCGGTCCAGTGCCCGGTCGAGCACACCGAGCGACCCCGGCGGGGTGAGCAATGTATCGGCCGTGTCCCGGGCACCCACAACTGCCCCCTGGTCGGGAGCCCGTAGCTCGGGTGCGGCCGGCGGTTTAGCGCCCGGCTCCCAGCGCTCGTGGAGCACCACCGTCTCCAATGGCACTCGCCGGGACCAGCCGGCCCGCTCGAGGCCAGGGGCCGGCGGCAGCTCGTCAGGCCAGCCCACACACAGCCAGCCCAGTGTCTCGACGCCCGTGGGTAACCCAACCAGGGAGGCCAACTCGTCCGGTGGGAACAAGGTCACCCACCCGAGACCGAGGCCCTCGGCCCTGGCCGCCAGCCACAGGTTCTCAATGGAGCACGCACAGGACCACATGTCGGCGTCGGTGAACGTGGCCCGACCCAACACCGCGGCTGGGGCCGCTCTCCGGTCGCAACACACGACGACACCCAAAGGCGCCTCGCGGATCCCGTCCAACTGCAGGTCGAGCATCCGGCGCCGTGCGTCCTCGACCAGCAGGTTGGCCTGGCGCTGGCGCTCCCGTTCGGCGATAACGGCCGCCCGCTCACGGGTCTCTGCCGCGGTCACGAGCAGGAACCGCCACGGCTGGGAGTGCCCCACCGACGGTCCGGCATGAGCCGCCGTGAGGACTCGCTCCACCAGGTTGGGGTCGAGAGGGTCGGGCCGGAACCGCCTTATGTCCCGGCGGGCCATGACGATGTCGTAGAACGCCCGGCGCTCGCTGTCACCGAAACGCCACGACTCAGGGTGGGCAGCGCGGTCGGCGGCCGATGTGGTGTCGCCGACAACAGGGACGGGCCGAGCCCAAGCGGGCGCCGCGGCGGGGCCTGGGCGGCCCTCCGCCCTAACCACGGCCTCGGGGGGCGGGGACGGTCCCCGCCGCCACCACCAGGGCACAGGTCTCGCAGCAGACGCCGGCGGCACCGAGGACGTCGCCGGTATAGCCACCGACTCTCCTGCGGGAGGATTCGAACACCAAAGCGGCCGTTCCCCAACCGGCCACGACCCCCGCCGCGCCCCTCCGGCCCGCCACCGCCCCTGCCAACCCCAGCGCCCCCAACGCCCCCACGGCGGCGGCGACCAGAGACCAGTCGACCTGGCCGTGGCTTGCGCTCTCGGGGAGAAAGGCGGACACCAGGCCGTCCCGTCGGGCATAAGGCAACCACCGGCTCCCGATCACCATCACAGAACGGGACGAACAGTACAGCGCCGCCAGCAGCGCCGGCGACGGCTCGAGGGCCGCCAGTGAGGCGGCTCGGGTCAACAGCGCCAGTCCCACCGCGACAGCCGCAAACGAGCCGGTCCCGGGTTCGGCCATGATCTCGAGGCGGTCCTTGCTGGGGACGTGGGCCAGCAGCCCGTCAGCCGTGTCGGCCAGACCGTCAAGATGCAGGGCGCCGGTGAGGGCGCAGTCGGCCGCGACGGCCAGTGCCGCGGACAGCAGCGGCGGGAACGTGCGGCGGGCTTGTCGCCACGTCAGGCCGACCAGAGCCCCGATGGCCCCACCGACCAGGGGGAAGTAGGCCATGCTGCGGGGCGTCGGCGGGGGAGGAGCCGTACCCGCCGGGGTCAGGTGGAGCGGGGTGAGAAATGCAACTGCGGCGCGGAGTTCCGACGCCGCGCTCATAAACCGGGCGCCTTCGCACCCGCTTGCACGATCATCGGTGACGTCGGCCCCGCCGGCATCAAGGGCAGGACCCGACCCGCAACCACTAGGAACGCGTCTGCGGCCTGTTCCGCGAACACGGCGTTGACGCGCCCCAAGAGATCCCGGTAGCGACGGGACAAGGGGTCGCCCGGGACTATCCCCGCCCCGACCTCGTTCGACACAACGATCACTTTGCCAGGCCGTTCGCCGGCGCGAGCAGCCACTTTCCTGGCACTCCCGACGATTTCGGCATCTGTGCGGCCCGTTCCTATCAGGTTCGCCACCCAGAGGGTGAGGCAGTCAATGACAACGGTGCCGTTATCTGCGGTGGCAGCCAGGGCCGCTTCGAGGTCCAGCGGCTCTTCGACGGTGGCCCACGAGGATGGCCGCTCGGAACGGTGGGCGGCTATGCGTTCGGCCATCTCGTCGTCGAGGGGCTCACCGGTGGCCAAGAGAGTGGTCGGGGAGGGCCCCGCCGAGGCCAGCCGTACGGCCAGCGCCGACTTCCCGCTGCGGGCGCCCCCGATGAGGACGGTCAAGGTCAAAAGTCGATCCCCTTGGCCTCCCGGATCCCGGCCTCGTAGGCGTGCTTCACATTGTGCATGTCGGTGACCGTGTCGGCGATCTCTACCAGAGAGGCGGGAGCGTCCCGGCCCGTGACGAAAACGTTGACCTTGCTAGGTCGCGAAGCTATCGAAGCGGTCACGTCGGCTGCGTCCAGCCATCCCCAATTGACGGGGTACGTGATCTCGTCCAGGACGACCAGCTGATATCGGCCCGAGCCGATGGCGTCTTTGCCTACCGCCCACGCCGACCTGGCCATCTCGGCCGAATGCTCCAGGTCGTCGACCTCCCACGTGAACCCGTCGCCCATTGCGTGCCACTCCGCCCCGAGGTCGCTCAACATACGGGCCTCACCCGATTTCCACTTGCCTGACTTGAGGAACTGGACGACGCAGACCTTCCAATCCCGGCTCAGGGCGCGGAGGGCCGTGCCCATGGCCGCCGTCGTCTTGCCTTTCCCGTCTCCTGTGGCAATGAGCACGAGCGACGGGGCCCGCCGCGTGGCTTGCGGTGGGGCCGTAGTAGGGGGCTGCTCGGAAGGGTCGGTTGACATGATGGTTCACCTCGTGTCGGGCGGAAAGGTTCTTGGTACTGAAAGGCGCTTTTGGGCCAGCATCTTGGGGTTAGGAGGCACGGTCCCGAGCCAGGCGACCCGAGCGACGAACTGGAGAGACGACGAGTCCGGACCGGCCGGCCAGGACTTCGACTTCGGCCCCGAAAAACCGCCACACGTTCTGTTCGGTCAGCACATCACGTGGCGGGCCTGCGGCCACCGCTCGCCCTTCAGACAGGACAAGCAGGCGTTCGGCGAACTGCGCCGCCAGTGTGAGGTCATGGATGGCGCACAGCACGCAAAGGCCTTTTTCCCGGCGAAGCTGGTCGGTCAGCTCGAGTACGAGCTGGGCGTGGCCGAGGTCCAGCGAGGTGGTCGGTTCGTCCATCGCCAGGACGGGTGCCTCCTGAACTAGAGCGCGGGCCAGCACCACCCGCTGCGCCTCGCCTCCGGACAGCTCCCCCAGTGGCCGCCGGGCGAAGGCGTTGAGGTCGAGGCGATCGAGCACCGCCGCCGCCACCCTCCGGTCCCGGGCTGTCTCGGGGCCAGGTAGGAATGATGCGCTGAGCGCCCGAGCAGCACGTAGTCGGTGACGCTCATCGAGCGAGGCAGGACCGGCCGTTGCGGTACGTAGGCCACAGAGCGCGCCCGGGCACGGTGGTCGGAGCTCCCGTGGTCACTGCCGCCAATGCGGACCTCGCCCTGGTACGAGAGGAGGCCGGCGACCGCCCGGACAAGGGTCGATTTGCCGGCCCCGTTCGGGCCGATGACGCCCAGCCAACCGCCTTGCTCGACTCTGGCCGAGACGCCGGACAGGACGCTAACGCCGCCGAGGACGACCGAGACGTTTTCGATGTCCAGCATTTCAGGTCAACCGCCTCGACTGGCGCAGGACGACCAGGAAGAACGGGGCACCCAAGAACGCCGTCACCACTCCCAGCGGGACCTCCCCGGGCGAAATAACGGTGCGGGCAATGAGGTCTGCAAAGATGAGGAACCCGGCGCCAAACAGGACCGACAGCGGGAGTATGCGGCGGTAACTCGGGCCGGCCAGGAGGCGGATGGTGTGAGGCACGATTATGCCGACGAACCCGATGAGCCCGCTGACCGAGACCGCCGCCGCAGTGCCCAGGGTGGCGGCGATTATGACCACCAGCCGGACGCGTTCGGCCCGCACGCCCAGGCTCGTGGCCTCTTCGTCACCGACGGCCAGGACGTCCAGCAGCCGGCGAGCGGCGACCAGCACAGCGACGGCTACGCCTATATACGGAAGGACCATCACTACCTGGCTCCATCCCGCGGTGGCCAAACCGCCCAGGATCCAGCTGTAAACGACGGTCAGGTCGCCGGGAGAGCTCTGCTGCAGAAGAAAAGTCTGCACCGCGGTGAAGAAAGCGGCCACCGCCACTCCGGCGAGGAGCATCGAGGCGGCGGAGCGGCCGGCGGCGCGGGCCCGGCCGAGAGCGAAGGTGGCCGCCACGGCCACGACGCCACCGGCGAAAGCGGCCACCGGGAGGGCGTCGGTCGGAACCTGTCCGAGAAGCGGGCCCTCGACGATTACCAGCGTGGCGCCGAGGCCGGCGCCCGAGGCGATGCCGAGCAGGTAAGGGTCGGCCAGTGGGTTCGAGAACACACCCTGGTAGGAGGCGCCAGCCAGAGCCAGCATGGCCCCCACCAGTCCGCCCAGGACCATCCGCGGCATGCGCAACTGCCAGACGACGATGGCGCCGGTCTCGGACAGGCCGGGGTGGATGTGGACCAGGGGGAGCTTGCTCACCACCTCGGCCAGGACGGCCCCCGGGGCCAGGTCGGCCGGGCCGACGAGGATGCTGGCGATGGCCGCCGCCAGAAGGAAACCCAAGCCCAGGGCGACATGGACGGCCCGCAGCCGAGTCGGGTAAAGCGGGCCGGGTGGCGCCTCTTCGATGTCGAAAAGGCCCGGCGCTTTCTCCTGCCGCTCGTGCCGCTCGGCGGCCAGGACGCTCATGAGCGCAGGACTCTGGCCAACTGGGCTACGAATACTTCGATGGTGTGCGGGCCCCACTGGGATGCGACCGAGTCGTTCACCCCGATCACGTGGTCGAGGCGCACCGCACTGAGAGCGGTAAAGCCGGGCCGTTTGGCGAAAGAAGCCGCCGTCTCATGACAACACACCGTGTCGGCCAGGAAAACATAATCCGGGTTTTCTTTCAAGATGTACTCGGGCGAGATTTGCGGGTAGGCCGAACCGTGCCCGGCGCCGTCGGCGATGTCGTGCATGCCGAAGAGCGAAAACTCGGCCCCGATGAACGTTTTTGACGTCGCCGTGTAATAGGTGGGGTCGACCTCGATGTAATAAGTCTTTCCCCGACCTGCGTTCCCAGCGCTGCGGGTGGCGGCGCCAAGGTCGCTGGCGAGAGACGAGCCGGCGCTGCGGGCGCCCGCCGCATGGCCGGTGGCCATCCCGAGCTCCGCCAACTGGTTATCGACACCGGCCATCCCGGTGGCGGGAGGCAGTAACAATGCCGGGATATGCAAGGCCTGCAGCTGCTGTATGAGCGTCCCGGTCTGGAACGCCAAGATAACCAGGTCGGGCTTGAGGTAAAGATAATCTTCGGCACTTGACTCGTAACCGGTGAACTTCGTGCGCGGCGCACCGGCCGGGTAGGTCGAGTACTTGTCGACGCCGACGACCTGTCCTCCCGCTCCGATGGCGTACAGCATCTGGGTGGCGCTGGCCGATAGTGACAAGATCCGCTCCGGTTTGGCTGCGATCCGGACGGTCCCGTCGCCGCTATGTACAGACACCGGGAACACGGCCGCCGCCGGGACGGCCGCCAATGGCGGCTTTGTGGCGGAGGCGGGAGAAACGTCCACCGAAGTGGCGGCAAACATTAGCGCCGCAACTACGACGAAAATCCTGGCCCATCTCGGGGACGCCCATGGACCTCGGCCCCGCTGGGCCAATAAAAGGTGGAAACCCGTTGGAAGTGCGGCCCGTCCGAGCGGGGTACGCCGCCCCTGTCTTTGTCCCATAGCCAAATTCCCTCTTTTGTTGGTCGAGGTTTGACCGGGGACAGGGGGTGGGCCCTGCGACAAGCTCGTTGCCTCGACGTGCTTTGTCACCCCCCACTGACCAGGCGACCTGGCTTGCCCTCTTGTCCGGATAGACAGAAGGACGACAGTTGCGGGACAGCGCCGGGTTCTCACCGGACTTCGCTGACCAGTGGGTTGCTACTTTGACTCTAGGCTCACAGGCGCCGCGGAGCAAGGAGCCTGAGGGTGCCGAGCCGGCGGGGCGGCCGGCCGGCACAACAGTTGTTTTCCTGGGACCCCGGCAAGCTTGGCGGGTGCTGGCCGAAGGTTGCTGCGCCCCCGAAGGGTCAGACGGCGGCGGCGACTTCCTCGGCCGCCCTGTCAGCGGCCGCCAGCAGCTCAGCGGAAATACCACGCCTGGGCGAGATGACCTCGTCGATAAGACCGTATTCCTTGGCCTGTTCGGCGGTCATGAAGAAATCGCGGTCGATATCGCGCTCGACCTGCTCCAGAGGGCGTCCCGAGTGGTACGAGATGATCTGCGCCATTCGCTTGGTGGTGGCCAGGACCTCTCGCAGGTGTATCTCCATGTCCCTCGGCGCCCCCCTGGTCCCGGCGGTCCCCTGATGGATCATGATCTTCGCGTTCGGGGTGGCCAGCCGTTTGCCGGTGGCGCCCCCGCACAGGATCATGGCCGCGGCCGACATACCCATTCCCACACACACGGTCGAGACTTCGGAACTGACGTGTTGCATCGTGTCGTAAATGGCCATCCCGGCGTAGGACAGGCCGCCCGGCGAGTTGATGTACAGGAAAATGTCTTTCCCGGGGTCGGTGCTGTCCAGGTAGAGCAGCTCCGCCACCAGCAGGTTGGCAATCTGGTCGTCGACCTCTTGGCCGAGGAAAACGATCCGCTCCCGCAGCAACAGCGAGTAGATGTCGTAGGCGCGCTCGCCTCTTGACGACTGGTCGAGCACCGTGGGTATGACGGACATGGAAAGCTCCTCCTGCGTCTCTCAGGCTCTTAGGCTGCCTGCGACAAACCCTTGTGGGGTCGGAGCCCTTGTGGGTCGGAGCCCTTGTGGGTCGGAGCCCTTGTGGGTTCGAGCGTCGTAGGTTGGGTATAGGTTATCTGGTATCTCGAATAAGCGATGCCTTTTCCAATATAGTGTTGGGTGGGGATGAGCGAACGTCGGCATGACCCGGTTTTCCCCGGGTTCAAGGAGATGGCCCAGCAGCGCAAGTCGTTGGCGGCGGCTTTGTCGGCCCGGCGGGTCGAGCTGGGCCTGTCGCAGACCGAGGTGGCGGCGCGCATGGGCACTTCGCAGTCGGCAGTGGCCCGGCTGGAGTCTGGCCAAGCGGACCTGCGCCTTTCGACCCTCGAGCGTTATGCGGCCGCCCTCGGCCAACGTCTCAACTGGAACCTGTCGTTGATCTCGGTCGAAGCGAGAGAGGACATATGAACATCGGCGGGCCGTGGGACGAGCACCCCTCGCTGGATGCTCAGCTGTTGGAACGCCGGGTAGTGAGGATCTGGGGAGCGCTGGACGACGCTTCGGTGGCGAGGGCCTGCGCCGAAATGATGGCCCTGGATGCGACGGGCGACGAGGCCGTCCTTTTATACGTCGGCTCGAGCGGCGGTCCGTTGCACTCGGCGATGTCCATCATCGACACGATGGACCTCCTCGGGGTGCCGGTGCACGTGACCTGCCTGGGACGGGCCGAGGGGGCGGCTGTAGGGGTCGTGGCTGCGGGGGCGCGGCGGGTGGCCGCCCCGCACGCCCAGTTCCACTTGACCGAGCCGGAGGTGTCCGTGAGCGGCAACGCCAGCCAGCTGGCGGCGTGGGCCGAGCAGCACCGGGTGGAGCTGGACCGCTTCGTTAAGCGTCTGGCGCAGGGGACCGGGCGACCGGTTGAGCACGTGGAGGCCGACCTGGCGATGGGCCGGTGGCTGGGCGCCGAAGATGCCTTACGTTACGGCCTGGTGGACGAGATCTGGAGGCCCGGGGGGCCGGGCGCACCCCCCTCATCCGGGCCGCCCTCATCCGGGCCGCCCTCCTCCGGGCCGCTCCTCATCCGGGCCGGCGTCCTCTGGGCCGGCGCGGCCGTTCGGGTTCGGGCCGGCCCGCTGAACCGAGTACGCAGTAATTGAGCCCTCCTCTGGCGCACCTTTGGACGAGACCGCCGCGTCTGTAAAAGGTTTTGCTCGGATTTCGGCTAATAGTGCACCAGACGCGCCGCTGGCGTAGAAAACTGCACCAGACGGGTCAACTTCGGGCCGAGCTTTGTGCACTTTTCGCCGCTTCGGGACTGGTGGCCTCTGCTTACAGGTTAAAGAACAATTAACAAATAAGCCGGACCGATGCGAAGTGCCGGCCCCGAGAGTCGAAGTTATCCAGGAGAAATAAATACGCCCCGGCTTCAGGATTAGGCGGGTTAGGCTGACGAGCGGACCCCCGCGTCAGAGCCCGCCCTGGGCCACCCACCAGGAGATATTTGGACTTGACCCTCCCCGAACGCTTCTTTGCCGGACTCGGCCGCTTCTCTGTCCGCTTCCGCTGGCTCGTTATCGGCGTCTGGGTGGCCATCGCCATCGTCGCCAGCATCACGCTGCCTTCGATGGGCAGCGAAATCAACAACGACAACTCCCAGTTCCTGCCCTCGAACGCACCCAGCCAGCAGGCGGCCGACCTGGCCACTCCTCTGCTCGGGAATGTGAGCAGTCAGAGCCAGGTGATCATCGTTGCCTCGGCCACCGGACGCGCATCCTGGAGGCGCACCTGCTCATCTAGCCCTTTCCGACCTGGCTTACGTAAACAATTTGGCTAAGCAGGTAGCCGCGGTACCGGGCGTCACCGACGCCAAAGTGGTGGGCATATCCACAGACGGCCAAGCCGTACGGATCCTCGTCACGACAGACACCAGCCAGAGCGATATCACGGCCCAGAAGACGGTCGTCGACGACATTCAGAACACCACCGCCAAAGCGAACTCCGACCCGGCCAACCCCGGTATTACGTTCCACGTGGCCGGGCCGATAGCCACCAACGTGGCCAATCAGGCGCAGTCCGACAAGACCGGTAACCAGGTACAGAGCTTCTCGTTCATCTTCATTATCCTCTTGCTCTTGGTCATCTTCCGATCTGTGCTGGCCCCGCTCATCACGCTGGCGCCGGCCGGGATCGCGCTGGTGATCTCTATGCGGTTCATCGGCGCCCTCGGTGCGCACACGGGCCTCAAGATCTCCGAGATCACCGAACTGCTCCTCATTGTGTTGATGCTCGGTGCCGGCACTGACTATGGGCTGTTCCTGGTCTTCCGGACCCGGGAGGAGATGAGGACGGGCCTCGAGCCCAAGGAGGCGATAGCGCACGCCCTGACCAGAGTGGGGGAGTCGATCAGCGCGTCGGCCGCCACCGTGATCCTCGCCTTGCTTACCTTACTATTGGCCAGCTTCGGCCTCTACCACGACCTCGGAGTGCCCTTGGCGCTGGGCGTCGCGGTCATGCTGCTAGCCGGCCTCACATTGTTACCCGCATTGCTGGCCGTGTTCGGCAGGGCCGCCTTCTGGCCATCCAAGGCCATCAAACCCCTGCCGGCCGGGCAGGTCGAAAAAGACGGCTTGTGGGGCCGTATCGCCGCCCGCCTGGTGGCCCGCCCGGGGCGCACGTTGGCCGCCGGTTTGATCTTTTTCATCGGGCTGTCGTTCGCCGCCCTCGGCTACTACTCATCTGGCTTTGCCGGCGCCCTCTCCGCCCCCAAGGGCACGGACGTGGCCTCTGGTAATGCGCTGCTGGCCAAACACTTTCCGTCGTCGAGCGCCAACCCGGCCAACCTCGTGTTCCGCTACAGCGACTCTGTGTGGACGGACGCTACGCCGGTGGCCAAGGCCGATCTTTCACTGCGCAACGCCGGCTTGTTCAGCCAGCTGGCCGGCCCGCTCAACCCCAACGGCACCGTGCTCTTCCCGAACCAACTCGAAGCTCTCTACGCTAAGCTCGGCCCACCCTCGGCGCTGCCATTGGCCCAGCCGGCCTCGCTGAGCAGCGTCCCTTCGAGCGAGTACAACGCCTACCGGTCACTGGTGGCCTACGTCTCCAACGACGGCAAGACAATGCAGTTCCTGGCCAGCTTAAAGGCTGGTCCCCAGGATTCGACCCCCGCATTGAGGGCTACGCCGGCGGTACGAGCGGCCGTGGACAGGGCGGGTACGGTTTCGGGTGCCCAGGCCAGCGGGGTGGCCGGCGAGGCGGCGGCCGTTTACGACGTGAGCAACACCGCCAACCACGACCTGACCACGATCATCCCCATCGCCATCCTGGCCATCGGGTTGCTATTGGCTCTGGTGCTGCGTAGCCTCGTTGCCCCGCTCTACCTGATCGTAAGCGTTGGCCTTTCGTACCTGGCCGCCCTCGGGTTGTCCACGATCGTCTTCATCTACCTCGGGGGTAACGCCGGAATTAGCTTTGTTCTCCCCTTCCTCATGTTCATATTCCTGCTGGCGCTGGGCGAGGACTACAACATCCTGGTCATGACCCGGATACGGGAAGAGGCAAAACACATGGAGCTCCGCCCGGCGGTGATCCGCGCCGTCGAGAGGACAGGCCCGACCGTGACGTCAGCGGGCATGGTCCTGGCCGGGACCTTCGCAGTGCTGGCGTTCTCGGCCGGGAGCGGCCCTGGGAGCAGCCAGGTTCGCGAAATTGGCTTCGGGCTGGCCATCGGCATCCTGATGGACACCTTCCTGGTGAGGACGCTCCTCGTGCCCTCCACGGTGGCTCTGTTGGGCCGCTGGAACTGGTGGCCGTCGCGCCTGGCCATGGAACCCGACGAGACCTCTACCGGAGAGCCGCCTGACCACAGGGCAGGGGCACTGACTGGGCCTAGGGGCTGAGCCTCGGGTTCGCGACCTGGTCACCCTGCAGGGCTAAGCTGCGCGCGTTAGCAGTCCAGGGCCGGCGTTCCGGGGTATCAGCACCTCCATTGCCGCCCTCGACTGTTATTGGCTCTTGTCTGGGAACGGGGCGTTGGGTGAGCGAAAAGCTGGTTGCTAGCCGGGGCGTGACGGTCAACAGCCAGTTTTTCGACGTCTCGATATCGCAACACGCTGACGAGCGGTTCTGGCGCGTCGACGTACGCCGCCCGGTGGGTTCGAGCGCGACAGGCACCGCCCTCGACAGCGACGACAACTTCCTGTACTACCTGATCAATTCGGCCGTCGCCGGTGAAACATCTGCCTGGGAAAGCCTGGCCCGCTGGGGTCATCAGCGCCTGCATCAACCCGCTTGGTAATGCCCACCCTGCCTCGAGTGCTCATCGGGCCAGAGCGCCCAGATTACGCCGTTCAGGCGGTGCGCCAGGGTGGAGGTGATGTCGTCGGCGACGATGACACGGCCGATGCGCTCGTGTGGGAGAGCCTCGCCTCTGACGGGTTGGTGGAGACTCTTAGCGCCCACCCGAGCGTACGGTGGGCACAGTTGCCTATGGCCGGCGTCGAGCATTTCTTCGAAACGGGCATATTCTCGAGCCCTGAGGCCACCCGGGTGACGTGGACCTGCGCCAAGGGAAGCTACGCCCGACCGGTGGCCGAGCATGCTCTGGCCCTCGCCCTGGCCGGCCTGCGCCAGCTCCCAGAGCGGGCCGGCCCGCTCCTGGGGAAAGCAAGCCGGGATCTCTCTGTTCGATGCCGAGGTGACGATCCTGGGTGGGGGCGGGATCACCAGGGAGTTGTTGGCGCTGCTGGCCCCGTTCGGGGTACACGCCACAGTGGTGCGCAAAGGCACTGACCCGGTCGCCGGAGCCGAGCGCACAGTCGCATCGACGGAGCTGCATTCAGTACTCTCCTCGGCGCTGGTCGTCTTCGTGGCGCTGGCCCTTACCCCCGAAACCGTCCGGGTTATTTCCGCCCCTGAGCTGGCGCTCATGGGCCGGGAGGCGTGGCTGGTCAACGTGGCTCGCGGCCGCCATGTCGACACGGCCGCTTTGGTCACCGCCCTGCAAGAAGGCCACATTGGCGGCGCCGCTCTTGACGTCACCGACCCCGAGCCCTTACCCGATGGCCACCCCCTGTGGTCGCTGCCAAACTGCCTCGTGACCCCGCACACAGCCGATACGCCCGAGATGATCTGGCCCTTGTACGCAGATCGGATCAAGGAAAACGTCGAACGGTTTGCCTCCGGCCAGCCCCTGATCGGCTTGGTCGACACCGCGGCGGGCTATTGAGCCCATTCGGGTAACCAGGTAAAGACAGCCGTGAACCCAGTCCAGCGCTCCGAGCTCCGCCTGGGGGCGCTCTTGGCCCAGGGGGGTGAGGGTCGGGTCTACGAGGTGCGCTCGGGATCTGAGGAACCCGGTTCTCAACGCGTTTACAAGGAACTGCGGCGGCCCTGCCCCCTCCCCGAGCTGAACTCATTGGTCGAGTTCCCGTCTCAGCTCTCGTCGTGTGACGAGCCGCTTTCCGCCCGCGTGCTGTCGTCGTCAGCGTGGCCGCTGTCGGTCGTGGTCGGCGACGAGCCTGATATGGCGCTCGGTACGGTGCTACCTCGAGCGCCCCACCAGTTCTGGGTGCGGCACCGGGATGGCAGCAACCGGTTGGCCAGCCTGAGTTACCTGGCCAACGACCCCGACCGCATTGCCGTCGCCTACGGGGTCATGATGCCCGCCCCCGGTGCACCTGAGCGGGTGGCCCTCATATATGCGCTGGCCCGTCTGCTCGACGCCTGGCAAGCGGGGCCTAACGAGCGGGACGGTGCCCCGCCTCCACACGTGGTCCACGGGGACCTCTCGGCCAAAAACGTCCTCTGGTCGCTGCAGCCGGCGCCCGCCGTGTACGTGCTCGACTGTGACGGCGCTTCGGTCACAGGCGGCCCAATCACAACCGCCAGCTCCACCGATGAACACGGCAGGGCGGCTGGCGGTGTTGAGATTGCCAGTCTCGAGACAATGGAGGGCGCTCAGCCAGAGGACATTGTTGGTTCAGAGGCCGGCGAGGGAGCGGGGCGGGGCGGGCGCCTTTCTCAACCCCAGCCACAGAGGTTTCGCGCCACCACTCCCAACTGGGGCGACCCAGCAGTACCGCCGGGCCGGCCCCCGACCGCTGGGTCGGACCGGTACCTGCTGGCCATCACGTTCCTCCGCGTTGTCGGCGCCGCCCACTTTCCTATTCAGGGCCACCAAAAGTCGGCCCAAAAAGTGAACGTCGACCTGGAACTTCCCCGTACCTGGAGGAAACTGCCCGATATGCCCGGGCTATGGGAGCTGTGCGAGCGCTCCCTATCACTTGTGAACGCAGGTGACCGCCCGTTGCCTGCAGAGTGGGTGGTACAGCTCGAGGAGCTGCTCGGCGTCCTTTCCGCCCAGGACCTGGCCGCTTCCGTGCGTGAAGCCCAGCGTGACCCGAAACCGGCGAGGTCGCCGGCGGCCAATGGTGCCAGAGCCCTCGGGGCACCGAGCGTGACCGTGCCGGACGTCGTTGTCCGCCCGGTCCTGCGCCATCGCGCCCCGTCCACATGGCGGCTTATAAGCGCCCGTGAGCCTCTCGGGGTGGGCGGCGAGGTGCTGTCCGGGACGGCCGGGGGGCAACGTTCGGGAGGCATATCACCAGCCGGCGTCGCTGGCGGCGCTGGTGGGCTTAGCGCTGTCGCGGCGCCGTTGACCCCCCGTCAGATGGTGGCCCGGGTCATGGCGACCTGGGGAGCCGCCCACCGGGCGGCGGCGCGATGGGCCCGCACCCCGGGCCGGCGAGCGTACGGTGTCCGCCGCCTAGCCGGCGTGCTCGTTCTCGATGTGGCCGCTGGCTGCGTCGGCGTGTTCGTCATCGCCATGATCATCAGCCCCTGGATCGGCCTGTAACGCCACCGCGCCCACGCTCGTAGGTTGTCTTTGACCGGGGCCTCCGGTAGCGTCGAACGGGCCATGGCGAGCGACTACCTCGGCACCGAAGAACGCTACGCGGTCTTCCCCTTCTATCTCTGCCTGGACGTTTCCCAGTCGATGAGCGGTGAGCCCATCGCGGAGGTCAACGCGGAGCTGCCTCAGATCCTGGCCAGCGTGGGCCAGGACCCGGCGGTGGCCGAGGTCATCCGGTTTGGCGTCGTTACCTTCAGCGACGTGGCCCGGACCGTCCTGGCTCTAGTGGACCTGGCTCTGGTGGAGTCGATGCCGAAGGTCGAAGTGGAGGGCAGGACGTCCTACGCGGCCGCCTTCGACCACCTGAGGCGGGTTATCGAATCCGACTACTACACCGGCAGAACGGCGGGGGAGAGGTGGTACCGGCCGGCGGTCCTGTTCGTTTCCGACGGACGGCCGACCGACCCCGAAGAACGCTGGCTCGAGGCCCATCACCGCCTCACCGACCCATCCTGGCGCCGGCACCCCAACATTCTGGCCTTCGGTTTCGGGGAGGCCGTGCCCGAAATCCTGGCCACCGTGGCCGAGAACAAGCCCAACCGGGCCTACGTGGCCGCCGAAGGGGCTGCTCCATCGGCGGTGGTGCCCGAATTGATGGCCGGTCTGGTTCAGTCGATCGTCAACTCTTCTGCCAGCGCTTATACCGGCACGCCTCAGCTCGTCCCCCCGCAGTTGCCCAACATGCAAGCCATCCCGGTGGACGAACTGGAATGAGCCGCCGGTGGGCTGGCCCCGCCTGGGGTGAGCCTTCCATGGCCAGCGAGTCGCCTGTGCCCCTTCGAGCAGTGGCCTCCGCCAGCACCGCTTGCTACCGGGCCGAAGGCGGCCGGTCCCCTGACTTCGCGGTCATGGCCGCTTCGGTGGCCGGGGTGGCACACCGCTTGGCCGGGCGGCGCTGCGAGGATGCCTACGGCTGGGCGAGGCCACGACCGGGCCGGCTGGGCCTAGTTATCGCCGACGGGGTAAGCACGGCGGGCCGGGGGGGCGAGGGCGCCGACAAAGCCGTAACCGCCGGCTGCCAGTACCTGTACAGCAGCGAAGCCGCCGACTGGGGGAAAGAGGAGTGCGTAGCGGCGGTACGGGTGGCCAGCCAAGAGCTGCGGCGAGCGGCCGGGCCCGCGGCAGCGGAATTGTCCACCACTTTCGTGGTCGCGTTGCTCTCGTCTGAGGGAGATGAGATTGAGGCCGTTCTGGCCCGGGTGGGCGACAGCACCGCTTTTGTGCTCGACGGAGCACTTTGGCGCGAGCTGTTCCGCGTCCCGGACGACGACGACCTCCGCGGCCTGGCCGTGGAGGTGCTCCCCCTGCACGAAGCGGCCGGGACAGGCGCCATAGAGCATTCGTCGGCCACACTTCGAAGTGAGAGCGCGCTGGTGCTGCTGACAGACGGCGTAGCCGACCCCTTGCGAGAGGGGCCAAGCACGGTGGCCCCAGCCTTGGCGGCGGTACTGAGTGGTGGGCGCACAGGCGAGCTGGCCCCGCTAGACCTGGCCCAGGCGGCTGACTTCAGTCGCCGGGGTTGCCAGGACGATCGAACCATCCTCGCCGCTTGGCCCGCCGGCCCTGCGCTTCCAGATAACGGCAGTAACACGTGACCTCTGACGTGCCGTACACTTCCCGCGTGGCTGCTCCCACCGCGGCCCCGCCGGCCCCGTCAGTCCCCATGCCAGAGGCGAAAAGTGGCTTTGCCGGCTTTATGTCCTCTCTGCGCCCGGTCTGGTCCAAGCCTGCTGCGTACCGCGCCCTGCGGGTGACCCTCGTGATGCCGGCCTTGTTCGCCTTCACGAGCCAGGTGGTCGGCAACCTGCAGATGGCGACGTTCGCCGCCTTCGGCTCCTTCGCCACCTTGCTCTTTGCCAGTTTCGGAGGCCGCGCCCGAGAAAAGGCCCTGGCACACACGCTCCTGGCGGTGGCGGGCACCGCGTTGATAGTCATCGGGTCGGCCATCAGCTTCAACACCGCAGTGGCGGCGGTGGTCACGGTGCCCGTGGCGTTCTGCGTCCTGTTTTCAGGCATTGTCGGCCCGAACGCGGCTTCTGGAGCGGTAGCCGCCCTGGTGGCCTTCGTCCTACCCGCCACGTCGCGCGCTTCTTTCAGCGTCGTCCCGGACCGACTGGCCGGATGGTGGCTGGCCTCGGTGTTCGGGACCATTGCCGTACTTGTGCTCTCGCCCCGGCCACCCGGCGACCGACTACGGGCCGCAGCCGCCAAGTCGGCCGGCGCCCTGGGCGACCAGCTCGGGGACGCGCTGGCACGCAAGTGCACAGACGCCGACGGAGAAGCCGCCCTTGGGGCCAAGCGCGCCCTTATGAACGCGTTCGACGCCGCGCCCTTCCGCCCCACTGGGCTCGCCGTACCCGACCAAGCGTTGGCCAACCTGGTCGAGTCGCTGGAATGGTGTACAACCCTCGTGACTGAAGCGTTGCGGGAAGGGACCGACCTCGCCACTGTGGCCGAGGTCGAGCGACGCATGTTCGCAGGGTCCGCCTCGGTTCTTCACGACACCGCCCGGCTGTTGGGCGGGGCCGAGGTGCCTAGTCTCGTAGACAACCTTCGCGACCTGGAACGTACGGTGGCGGAGGCGGGCGCCGCCATCATCGATGATCAAGGCCCGAACGAAGAAGAGGCCGTCCACGCCTCTTTTCACGCCCGCCTCGTAGCCGCCGCCAGTATCAGTTGTGCCGCTGACGCTCTTATCGCTACTCGCCAGGCCGACCCTGACATCGTGGCGGCTGAACTGTCTCGATGGCAGGGAGACCCCGAAGGTTCGAGCGCCCTGCTCAGGCGGACGATCTTCGTCCACACCGCCCGTCGTCTCCTGAGCGGCCACGCCAGCCTGCGCTCGGTCTGGTTCTTGAACAGCGCTCGCGGAGCGCTGGCCGTCGCCGTGGCCGTGGCGGTGGCGGATGTGACCAACGTCCAACACGGCTTCTGGGTCGTGCTCGGGACCGTGTCCGTACTACGGACCAACGCGGCCTCGACCGGCGCGACGGCCTTGCGGGCCCTGGGCGGGACGGTCGTTGGGTTCTTCATCGGCGCCGGTTTGATCCTGGCCATTGGCAGTGACACCACGGCGTTGTGGGTGGCGCTCCCTATCGTCGTCCTCGTCGCCTCTTACGCCCCCGGCACCTTTCCCTTCGCCATCGGCCAGGCCTTTTTCACCGTCACCATCAGCATCCTGTTCAACATCCTGGTGCCCGTCGGCTGGAAAGTAGGCGTGGTGCGGCTGGAGGACGTCGCCATCGGCGCCGGCGTGAGCGCCATCGTGGGGGCCTTTTTCTGGCCTAGGGGAGCCTCCAAGATCGTGGGCGACGACCTGGCCGACGCCTTCCATCGGGGTGGCGTGTACCTGGTCCAGGCCACCGCGTGGGCACTGGGGATCCGACCGGAACTGCCTGATGCCGGCGCCGGGACCATCCTGGCCGGCGGCCGGCTGGACGACGCCATCAGGGCCTTTATGGCCGAACAAGGGAGCAAAAAAGTACCCAAGGACCAGATTTGGCGGCTCGTCGGGGGGGCCAGGCGCTTGCGCCTGACGGCGCTGTCACTGACCGTCACCCCCCGGCCCGAGCCGTCGCCCGGCGTGGCTCCCCACGTACTGGTCGAGGAATCGGTGCGGCTGGCCGGGTTGTGCGACACATTGGCCGGGCGGTTGTCGCGGACCAAATCTACCGTCGCGCAGGAATTGGCCAGCCTGCCGGGCCCCCCGCTGCCCTCTCCTGACGGGCATGGGGGTTACCTCCTGTGGGTCCGCGAACACCTTCTCCATGTCCAAAGGGATCTTGGCGCTATGGTCGAGCCGGCGGACACGATTGCCGCTCGTCGCGCCGAACCCTGGTGGCGCTGAGAGTTAGCCTGCCCCTTTTTTTGTCGCTAGATAATCCCGGTTTCTTTCTTGCGCCTCGTCTCGGTGGCATTTTTCGGTTGATGCGGTGGCAATTCGGCGACCTGGTTGCCGGCCGTGCTGGTGGGCCACATTTCTCGCAACCAGGTCACACAAGTGGCCTCGCGATGTAGCTCGGTGGAAGCTGCGATCGAAATTAGCCGCCCGTGAGGTAAAGAAATGTGGTGGCGGAACCAGAACACCCTGGTTCGCCGGCTAGTGGTCAGCTTCATCCGCCGGCGACGACGGAGCCCGCGCCGGCGCGCCCTCAGCTTCCCCGGCCGGCTCCGCGCCATGTGATTCCTCCCCAGGGGGCGGCGCCTCGACGCCGGCCCTCCCATCGTCGGGGTCCTGCTCCTCCACCCTGCTAACGCCTGAGGCCTCCTGAGGTTCGGTGGCCTCCGGGACTGTTGCCGGCGGCGCCGGCTCTCCTGCATCTGCGGCGCCGGCGTCTTCTTCCCGTCCCGCACGGTGCGCCGCCCGGGCCTCCCTCGCCTGTTCACCGACCAGTACGGCGGCCGGCAGGGGTTCGCCGACCAGGTCGTCGCCCTGCTTCGGCCTGCCCTTGAGCAAGAGGATGGCGCTGGCACAGACGAAGACGCCGATGCTGGTCCAGTCGTTGAGGCGGAGGCCCAAATACCGGTGAGACGGGTCGATGCGCAAGTACTCCGTAAAGAACCGGCCGAACGTGTATATAGCGGCGTAGGCGGCGAAAAGGTACCCCCGGCGCAGCTTTACCTTGCGCTCGATCAGCAGCACCAGGCCCACTGTGACCAGGTCCCAAATGCACTCGTAGAGGAAGGTGGGCTGGAATGTCCCCGGCAGGTAAACCCCGTCCACCATCGGAGGCCGGTACTTGGGCGGGTAGATGTTCCCCAGTTGGGCCTGGTTGGTGATCCGTACCGCCCACGGGAGCTTCGACGGCAGGCCAAAAAGCTCCTGGTTGAAGTAATTGCCCCAGCGTCCGATGGCCTGGCCCACCGGTATCGCGGGGGCGACCACGTCCAGAAGTGGCGGGAGCGGGACGTGCATACGCCGGGCCGCCAACCATCCGCCGAGCACCCCGCCACCAACGCCTCCCCAGATACCGAGCCCGCCGTTCCATATTTCGAAGATCTGGACCGCGTTACCGCCGGTGTCCTGCTGCCAGCTGGTGGCCACCGAGTACAGCCGGGCCCCGACTAGGCCCCCGACCACGGCCCAGAAGGCGATCGGCACCATCGTGCCGGCAAACCCGCCGAGCTTCACCCACCGGCGCTGCGCGAACCACGCCGCCACCAGGACGGCGATGGCGATGAGCAGCCCGTAGAAGTGGAGCTCGAAGGACCCAATGGTGATGCCGTTGGATGGCGGGCTGGGGATGTAGGCGATCACGTGTCGTGCCAGGTTAGCCACCCCGGCGCCAGGAGATATAGAACGAGTAACGATGGACGACAAGACCCCCGCAGCCGGACGAGGCCAGCCCCAACGGGCGCCACGGCGGGCTACGTACAGGCTGCAACTGCACGCCGGCTTCGATTTCTCCGACGCGGCCGCTATTACCGGGTACCTCGCGGGCCTCGGCGTGAGCCACGTTTACCTCTCCCCGGTGCTCCAGGCGGCAAAGGGCAGCACCCACGGCTACGACGTGGTCGATCCGGCGACCATCAATGACGAGCTGGGCGGCGAGCAGGGCTACGCCGAGCTGCAAAAGGCGCTGGGCGAAGCCGGGCTTGGCCAGATACTCGACATCGTGCCCAACCACATGGCCGTGGCATCGCGGGACAACAGGTGGTGGTGGGATGTCCTCGAGAACGGGCCATCCAGCGTCTACGCCGGCTATTTCGACGTGGACTGGGGCGCACCGGACCAGCGGGACGGCCATCCTCACCCGGTCCTGTTGCTGCCTTTCCTGGGCGACCACTACGGCCGGGAACTGGAGGCGGGCCGGTTCAAGCTCGAGCGTTCCGCCGGGACCTTCGTGCTGCGCTACTACGACCAGCAGGTGCCTATCGCCCCCCGGAGCCTCGACCAGCTGGTGGCCAAAGCGGCCCGGCGGTTGTCACGCAGCACCGAGCCGGCCGTGCGGGCGGAGGTCGAAAGCATAGGGACAGCTCTGGGCCGGCTCCCACCCTCGTGGGCGACCGATCGGGCCAGCGTTCGGGAGCGTCACCGGGACAAGGAGGTCCTGCGCGCTCGTCTGGCCGCTCTGTGCACGGATCACCCCGAGGTGGCGACGGCCCTCGACGCCGAGGTCGAAGCCCTCAACGACAACCCCGACGCCCTCGACGCCCTATTGCAACGCCAGAACTACCGGTTGGCGTTCTGGCGGACCGCCTCCGAGGAAGGCCAGTACCGGCGATTTTTCGACATAAACGAACTGGTTGGCATCCGGGTCGAAGACGACGCCGTCTTTGCTGACAGCCATCGGCTCATATTGCGCTGGATACGAGAGGGGGTTATCGACGGGCTGCGAGTGGACCACGTCGACGGCCTGCGCGACCCGCTGGCTTACCTTCGCCGGCTCGAAGAGAGCCGTACCGGCGTCTGGGCCCAGGTGGAAAAAATATTGGCCCGGGGCGAGGAGCTTCCGCCCGACTGGCCCGTCGCCGGCACAACTGGATATGACTGGCTCAACCTTGCCAGTGGTCTGTTCATAAACAAAGAGGGGGCCGGGGCGCTGGCGGCCGCCTTCAATGCATTTACGGGGTCGGAGCAATCATGGGAGGACATTGTCCATGAATGCAAGCTTCAGGTGCTGGACAGTTCACTGTCGCAAGATTTGACCCGGCTCGTTGAAGATATGGCCAGGGTGTGTGAGAACCACCGTCGGCATTCAGACCACACCCGTAAAGAACTCCGGGAGTGCCTGACAGAAGTAATTGCCGCTTATAGCATTTACCGCACGTACGTCTCGCCTGGCACAAAACACACGGACCGGGAGGTGGCCACCGTGACCCGAGCGGTAGCGACGGCCGGGATCCGCTGTGCGGATATCGACGGCGAACTGTTGGCGTTCCTCCGGGACGTATTGTTGCTGGAGATATCAGGGGCGGCAGAAACCGAAATGGCGTTGCGGTTCCAGCAGGTTACTGGCCCGGTAATGGCTAAAGCAGTGGAGGACACCGCCTTTTACCGGTACATGCCACTGCTGGCCCTCAACGAGGTTGGGGGTGACCCCGGTACCCCGGGCACTGACGCTAATGAGTTCCACTCCTGGTGCGCCCGCACTCACGCCCGGCACCCCTTCGGTTTGCTGGCAACGTCCACCCACGACACGAAACGGTCAGAAGACGTGCGTGCCCGGATATCCGTGTTGTCGGAGGTACCCGACGAATGGGCGGAAACGGCCGAGCGCTGGCGCGTGCTCAACCGCAGGCACAGGGTGGCAGACCTGCCGGACCCCGCCACCGAGTGGATGTTGTACCAGACGCTGGTAGGGGCGTGGCCGATATCGCCGGCACGAGTCCTCGGGTTCCTGGAAAAATCCGTAAGGGAGGCGAAACTACACACCAGCTGGGACCAGCCAAACCAAATTTACGAGGGCGCAGTAAACGCCTTCGCTCACGCCGTGATGCGGTCGCGACGTTTCATTTCAGAATTAGAGGAATTTGTTGACAAAGTGCGCGCCCCTGGCCGCTCCAATTCTCTCGCGTTCAAACTGCTGACCCTTACCGGGCCGGGAGTGCCAGATCTATATCAGGGGAGCGAATTGTGGGACCTTTCCGTTGTCGACCCCGATAACCGCCGGCCTGTCGATTACGAGGCGCGCGAAGCACTGCTCGACGAGGCCGCATCGGCCGACCTGGCCAGCGTGTGGCGCGCGGGTGACGAACGGGGGCTGACGAAGCTGGCCGTAGTGCGCCGCACGCTAAGATTGCGAGCGCGTCGGTCGCGCTCGTTCGGCGACGGGAGGGGCGGCGCCTATAAGCCGCTGTTTGCCAAGGGAGGGGTGTCGGAGCATCTTGTCGGGTTCAGCCGCGGTACCAATGTGGTGACCATCGTTACGAGATGGCCGTTGCTACTGGAGCGAGGGGGAGGGTGGGGCCGGACTTCACTGGCCCTGCCCGCCGGCGACTGGCTGGACGTCCTCGGCGGCCGGCATTGGCACGGGACCGTCCAGGTTGGAGAACTGCTAGCCGGGTTACCCGTCGCCCTCCTCGAACGGGCACGGGCCACTTATCCAGACGCTGCCCCTGCAGAACCCCACGACTGAGCCTCCGCTCCGCTGGGTAAGGCTCTGCAATGACCTCGTTCGAAGTCTGGGCCCCCGGCCGCCAATGTGTCGAGCTGCTGCTCACACCGCCAGGCCGCCTCACGATGGAGCGGGGGGAATTTGGCTGGTGGCGGGTGGAAACACCAGAAATCAAGCCTGGGAGCCCTTACTCCTTTTCGATTGACGGCGGGCCGGCCCGTCCCGACCCCCGCTCCCGCTGGCAGCCAAATGGGGTGGACGGGCCCTCCGCCCTCGTAGACCAGAGCGGGTTCGCGTGGACTGACGACGGATGGCCCGGTTTTGACTTGTCAACGGCGGTTGTCTACGAGATGCACGTCGGCACCTTCAGCGAGAAGGGCACTTTCGACGGGGCCACTGACCATCTGGGCCACCTGGTCGACCTGGGCGTAAACGTGGTCGAGGTCATGCCCGTGGCCGAAAGCAGCGGGAGATGGGGATGGGGTTATGACGGTGCCGACCTCTGGGCCCCCCACGGTTCCTATGGCGGGCCCGAAGGTTTCACGCGGTTCGTCGACGCCTGCCATAGCCGGGACCTGGGGGTCGTCCTGGACGTCGTCTACAACCACTTGGGCCCGGCGGGAAATTATCTGAACGAGTTCGGGCCGTACTTCACAGACAGGTACCGGACGCCCTGGGGCTCGGCCGTGAACTTCGACGGCGAAGGTAGTTACGGGACCCGCGATTTCGTCGTGTCGAATGCCCTCATGTGGTTTACGGACTACCACGTCGACGGTCTCCGCCTGGATGCCGTGCACGCCATATTCGACGAAAGTGCCCTCCACATCCTGGAACAGCTGTCTGCGGCCGTTGAGCGCCTTGCTATTGAACTAAAACGAGAACTGTGGCTGATTGCCGAAAGCGACCGCAATGACCCGAGAATTTGCCGTCCGAGGGCGCAAAACGGCTATGGCATCGACGCCTGCTGGGACGACGATTTTCATCACGCCCTGCACACCGTGTTGACCGGTGAAAGTCAAGGCTATTACCTGGACTTCGGCCACGTTTCGCAGCTGGCAAAGGCCTTTCGCGACGGCTACGTCTTCGACGGGCAGTTTTCGGATTTCCGCCAGCGCAGGCACGGACGACCGGCCGGAGACCTACCAGGGGCGTCGTTCGTATGTTGCCTTCAAAACCACGACCAGGTCGGTAATCGCGCTTTCGGAGACCGTATATCAGCTCTGGTCGGGCCGACTTGCAGAAAGTGGGCGCCGCACTTGTGCTCCTATCACCTTTCGTCCCGATGCTCTTTCAGGGCGAGGAATGGGGGGCGTCGACGCCCTTCCTCTATTTCACTGACCACCCCGACCCCGAACTGGGCCGGGCCGTGCGCGAAGGCCGGCGCCGCGAGTTCCCCGTGCTGGAGGGGGCGACCGAGGTGCCGGACCCCCAGGACCCCGAGACGTTCCGGCGCTCGAAGCTCGACTGGGACGAGGTGCAATGGGGTGAGCACAAGGAGCTGCTCGAGTGGTACCGGCAGCTAATCGCCCTGCGCCGGCGAGAGCCCGACCTCGGAACAGGCAACCGCAAGCAGGTGTCGACAGCTTTCGACGAGGACGCTCGGTGGCTGGTTGTGCGCCGAGGCGGCTTCAGCATCGCCGCCAACTTTGCCGACCATCCGCAATCATTACCGCTTGAATGCGCCGGGTCAGTGGCGCTGGCCTCCGCACCGGACGTCGCCGTCGGGGAAACGGGCCACCCCGGGCCCGTGACCATCAGCTCTTCGGCCCAGGTACGCCTGCCCCCCCGCTCGGTCGCCATCGTGGCGCACTGAGCCCTCAGGCCCGGAGTTGCGGGGGCCGGTCCTTCAGCGGGGCCGGTCCTTTAGCGGATGGCACGACGGGCGCCACCCGGAGCCGGCGCTGCTAACCTTGGCCGTTGCCCGGGGCGTATAGCTCAGCTGGTTAGAGCGCATGCATGACGCGCATGAGGTCGGGGGTTCGACTCCCTCTACGCCCACCCCTTCTGAGCAGGAGTTTCCTACCTGCGGGCCGGTTTCGGAGCGCCCGAAAACCCGTGGCGTGCGCGCTACGTGCGCGATCGAAAATGATGTCGCGCGGTTTGGGGCGCCCTTTATCAGGTCTGGGCCGGCCGGCCGACGTGCCCGGCTCGCGCTTTCGCGGCCAAGAACTCGTCGACCCTCTCCGCGCTGAGCCCGTTTAGTTTCAGTTCTCCAAGCGCCGGGGCGATGTGTACGCGCACAATTTGGGCATAGTTGCTGCGAGTGTTGTCGGAGCCGACGCGGCCGTCGACGACGGTCACCAACCAGTGCTGGAGCCACGATCCCATCGTGATCTTCGAGCCCTCAGGGTCCAGCAAAACGCCCCGCTTTATGTCTGTCTCAATTGAGGACAACCAGGCCTGGGCGTCTGTTTTGGTGGCAAAGGTGTGCGGGGCGGCGTGACGGGCGCCGTTATGCCAGTATGCGGCCTGCCAGCGTCGGGAGGGCAGCCTGCGGAGACTGCCAAAATGGCGGCGGTAGTTGGCAGGCATTCTCCGGTCTACTCCGTTGCTTTCGGGTGGCCGACGGAAGCGTCAGTCAACCATACGGTTCTTCGGTCTGGGTCAGGGCAGTACCACAGCCGGCCGGCGCCAGTCACTTCGTACTGCCATTGTGGGAGCCGCTTGTCACCCACCTGACGGTGCGAGAGCCGTCCTTTGAGAGGGTGTTGTCGTCTGTCCACTCGAAGGGGATCGGTGCGCAACCGTTGCCAGCATTCATTGGTGGGCCCGGGAGCATGGCGGCCGAGCTCCTCCCAACCGTCGGCGGCGTCACTGGTGGCGAACACCACGTCCCACTCCCCGCGAGTCGGTGGGGGAGCGACCCGCTCACCTCTTCGTGGGGGTGTCCGCTTCGGCGTCGTCACTGTGCAGTGACGCGCGTACCCAACGGTTTCTTGATAGAGCTCGTGAGCCGGTCAGCCAGCTCAGGGTCGGCCAAGATGGCAGCAGTGTCCCGCCATTGGGTCAAGTAGACCTCCAGCGGAGCGAACGTGCCCAGGTCCTCGCAGTCCTGGATCACGGCCGGTAGGTCCTTCACGAACTCAGCCCGCTCGGCGTCGTCGAGATAGCGAGTCCACGGGAGCGCCTCTGCAACTGTCTGTGCAAGCTCGTCGGCCGGGAGGTGCGTCACCATGCGAGACAGGAGGCGAGCGAAGCCGGCCAGCTCCGTAAGGTCGCTGGCCCGGCTGAGGACGAGGTCGGGTGCGTTACGCCTGCGCAGGACCACCCTTCCCTGCTCCTCGACCGCGGAGGCCACCCGCGTTGGTTGCTGGACAAGGTCGGAAAAGGAGAACTCGGCGAGGGCGGCCACGTCAACAAGACTACCGCTACCTCTGAAGTACCTCAAGACTCTGCCCCCTCAACTACCGGGCCCCTGTCGGCGCCACCCGTTATGGAGAGTCTGATATGGCAACTCGGCGGCCCGGCCGACAGCACGCCAGCTGACCCCTAAGGCCCTCGCTCGGGCAATCGCTTCGGCCAGCTGGGTACCGCGCCGTCTTTACTCTGGTGGCTGCCTCTCCGACCGCTTGTAGGGCCGCCACGCTCGGCACCGGTACCGCCGTCAACGAGCGCACGTCACTGTCCCGGTCACGCTGACAAACCGGGAACAGCGCAAGGGCTCAGGCGCCGCGGCCACTATGCCAACTCGTCTCGGGCTTGCGGGCATTGTCGAGCCAGGCCGTTATCTCGGCTGGGTCAAACCGGATGAACATACGCCATTTGAAGTAGGGCACTCTCTTCTCGGCGACGAGGCGACGAATGTGGCGCTGCGTCACCCCGAGGTGCTCAGCGAGTTGCTCGATGGTGAGAAGGTGGGGAACTTGCTCGGTCTCTGGCATCGGTACCTCCTGCGTGCACTAATGGCCGTCGCAATAGTGGCACACGAATTGCCCCATCTGTGATATTCCTTTGGCGTCCATAATTGCCTGTTGAGTCCAACTGGTGCCGGTTCGTGCCACCTACAGCCGGCTAGAGACATGTACTGCCACAAATATTTTTTCTCGGTCGTCGACCAGTCATCACCACCCGCCCCCGCCATTGAGCAGTCCGGGACCCTCACCCTCAATCGTGGGACCGGCCCCGACACCTCTCGGTCCTCACACCCACGCCAGTTGCATACCACTATCCCGTTTTCTCCTCAGCCCATATGCGTGAGTAGCACCTCCCGCTCGATGCTTCAGCCATCCAGCTTTGCCGAGCCTCCGCGCCAAAGGCCGTCTATCCAGTCTCCCAATATTCTCTTTACCGTTAGCGGCCACTATTTACCGGTCACCGAAAAATGTCTTCACGGCCCCGGCTAATACCCCTATAAAGACAAGAAGGCAGAACACGATTACAACCTTCGGTTGTGAGGTAGTGCATGAAGTCGATTTTGGGAGGGGTGGTACCGGCTTGGCTTGGATGCGCATGATGGGCGCCGAGTCGGTCGGCTACCACGAACACAGCGTCCTCGAGCGTGGGGATGACCCGTTCGCCAACGCGCTCGAGGATTACGCCTCCCGGGGTGAGACGCCCATGGTGTGGGGCGGGGCCGGAGCCACGGCGCTTGGCCTCGACGGTGAAGTTGGCGTCGAGGAGTGGAGGGCGGTCTTCGGCGCCGCCGGCGCTCGCCATCCCAACAGCGGCGAGCGGCTCGTGCATTGCCAGCGGCCGGGCATGGAGCTGGTCGTTTCCCCGCACAAGTCGGTGGCCGAACTCGGGGTCATTGGCCGGGCCGAGGACATGCACTTGATCCTGGATGCCGAGCGAGACGCCACCATGGCCTACCTGGACCAGGTCGTCCAGGAGCAGGGCGGGAGGCGGGGACGGGCGCAAGTGCGAACGCCGACGGCCGGACTGACTTGGGCAGCGTCCCGCCACGCCACGACCAGGGCTGGCGATCCCCAGGTCCACGACCACGTCCTGGTGGCAAATATCGTGCGGATGGGTGACGAACGGGGCGACTGGAAGGGCTTGGACACCGGCCTCCTCCGGGACCATCTCCACGCCGCCACAGCTCTCGGGCGGATGGCGGCGGCGGCCAAAGCGGTCGAGCTCGGCTACGGTATCGAGGCCGATCCAGGGCCTTCGGGCCGGCTCGGGGGCTGGTCCATCGCCGGCATCCCAAAAGAAGCTTGGGAAGTACATGCCACCCGCGCCGCTCAGATCGACGCCGCCGTCGGCCCGGAGGCCTCGCACCGAGCTCGGGCTATGGCGGCCCGGGCCACAAGGGACCGAAAAAGCCATGACCGGGTTGAGGACCTGGTGCCTCGCTGGCGCGACGAGCTGGCCCGTGCCGGTTACCCACCGCTCGAGCTCGCAGCCGCGGCGGACCGAGCCGGGCGCAAGTACCGACCGCCTGAGCGAGACGTCGACGACATCGCCACCGGTCTGCTGTCGCCCGGTGGCCATCTGGCCGAAGAAAAGACCTTCACCCGGCGCGACGTCATCGTGGCGGTCGCCCCTTATCTTCACTGGCTGCCTGTCTCGGTGTTGGACACCGCCGTAGATCGCGTGCTTTCCGACGAGTCGGCGGTGCCTTTGCCCCCGGTGGCTGGCGCCAGGGGGCCGGTATGGTCGGCGGCCTGTGTGCTGGAGGACGAGCGGCGCATCGCCGAGCTGGCCGACGTGCTCACCCAAAGGGAGGGGCCGCGGGTCGACCAGAGCGCCGCAGTCTCGGCCATCCGGCAAATAGAGATGTCCCGGGGCATGCGTCTCACCGAGAGACAGTCCGAGGTGGCGAAGTCCTTGCTAACTTCCGGCCACGCCCTGGACCTGGTGGTCGGGGTGGCCGGCTCGGGGAAGACGAGCACGCTGTCGGCGGTGCGAGAGGGCTTTGAAGCGGCCGGCTACCACGTGATCGGGGCTGCCACCTCCGGCCAGGCGGCCAAGGCACTGGGCCAAGGCGCCGGTGTCGCCGCCCGTACGGTGGCGTCGCTCACCTGGCGCCTCGAGCAGGGCCGAGAAACACTTACCCCTCGCCATGTCTTGGTCTTGGACGAAGGGGCTATGAGCTCTGACGCCGACGTCGGCAAGATCCTGGCTGCCGTAGAGGCCTCAAGGGCAAAGATGGTCGCCGTCGGTGACTACCGCCAACTCGGCTCGGTCGGCCCCGGCGGCGCCCTGGAGGCCCTGGCTACTCGGCATCCTGACCACGTTTGGGCGCTCACGGACAACCTGAGACAAGTTGACCCCGGGGAACGGCACGCTCTGGACGAACTCCGCGCCGGCCATTTACCGAACGCGCTCGGATGGTACATGACCCACGGTCGGCTCCACCCCGCTCCTAGCCAGGAACAGGCCATGTACGACGATGGTGAAGGCCTGGGCCTACGACGTGGCCAACGGCCGCGATGCCCTGCTGGTCGCTTACCACCGTGACGCGGTGGAGAGATTGAACCGTGCCGCCCGCGCAGTGTGGGGCAACTTGGGCCGGTTGAGCGGCCCCGAACTGGAAACACCCGGGGGCCGCCGTTACCAGGTCGGGGACCGCGTCATAACGCTGTCGCCTGGGCCGCCGGCGCGTGGACCACCTCGCAGCGCACCGTCGTCGTCGCCGTCGATCCCGAGCAAAAGATCCTGACGGGGGTGACGCCGGAAGGGACGGAGCTGCGCATAGGGCCGGAGTGCCTCGGGGCTGACAAGCTCGGCCACGCCTACGCCACCACCGCCCACCGGTCGCAGGGCTCGACGGTAGACGTCACCTACGCCCTGGAGGACGGCGGCGGCCGAGAGTTGGCCTATGTGGCCATGAGCCGCGCTCGCCACGAAAGCCATGTTCACGTTGTTGCTCCCAGCGTCGCCCATGCCGCCGAGCGGCTGGCGTGGGCCTGGGGCCAGGAACGCCGGGAGGCGTGGGCCCTCGACCACCAAGCGATCAGGTCGCTGGCCGAGCTAAACCACGAGCGGGTACAGCTGGCCCGGTCTATCCCACCTGACCGCTCGGGCGAACTGGCCGACGCAAAGCGCCGTTTGTCGCTAGCGGAGCAAGACCGCCGAGACTTGCGCCAGGGCACTGGCCGTTCGGCCACCACGCCAGCGGGCCACGCCGCCCAAGTCCTAGCGGCGACGGCCTCGCTACCACCAAGCAGCCGAGGTGGCGCAACATAAATCGCTCGGCTGGTGGGTCGGGCGCAAAGCCCGGCGCGAGGTGCGGGAAACCGGCGAGCGCTTCAACCAAGCGCGAGAGGCGTGGCAGGCGGTCGGCGAGCCATACGAGCAATCTTTAGGACCTCACTACCAACGACTGGAAACCGACGTGGCCCGCCTGGAGCGGGCTCAGCAAGCACGGGACCAGTTCTTGGCCCAGGACCCCTCGGCTCTCGAACGACTGGCGGAGCTGGGCCGGGCCGTCAAGGCGCAAGAAAATCTCGACCGCTAGCGCCATAGGCACGTTGTTCGCCAGCGTGGGCAACAACCGTCCTTCCGTCAGAGCCACGACCTCGGGCGCGACCGCGGTCTGGGGATGGGTCTCTGACGCGGCCTTCTCGTTTAGGCCCTCTATTCGCCATCGAGCAGTCGTGGTCCGGGACGTTGGAGCCATCGCAAGCGCCTCTTGGCAACGAGCTCCTCATGACCGGGAGCTGCCAATATTGCCTTTGGTGCTCTCCGGCCAGGCAACCTGCAATGCCGCTCTTCGCCATCATGGCTGCGGGCGGTACTCGCCATCGGCTTCGGGCCGGTTGACTGGCTCGTCATGTTGGCAGCTGTACAAAACCCGACCGTAGGGCTTCGCGTCGGAGGGCCGATGTCTACGGTCTCCGACTGGCGACTTACCGAGTGGCGGTCGTCACAGGAAAGGAAGGAAGGCGCTCCTGACAGGCCTTCTCGAGTCCTCTTTGTTCGTTGGCGACGCCCACGTATATAAATCGGGCACTATGGCACCCGATGGAGAGCGAAGAACTCGATCCGCGGGGTGCGCTCCAAGCTATCCGCGTCGCGCCTTGGCCCATAATTAAGCACGTTGGCGTCACTGGGCCGGACCTGCTTCGGAGCGGCGGACAGCTCATCATCGCTCCGGGAACCCTGGCGTGCATCCAGCGTCGCCCGTCGGGCGACAACATCACCGTCGTACACGAGTCCAACTCTGTGGATGTGTACACGGCGAGATTGGTACCCCCGTGGTTCAACGCCACGGTCCAGTCCGAAGAAAGGGTGGGTTGCTGGTGGCGTCTATGTGGATCATTGGCCGACGAGCTCTTCTGGCAGACCTCCGAGCGGCCGGCTTTTCAATGACGTTGCATAAGAGTTGGACGTATCGAGGCTTTCGATGGTCGGAGATGCCGTTCGACATTTCGCATTAGCCCGGTTCGGCGGGTGCGTTCTCTGTAACGAAGAAGAATCGCAAATACCTGTTGCGAGAATTGCTAGGGAACAGGTGGGGGCGGCCAGGCGTGTGCCAGCCGACTTGGGCTCCGGCCCCGACCAGTCCGAGAGGGGCGCTGCTCGCAACCTGGCGGGGCTGGGCGCCAGCCGGGCCGGTTAGGGGCCCCACCTGCTCCCAAGGGAGGGTTGCGTTGAGGAAAGCTTCTCCGGGTGCCGGGGTCGGCGGAAGGCGCTGTCATATGAGATTGAATCGGAGCTCACGGCGCCGGAAGGCCGCGAGTCAACCGGCAATGCCCTGCGACCATTCCCGAGGGGTCAATTCGTCGCTGAGCGATACTTCGTGCGCGATCCGTGCGCGAAGCAACGGCGTTCCAGGGTCAACAGCGGTCACCATCGGTAAGTGAAAATACGCTCTGAAGTGCTGTTTCGCGAACGGCGGCTGGTGCCAAAACTGCCCTGATGTACATGACGCGCATGAGGTCGGGGGTTCGACTCCCTCTACGCCCACCGAGGGTGTCAGTGTGCGAAACCTGCGCTCCCGGTGGCTCCGGAAATGGCCGCAAACGTCGGGATGTAGGTGCGTAGAGGGACGATACGCGCGGTGACGTGTTGCGCTCCCGGCTCGGGAGGTGGTGTGGCGCCGCCCATGTGCAGGTCGTACATCTCCTGATGAAACGCACCGCTGAGGTCGTCGGTGAGTTCTACCGTGCCCAACTTCGCCGCGGCCTACCACCTAGACGACGACGCCTACCGCCCGTTCGCCATCGTCGTCCTGGCTACGACTTTGACCCACCTCGCCCGCATCTCGCTGTTCGTCCAGCCGACGCTCTTCGACCTCTTTGACCTACCTCGAGCCCTTTGAAGCGAGCTTCGTTGCTCCCGAGACCGTGTGTGGGAGCGGCTCTGGCGAGTATTGGCAGCCATTGTTCTGTCGGCTCCGTTGCTGGCCGAGGAAGCTCACCGAAGGACCTCCACGAGGAGGACCCAGGCGTTGACCGCGGCGACGAACACCACCAGCACGAAAGCGGCAGGCAGCCAGAACAGGCCCCCACCGTGACCAGCGGCCAGCGTGACCCCGGCTAAGACCAGGATGGCGGTTAGTGCGAACGCCATGACCAGCCGAAGGAGCGCGGCACCCCGCACCGACGACTGGCTCCGGCCCGCGTTCAAGGCCCGAACGGGTGAGATGGCCGATTCTGCGGCAACCACGAGAATGAACGCGGCGAACACACCTCGAGGGATCGTCGGTGTCAGCCCGACGATGCTGAGCACGAGGACATTCACCAGTGCAACCAAGGCTTCTATAGCGCGACCCGTTAGGAAATTGCCGCCGGAGCGCTGGTCAGCCTCGAGCACGGGTCGGATATTCACGCTCACTGCCACGAAGATGAGACCGCTCAGCGCCGCCGCCGCCCCGCGGCAGCCAAGAAGAAGTCTCCCCAGCGATCCGCCGTATACCCCGTCATAGCCTGAGCCTGACATATCTGGGGGCGACCGGAGCAGGTGGTCGCCGGCGAGAGCGGCTCCGCATAGCATCCGTGTCGTGTCGGGGGAGCCGCCGGACGTTCTGAGAACGACGTTCGAGCAAGAACCGGGACTCTACGACCGCGCCCGCCCGAGCTACCCGTCCAAGGTCTTCGACGATCTCGGCGTGCTCGCTCAGCTCCGCCAGCGGGCACGGGTCGTCGAGATCGGGTGTGGAACGGGGCAGGCCACGGTGCCGCTCGCCCAACGTGGCTACGCGGTCACTTGTGTCGAGCTGGGTGAGCAGCTTGCTGCGATCGCTCGGCGAAAAGTGGCTGGGTTCCCGAGCGTCGAAGTGATCGCCACGAATTTCGAGACTTGGCAGCCCGAACACTCGGAGTTCGATGCTGTGGTCGCCTTCACAGCTTTCCACTGGATCGCGCCCGATCTGCGCTACAGCAAGACGGCAGAACTGTTGCGCGCCGGCGGAAAGCTCGCCGTCGTGTCCACCGCCCACGTGCTTCCGCGCAACGGCGACCCGTTTTTCGTCGAAGTGCAAGAGGACTACGAATCGGTCGTTCCGGACGATCCGGCGACCAAGGCCAGCGCCGGTGGGCCGAAGAATCCGGGCTCCGTCGGAGACCTGAATGACGAGATCTTCTGCCGCGAGGTCGAGGCTAGCGGCCGGTTTCGCAATGTCGGCTCGAGGCGTTACCTATGGGACGTGACCTACACCGCCGATGAGTATGTCGCAGTGCTCAGCACCTATTCGGGCCATCGGGCGCTCGACGAGGAGACGCGAAATCGTCTGCTGGCCCGCATCTACCGACGCATCGAGGCCCGGCCAGGCCACAGCGTACGAAAGTCATACCTCGCGCTGCTCCACGTCGCCGAGCGAGCGTAACCCGATGAGCTGCGCCCGAAATGACGGCCGTGGCTCATAACGTTGTCAGGCAAGCGCGAGCTGTACACCGTGCATCGCAGGGCGAGGTAAAGGAGGTCTATATGGCAAAGGTCGCACGTGCCTTGGTAGCTGCAACGGGCGTGTTGACGCTGGTTGTCTCTGGGTTCTCAGGGCTGGCCGTGGCGGCGCAGCCCATCGCCACGACCCCAAAAGTTCTGCCGTCCACAGGCATTGTGACTGCCCCCGTCCGTGTAGCCGCTACAACGGACGGTGCCGTGAGCTACCGGGAGATTGGCAGCGGGTCGCCTCTGTTGCTCATCATGGGCTTGGGTGGGACGATGAACGACTGGTCGCCGTCGTTCGTCAATGCTCTTGCGGCGCAGCACAAGGTCGTGGTCTTCGACAACGCCGGCGTGGGCAAGACAGCCAGCCTTGCGCCGCCCCTTTCCATAAACGCCATGGCTAAACAGACCAGCGCACTGATCTCCGCTCTCCACTTGGCTCCGACTGTCCTGCTCGGCTGGTCCATGGGAGGGATGATCGCCCAGGCCCTGGCGGTGCAACACCCCGCGCAGGTCAGCAAGCTCGTGCTGGCCGCCACTCAGGCCGGCAACGGCAAAGCGGTCCCGCCGGCCGCGGCCGCGTCGGCCGCCGCCAGCAGTGACGACCCCAAGGCCGTGCTGAGCGTCCTGTTCCCACCGAGCGCGATCGCACCCGCCCGGCTCTACGCCATAAGCATCCTTCAGTACCCGGCAGCTGTACGCGGTGCCGCCTACCGTCAAGACGGCGCAGGTCTCCGCCATCGACCACTGGTTCGCGGGATCGGACGCCACCGGGCACGAAGTGGCCTCGCTGAAGGTGCCGACTCTAGTGGCAGACGGCACGCAGGACGCTCTCGACCCAGTCAGCAATGACAAGCAATTGGCCGGGCTCATCAAGGGCGCGAAGTTGGCGTTGTACTCCGGTGCCGGCCATGCCTTCTGGTTCCAGGACGAGCCCAGTTTCGTTGCCCGGCTCGGCGCTTTCCTCGGATAAGCCTGCGTCAGGCTGGCGTCGCCGCCAACTGCGGCCGCTAGCTCCCGCTGCGCTCCCGGTGCTTGCACCCTGGCCAGCAGCAAGGCCGGCGCTGGCCGTCCTCCAGTTCTTCCTGTGTCCGGCGAATGCGCCGTTGTCGTGTCGTTCCCTGTTTGGCGTCTTCGACCCAGCAGATGAACTCGTTGCGAGCCAGAGGCGTTATGTCATTCCACGCTTCCCGTGCCGTGGTGTTGGTCTCCAGCGCCTGGCGCAGGTCGTTGGGCAGCTTGTGCACCACCCCGCCGAGGACGCCCTGGCCAGTCATAAGCCCTACGGTAGCGAGCCATGGCCGGCTTGGCGTCCGGCTGATGGACCCTTGACGCTTAGGCGAACGCCGCGGCCGCCGCTGACCTACCCTCGGCCGCCAGGTCCATCCATGCGCAAGAGCCGTCCTCGAGCAGTTGGCGCCCGGCTCGGGCTAGGGCTCCAAGCGCCACGCTATGGAAGGCGCCGCCTACCGAGACCCGGGCCACGCCGGCCCCGACGAGCTCCGCCACGCTGGGGCCACCCGGCATGAGCAGGACATTTACGGGCAGGTCCACGGCCGAGACGAGCGCGCCAATGTTGGAAAGATCGGTCAAGCCAGGGGCGTACAGGACATCAGCGCCGGCCTCCTGGAAGGCTTGCAGGCGCTTGATCGTGTCGTCGAGGTCAGGATGGCCCCGCAGGTAGTTCTCCGCCCTAGCGGTCAGCACCAAGCCGGGCCCGCCGCCGCCGTGGGCCGCCTCGGCCGCCGCCGCTACCCGTTCCTTGGCCTCCTCGATCCCGTATAGAGGCCGATCGGCTCGTCTGGTGAAGTCTTCTATCGAGCAACCGGCCAGCCCGACCTCGAGCGCATTCTGCACGGTCGTCACCACATCATCGGGGCCGTCCCCGAAGCCGTTCTCGAGGTCGGCCGACACCGGCACATCGACCGCGGAGACGATGGCCTCGGCGTGGCCGATGGCCTCGGCCCTGGAAACCCCGTAGTCCAAGCGCCCGAGGGTAGCGGCGAACCCGCTACTGGTCGTGGCCAATGCCGAGAAGCCGAGGCTGGCGAGAACGCGCGCTTCTCCTTGATCGGCCGGGTTCGGCATGATCAGCGGCCTCCCTTTGACGTGCAACTCCCGGAATTTGGTGCGCTTCTCGTCAGGGCTCATAGCAAGCAACCCTAAGCCCTCAGCCCAGTTGCGCTCCCGTTCTCGGTCAGATCGCGGCCCCTCAGGGGCCGCGATCTGACCGAGTTCGCAGATAGAGTGCCCTGACCCTGCCCCGACCCACTTGCCCTGTCCGGGCCCCGGCCCTGGCCCCCACCGGATTGAGCCGACCGAAAGCCTTGTCGGGCGACCTGGCATCGAATACCAACCCTCGCACCCCCCAGAAGACGAACGGGCGCCTATCGTTTCGGGGTGTGGACGTGCGTTTGGTCAGGCCCTCCGAGTACGAGCACGTAGGGCAGCTGGTCGTGGCTGCTTATCGCTCGGTCCCAGGTGGGCACCTGTCCGACGACTATGCCACCGCCTTGGCCGACGTGAAGCGCCGCGCTACTGAAGCCGAGGTCATGGTGGCCATCGCCGACGAGGTCGAAGCTCCAGTCGGGTGCGTCACGTTCGTCCCGGACTCCTCATCACCCTGGGCTGAGCTGCTGGAGGGCAGCGAGGCGGGCATCCGTATGCTGGCTGTGGACCCCCAGGCACAGCGGCGCGGCGTCGGCCGGGCCCTCCTGGAGGCGTGTATTGGACGGGCCCAGGAGCTTCGCCGAACGGCCGTCGTCTTGCACACCACAACGTGGATGACTTCGGCCCACCGCCTCTACGAGGCGTCTGGTTTCGAGCGGGTGCCCGACCGTGATTGGGCCCCGGTCCCCGGGGTGCACCTGCTGGCTTATCGCCTGGTACTCGCCTGACTAACACCGCCAGTACGAGGCGTGGGCGCCAGCCCACCATCCGGCCTGAGAAGCCTACTGAAGGGCCATTGCGGCGTGAAGAGCAATGCCGACCGCCATCGCCGGCTCGTCCAGCATCATCCGGTTGGAGTGGTTGGGCGCCGGCCGTTCCACGCCGGCCGGGGCCACCCCCAGGAACGCCATGGACCCGGGCACGTGCTGCAGCACGTACGACCAGTCCTCGGCGCCCATGAGCGGGTTGGCCATCTCGACTACTCGGTCGGGGCCTACAAGTGACCGGGCCACTTCCAGGGTGCGCTGCGCCGCCGAACCGTCATTGACCGTCACCGGGTAACCCATCGGAAGGCCGTTGCGGCCCGGGCCCTCGAAGGTCGTTTCGATTTCAACCCGGCAGCAATGGGCGGCGGTGATGTGTTCCACCACCCGGGACAGGTTTTCGAAAACCAGGGCGCGCGTGGCGGCCGAGACGGTCCGTACCGTGCCTTCGATGACAGCCGTTTCGGGGATCACGTTGAAGGTGGTACCGGCCGAGATCCTCGACACTGTGAGCACCGTTGGGTCGAACACCGGGATGCGGCGCGTGACCATAGCCTGCAGGCTGGTGACCAGCTCGCAGGCCACCGGTATCGGGTCAATGGCGTCGGACGGCATCGATGCATGACCGCCAGAACCCTTTACCGTCACCCGGAAATCATCCGAAGACGCCAGTATCGGGCCGCCCCGGGTGTAGACCGAACCCGAAGGCCGGACGGGATGGACATGGATGGCAAAGGCTCGGTCCACCTGCCCGTGACGTTCCAGCACGCCCTCCTCCAGCATCACCGAGGCGCCCCCGTGGCCCTCCTCGCCCGGTTGGAACATGAACACCACCCGCCCCGGCACATCGTTCTTTCGCTTCGCCAACAGGTGGGCGGCGCCGGCGAGCATGGCCACGTGGGCGTCATGGCCGCAGGCGTGCATGGCACCGTTGACTTCTGAAGAGAAGTCGAGGCCGGTGTCCTCCGGCATTGGCAACGCGTCCATGTCGCCCCGCAGCAGTGTGGTCGGCCGGCCGCCCACCCTCCAAAACGGCCACCACAGAACTCGTGCGCTTTCCGATGGAGATCTCGAGGTCCAGCCCGTCCAGGGCTTGAAGCACAGCGCGCTGCGTTTCGGGCAGATCGAGCCCCACCTCTGGGTGGGTGTGGATACGCCGGCGCAGGTCGACGGCTGGCCCGAGTAGCTCCTGCCCTGCACGCAAAAGGTCCGCTTCCACTATCGCCCTCCTTTAGGACGGTCGGCCGATCTGGCTACGCTAGCCACAGACGACCTGAAACAGGGCCAGTGGCTCAGGTGATGTCGAAAGTGCCGCCCGCTCGCCAGTAAATTCCGTCGGACCGTTCCATAAACTCCTCGTCGACGAGGTAGCGGCGAAGGGCACAGAAGTCGGGGTAGAACCGGCCCAGGACTGAATTGACGTTTTTTTCGCTGTACCGCAAGCCCGGTTCAAACTGGTTGGCCAGCACGTCGAGCACCCCCAGGCGGAGCGCCCGCCGTTTGGGGATGGCCAGGAGCCGGCCGTCACGGAAGTACGATCTCGTGGCCGCGCTCATATCCATGAGCCAATCATCCCAAAGGCTCGTCCCGCCCCGCTAACAGTATTATCGCCGGATGAGCCAGACGGGACCGAACGACGCCACGACCTCGTTGTACCGTTTTTCCCGCCCCGGTGGCGTGGAGATCGAGACCCGCCAGCTGAGCGGTGACGAGGCCGCCGAGGCGGTGGCCAGGGAGCTTTCTCGGGCACAAGAGGTCCCGGTCGTCATCGAGCGCTTCGGTCACGTCGATTGGGAGTACGTGACCGAAGCCGACGAACGGCCCTAGGGCCGAAATCGGCTCATGTAGCAGGGTGTGACCCGCGGCCGTTGGCACGGGTCGAGCGCAACTCCTCGCAGTTCCACGCCGCGCACCGGGTGTGCTCCCACCTGTCGCCGTTCGCCTCCTAACCCGGGCAACCGGGGTTATCCCAGGGTAAACCCCAGTTCTGTCGCGGCCGCCCGTCTGTCAACCATTAAGACATGGGCCACTGGGCGGCCTACGTCTTTCATTGCGCTATTGACTCAGTGTATACCCTTGATGTAGACTGCTCTCATGAGCGTTCCAAATACTTTGCTCGCCTTGCTCGAGCGGGAACCAAAGCACGGCTACGAGCTAAAGCGCGAATACGACAGCCTCTTCAGCCGGGGCAAATCCCTACCGTTCGGACAGGTGTACGCCACCCTCTCGCGCTTGGTCCGGGACAGCAAAGTGTCGCCTGGCGAAGTCGAAGCGGGGGAGGGGCCCGACCGCAAGCGCTACACGATCACCGATGCCGGCCGGGCCGAAGTAGAGGAGTGGCTGGCTGAGCCGGTCGACCCCGAGCCCTACTTGCAGACCGTCCTGTTCGCCAAGGTGGTGCTGGCACTGATGCTCGGACGGCCTGCGGCCCCTTACCTTGACACTCAGCGCGCCGTCCACCTACAACACATGCGCTCGGCCACGGACTTGAAGCGCAAGGGCGACGTGGTCGACGGGTTGCTGGCCGACCATGCCCTGTTTCACCTCGACGCCGACTTGCGGTGGATGGACGTGACCGAAGCCCGGTTGTCCGCTCTGGCCGAAGTGGTTTCCCGATGAGCGCCCGCCTCACTCCCTCGTTGACGCTCCCCGGACATCTAATTGAAGCCCGGGAAGTGGTGAGGTCTTTCGGCGAGACCCAGGCCCTCCGGGGGGCCGATTTGTCCATAGCCAGCGGCGAGATCGTGGCCGTCATGGGCCCTAGTGGTTCGGGAAAGTCGACCTTGTTGCATTGTCTGGCGGGCATTTTCCGCCCCGATAGTGGCGAGGTTTGGTTCGACGGCCACCGCATCGATCAGCTCGACGAAGGCAAACGGACCAAATTGCGCCGGCATTCATTTGGTTTCGTGTTCCAGTTCGGCCAGCTGGTCCCGGAGCTGACTTCCGCTGACAACGTGGCCCTGCCGCTTCTGCTGAGCCACGTTGGACGCCGACGGGCCTACGACCGTGCTAACTACTGGCTCGGGCGCCTTGGTCTCGAGGGCCTGGAAAGGCGCCGCTCGGGAGAGCTGTCCGGAGGCCAATCCCAGCGCGTGGCACTGGCCCGCGCCTTGGTCACGGGACCAAAGGTCGTTTTCGCAGACGAGCCCACCGGCTCGCTCGACTCTCTTACTGGCGAGGCGGTAATGAACCTGATGGTGGACAGCGCCCGGGCGGAAGGCACCACCGTCGTGCTGGTCACGCACGACGCCCGGGTAGCCGCATTTGCCGACCGGGAAGTCATCGTACGTGACGGCCTGGTGACAACCCGTCAGCCAGCCGGGGTGGCGGGCTGATGGTCCGCCTGGGCTTGCAGTTGACATTGCGCACGGGCCGCGAAGCTATCGTTCGTCTCGTCCTGACGGCGGTCGCCGTCGCCATTGGGGTTAGCGTGCTGTTAGCAGTGCTGGCGGATTACCACGCTTTCAATGCCACGAGCCAGCGGCCGTGCTGGGAGTGCACCGTACCCGCCCCGGCCGGCGCCCCCAATTCCGGTTCCGAGCTTTGGAAGTACACCGAGAGCATTTACCAGGGCCGCTTCATCGAAGTGCTCGACGTTGCCCCGCTCGGCCCAAACGCGCCGGTCATACCCGGCCTAACCAGGCTTCCCAGCGCCGGCCAGTACTACGCGTCGCCGGCGCTGGCCCAGCTGGTGAAAACGGTGCCTAGCGACGAGCTCGGCCAACGGTTCCCTGGGCACCGAAATCGGCACTGTCGGCGACCAGGCCCTGTCGGGCCCGACCGAGCTGGTGGCCGTCGTCGGCTACTCGCCGGCCCAGCTGGCCGCTCTGCCCGGGACCATCAAGATAGACAGGATCGTGACGGCCCCAGACATCCAGGGTACGACCGGTATTTATAGCCTCGCCTTCGGGATCGGCGCCATCGTCGTACTTTTCCCTTTGCTGATGCTCGATTAACACCGCCACTCGCCTCGCCGCGGCGCGCCGCGAAGAGCGCTTCGCAGCCATGAGACTGGTCGGCGCCACCCCCCGCCAGGTCAATGTCATCGCTACGGTCGAAGCGGTCGTGGGTGCGCTGGCCGGCGCTCTTCTCGGCATGGCGGTCTTCGCCGCCTTGCGGCCCGCCCTGGCCACAATCTCGTTTTCTGGGGCCAGGTTTTTCGAGCCGACCGTCACGCCCACGGCTTTGGGCTATGCGGCCGTCCTGGTCGGGGTCCCGGTGGCGGCGGCCGTCGCCTCCCTATGGTCGCTCCATCGGGTGAGGGTTTCTCCGCTCGGTGTCAGCCGCAGGGTGACGCCCCCGGCGCCCACGCTCTGGCGGCTGGTGCCCTTGCTGGTCGGCGTACCGCTGTTCGTGGTGCCCCTGATCGGCGCGTCTAAAGACCTGAACAGCAATAACCCCAACGTCTCCCCTCTGATTTTCGTCGGCCTGTTCCTAATCATGGTGGGCCTGGTGATGAGTGGTTCCTGGATCACGATGCAAGCTGCACGCGCCCTCGGCGGGGCGGCGCGGGGAGCGTCGTCGCTCCTGGCTTCGAGGCGCCTGGCTGACAGCCCCAAGACTGCGTTCAGGACGGTCAGTGGGCTGGTGCTGGCCGTGTTCGTCGGTTCCCTGATCGCCGCCGTTGTGCCGGTCTTCAACGCCGCCCAGAGCAGCTTGGGCGGCCAGGCCAGCTCGTTGACCAATGTGCTCCGTGCGCCCTACGATGCGGGCCCCGCCTCCGGGCAGCCATCGGCCAAAGCCGCCGAGCTCGTCAACGAGTTGGAGGCGTACCCGGGTGTCTCGGTCGTCCCGATCTACGCCAACCCCGAACTTCAGCCCAAACTTCGGGCCCAACGGCTCGCCTGGGGCCGGGACGCCCACCCGTGCCCAAACCGCCGATAGCCAGTACGACAGCATCATCAGTTGCGCCAGTTTGCGGCAGTTGCCGGCCTTGGGCCAGTGCGCTCCTGGGGTCAGTGCGGTATATGCCAACGCCAGCAACGACCTCCTTACCGATAACCCCCTCGAGATCGACTTGCCTGTTGTGACCAAAACCAACCGGCCCGCCCCGGCCGGTACTGCAAACGTCCCCCTGGCCACGCTGCTGGTGAAGACCGATAACTCCAGCACGCTGGAAAAGGTGCGCACGATGCTGACGTTGTTCGACGCCACCCTTCCGTTGGGCAACGCCGGCGGCCTCACCGCTTGGCAAATGGGCGACCTGGAGCCGGAAACCTTCGGGGAGGTGGCACAGATCAGGAACAACGACATGACCAATGCCGAGACCGTGGCCCTCGCCCTCGTCGGACTAACTCTCTTCGTCGCCGCCTGCAGCCTGGCCGTCACTGCCGCTGGTAGCATCGTCGAGCGCAAACGGCCGTTCACGTTGCTCCGCCTTTCCGGCACGTCTGGGCCCACGCTCTACCGCGTAGTCCTCTTGGAGTCGCTGCTACCGCTCGTTACTGCATCGCTCGTGGCCGCAGCCACGGGGTTGGGGGTAGCTATCCCATTGGTAAAAGCGTTGCCCAAGCTACGAAATGAATCGGGCCTGGCCCTTCCCGGGCCCGGCTACTACACAGCCATGGCGCTGGGCCTGGTTTTCGCCCTCGCCGTAATTTCCTCGACCTTGCCGCTGCTGGCACGGGTTACCCAGCCGAACAATGCCCGTTTCGAATAAGGTTTGTTTCCAGCGGGCAAAGTTGAGAACGGCTCAAGCCAGCAGGGCGGCTTCGAGAACGGGGGATGGGCCGCCTGAGGTAGCTTTTCCTGATGCTCACGCTGCCTCAGGACGGGCACGTCCACAGCCAGTGGTCGTGGGACGCGCCGCGGGGAGATATGGAGCGCACTTGCGCCAGGGCCGTCCAGCTCGGTCTCAAGTCCATCGCGTTCACCGACCATGTCGACCTTACGCCGTGGGCTCTCCACGGGGCGGACGTGCCGAACGGCCTCCGCGCCCATGTCAACGGCGGGGTGATGCTGGCGGAACCGCTGGATGTTGCGGGCTACCTGGAAGGTGTCCAGCGGTGCCGGGAGATGTTCCCCGATCTCCTGGTACTTTCTGGCGTAGAAGTAAGTGAGCCCCACCTGCACCAGGACGCAGTCAGCGACCTCCTGTCGGCCGGGACATTCGACCGCGTCCTGGGGTCGGTTCATAGCCTGGTCGACCTGGCGTCGGAGTTCGAGAGCCGGGACGGCAGCTCCGTGGCCGGGGTGCGCGTCGAGATCGCCTCCACGTACGCCCAGCGACCGGCGCTCGACGTCGTCCGCAATTACCTGGGCGAGGTGGCCACAATGGCCGAAAGTAGTGCACCCTTCTCCGTCCTGGCGCACATCGACTACCCGGCCCGCTCCTGGCCCGCCAACGCGGCACCGTTCCGCCCGGAATCGGTGGAGGGAGAGTACCGTCACGCGTTGGGCGCACTGGCGGCGTCCGGACGCGCCCTCGAGGTCAACACTCGCTTACGTTTTCCGGCGGTGGTGGTGAAGTGGTGGCACGAGATGGGCGGCCAGGCGGTGGCGTTCGGGAGCGACGCCCACCGGCCCGACGTCGTCGCTCAGGAGTTTTCAGAGGCGTCCGCCATGGTGGCCGCGTACGGGTTCCGGCCGGGGAGCACGACGTCTGGGATGTGGCCCCGGGCCTGACCGAATTACTCTTCAACGGAAGACCTACTTGGGAGCGTTCGTAGTGGGCAACAAAAACGATCACGGCAGGCGGGCACCTTGAGCCAGCGGGCAGGGCCCACCGTCGGCCTGGCGATGATCGTCCGCAATGAATCAGTCACGCTGCCCAGGCTGGCGGCGACGCTCACGAGCCAGATCGACCACTGGACCGTCGTCGACACAGGCAGTACGGACAATACCGTGCAGGTGGCCCGAGAAGCGTTTTCGTTTGCCCCAGGCGGCGTCATCGAGGACAGATGGCGAGGCTTTGGCCCATCGCGCAATGTCGCGTTTGAGGCCGCCGAGCCCCATACAGACTGGCTCCTGACCCTGGATGCGGACGACACGTTCCACGGCTCCATTGCCCGCGACGAGCTGGACGACGTCGACGTGCTCCACGCTGAGTACCGGTTCGCCAATTTGCACTATTGGGTGCCCCGGCTCGTCCGCTCCGGACAGGGCTGGCGCTGGCACGGCCGAGCACACGAGTACCTGGCTGCGCCAGGAGCAACGACGCGTGCCCGCCGCAGCCATACGTTCTGGGTTGAGCACCACGCGGACGGCGGCAGCCGGGGCGACAAGTTCGAGCGCGAGGTGGGTTTGCTCCTCGAAGACTGGGCCGAGCACCCTGAGGATCCCCGGACTGCTTTTTACCTGGGCCGGTGCTACGACGACGTCGGCGCCGCTGCGGACGCCATCACCTGGTACCGGCGGCGCCTGGACCTGCCGGGGTGGGACGAGGAGACGTTCTACGCTCGCTTCAGGCTCGGGGCCTGCCTGGTCCGGGCCGGCCACACTGAGGAGGGGTGCGGTGAGCTGTGGCGAGCTTGGGGCGAGCGCCACTGGCGGGCTGAGCCGCTCGTGGCCCTGGCCGAGCACTACCGGGCCCTGGGACTTTGGCAACTGGCCTGGCAGGCCTGCCACCTAGGTTTTTCTCATGCGGGGGCCAAGCCCGATGGCGGTGTGGTGGGCACGGTTGACTCACTGTTCGTCGACGCCGCGGTGCTTCAGTGGAGCGTCGCCTACGAGGCGTCGATCGCGGCGTGGTACGTGGGCGAAGTGGAGAGGGGGCGCCGCCTCACTGGGTACCTCCTGTCCCTGCCGGACATTCCCGCTTCGGTGCGCGAGGCCATCGTGGCGAACCGCCGCTTTTATCAACCGCGGCACCTCTGACCCCACTAAAGGCGAAAATAGCCTGTCTGCAGGTTTTGGATAACGGAGTCGATGGGCTGCGCGGTCACCGATATCGCACCACGAAATGGAGAGCCAATGGCAAACAGTAACGCCAGGCTCAGACCGACGATGATCGGGAGCCCACCGATCAGGAGCGCCGCTCGTCTGTGGCCCCGCAGCGCGATGACGCTGGCGTTCACTATCAAGGCCAGGCCGGTCACGGCCAGAGTTACGGCATATAGGCCGGGTAGTTCGTGTGAGCCCACAGCCAGCCGGGCCCTGCGGTCGCTGGTGACAGCGTCCACAGAGGCCAGTAGCTCAGTGGACTCTGGCGTCCCCAGGACCTTCTTACCCGCCTGCGCCCTCACCACGTCTTCGAGGTGGGCAATGGCCCTTACGGTGGCAGGGTCGGCGCCGCTACCAGCGGTGGCACCGTGCCACTCGTGAGCCCGGGTCGCCTCCAGGTACCCGAGCAAGGCCTGTTGAACGGTGGCCGAGTCCACCCCGGGGGTGGTCGAGGCCCAGGCTAGACGCGGAAGCGTCGGCCGCCTCGGAGCTCACAAGGGACTGGGCCGATGACAAGTAGGCGGCCGCGTTGGCGACGGTGAGGGCCATCAAGACGGCGAAGCCAGCGGCTAACGCGGTCATGATAGGAGCGGCGATCGAGTAAGCCATCTCGCCCTGCGTTGCCGGTATGAACGCCCGTAGGATGACGCGGCTGGCGATGGCGGCCACCACCGACAGCCCGACACAGAAGACGACCAGCGCCCACGCCGGCAGTGAAGTAAGCCAGACCATCAACAGAGATGCTAACTTCAGATGTCGCCACCACCGGAAGCATTTGAGAGGCTCACGGCCCATGAAGGCGCTGCGCGTCCAACCGATGCCGATTTGGCGGGTCGACTTCCGCCAACGGGTCCTCGTTTCGCTCTGGTTTATCCCGGCCATATTCGTAGGCGCATCAATTGCCTTGGCGAACCTGACTCTTTGGCTCGACTCCGTGGTCGCCGCCCCCGTGGCTTTGCGCCCTGACCTGGTACCGGACGAGGGCGCCGCCTCCAACTTTGCCGCCGCCATCGCCGCCGCCACGCTGGCGTTCGTGGCGGTCGTTTTTGCCACCACGCTGGTGGCCATCCAGCTGGCCGCCAGCCAGTATTCGCCCAGGACCGTGCGCATCTTCATCCGTTCCCGGGTCACCCGGATAACTCTGGGCCTGTTCCTGGCCACGTTCGTCTTCTCATTGATCATGCTCGTCGACAACCGCTCGGGGATCGCGAACGCGAAACAGTTCGCACCGGTGGTGTCGGTTACCACCCTGCTGGGGCTAACGGTGGCGACGGTCATCGGGTTTGTGGCCTATCTGCACGGCGTGGTGCGCCTGATGCGCGTCCAGTACCTGCTGGAAACGATCGCCGACGAGAGCCGTCAAGCCGTGGAAGAGAACTTCCCACCGGCCGGCGCTTACGTGGAGGCTCAGCCGCCCCCATCGAGCCTCTCGCCCCAACTTCTGCGTTACGCCGGGACCACCGGGGTACTGACGGCCATCGACCTGTTCAGCCTCGTCCAACTCTGCCGGGAAAAAGGGTGCTGGGTGGAGCTCACCGTGTGTACCGGCGAGTACCTGGACCACGGCACCCACTTTGCCTCCGTCCACGGTGGCGAACTCGATTACCGGGATATTGCCGGCCTTTTCCTTGTCCGCGGTGAGCGCACATTCGTGCAGGACCCGAACTTTGGGTTCCGGCAACTGGCCGATGTGGCGGTGCGGGCTCTATCGCCAGCCGTAAACGACCCCACCACCGCAGTGCAGGCGACCGACCGGATCAGCGACCTCCTCGGCCTCGTCGGTACCCGGCCGGAGCCTACAGGCTGGCTGGTCGACTCGGCCAACGTGGTGAGGGCCAAGCAGAAATGGCGAGATTTCGCTCAGTTGCTCACGCTTTCGCTCACCGAGATTATCCGCTACGGTGCCGACGCGCCGCAGGTCGTACGCCGGTTACTGGCCTTGTTCGACGAGCTCGAGCAGACCCTCCCGCCCGAACGCCGGGCTCTGGTGGAGGGGCCCCGCAGCCTGTTGGGCGCCGCCGTCAGTGCCGCACTGCCCCCGGCGTTCGCAAACAGTTGCCTCCGTACCGGACCGGGAAGGCCTGGGTTAGGCCTAGGCGGTACCGGCCCTAAGTAGTTCCGGGCCTAAGTAGTACCGGCCCCAAGTAGTTTCGGCCCTAAGTAGTTTCGGCATCGACCAGACCGTTGTGGTCGAGCACCACCTCTACGCCGGGCTCCAGCACCAGAGTGCGGCCCTCGGGGTTGAGGCGGTGGTACGTACCGACGAAGAGTTGCGGGTCCAGCGTGGCCCCCTCGCCGTAGTCCTGGTCTCGCCAGAGCCCGTAATGGAACGGGACGGCCAACCGGCTCCCCTGGAGCCACGCCAGCATGGCTGCCTCGTGTGCGTTCATGTTCCCGGTGGTCCCGTTTATCGAAATAAACGAGGCGGTCACCCCAAGGGTATCGCTGGTGATCTCACTGTCGTACTCGGTGTCGCCACTGTGGTAAATGCTGACGTCGCCGGATTCGAACACAAACCCAACCGCGTCTGGCGTCGGTTCGGGGCCGAACAGGTGACGCGCATGCACGGCGCGTACCGTCAGGTCGCCGAACTTCAATACGTCGCCGCGAGCCACGCCTGTGGCCCGCTCCGCTTTCACGCCGGCTTCGAGCACCATTTCCACCGCCATCGGTGGGCCCACGAACTGTGTCCCCTCGTGGCTCATAAACGGTGTGATGGAGTCCGGGTCGAGATGGTCCGCATGGCTGTGGGTGGCCAGCAGGGCGTCGGCTTCGACCTCGCCCGGGTCGAGGGGCGTGGGTACATTGCGGGGCAGCTGATACGTGCGCAGGACGGCGTCTGAAAGGTACGGGTCGACGACCACCGTGGTCCCCCCCGGAGTTTTCAGGACGAGGCCGGTTTGGTACAGCCACCACAAACTAAGCGTGCCCGGACTGACCTCGGCCGCCTTAATTTCTTGCCAGAGTTCGGCTGCATTTTTCATTATCGCTCCAATCGTTCGCGGTCAGTGGCGCCCAGCTCGGCCATGGCGTCGCGCCACGCGCTCGCTTCCAGCCTCAAGTAGTGAACTTTGTGGTTACGCTCGAAGGTGGGGACGCCCTTGCCCGGTACCGTCTCCAGGACGACAGCCCGGGGCCGGTCCCCGTCGGGCACGTCGCAGCGGCAATGCCCGGAGAAGCTCGGCATGATCATGGGCGTCGATCCGGAGAGACTCGAAGCCGAAGGCACTGAAGCGCTCGACGACGGGCTCAACCCCCATAACCTCTGCCGTGGCGCCGTCGGCCTGTATGTGGTTGTTGTCAACCAGGACGGTCAGGTTCCCGAGCTTGAAATGGCTGGCCGACATGGCCGCTTCCCAGACCTGGCCCTCCTCTAGCTCCCCGTCCGACAGCAGGCAGTAGACCCTCGCCCCGCTACCACGCAGCCGTTCGCCGAGCGCCATGCCGACCGCCTGTGACAGGCCCTGGCCCAACGAGCCGCCAGTGATCTCGAAGCCGGGGGTGCCTTCGAGCGGGCTTTCTTCGATCCGCGACCCGGGCTGGCCGTACGTGTTCAGCTCATCCTGTTGATAGAGGCCCACCTCGCCCAGGATGGCGAACAGCGCGATGGCGCTATGGCCCGTCGACAAAACAAAACGGTCCAGGTAAGTACCGTCATCGCCGCGCCGCATAACCCGGAAATAGAGATGGGCTAGGACGTCCGCCAGGGCCAGGCCCTGGCCGGCATAGCCCTGGCCGCGGCCGGCACACATCTCCAGGACCCGCATACGCGCTCGGTCGGCCGCAGCGATGATCTCGGGGCCGCTCCGGGGCTCTTGCACGGTGAGAGAACTTGTGGGAACTGACATTCAGCGAGCCTCCATTGACTCGGTCGCCCGCCGGGCCAACGACGACCCGTCAAGGCTCAGCCTGGACCGGAGATAATCGAGAGGCCCCGCTTCCCCCCAGGTGTCCGGGACCCCGCACCGCGTTACCCGGCTGGGGGTGCCGGCCTCGGCCACCGCTTCGCAAACGGCAGAACCCAGCCCGCCAATTACCGAGTGGTTCTCTACGGTTACGACCGAACGGAAACGTGCCGCAAACGCCGCCACCGCCTCAGCATCAAAGGGTTTCAACGTCGGCACGTGCAGCACCGCCGTTGGCACGCCGGTGGTCGCCAGTAGTTCGCTAGCTTCGAGCGCCCAGCAGGTGCCGAGGCCGGTCCCGATGAAACCGAGCTCGTCCCCGTCGCGCACGAGGCGGGTAGCTCCGATAGCGAAATCTATGGGCGCCTTCAGTACGGCTGGCACCTGGCCCCGCAGGCCGCGAAGGTAGACAGGCCCCGGGACCTCGACCGCGGCCCGCAACGCGGCCGATAGTTCCGTAGCGTCCATGGGGTCGATCACTGTCATGCCAGGCACGGCCCTCATGATGGCCAGGTCGTCGTTGCCCTGGTGGCTGGCCCGGAACGGCGTCGTAATCCCCGGCAGGAAAGCGGCCACCACGGCGGTATGGTGCCCCGTGGACAGCGCCATCTGTACCTGGTCACCCGCCCGCCTGGTGGCGAAGACACAATACGTTACGGCCACCGGCACCAGCCCCGTCTTGGCCAACCCACCAGCAATTCCCATCATGTTCTGTTCGGCCATGCCCACTTGGAAAAAGCGCTCGGGGAACGTTTGGGCAAACGGGGCCACATCGGTGTACTTGGAAAGGTCCGCCGAGAGGACGACCAGCTCCGGACGCTCGTGCCCGAGCTCGACGATCGTTTTGGCAAACGGGGCGTCGACCAGGGGAGCGGTGGTGGGGCTGGTGACGGTCGTGGTGCGGTGCCCGGTGGCGGGCACGGTTGCGGTCATTCGACCGGCTCCTTTGCTTTATTCGTGAGGTCGCTGGCCGCGACGCCAACGTAGGTCGTCTTGGCCATACGCAGGGGGGTCATTCGGATCGCACCACTTTGACGTCGTCCCGGCGTAGGAAATCGGCGGAGAGCCCAGCACCCAGGCCGGGCCGAGCCGGCGCCAAAAGCTGGCCGTGGTCAATGGAAAGTGGTGCGTCCAGCACTTCATGGTAGTAGCCGTCAATGAACCCACGGACCACCTCCACGCCCAGCGAGTTCGGTTGGGAAGTGGCCAAATGCAGGTTGGCCAACGCGGTGACCGGCCCGTACAATCGTGGGGGGCGAAAGGTAAATGGTAGGTGGCAGCTAGTTCCGCAATTCGGCGCGCCTCGCTGATGCCTCCGGTCCAAGCGAGGTCCACCAGTACGACGTGAGCCGCTTGTTGGCGCAGCACCTCGCGAAAGGCGAAGCGCGATATCAACCGCTCGCTGACGGCCTGCGGGACACGGGTCTCGCGGGCCAACCGGGCCAGGTCCTCTGCGCTGTCTGGCTGGCACACATCCTCCGCCCATAAAACACCGATCGGTTCGACGGCACGACAGACCCTGATAGCCATGTTGACGTCCCAGCGGCTGTGGCCTTCCAGTAAGAGCTCAAACGTGGCACCAACCCGGTCGCGCGCCGCCTCCAGTACGGAGAGCCCGGTCGCCAGGTCGGTCAGGCTCAGATAGCTTCCTGGCGGTCCCATCGCCGACCAGCCCGCAGGCCCGGTCGAACCCCTGGGGTGCAGCTGCGGGGCAAACCGGTCCCACGGCCACACTTTCATGCCGAAATAACCAAGATCTCGCAACTCGGCCGCCAGCGCGGCCGGCTCTTCGAGGGCACGGTCCCAGTCACGGGCCGGGCCGGCGTTGACGCAGGTGTTATAGGCCGGGACCATATGACGGCAGGCACCACCCAACAACTGGTAAACGGGCAACCCCGTAAATTGGCCGAGGGCGTCCCATAACGCCATGTCCAGGGCTGACAGGGCCCGCATTTCGGCCCCGGCGAACCCGAAGAAGTTGGTGCACGAAAAAAAGGCCGACCACAGCTGCGAAATGGCGCCCGCCGGCTCGCCCAGGAACAGATCGGCCGCCAGGTCGTGAACAACCCGCTCCACGGCACCGGGAAGGTAATACGTCTCACCGAGGCCCACGATTCCTTCAGACGTGTGGACACGGGCCCACAGCAGGTTTGGCTGCGCTTCCCAACGGACCGTCTCAATGGCCTCTATGGTCCCGACGTCGCGGGTGTTCGCGTTGGCGATTCGTGCGCTCACAACAGCCCCGCTTATAGGCCCGAGACAGGCCAGAGGGCCGTTCGGGCAGGTTTAAAGGAGAGAGCCACCGTTTACCTGCAAGACCGTCCCGGTGACAAACGCCGATTCATCGCCGGCGAGGTAGAGGACGCCGGCGGCAATATCGCGCGGGTCGCCCAGCCGCCCGACGAGCGTACGCGACGCCGCTGCCGCCCGCTCCGCGTCGGTCACCGCCTTCAAGGCCGGCGTGTCGATAGGCCCCGGCGAAATGGCGTTGACGCGGACGCCCATAGGTGAGACCTCTCGAGCCAGCGACTTCGTAAACCCGATTACGCCGGCCTTGGCCGCCGCATAGACGGCCGCCGGGCGGATAGATCCATATTCACCCGCAGTCGAGGCGAAGTTGACGATGGCGCCAGACCTCGCCTCGATCATGCCGGGAAGGACCGAGCGGCAGCCGACGATGGCAGTCAGGAGGTTGGCCGAGATCATCTCCGCCCACTCGGGTGGCTTGGAATCGGCGAAGTCGACCACTCTAAACGTGCCGGCCACGTTGACGAGCACCTGTACCGGGCCGAGGGCGTCGTTCACCTCGGCCACCAGGGCTGAGAAGTCCTCGAAGTCGGCCACGTCCGATGACCGGCCCCAGGCCGAGGACCCGCTCTGGCGCAGCTCGCCCATAAGTACTTTGAGAGGCTCCGCCGCCACATCGGTCACGGCTAGACGCGCCCCGTGCTCGGCCAAGAGCCGGCTGACCTCACGCCCGATAGTCCCGCCCGCCCCGGTTACGAGCACCACCCGGTCCTGCAGTCGCAACGTCGCCCCCTTCTCTACCTTTTAGCTGGGTCAGCTACCCGGCCCACTTTAGGAGGGCCGGGTCGCACGGTCAAGCCAAGTGGCCAAGCCACTTGGTCGCCGCGGCGGAGAACGTGATGGCGCCGCGAAAGCCTTCATTTTTGGCTCCGCTTGCGGGCGCCACTTTGAGGGTTGACCAGCTGCTCGGGGAAAACGCGTCTCGATTCGCGCAGGTGAGCGGCCATGGCTCGGCGAGCCCCGGCAGCATCATGCCTTTTGATGGCTCGAAGCACTTTCGTGTGGGCGGCGACACCCTGTGATACGGCGTCGGGGGCGCTGTGGCTCTCGAACATCCCTTTCACTATCAAGGTGGCCAGCGGGGCCAGCAGAGTGGGCAGCAGCGGGTTTAACGTGGCGCGCGCCACCGCTACGTGAAAACCCACGTCTGCCGCCGTGTAAGCGGCCGCATCGTCACGGCTCTCCGCCATCGTCGCCAGCAGCCGGTCGAGGGTGGCGAGGGAATCGGGCGTCGCTCGCTGGGCGGCCAACTCGGCCGACACCACCTCGATGGCCTGGCGGGCTTCGTACAACTGGTCCGCCGTAGGCCCGGCCCCTGCACCGCCAACAGCAATTGATGGCCGAAAGCATCGGCCAGGTCAGCTTCTGTGGGGTGCCGGACGAATGTGCCCCGGCCGCTGGCGGTCTCGACGAAGCCCTCGGCCCGCAGCTCAGCCAGGGCTTCGCGGAGAAGCGGGCGGCTGACACCGAACTGGGCCGCCATTTTCGCTTCGGTGGGCAACCGCTGGCCGACTACGAGACGACCTGAAGTTATCTCGCTTCTCACCTCAGCAACCAGTCTGTCAACCAGAGTTGCCCTCTTTATCGGCAACAGCTGCACTAGTCGCTGTCCTGCGCGTCTGGCCACCAGGCCCGGCCAGGCAAGCCGCGGGCCGGCAAGCTCGCGCCGGGAGCATAATGCCAAGCTTTAGCCATTGGGCTCACCAAGGACGCCGTCCTCAGGGCTGGCCTGGTAGGCCAGGCGCTCGGCGTCAGCGACGACGGCCGCCATGCCTGTTTGGCAGCGCCGCAACACGTCGTCCTGGTCGCCGGCCCACAACTCCCTCGACATGATCTCCACGGCTAGCCACCCGTTGTAGCCGGCCGCAAAAAGCTCACCCAACATTGGCGCCAGTGGTAGTACCCCCTCCCCGGGGACCATTCGGTCCTCGGTCGAGCGGGGGACCAACGGTGAGTCGGCCACCTGCACGATGCGTGCCCAGCCCGCCCCTTGGCGGATCTCTTGGACAACTGCCGCCCTGTCGTCTCCCCCGCGCCACAGCTGGTACGTGTCGAGGCACAAACCACAGCGCCGGTCATCAACGATCTCGAGCACCTCGAGCGCCTGGGGGATCGTGTTGACGAAGTCAGTATGAACTGATCGTAGCGGCTCGATGGCCAGGTCGATCCCGAGCCGGTGCGCCATCGGCAGAACTGTTGTTAGGGCCTGGGCGGCACGTCGCGCCGCGGAATGTCGGGGCATGCCGTGCAGGTCACCCGGGACCACCAGCACACACGAAGCGCCGATTTCGGCCGCGAAACGAATAGCGAACTCGAAGTGCTCAACCCTCGCTTGCCACTCGTCGTCGTCAGTGACGGTAAGCCCGCCCGCGCAGACCACGCTGACGGCGCGCATTCCCGTACGCGTCAGGCTGCGTACCAGTTCTTGTACGACCGAAGGCGACAGGTCACCAGCGGGCAATTGGTCGTAGGGCGCGCCGTTGCGGGCCACCTTATTGAGCCACACCTCGACCCCTTTGTAACCGTGACGCGCGTAACCGGCCAGGTCTTGATCGATAGTCCACCCGTAGGTAGTGACCTCGCTCATCGCGATCGAGCGCTCCGCTTGGTCCTTTAGCTGCGGCATTTGGCCTTCAGGTTGAGCCACGAGACATCTCGATTGCTCTGGGCACGGCTATGGCCACGAGGAGGACGACGCCGAAGCCGACTTCCTGCGCCTGACCCGACAATCCCAGGGCGGACAGCAGGAAATCAAGCGCGGTGATCGCCAGTGCTCCGCCGAGGGGGCCTACGTACCCGCCCGAACCACCGCTAATAGCCACGCCACCCAGTACTGCGGCGGCGATGGACGGGAAGAGGTAGGCATCGCCCATCCCCAGGTAGGTTTGGGACAGTGTGCCTGCCAGCAGCACCCCGGTCAATCCAGCTACGAGGCTACTCACGACGTAGCAGCCCGTGACCACAGGTCGCCAGCGGATCCCGGAGAGCCAGGCGACACGCTGACTGCTCCCGGTCGCGTACAGGGACCGCCCAAAGACAGTCCCGCGTAGTACACCAATAGCGATTACGCCTAGGCCAACCCAGACCCAGACGACATTGGGAATGCCGAGGAAGATCCCACTAGTGAAGGAGATCAACGAGGTCGGAGAATTGATAAAGCCTGTCCCGCCGACAATCGAGCTCACGGCCCCATTGATTATCCCGTTCATGGCCAGGGTCATCACGATCGGGGACATTGCCAACAGGCTGACACCCAACCCATTAACCGCACCGACACCCACGCTGGCGGCTAGCGCAATGACCATGGCGGCGGCCAATCCCGTAGACGGGGCAAGTGAGTTGGTGATGATGGCGGCCATGGTCATCGTCCAGGGCACGGACAGGTCGACACCGCCCACGAGGAGCACGAACGTTTGCGATATGGCCAGCATCCCCAGCACCGATGCCTGGGCCAGGAGTTCCTGGGTGTGCGCCACGGAGAAGAAACCAGGCGACACAAAACACGTCGCCACGTACATAACGACGGCCAACAACCAGGCGCCGGGGACAAGCAGGTCGCTGCTCGTCATGAACTGGCCGGCCGCGGTCCTCCAGCGTCCGCCGCCAGTGCCCGCGTCGAGGGCGGGCGGCAGTACCACGCTCATGCTCGCACCGCTCGTCGATTGGCCAAAAGTGACACGCCGCTACTGATGGCGACAACGACCAGCAGGATAGCGCCCGTAAACAGCGGGTCGAGGAAAGTGGAGACACCGGACACCGTAATGATGAACCCCACCATCGTATATATCAACGCCCCAATAACAACGTTTACCATGCCCCCGCGGCCGCCCAGGATCGGTATACCGCCCACCACGACGGCGGCAATCGAGTCCAGGATGAGCGGTGTCCCCGCGTTCGGGTCGCCACTGGCCTGGAAGGCCACAGTGAACAGGGCCGCTAACGCGGCCAGCCCACCACAGAGGGTGTAGCTGGCCCACTGGACTCGTCCAACGCGTACGCCGCTCACGGCGGCCGCTTCGGGGTCGCTGCCAATGGCGTAGAGCTTCGCCCCTAGCGAGCTGCGGCGCAACGCCGCCCAGAACACGAATAACGCTATGAGGATGAGCACCGGAGACGGTATAAACCATGGGGAGCCGGTCCATGCGTCGACGTCCGCCCCGGAAATGTTGCCCCCAGGGGCTTGCAGCACAACAATCGCCAGGCCGCCGGTGATCGACCAGGTGGCAATCGTGACGATTACCGGTGATAGCCCGAGCTGGCCGATCAGAAAGCCGTTGATGGCCCCGATGCCCAAGCCGACCAGCACCAGAGCGATAGACCAAGCTATTACGTCGGTATTTGAGGCCGTAAATGTTTTGGCCGCCAAAGCCGATATGAGCGAGATCGTGCCACCTACCGAAATGTCGATGCCACCTGAGATAATTACGACGGCCTGCCCGGTCGCCACGAATATGAGCGGCATGGCTGTACTCAGGTCGTTGAGGAGATAGCTACGACCGAAGGACGCCGGCGAACGGCCAAAAAAGTACGCTAGCTCGACTACCAGCACGATCAAGGGGACAACCGTGGCAATGGCCGAGCGACGGTCGATGCTCGCACGTAGGAGCGAGATTGTGCTTGGCCCCCGGCCCCGCTCGAGAGCGATAGTGCTCATTGCGATGGTGCTTCCGACCGTCCGAACGCGGCGCTGACCAAGATGGTATCGCTCAGCTCCTCATGGTCGAGGACCCGTATGACGAACCCGTCGTGGAACACCGCCACCCGGTGGCACAGCCGGAGCAGTTCCTCCATATCGGTGGAGTAATACAGCACGGCCGCCCCATTTTTCGCCAGTTCGAGCACGATCCGGTAAATCTCCTCTTTGGCTCCGATGTCAACGCCGCGCGTGATGTCGTACAGCAAGAAGATGTCGCTTTTGGACAGAAGCCACTTCCCGATGACCACCTTTTGCTGGTTGCCCCCGCTCAACCGGCCGACCGGTTGCCGAAGGCCCGACGTGACCACTTGCAGACGGCTAACGATGTCAGCGGTGGCGCCCCGCTCAGCCCCCCCGGTCAGCACTCCCCAGCGCGAAAAAGTGCGCAAGGAGGCCAGTGCAATGTTTTCGCGCACGCTTCGGCGTAACAGTAGCCCCTCAGTCTTGCGCTCAGCCGGGACCAGGGCAATGCCCATGCCGGCTCGGATGGCATCCGTAGGGCGGCGAATTCGGACCGTCCGACCCTTAACCCGGATGGTCCCCTGATAGCGAGAGTCACCGAACAGTGCCCGGAAGAAGTCGAGCTGTCCCTGCCCGACCAGGCCCCCAACCCCGAGGATCTCGCCCTGATGGAGCTCGAGGTCGATGGCAGAGCGTGAGCGCCGAAGGCGAAAATTATCGACCGCAAGGACAGTAGGGACGTCAGGGGCGAGAGCAGGCGGCGAAGGGATCATCCGGTCGACGTCGCGCCCGCACATCGCCCGCATCACCTCGTCGTCGTCGGACTCCTTAGCCGGGAAGGTCGCCACCAAGCGGCCGGCCCTGAACACAGCCAGGACGTCTGCCATTTCCTTGACCTCGCCGAAGCGATGGGTGATCAGCACGACACAACGCCCTTCAGCACGCCAAGCGCGCACCTGGTTGAAGAGCCACAGCACCTGCTCCTCCCCGAGGGCCGAGGTAGGCTCGTCAAGGATGACGATCGATGGTCGCTGGGACGTTACCTTTACGATCTCGATGATCTGCTTTTGGGCCAGGCTCAGATCCCGGCCCCGCTGCATGGGGGAGATCCCCGTTACCGAGAGTTCCTGGAAGAGCCGTTCGGTCGCGTCAGCGAGCTTACGAAGGCTGATAAGCCCGCCCCGACGGGGCTCTCGACGGAGGAAGATGTTCTGGGCCACAGTCAGGTCGGGGATGACTGTCAATTCCTGGAACACAGCACCGATCCCGGCGGCCTCGGAGGCGAGGGGGTCGCCGAGGCGCAGCGGCAACCCATTTACCTGGACGCGTCCACGGTCGGGACGTACGGCCCCAGCGAGCACCTTCATAAGCGTGCTCTTGCCCGCCCCATTCTCCCCGAGAACGCCGAGCACCTGTCCATAGGAGGCGGTCAAATCGGCACCCCGCAACGCCACAGCGCCACCGAAGCTCTTGCTCACTCCCGTGGCCTCGACGGCGAGCGGATGGGTGATGGCAGCTGCGACCAGATCAGTCATTTCGTCCTTGACCTCCCCAAGGCTCACGTCGAGGGCCGAATCGTGAGCCTTGGGCGACTCCCGGTCTAGAGCCTCTTATTTCTCGCCTGCTATCACCTCATTGATAGTCAGATTGGCCCCGGGGGGGTTATATGGCCAGGTGAACTCGAGAGGTAGCTGCGGCTCACCTTTGGGCATCGGGATGGTCGGGACGTCGGTCTTCGCCCCGTTGTTGGCGTACACCTGGTAGGGCACCTCGGTGACCTTTGGGTACTTCTTGCCCTGGAGAAGCCCCACGGCCTCGATTAGGGCCTGGGCACCCAGGGTCGCCGGGTAGGAAGCGGCCGCGCACTGCAAACCCTTTGACTTGTACTGGTTGCACTGCTCGAAGTACTGGTTGAACGTATACCCGGCTATTGGGATCAGGGGTTTGTGCGCCTTTACCAAGTCCTCGATAACCCCGCTCTCGCCCCCGGAATCCCAAACGCCGTTTATGACCGGATGAGTGGCCATGATCTGCTCGTAGGCGTTGGCGGATGGCGCTGTAGCCCACTGGCCCGAGAACTGGGCGACGACATGCACATTCGGGAACTGGTGCACGGCCTGCATGACGCCTTGGTTCTGCTGCTCTTCTCCGCCGGTGCCGAGCACCCCGTTGTTGATGACAAGGTTGCCTTTACCGCCCATGCTGTGGATCAACCAAAGCGCGGTCGAGTAGGCGGGTTTGGTTAGGCCACCTATGGTTGTGACCCCGTAGGCCTTGGGGTTGCTAAGCGGGGTGTCGAACCATACGACGTATGCGCCCTGGGCAATGGCTTGGTTCAGCACGGGCGTAAGTGCAGTGGGCGAGTTCGCATCAATTACGATCGCGGCCGGATGCTCCGGCAGGATCGCCTCGATCGAAGCGATCTGACCCGCGACCGTGTTCGTGCCGTTGATGATCTGGAATTTCACCTGGCGGTTATACGGAGCTGTGTGGGCGACAAAGTTTTTGGCGATGCTCTGCATTTCCAGTCGCCAACCGTTGTCGAGATCGGTATTACTTAAATAGATCTTGTACGGCGGCGCCGGGGCGGCCGCTGCAGGCGTGACCGCGGTAAGCCCGGCCATGGCGGTAACACCGGCCAAAACGGCGGCGGACCCGGTGGCGCGCACTACCCACTGTTTCCCACTCCTGGTGGTTAACATCCCTTTTCCCCTTCATTTCTAGGCGAGTCGCGACCCTTTTGAGCTCGCACGCCCGAGTTAGACTTCCCGAAAAGACCAAAGGACCTTCGCAGTGAGAGGTTAACAGTGCCGATCCTGAATGTTCGATCGGTGCAAAATGCCGCTAAGCCTCCCCTTCTGAACAGGCAATCGTAGACCGTTGCCAGTCGACTACTTTATCTAGACACAACCAGGTGGTCAAGCCACTTGCTTGGAAAATTCGGGGCAGCCAAGACCGGGGCTCGGGCACGCCACGGGCATGAAGTGGGTTCGAGGAACCTTGACAAGTGGCCAGGCCACCTGATTACATTTCTCCGAGCGCCGCCAGTGGCCCGACCGCGGTGGCCCGACGTGGGCCCGACGCGAGGGGGAGGACCGTGAAGGGAGGACTGTGAAGATCGTCGATATCCAGGCCGGTGGCAACGGCCGTGTGCCTGCAGCTGGCCGCATGTGTCCCGAACTTCTTGGTCCAAGAGCACTTCGACCCGTTCATCGAGCCCTGGGCACGCCAGCTCGTCACGTGGGCGCCGGAGCTCGACCCCGGGACCGGGGAGGTGTCGCTCCCGGATGCTCCCGGCTTGGGGGTCGATCTCGACCTCGACGTCACCCGCGCCCATCGGTACGACCCGGAGGCTTATCTGGACATCACCGCGGCCGGATGGGAGCAGCGCCTCGGGAGCCGCGAGCGGTTGGTCAAAGGTGAGCATTGAACACGACCAGGGCCCGGTCATGAGCGACGGGTCGGCCGGGAAACCCCGACCCGCCACCACGACGCTATCGTTGCCAGCTACGCTCGGTGCCCCTCCTGTGGTACGCGAATTTCCCACACTCAAAAGGACTTCGGTCAGCCTCGAGGCGGCCGAAGCGATCAAAGCCCTCATCGTCTCGGGCGAGCTGGGCTCGGGCGACGCGCTCCCGCCCGAGCGCAACCTGGCCGCGATGCTGGGCATCAGCCGGCCTTCCGTCCGAGAGGCCCTTAGGGTCCTCACCGCTATGAACGTGGTCGAACCTCGTCATGGTGGCGGCACCTACGTGACTTCGCTCGACCCGACGCTCTTGGCCCAGCCGATCAATTTCTTGCTGCAGGTCCAACCGCGCACGTTCCTCCACCTGTTCGAGGTGGGCCAGGTGCTCGAGGTGTCCGCCGCCCGGTTGGCGGCGCCGAAGATGACCGATGAGGTCGCAGAGAAATTGCAAATGTTAGCTGACCAGGCGATCGGCGCGCTGAGACAACCGAACCGTTTCTCCGAGCTTGACTTCGAGTTGCACACAAAGATCGTCGAGGCGACGGGTAACCCGATATACCTCAGCCTCTACCAGAGCATTTCCGACCTGTTGCTCGAGAGCCGGCGGCGCACGGCGCGCATCCCGGCGGTCCGCCGTCAGGCCCAGGAGGACCACCTAGCTATCGTCGGCGCGCTGCGCCAACGAGACCCGGAGGCAGCCGCCGGTGCCATGAAGGACCATCTCGAGGGCATGCGGCAAGTCTTGGACGACATGTTGGGCCAGGAGGCCCGCCGATGACCCCGGACCGGTCTCCCTTAGAGCCTTTGCTGACCAATTTTGCCTACCAGCGCGCCACGAACGAAAGGAGGGTAGAGCTTGACGAGGGCGCCTGGCGGGCCCACCGGCCTCGGACGAGGCTAAGCAGCAAGGACCACGCGGACCGGCACTCGAGAAGTCGATGACCGGTCCTTACCGACCAATGTCTAATCCTATAAACGAAACAAAACCAGGAAAAGAAAAGAAAAAGGAGGAGCAATGATCAGACAGACTTGGCGGCTAGGAGCCGCGGCCTTGGCCACTGGCGCTGTCCTGGCTGCTGGCGTGAGCCCGGCTGTGGCGTCACCGAGAGTGGCGTCGCTCAAGGCCCACGACGCCGCCTCGGCGCCTTACACCATCTATTTGTCGAACAACTTCGTGGGCAACGATTGGCGTGTGCAGATGGAAAAAGAGGCCACCGTGGCCGCCGGCCTAGCCCCCTTCAAGGGGAAGGTGAAGCTGACCATCACCAATGCCCAAAACACCGTGCCCGCCCAGATCAGCTCGTTGCAAGCGATCGTAGCCAGGAAGCCCGACGCCATCCTGATCGACGCCGGTTCGCCGACCGCACTCAACCCGGTGATCAGCCAAGCGTGCAAACAGGGCATCGTTGTCGTCAATTTCGACCAGGTCGTAACCAACCCCTGCGCATACAAGATCTTCTCGAACTTCACTGCGGGTGAACAGCAGAGCGCCAAGTGGCTTGCTTCGGTGCTTCACGGCAAGGGCAGCGTCTTCGAGGACACGGGGTTGGCCGGCGCGCCGATCAGCGCCACGATCTCAGGTGCATGGGCCACTGTCCTGAAGAACTACCCGAACATCAAGGTGGTCGGCACCTATCAAGGCCAGTATGCCCTCGGCCCCGAGCAGCAGGGAGTGGCCAGCCTCCTGGCGGCCCATCCCAACGTCAGCGCCATCCTTACTCAGGGTTATTGCACCGGCGCCATCAAAGCGCTGCAAGCAGCGGGCAAGCCGCTGGTCCCCATGCTGTGCCAGGCCTATAACCAGACGTTCGTGGCCCTGGCCACTGACAAGGGGGCCTCTGGCTACATAATGGCCAACCCGGCCTGGCTTTCGGTCTTGGCCATGCAGGCGGCCGTGAAGGTGCTCGAAGGCCAGTCGGTGAAGAAGACCGACGAGCTCAACCCGCCGTGCTTCTATAAGGGCGGCACCTCGCCGGCCGGGGCGAAGTGCCAGGCGATCTCGGTTGGCGTCAATGCCTTCCCGTCGCTTTCACCTAACCTGACGCTCCCGCCCAGCCCGCCGTTCATGAGCATAAAGCCGGCGCAGGTCGTCCCTTGATATATAGCCAGACAGAAGGCCTGCCCGCTGAGTGGGGCCGTCCGCCCACGTGGGCGTGCGCTTGAACGTCCGGCACTTGAGGATGGCTGGATGCCGGCGTCAGGATGTTGCTTGCAACACCGGCCGGCATCCGGCGACCTGAAGAGAACAAGATGAGCACAGAAGATCCTGAGAAGACCAGCGAACTCCTGGCTGTACGAGGCCTCACCAAGGCCTTCGCCGGCGTTCACGCCCTGTCTGATGTGAGCTTCGGCCTGCGCAGCGGTGAAGTGCACGCTCTGCTGGGGGAGAACGGGGCCGGTAAATCGACCCTGGTGAAATGCATCTCAGGGGTAGTCGTACCGAACCAGGGCGAGGTCTTCCTGAGAGGGGTGCGGTTCCAACCACACGACCCGGACGAGTCTTCTCGACAAGGGGTCGGGGTCGTGTTCCAGGAATTGCCGCTCATCCCTGACCTGTCCGTCATGGAGAACATTTACTTCAACCGCCAACCGCTCTCACCGGCGGGCACCGTTCTCCGGCGCCGGATGCGGGCCAAGACCGAAGAACTGTTCTCGGACCTCGGCTTGCAGGGGATCGACCCCACCAAGCCCGTCCGGGATTTGTCGGTGGCGGCGCGCCAGTTCGTCGCCATCGCAAAGGTATTGGCCGACGACCCCGCCGTCGTCGTACTGGACGAGGCCACGTCGGCATTGGGGCCGGCCGAGGTGACATGGCTCCTGGAGCAGGCGGCGGCACTGGCGGCCCGGGGCAAAGGGATTATCTTCATCTCGCACCGCCTGTCAGAGGTGGAAGATGTAAGCGACCGCGTAACCGTGCTCCGCAACGGTCATATGGTCGGGACGTGGGGCCGGGGCCAGGCCACCACGGACGACCTTGTCTCGGCCATGCTGGGACGAAGCCTCGAGCAGCTTTACCCCGTGCGGGCGCCAGAACCTCGCCCGAGCACGCTGCTCGCCGTGAGAGAGCTGTCGGCCGGCCGGCGGCTGCGCAGCGCCACCCTCGATGTACGAGAAGGAGAAATCCTGGGTGTGGCCGGGCTCGAAGGCCAAGGCCAACTCGAACTGTTCCTCAGCCTCTACGGTGTCATGCGGTCCCGGGGCACGATCTCTGTAGGGGGAGTGCGCCGGCACATCCGATCACCGCGCGACGCCTTGAAGGCCGGCATCGGCCTGGCGTTGGTACCCGAGGACCGCAAAACCGAAGGCATCTTGCCCACCTTGAGCGTTCGCGAAAACCTGTCCCTTCCCGTCCTCGACAAACTGCACCGCTACGGTCTCGTACGCCGACGCCAGGAACGGTCCCTCATTGACCCTGTCGTGCGGGACTTGAAGATCGGAAGAGGTGATGCCGAACAAACGGCGGCCAGCCTCTCAGGGCGGCAACCAGCAAAAGGTGGTAGTGGGGAAGTTCCTCCTCACGGGGGCGCGCTTGCTCCTCCTCTACGACCTGGCCCGGGGCGTGGACGTCGGCACCAAAGCCGAGATTTTCAGAATGGTCCAGACACTGGCGGGAGAGGGCTACGGCTTCCTGTTCTATTCCAGCGATGTCACAGAGCTGGCCAACGTCCCTCATCGCGTCGTGGTCATGTTCGACGGGCGCGTGACGACAGAGTTCAGTGCCGGGACGTTCAGCCAGGAACAGCTCGTGGCGGCCATGGTCGGCCATGAGCTGGCATCAGAGGGTCGCCAGGCGACCATTTCTGGCCCGGCCGGCCGCGCCGGCCTGACGACCACGTCGCGACGAGACGATGGCCAGGTCGACGCTCTGTCGAAGCCTGGGGCTCAGACCGTCCCCGCCCTCCGATGGGGTGAGGCCACGTGATCGAGGGTTACGACCTGCCCAGCGAAACGCGGCCGGGTCTCAGGGAAGATAAGCCCGCATGGTCGTTCTCCGAACTGATGGCCCGTGCCCGCGGGAGCGATATCCGTCCTCTTACGGCTTGGATTCTGGCCCTCGCCCTCTTCTTCACGTATGCAGCCCTTCAACCCGGCGTGATCAGCCGGGACCAGATAGGCACTCTTTGCGCCGATACCCTCCCTCTCGCCGCTGTCGCCCTGGGCCAAGGGATCGTCATCATCACGGCCGGGATCGACCTTTCGGTCGGAGGGGTGTTGTCGCTGGGGACCGCCCTGGCGGCGACCCATTTCGCCAACGCTTCTTCGACGCTGGTGTGGAGCATCGTGATCCTCGCCATCGGGGCGTCGGCTGGCGCCGTCAACGGTTTGCTCGTTGGCCGTCTGCGCCTACAGCCGTTTATCGTGACGTTGGCCACGTGGTCAATTTTCGACGGCATCGCCTTGCAAGTCCTGCCGACCCAGGGGGGATCGGTCCCGAGCGGGTTTTCCAACTGGATCGACGAGACGACCGCGGGCGTCCCCAACCCGGTCTGGGCGCTGATCGCCATGGCCGCCCTGTGGCTGTGGTTCAAGCGCACGAGGCTGGCTCGGCGGATCTATGCCATCGGATCTGACAGTGAGGGTGCCCGCATCGCGGGGGTCCACCGGCCGAGGACACTCCTGGCCACGTACGCCATCTCGGGCTTCTGTGCCGCTTTCGCGGCCCTCTTTTATGCCATGTTGACCGCGTCCGGCGATCCGACGGCGGGCGATGGCCTCATCCTCCCGGCCGTAGCGGCGGCCGTAATTGGAGGTACGAGCCTGTTCGGAGGACAAGGAGGGTTCATCGGCACGATCGCCGGCGCACTGATCTTGACCCTGCTCGGTGACGTGATCTTTGTCTTCAACCTGCCTTCTTACTGGACGGTCTTTGCGGACGGCTTCCTGTTGATCCTCGCCGTCTTGCTGGGCGGTGGCCTGCAGGCGCTCCAGGCCCGGACGGCCGGCCGATGAAGCCGGCGGCCGTGCGCTCGCTGTTCGAAAGGAACCGGGCCGTCGTCCTGGCCTACGTGCTCGTGATCGTGCTGGCCGTATTTGGCGAGGTGGCGGCGACCGGGTTCCTGGGTGTATCCCACATCGACCAATTGCTGATCGAGGCCTCGTTTATCGCCCTGGTGGCCGTGGGCCAGACGTTCGTCATCCTGAGCGGCGGGGTCGACTTGTCCATCCCCTGGGTGCTGAACGCCTCCGCCGTACTGCTGACCATTTGGGCCAACGGCAGCAATGCCAAGACGCTTTGGCTTTTCCCGGTGCTGCTGGCGGGTGGTGCGCTGGTCGGCGCTTTGAACGGGATCGGAGTGGCTTTCCTCAAGATTCCGCCCATAATCATGACCCTCGGTATGTCCTCCATGGTCGAGGGGGCGCTGCTCCTGTACACCAACGGCGGCTCCGGGGGCAACGCCCCCACAGGCGTTGTCTACCTGGCCACGCACAGGTGGGGTTCAGTACCAGTGGTCGGCCTGGTGTGGGTGGGCGTGCTCATCGTGGCCACCGTGGTGTTGAGCGCCACACCTTTTGGCCGGCGGCTTTATGCCACCGGGCTCAACCGGCGGGTGGCCGAGTTCGCCGGCGTCAACGTCCGCGGGGTAACGGTATCGGTCTACGTAATCAGCGGGGTGGCCGCGTCGTTGGCCGGCATAGTGCTGGCCGGCTACGTGGGGGAGTCGTACCTGGGAATGGGCGACCCCTACCTTTTCGCCTCCGTGGCCGCCGTGGCTATCGGGGGTGCCTCCATCCTCGGCGGCACGGGCAACTACATAGGGACGACGGCCGGAGCGCTGGTTCTGGCCGTCCTGGCGGCCATTTTGCCCATCCTCGGCTTCACGCAGGCCACGCTGGAGATCGTCTACGGCTGTGTGATCCTCATCGCCGTCTCGCTGTCCTCTCTTCGGCTCTCGGGCAAAAGAGCCCTGGACTGACCCGGTCCACAGAACTGGGTCGCCAGCGGCGCGCCGGGGCCAGGTCTTGTGAGCGCTCACTCTCTTTTCGTGCGGCGCCCGGGAACAGTGGTCGTGCCCAGGTGGGAGGGTGGCGGGCCTACTGCGTCGGTTAGCTCGCCCCGCCCCCGCGTCCTCGAGCGTCGCCCTCCAGCCCGCGGTCCGGCCGCCGGCCTCTTGCCACTGGGCCGGGCCGGCCACGTGGAAAACGGTGTCGCACCCCGCCGCCAGCAAATGCTGGGTGGCCATCCGGGCGCTTCCTCGAGCGTCGCCCTCCAGCCCGCGGTCCGGCGCCGGCCTCTTGCCACCTGCCGCCTGGTCCACCGTGACGACAGCCACATCGCCGTCCGGGTCACCCTCCACTGCGACGTCCGGAGTGCCTGTTGCCGATTACGCCAGCGCGTCATTGGCAGACGTGAACGGAGCGATGACAGCCAGCCCCTCGACGGCCTGACTGGTAAGCCGGCGGACGGCTTTCCCTACCGGCCGGCGGTCCAGCGAGTGAACAGTCATCACCGAGACGAAGTAACCCTCGTGCTGAGCCGCCTGCTGAAGACCGTACAAGGTCGACGCCGGGCCGTACAGAGTCGTGTCCAGGGCGAGCACGCCGAGCGTCTTAGAACGCCCGCTGGCCAGCGCCCTGGCCGCCGTGTTGGGCCGGTACCCCAGTTGGTCGATCGCCGCCAGGACGCGCGCCCGGGTCAGCAGGGGCACGCTCGGGTGGTTGTTCAGTACCCTCGAAACCGACTGGTGGGATAACCCGGCCAGGCTGGCCACGTCGGCTATGGAAGGAGGCGGTTGGGTGTTTGAGAGCGCTAACATTTCGCAGATGACCTCGCATGGGTACGCCATAGGAGTGGATTTCGGGACAGCGTCGGCGCGTACGTTGCTTCTAGACCTGCGATCGGGTGAAGAGCTGGCCCTCTGCGAACTTGCTTATCCCCACGGCGTGATCGACGACATCCTACCGGAGACGCACGAGCGCCTTCCATTGGACTGGGCGCTCCACGACCCCGACGACTACCGTTACGTGCTCGAGGCCGGCATACAGGGAGTGCTCACCGAGCGGCCAGATGCGGCCAGTGGCGTCGTCGGCATCGGGATCGATGCCACGTCGTGCACGGTCCTGCCCGTGACCGCCGACGGCACACCGTTGTGCGAACTGGCTATGTGGCGCACTCGGCCCCACGCGTGGCCGAAGCTATGGAAACACCATGCGGCGCAGCATGTGGCCAATCGGCTCAACGAGGTGGCTCTCGAACGAAAAGAGGCTTTTTTGGCCCGTTACGGCGGCCGTATTTCCTCTGAGTGGTACTTCCCCAAACTGATCGAGATCTGGCTCGAGGACCGCGGTGTATACGACGCCTCCGACGCTTTTATGGAGGTGGCCGACTGGGTGGTCTGGTATTTGAGCGGGCACCAACGGCGTTCGGCTTGTCCGGCCGCTTATAAAGCCCTGTGGTCGTACGTGGACGGCATACCCGGTGCGGCGTATTTCGATGCGGCCTACCCCGGTTTCTCGGAGCCGGCGGCCAAACTCGGCTCCCAGTTCTTCTCCCTTGGGACCAGCGCTGGCCCGGTCCGGCCTGACTTGGCTCGGAAATTGGGCCTGCCCGACAACGTTGCGGTGGCGGTGGGCAATGTCGATTCGTTCGTCTCGTTCCCCGGGGCCGGAGCTGAAGGGGCGGGGACGTACGTCATGGTCATCGGGACTTCGATCTGTGACCTCGTCGTGCACCCAACGGAGATCACGTTGCCCGGGATCACCGGGGTGGCCAAAGACGGCATCGTGCCGGGCCTGTTCGGCTATGAGGCCGGCCAACCGGCGGTGGGGGACATGCTGGGTTGGTTCGCCGACATGCTCTCCGGCGCCGACATGCTCTCCGGCGCCGACAGGAATGGGGCCATCGACGGGCTTCCCGCCCTCGAACGGGCGGCCGCCGCGCTGGCCCCGGCGGCAACCGGGTTGGTCGCCCTCGATTGGTGGAACGGGAACCGCAGCGTGCTGGGCGACGCCGACCTGTCCGGGGTGGTGGCCGGGCTCACGCTGTCGACAACGGCGGTGGAGATCTACCGCGCCCTGCTCGAGTCGATCGCGTTCGGAAACAAAGCGGTGCTCGACAACTTCCGCGATGGGGGCCTCGACCTCAACGAGATAGTCGCCTGTGGTGGTATCGCCGAAAAGAGCCCTCTGCTCATGCAAATGTTGGCCGATGTCAGCGGGGTCACCGTGGTGGTGTCTGCTTCGTCCCAAGTGCCGGCGCGGGGTTCTGCCCTTTTCGGGGCTGTGGCCGCAGGCCGAGAAGGGGGAGGCTTCGCGGCGATCGCTGATGCGGCCAAGGCGCTGCGCCCGCCAGCCGGTTCGACGTTCGCCCCCGCACCGAAAGCGACCACTATGTACGGCGAGGTGTACCGAATCTGGAAAGACCTACATGACACTCTCGGCCGAGATCAACCCGTGTGGCTTCATGAGCTGAAACGCCTGAAACTCTCGGCTGCGAGCGGGTAGGGCCAAGCCATCCCGACCAAGCCCAGCCAACCGACAAAGCCCAGATCGACGACCGACAAAACCCAGACGAGCGACAAAACCCAGCCAACCGACAAGGGAGGTCACTTGATAGCCCGCCAGCGACCAAAGATCGGCCTGCTCGGGGTCATGCAGGAGCTGTACGACGACATGATCCCGGGGATCACCGACCACCAAGCCAATTACGCCAGGGAACTCGCCAGTTCCCTTTCTCCTGTGGCGGATGTCGTGTTCCTGCGGCCAGCGCGCAACCGGGACGACGTCGAAGCCGTTACCAGAGAACTGCGCGACCAGGGCGTCGACGGGATCATGATCGTCATGCTCACTTACGGCCCCGCCATGCGTACGGTGCGTGCCCTGCTGGAGAACCCCCTTCCGGTCCTGGTGGCCAACGTCCAGCCCGAGCGGGAGGTTAAGGACCGCTGGACCATGGACGACCTCACTTACAACCAGGGCATCCATGGCGCACAGGACCAGGCCAATGCGTTGCTGCGGGCCGGGCTCCCGTTCTCGGTGATCACCGACGATTGGCGGGCGGCGTCGTTCCGCACTTCCTTTGAGTCCTGGGCCAAAGCGGCGATGACGGTCACAATGTTGAAGAGCGCCAAAATCGCGTTGTTCGGCTACCCGATGAACGGCATGGGCGACATCCTGTACGAGGCACCCGCGCTCATGCGCCGCATCGGCCCGGTGGTGGTAAACGAAAACCTGGGCGAGCTCTACGCCAAGATGCAAGACGTAAGCGACGCGGATATCAACAGCCTCATAGCCCTCCACCGGCAACGGTTCAGCGTCAGCGCGGACCTCCCGCCAGATAACCATGCCTACGCCGCCCGGGTCGAAATTGCCTTGCGCTCCATGCTCGAGGACGGCGGTTACTCAGGTTTTTCCGTCCATTTCGAACCGGTGGGCAAAGACGGTCGCTTCCATCAGCTCCCCCTGTTGGCGGCGTCCGACTTGATGGCGGACGGTTACGGTTTCGGGGCGGAAGGCGATACCAACGCCACCGTCTTGATGTGCGCCGGCCACACGCTGATCGGGGACGCCCATTTTTCTGAAATGTACGCTATGGATTTCGAGTTAGGCTCTGTGCTCATCAGCCACATGGGGGAGGGCAACTGGAAAGTGGCCCGGAAGGACCGGCCCATCCGGCTAATCGACCGTCCGCTCGGTATTGGTGGCCTGGGCAACCCGCCAACGACCGTGTTTTCCGCCCAGCCCGGCCCGGCCACCACGGCGTCGCTTATACCCCTCGAGGGGGAGGCCTATCGCTTGATCGCCGGCACAGGAGAGGTGCTGGATACCCCCGAACTGCCCAACGTAGAAATGCCTTATTTTCATTTCCGGCCCGACGAAGACGTGAAGGAGTTCATGAACCAGTGGCTGCACAATGGAGGGACTCACCACTTCTGCAGCAACCTGGGCGTGCACGTCGACCGCTGGCAATACCTGGCCGAGCTACTCGACATCGACTTTGTCGAAATCTGAAACCGACCCAGTCAAAATTGACCAGTGCTTGAAGACCTAAAACACGCTGTACTGGAAGCCAACCTCGAACTGCCGCGGGCCGGGCTGGTCGCTCTCACCTGGGGCAACGTCTCGGGCCTGGACCCGGCGACAGGCTTGGTGGTCATCAAGCCGTCGGGCGTCCCTTATCCCACGATGAAGGCCGACGACATGGTGGTGGTGAACCCGGACGGCCAAGTGGTCGAGGGAGATTATCGCCCGTCCACCGACACGCCGACGCACCTGGTGCTGTACCAGCGTCTCGCCGGTATCGGTGGCGTGGTCCACACCCACTCCACATGGGCGACGGCCTGGGCGCAGGCGGATAGGGCCATCCCCGTGATGGGGACCACCCATGCGGATCTCTCCCATATGGAGATCCCGGTCACCGCCCCTCTCACGCCTGATGAGGTGCAAGGGGACTACGAAATCGCCACCGGCCACGCCGTCGTGGCCGCCGTGGCGGGCCGGCCGGCGGCTGACGTCCCGGCTGTGCTCGTGAGCGGCCATGGTACGTTTTGCTGGGGATCAGGGCCGGAAACGGCAGTAGAGGCGGCCATAGCGCTGGAGGCGGTAGCAAAGATGGCTTGGCTCACAGTGGCCTTGGCCCCTTCTATCGGGCCTCGGGCCCACATAACCGAGCGCCATTTCTCCCGCAAGCACGGCCCGACGGCCTATTACGGGCAGGGTTGAGCGGCATATGGCGCCTTTCGATGAAAATGGTCCGGCGATGAAAGTGGCCCCGAGATGAAAGTGGCCCCGAGATGAAGGTGGTCCGTTTGAATGGACCGGGTGTGATCGACGTGCTCGACGAGCCGCGGCCCGAACCGGGCCCCGGTGAGAGCCTGGTGCGGGTGGGAGCCATCGGGCTGTGCGGTTCCGACCTTCATTGGTTTGGCGAGGGAGGTATCGGCGACGCGCTGCTTAGCCGGCCCCTCGTGTTGGGACATGAGTTCGGGGGGACGGTGGAGAGCGGCCCCCTCAGCGGCACCCGCGTCGCCGTCGACCCCGCCATACCTGACTACACCTGTGAGCGGTGCCGGGAAGGCAATACAAACCTGTGCCCGCAGGTGCGCTTCGCCGGCCATGGCACCACGGACGGGGCGCTCCGGGAGTACCTGACGTGGCCCACAGAGCTCTTGCACCCGGTACCCGACAACTTCGCCGACGCCACGGTGGCCATGCTCGAACCGCTCGGCGTGGCTCTGCACTGCGTGGACCTCGGCCACGTCCACCTCGGTAGCTCGGTGGCGGTCGTCGGGTGCGGCCCGATCGGACTGATGCTCGTCCAGGCGTTGCTGGTCGCAGGAGCTTCCCGGGTGGTGGCCGTAGAGCCCTTAGAGCACCGGCGGGACGCGGCAGCCCGGTCCGGGGCCACACTGGTCCTCAGCCCGGGCGAAGTGGCCGGCCACGAGGGGGACGTCGACATTGCCTTCGAAGTGGCGGGCACGGACGACGCCGTGGCCACCAGCATGCAACTGGTCAGGGCGGGCGGGCGCCTGGTTTTAGCCGGGATCCCCGACAACGACCGGACGACGTTCCCCGCGGCTCTGGCCCGTCGCAAGGGTCTTACCATGGCGATGGCCCGCAGGATGAAGGAGGCCTACCCGCGCGCCATCGACCTGGTCAAGCGGGGGACCATCGAAATCGACTGGCTGGCCTCCAAGTCATTCGCCCTTGCCGACGCGGCGGAGGCGTTCGCAGTAGCCACTCGTCGCGAAGGCCTGAAGATCGTGGTGCAAGCGGGCTAGCCACGGCGCCAGCCCTTCTTACCCGCCATTCCAAAACCGACCTTTACTAGAAGGCCTTTACTTATCAGGCGGTATGGCACCTTTCTTGACGAGGACGTTGGCGAAGTAGCGCCGTTCTCCCGTGAGCACGACGGCATAAGTGCTACGAGCCGCCTCGTAGAAGGCGAACCGCTCGAGCGCCCCCATAGGCCAGGAGCGGCCCGCAGCCGTGTCGACCACCGCCTGGACCTCCTGCTGGACCGGGGGTAGTTGGTCAGGTGCACCATCAACCGCCATTCTGCGCACCGGCTGGTCCACGAATTCATCAAGCGGGAGAACGGAAAGTACCGCCCGGACGACTTCTGGGACCGACGCGCCGGCGATGGTCACCAGCCGGCCATAGCCGGTGCGGCGAGCGACGCCGTCCGCCGGGAAATTGGCGTCCACGACCGCCACTTCGTCGCCGTGGCCCATGGCCGCCAGCACGTAGAGGAGCTCGGGGCTCAGTAGTGGGTCAAGGTTTTTGAGCATCTCTAATCCGCACCCAGTGCGGCTCCGTAGACCTCGTCGAGAGCCGGCCACACCGCTTCGGGGATTTTGGCCCGCATGAAGCCGGAGTTGGCCGCGGCCTGGGCCGATGTGCGCGTACCGGCCACCACACTGGCCACGGCCGGGTGGCGCAGCGGGAACTGCATTGCCACCTCGGGCAACGTCGTCCCGTGCTCCTGGCATACCGTAGCCATGGAGCGCGCCTGAGCCAGGAGGCCAGCCGGGGCCGGGGCATAGTCGAAGTTGGCCCCGTCTGGCGGCCAAGGTCGCGCCAGCAGGCCAGAGTTGAACGGAGCGGCTGCCACCACCGACACCTTACGCCTTTCGCATTCGGCCAGTAGGGGCGCGCCCGACCGGTCGATCAGAGTCCACCGCCCCGCCAGCATCACCACATCGACGTCCGCTTCGGTCACGATGCGCAAGAGGGGCGGCCAGAAGTTCATCCCGGCCCCGATGGCACCGACCAGGCCGGCGTCGCGCAGCTCCGCCAGGGCCGGTATCGCCTCGCTAATGGCCACGTCGAGGTAGTCGTCGGGGTCGTGCACGTAGACGATGTCGACCCGGTCCATCTGCAAGCGGGCCAGGCTGGCTTCGAGGCTCCGGCGCACCCCATCGCGGGAATAGTCGTAGACGCGCGCCAGCCCGTCCGGTACGGCGAAACCGGCCACCGCTATGTCGGACCCGCTGGGCGACGGGTTGGGCACCAGCAGACGGCCGACCTTGGTGGACACCACGAAATCGTCCCTGGGCCTACCAGCCAGCGCGGCGCCGAGCCGGGCTTCTGACAGCCCCAGCCCGTAGTGGGGAGCGGTGTCGAAGTAACGCACGCCGGCGGCCCAGGCGGCGTCCACTGCCCCCTCGGCAGTAGCGTCGTCGACCTCGACGTACAGGTTCCCTATCTGCGCGGCGCCAAAACCGAGGTCGCTAACTTCGACCGAAGTGCGGCCGATTTTGCGCCCAGTCACGTAGCTCCCCCTGATTGGCCACTGACTGGTCGACGAGGCGCCAACGAGTACCACGCCAGCGCCGTGCCGCCAAAAATCTGCTCCCGCTCCCCGGGCGACATGGCCGCGACATAGCTTTTAGCCGCGTCCAGCACCTCCTGGTAAGTGGCGGCCAGGAGGCACACCGGCCAATCCGACCCCCACATGGTCCGGGCGGCGCCGAACGCGTCGAGGAGTACATCTGCATAGGGGCGTATCTGTTCTACCGTCCAATCTTTGTGATCGGCCTCGGTGACCAAGCCGGACAGCTTCACGGCGATATTGGGCATCCGGCTTAGTTCGCCCACGTGGGCCTGCCAGGGCTCCATAACTCCATTGGCAATATCGGGTTTAGCGCCGTGGTCGAGCACGAACCGGACCTCGCCCAACGCCGCTACCGTCTCTATGACGGCCGGCAGCTGGTAGTGGCGAACTAGAAGGTCATAGACCAGTCCGGCGTCCCCTACCGCCCTCAGCCCTCTGCGGACCTCCGGGCGGCACAACCAGTACGGGTCGGGCTCGTCTTGGACCAGATGGCGTACCCCTACCAGGTACGTCCCCCCCGCGCTGGCGCAGTGCAGCCAGCTGGTCGGCCACATTCACGGCGCAGAGGTCTACCCAGCCGACCACCCCGGCGATTTCCGGGCTGATCTCCGCCAAGGACAACAGCTCGGGCGTTTCCTCCTCCACACCAACCGTCTGGACAACGACGGTCCGGTCGACGTGATTGGCCGCCAGGTCCGGCCGGAAGTCGTCCAGCGAAAAGGAGCGGCGTAACGTCGGCATCCCCGCCGTCCAGGGCTGGTCCCGCACCGTCAGATCCCAGAAGTGGTGGTGGGCGTCCACCGTCATAGGCCGGTGAGCAGCCGCCGCCATCGCACCATTTGTCATCTACGTTTTCCCTGCCATTCAGTTTGTTTTCGGCCGCAGCCGTAGCCTGTCCATACCGCCGTCTACCGCCAGCCAGGTGCCGGTCGTCGAACCGGAGGCCGGGGAGGCCAGATAAGCGATGGCCCGGGCCACTTCTTCGGCGCTCACCAGGCGCCCATGGGGTTGCCGGGCGGCCAGTGCGGCGCGCTCCGAGGCCGGGTCGGGGGCGGCCGCCAGGAGCCGGCTCACCCACGGCGTGTCCGCCGTCCCCGGGTTGACTGCCGACACGCGGATGCCGTCAGGCAAAAGGTCCGCCGCCATCGCCAGAGTGAGCGACAAAACCCCACCTTTGGTGGCCGAATATAGAGCCCGGTCAGGCAGGCCGGCGGTGCCGGCGATGGAGCCGACGTTGACGATCACGCCTGACCCTGAGGCCCTCAGGGCGGGCAGGCATGCCCTTGTTACCCGCACCATGCCCACGACATTTACGTCGAACACTCGGTGCCATTCCTCGTCACTATTGGCTTCCACGCCTCCTTGGGCACCGATCCCGGCGCAGTTGACCAGGACATCCAGGCCGCCGAAGCGCCCGACGACGCCTGATACCGCCTCGCGTACGGTGGCGTCATCAGTGACGTCGGCCTTGGCGTAATCCAGGCCGGCGGGGGGAGCAGCCACGTCGAGCACCGCCACCCTGGCCCCCTCGGCCGCCAGTAACTGCGCCGTCCCCAGCCCGATCCCCGATGCGCCTCCCGTTACCAGGGCTCGTTTGCCCGCGAAATCGCCATTGCTCATAAGTGTTTTGGTCCTCCTCAGGTGGTGCGGGAGAGCTCCCGCCAAACTCGGCCGGCCGGGAAGCCGAAATCGGTGACCGACTCCGGCCGGAGCGCCGCCCCGGAGCCGGGATAAGTAGGCGTCAGGTAGCGGCCGTTCACTACCCGCACGGGATCCACGAAGTGCTCGTGGAGATGGTCCACAAACTCGACCCAACGCTCGTCAGTGGTCCCGCTAACGGCCACATAATCGAACATAGACAGGTGTTGCACGATCTCGCATAACCCGACACCGCCGGCGTGAGGGCAGACGGGCACGCCGAACTTGGCCGCCAGCAACAAGATGGCCAGGTTTTCGTTTACGCCCGCCACCCGGCAAGCGTCGATCTGGCATACGCCGATCGCGCCGCTGGCCAGCATCTGCTTGAACACCACCCGGTTGGCCACGTGCTCGCCCGTCGCCACCCGGACCGGGGCGATGGCTCGGGCGATAGCGGCGTGACCGAGGATGTCGTCAGGGCTGGTCGGCTCTTCGACCCAGTACAGGCCGAAGGGGGCCAGCCGGGCGATGTGGGCAATAGCGTCGTCTACGTCCCACACCTGGTTGGCGTCAACCGAAACCTTCACATCCGGCCCGACGAGCTCGCGCACGAGCTTCACCCGTCTCACGTCATCGTCAACGTTCGCCCCCACTTTGAGCTTCAAGTGGGTGAAGCCCTCGGCCAGGGCCTCCTGGACCAAGCCCAATACCTTTTGGTCTGAATAGCCCAGCCAACCGGCCGAAGTGCTGTACGCCGGGTAGCCCTCGGCCAGCAGGCGGCGCTCTCGGTCCTGTTTGCCTGCTGACGCCCGGGCCAGGAGCTCGAGCGCCTCTTCGGCGGATAAGACGTCGCTCAGGTGGCGGAAGTCGATCAACTCGACGACCTGCTTCGGGCTGAGCTCACTCAGCAACTTCCACAAGGGCAACCCCTGCCGGCGGGCGTACAAATCCCAGACCGCGTTGACGACCGCCCCGATGGCCATGTGCATGACCCCTTTCTCGGGGCCGAGCCAGCGAAGTTGGGAGTCGTGGGTAAGCCGCCGCCAGAAACCCCCCATGTCGTTAAGGACTTCATCCACGTCCTGGCCGACCACGAGGGGCTCGACCGCCCGGATGGCGGCCACTGCCACCTCGTTGCCCCGGCCGATCGTGAAGACAAAGCCATGGCCTTTCTCGCCTCCCGTGGTCGGGACGACGACGTAGGCGGCCGAATAATCGGGGTCCTTGTTCATGGCGTCCGAACCGTCGAGGGCGCGCGAGGTGGGGAAGCGCACGTCGCTCACGTCGAAGCTCAGAAATTGTGTGGTCATGACAACGCCACAGCCTCCTGGGCAACTAGCCCGGCCAATATTAGGGCAAACAGGGTCCTCGCTCCGTCGATGGCTTCTGTCCTAACAACAGCAGGCTTTCGTACCGTGGTGGGGTTGGCGCCGACCCGTGCCGCCCGCCCCGCCCGGTAAGCTCCGGCCGGTGTGTGGCCGGATGACTGCGACGACACCCAGGGACACCCTCGCCCGGTTGTTGGACGTCGACGAGGTCGACACCCCTGATCTACCCATTAGCTGGAACGTCGCCCCCACTCAGCCCGTCTACGTAGTTGCCTCCAGCTCGCGCGGCACGCGGTGGTTGCGGGCGCTGCGCTGGGGGCTGGTGCCGAGTTGGGCCCAGAGCCCAGCGGTCGGGGCCAAGCTGATCAACGCTCGAGCGGAAACACTCACCCGGCGGCCGGCCTTCCGTTCCCTAGTGGAGCGGCGCCGGGCGCTCGTGCCCGCTTCGGGGTTCTACGAGTGGCGCCGGCCGGGGCCGGACAACGGTAATTACAAGCGACCGTTTTATTTCCAGCGAGCGGATACCGGTCCGCTCGTCTTCGCTGGCCTATGGGACCTCTGGCAGGACGCCGAAGGGCGCCCCCTCCGGAGTTGCACGATCATCACCACGTCCGCCAACCAAATGATGGCTCCCGTCCACCATCGCATGCCTCTGGTCCTGGCTGCTGAAAACTGGGACGAGTGGCTGCGCCCCGGGCCGCTACGCACGGCGCGCCTGGCTGAACTGGCGGTGCCGCCGCCCGATGAGTTGCTGACCGCTTACCCGGTGGGCAACAAGGTCAACAAGGCCCTCAATGATGGGCCCGACTTGATCGAGCCCCAGTTGGCCGAGCCCCAGTTGATCGAGCCCCAGTTGGAGGTGGTCGAGGGCGACGCCGGGCCCCGCCAGCAGACGCTCCCTCTGTAACCCGCCGCCCGCCGGCCGGCCTCTAGAACATCCCATTTTCGGTAGGGGCCGACGGTCCCGGGGTCACTGCCCGACCAATACGGGCGTCAGAGCTCGAACCAGACCACCTTGCCATCGGCCAACTCTTCGGTCCCCCAGGCTCTAGCTAATTGGCTCACTATTTGCAGTCCCCGTCCCGACTCCTCCGTGGTGTCGATGTCCTTCACCGTCGGGGGCCGCGTGCTGGCGTCACGGACCTCCACCCTGACCCGCGGCTTTGCCCGCACCCTCACCTCAAACGGCCCTGTGGCGTGGCGCAATGCGTTGGTGGTCAGCTCAGAAACGAGCAATTCCCCGGTCTCACGCATCACCGGCTGGGTGACGACGGAACCAACAAAGGCACGGGCGTCTCTTATGGATCGGGGCGTCGGGGCGAAGGACGCGGCCCGCCACGAGGACCCTGGCGTTCCCTTGGTGTTGTGCTCTTCTGTTTCAATCATGATGCTCACCGCGTTCTGCCTAGAGACAGGGCCGCCGGGCGTGTTGACAAAATCTCGAAGGCCGGGACCGGGCTCGCCGACTGGCAGGAACACGTCGTCGTGGAGGTCGAGTTCGAGACCCGAGGAGAGATAGGAGGAGCTCGTAACCGGTCAAGCTCACTCCTCACTGCCGAGATTTCCAACTGTGCCGGTGGTTGCCGCACATTGACGATAATCGCGCCGGGCCCGCTGTCTCAAAATGGGCCAATCGGATCAAGCTGGCCAGTACATGCCGTCCTCGGCGGCGAATGCCACTAGATCACAGGTGAACGCACAAGTTGTGCCGAGTTGCAGCTGCTCTGGCCGTTTGTCGGCCGGACCTCCCAACCCCTAGGGCACGACGATCACGGGCCATCGGCCGGCCCGTACCAGGCGCACGGCGATTGACCCGATGACCCGATGACCAGCCTGCGTCGAAGCGCCCACGACAACGGCATCAGCGCGCCGCTCATCGGCCACCCGGACCAGCTCAGCGAACGGGTCGCCGTCAGCCGTAACGAACTCTACGTTCAGCCCAAGGCTCTCCGCGCCCTCGATGACCCGGCGACGTAAGCCGGCCGAGGTCTCGTCGAGCGCCTGCTGTATCGATGCCGCACCCATGGGTGCCAAGGCCGCCATTGTCGCTGGCGGGCGCACGTACAAGACGACAAACCGGGCCGCCTGGCGCCGGGCCAGACCCGCTGCATATGCCGCCGCCCGCAACGAGGTAACGGAGTCGTCCACGCCGGCGAGGATCACCTGGGGCCCGTCGGTCCCGAGCTCAAAGCCTTTCATCCGCTCATTCGCGGCTAAGTCCCGTCCGGTACCGGCGATGGCACGGGTGGCCGCCGGCGTTCTCCAGGGGCGCTCCCGATGATCATCATGGCCTGGCACCCCCATAGGCCGCCCTTTGTCCGAGCACACCTGTTCCCGAGTCCCGAGCAACCGCACTCGAGCCTGTCTTGCCTGTTCTACCACCTGGCCGCCTCCGGCGGGCCGACCCGGGCCCGGTGCCCCCCAGGGCCCGTGCGGCCTTGGCCCGCCTCGTCTGGTTACGTGTTCCCGAAGAGGCGTTGGCGCCGGTACGACTCGAGCTCCCAGTTCTCGATGAAAGTGCGGAAGTCCTCGTCGAGGTGGTTGACCCCGCCGAGCAACTCCGCCCCCCTCATTACTTTGATGGCGTCGCAGTAGACCAGCCGGACGGTGTCCGCCTCCGGCCACGTCGCCCCCCAGGTGAACATACCGGTGCGTTCGACCAGCACGACCTTGGGCGCGATACCGTACCGGTGCCGGTACTCCTGGACCCCGGCTTCAAGGGCGCGCCGTGCCGCGGCGGCCGTAACCTCACCGGCCGGGATCTCCACCCACAGCGGGAACGACCGGCAGTACACGATCTGGTCGGGAGCCACGGGGCCGCCGAGGGCCAGGTCGCGACCACCCTCGTGCGAGACAAGGTCGATGACCATCTCGGAGTCGTCGAACACCACGGCAACGGGAGGCTCAGGTTCATCGGCGACGAGTGCTGACACCGCCGAACTGAGTAGCGGGACGACGTCCGTGGCCCCTCGAAATTGTGGCGCTCCCGCCCCCGTAAGGTCCCCGCCATGCCCTTCGCTATCAGTGCCACCCGGATGGGTCGCCCCGGCCCGCTCCCTGATGGCATTTAGCTGGCCCAGCAGCCACTCGAGCTGAGTTCTGGCCTCGTCCGGGGTCTCGCCGCCAAACACGACCCCGTGGTTTTGCATGATGACGGCGCGCGGCCGCTCTTTGCCTGTCCTGGCCCGGAAGGCACGCAGCTCCTCCTGTAACGATTTGGCCAGGATGAAACCCGGGTCGACGAGTGCTACCCACACCACGTCCTGGCCAAGGTGCTGTTCGACCAGTGCCCGTCCTCCCCGGCTGCAAGCGAACTGGTTGACCACAGTGGCGTGCAGGTGGACTACGAACTTTCCAGGCATGAGGTGGTGGAGCACTGACTCGACCGACGGACGCTGGGTGGAGGGCGACAACCGCGCCGCCAAGAGCGCCTGCTTGAACTCGGCCTCGCGCTCGGCTCTGGAAGTAGGCAAGTCGCTTTCGAGCAGCTTTTGAAGCGCGGCGCGGTCGAGATCCACGAAATTCTCAGCCTCGATTTGCGAAAGCCCGACCCCGCTCGCCTTCACCAGCAAGTGGCCGTCGACCTTGGCCGAGGTGTTGCCCCCGCCGGCCAGGACCATCTCCGGATCCGAGCCAAAAGACCGGGACAGCTCCACCAGGGCGGCCAAAGTACCCGGTTCGTCAACGGGTTCAGTGGGTCGTGCGTTCAACGCCATCGTTACTCCTCCAGCCGCCCTTCACACTAGGTGCCGTTGACCCGAGCTTCTCGGGACCCGAGCTCTCGGACGCAGTACGGCCAGTCATATTGGCTCAGGGGTGATTTCCAGGTCGAAAGGGCACGGTGGGCCTGGCGGCAAACCGAACTTGCCCAGCATGATGTCGAGCAGGCGCCCACTCGCAGGCACCCCTTCCGCTAGTTGCCGGCCGCCAGGGAGCACCAGGGCTGCGTACGCTTCCCCCTCTGCCGAGACGGCGCAAATGGCACAGGCCGGCTTTACCTTTCTGCGTGCCGGCCTCCGGGAGCGCGACGCCGCCGGCACCGTCACGGCGAAGGTTGTGGCCGGCGTGACTGCGATGATCGCCTCGCAGCCAAGGTCTGGGAACCAGTTTTCGAAGCCCGGTCCGGACCAAAAGTCGAGGAGGGGCTCCGCCGCGGGACCTTCAAAGGCCGGCGTTGGACGGCAGACGCTGACCCAAAATGGCTCTTCCATCATGGTTACCAGGAAGGGTGCCAATAGTTGGGTCATTTGCTGGACATCGGACATGGGGCCCTCCTGCGGAGCGGACGCGCTGCGGCGCGTCCTCGGGTTGGGGGGCGGGCTCCGACTGCCGATGTGGACCAAAGCGTCGGGGGGTGAGAATAGCGATGGCCACCGACGGTTATGCAGGCCGGTAGGCAGGGCAGGCGGGCCAGGCGGGGCGAGGCGCGGGCGGGCCAGGCGGGCCAGCGCGGTTGAGGGCGGTTGATCCCCGGACGTGCCTCTCTCGGTGCAGCAATTGAGTCTCGGCGCGCTTCATGTCGGATCCAGGCGAAAAATACGCCGAGACTGGCATTCTGCGCCGAAAGAACTCCAAAACGACGGCGATAAGACGCCGATAGGGCGCCGATAAAGCGCCTGCCGGCAATGCCCGCCGGCCTTACCCCTTCTTCGGCACCTCGACGCGCAAGTGGAGCTCGGCTAGCTGGGCCGGCGTGACCGCCGCCGGTGCCCCCATCAACAAATCACGGGCCACCTGGTTTAGTGGGTACGCGATGACCTCTCGGATGTTCGGCTGGTCTTCGAGCATCATGAGCAGGCGGTCCACTCCGGGAGCAATGCCGGCGTGGGGAGGTGGGCCGTAATGGAACGCGTTCCACAATGCGGGGAACGATTGTGCCAGCCGGTCGTGGGAATAGCCGGCGATGGCAAAGGCTTTTTCCATCACCTCCGGGAGGTGGTTGCGGACGGCGCCCGAGGAAAGCTCGACCCCGTTGCACACGACGTCGTACTGGAAGGCCAGGATCTCTCCTGGGTCCTTGCTTTCCAACGCCTCCAGGCCGCCCTGGGGCATCGAGAACGGGTTGTGCGAGAAGTCCCACTGACCAGTCTCGGGATTGCGCTCGAACATAGGGAAGTCGACGATCCAGCAGAACGCCAGCAGGTCGGGGTCTCCCAGCCCCAGCTCCCTCCCGAGGGTGGCCCGCACGCCACCGAGGGCGACGCTGGCCGCCGCCGGCGGCCCCACACACGTCAGCACCGCGTCGCCCGGGACGGCCTCGGTGGCCACGATTATGGCGCCCATTTCGTCCGGCGTGAGCCGGCGGGCCAATGGGCCCTTCGTCTCGGCCTCGCCCCCCGGTAGCTGCAGCCAGCTCCCGATAGTGGTGACGCCCTTGGCGACCTCGCTGAAAGCGTCGAACCAGCTGCGGGGCCGGTCGGCTGCGCCGGGGGCGCGCCAAGCCCGGATGGCGTGCCCTTTGGCCGGCGCCTCGGAAAACATGGGCAGCTCGGTCCGCCCCCCCAGTTTTTCTGTGAGATCCACTACCTCCAGGCCAAAACGAAGATCGGGCTTGTCCGTCCCGTACCGGGCCATGGCATCAGCGAAGGAGAGGCGCGGGTACGGAAGCTGGGGAACGCTTACCGGAAAGCTCGGCGACGAGCCGGCTGAAGAGCAGCTCCACCTCGCCGAAAACGTCTTCCTGCGTGGCAAACGCCATCTCGAGGTCGATCTGGTAAAACTCGCCGGGGCTACGGTCCGCCCTGGACGCCTCGTCCCTGAAGCACGGTGCGATTTGGAAGTAGCGTTCGACCCCGCCCACCATCAGCAGTTGCTTGAACTGCTGGGGCGCCTGGGGGAGGGCGTAGAACTCACCTGGGTAGAGGCGGCTCGGCACGAGGTAGTCGCGGGCCCCCTCGGGCGAAGAGGCGGTGAGCACGGGCGTCTGGACCTCCAGGAAACCGCGCCCGGAGAGGTGAGACCTGACCAGCTGGCAGAACCGGGCCCGCTTGGCCAGGCGCTCGGCCAGCGGGCCTCGTCGCATGTCGAGGTAGCGGTACGTGAGCCGGGCTTCCTCGCCTACGTCGGTGTCTCGTTCCACGGGGAAAGGGAGGACCTCGGACGAAGACAGGACCTCGACGCTGCCCACGTCGACCTCGATCTCTCCCGTGAGAAGCTTGGGGTTGACGGTGTCCGGAGGGCGGGCCACCACCTGGCCGCTGACCGAGACGACGCTCTCCAGCCGCAGGTGGGACAACGGCTCGAACGCCGGCCCCCCGGGGTGGCACACCAGCTGGACCACCCTGGCCCGGTGGTCTCCTTGCAGGTAGCCGCCGTCCCCGGTGCCCTCTGCCTCAGGGCCCTGTGACGCAGGACCACCTGGTCCCCCGCTCGGCACCGGCAGGTCGGCCTCCGGCCCTACCGGGTCACGCAGGTCGACGAAGAGCAGGCCACCGTGGTCGCGCTTGGCCGCCACCCAGCCAGCCAGGCGCACGCGAGCGCCGATGTCGGCCGTCCTTAGTGAGCCGCACCGCAGTTCCCGGTACAGGTTGGGCGCCAGGGGCGTGGCGTCGTACGTCTCCGGCATGTCGGGACGAGGTTACCCTGCTTGGTGGCTTCTCTTTGTAGAGGGGTTTTGACCGGCGCTCAGTGCCACCGGCCGGTTCCATAAGCTGGGTGAACTGACGCAACACAGGTACCGATGCAGGGGAGAGTGAGCAATGAACAGCTCGGCAGGGTCAAGGAACACATACGGGACGCGTGGGGACTTGCGGGTCGACGGCGCCACCCTGTCGGTCTACCGGCTGAGCCAGCTCGCTGACCAGGGGTTCGACGTCAGCCGCCTCCCCTTCTCGTTGAAGATCCTGCTCGAGAACCTGCTGCGCCACGAAGACGGCCTCAATGTGCCCCCGGAAAGCATTGCCGCGCTGGCGTCGTGGGCCAAGAGCACGGCGGCTGCCAATACCACCGGGGGACAAGGACCGGCCGAGCGGGCCCAAATTGCGTTCTCCCCGGCCCGGATCCTGATGCAGGACTTCACGGGCGTTCCCGTAGTCGCCGACCTGGCCGCCATGCGCGACGCTATGGTGGCCCTCGGCGGCGACGCCGCTGCTGTCCAACCTCAGGTCCCGGCGGAGCTGGTGATCGACCATTCCGTGATCGCGGACTTCTCGGGACGGGCCGACGCCTTCTCCCGCAATTCAGACCTGGAATTCGAGCGCAACGGGGAACGGTACCGGTTCCTGCGCTGGGGCCAGCAGGCGTTCGGCACGTTGAAAGTGGTCCCTCCGAACACCGGGATTTGCCATCAGGTAAACCTCGAGCACCTGTCCCGAGTGGTATTCAGGACCGAAGACGGCGAGGCCTTCCCGGACACTTTGCTCGGCACCGACTCGCACACCACGATGGTCAATGGCCTGGGCGTCCTCGGTTGGGGCGTCGGCGGCATAGAAGCCGAAGCAGCCATGTTGGGCGAGCCCGTGACGATGCTCATCCCCGACGTGGTCGGCTTCAAATTGACCGGCGAGCTACCGGAAGGGTCGACCGCTACCGATCTCGTCCTCTCGGTGACGGAGCTGCTGCGCAAGACGGGCGTCGTAGGAAAATTTGTCGAGTTTTACGGCGACGGCGTGGGCAAAGTTGCCCTCTACAACCGGGCCACCATCGGCAACATGTCGCCTGAATATGGCTCTACGTGCGCCATATTCCCGATCGATGAGGAAACTCTGCGCTACTTGCGCTTTACCGGTCGACCTGCCGAGCAGGTCGCACTGGTCGAAGCGTACGCCAAATACCAGGGGCTTTGGCACGACGCCGCGCACGAGCCCGTTTATTCGCAGCGCATCGAGCTCGACCTCTCTACAGTTGAGCCGAGCCTGGCCGGTCCCGCTCGGCCCCAGGACCGCGTACCGTTGCGCCGGTCGAAGGCGGCGTTCCGGGAATCCCTGGCCAAAATACTCGGGAACGAGGACGCGTCAGCCGCCGACGGCAGGGTCCCTGTCAGCGCCGATGGGTCGTCCTCATACGAGGTTGGCCACGGAGATGTCGTAATTGCGGCCATAACGAGTTGCACAAACACGTCGAACCCCGACGTGATGGTAGCCGCCGGCCTTCTGGCCAAGCACGCCGTCGAACGCGGGCTGACGGCGAAGCCATGGGTGAAAACGTCGCTGGCTCCCGGCTCAAAGGTGGTAATGGACTATTACGACCGGGCCGGGCTTACCCCTTACCTCGACAAGTTGGGCTTTGAGCTCGTCGGTTTCGGTTGTACTACGTGCATAGGCAATAGCGGCCCGCTACTGCCGGGCGTGTCCGATGCCGTGACCGAGGGCGGCTTGGCTGTCGTGTCGGTCCTGTCGGGTAACCGGAACTTCGAGGGCCGTATAAACCCAGATGTCCGTATGAACTACCTGGCTTCTCCGCCACTGGTGGTGGCCTACGCCATTGCCGGGTCGATGGATTGTGATATAGCCAATGAGCCTCTCGGCTCGGGGACCGACGGGCAACCGGTCTACCTGCGCGACATCTGGCCCAGTAGCGAGGAAGTAGCCACCGTAGTAAGCGAATCCATCGCCGCCGACATGTTCGAAAAGAGCTATGCCGAGGTTTTTCAAGGCGACGAGCGCTGGGCGGCGCTGGAGATCCCCGAGGGCGAGCGTTACGAGTGGGGGACCACGTCTACCTACGTGCGCCAACCTCCCTATTTCGACGACATGCCGGACCAGCCGGGCCCGCTGGTGGACATCCACGGCGCCCGCGCCCTGGCCAAGCTAGGCGACTCGGTGACGACAGACCACATCTCGCCTGCGGGCAACATCCGCAAGGACGGCCCCGCCGGCACGTGGCTGGTGGACCACGGCGTGGAACCGGCCGATTTCAACTCCTACGGCTCCCGGCGGGGCAATCACGAGGTAATGGTCAGGGGGACGTTCGCCAACGTGAGGCTGCGCAACCAGCTAGTACCAGGGACCGAGGGCGGCGTCACCACTTTCTTCCCCAATGGCGAGCAGACGACTATTTACGACGCCGCCATGCGTTACGCGGCCGAGGGTACTCCCTTGGTCGTCCTCGCCGGCAAGGAGTACGGGTCCGGGTCGTCGCGCGACTGGGCCGCCAAAGGCACCGCTTTGCTGGGGGTCCGAGCTGTGCTGGCCGAGTCGTTCGAACGCATCCACCGCTCGAACCTCGTCGGGATGGGCATCCTCCCATTGCAGTTCCATGAGGGCGAGTCCGCCGAGACCCTAGGGCTCGCCGGCCAAGAGGTGTTCGACGTCACCGGCCTCGAAACGGCGGCCGTCAGTGGCCCGCTACCCCAACGACTGACCGTGAACGCCAGCGGAAAGGTTTTCGAGGTGCTGTTACGGATCGACACCCCGGTGGAAGCCGAGTACTACCGCCACGGCGGCATCTTGCCGTACGTCTTGCGCCAGCTGCGCCGGCGTACCTGAGGCAACCCGGTAGCGGGCCGCCCAAGCCCAGACAAGAAACCCAGACAACAAAGCTCCGACCAAGCCGTGCGGGCGGTTCACTGCTCTGTCATGGCCACCCGGGCCTTCGCCGCCGAGCGGGTACCGTCCTGGTCTTCGTCGACCGTTATGCGCACCTCGACGACGTCCCCATTGAAATCGAGCGCCGGTACGTAAGAAGGCCAAACGCCGGCCACCCCAGAGCCGGTCCTCAGCCCTCGCCCCCGAACGTCATAGCTGACCGGGTTGGCCCCGGTGAGTGCTACCTGGCTGCCTCGTATACCGTTCACCGCCATGGTGACCAGCGCCCGGCCAGTCGACGGCACCTCTACTTCGACGCTCAGTACCACGGTGCCCGAGGGAACGGATTGCTCAGATGTGGCTACGCCGACGCGCCTTCCCAGGAAGTTGGTGACATAGTGGGCCTTACCGCCCACGACTGCGAGGGCGTACCCGCCTTCTGGACCGCCGTCCGACAATACGATGCCTTCGGCCCCCCCTGGGGGTACGTCGAGCACAACCGTGATGCGGTGCGAACGCTCGTGCAGGTCGGGGCTCGTCGCTTCCGGGAGCCTGAGCGGCCCGTAGTACACGTATTCGCGTCGCTTCTCGAACACAGCCTCGGGCCGGTCGCAGCGGGAGAGTTGCTCACTTAGTGGCAGGACGTGGTTACGCCGCGCCTCGGCCCACCACAGTGCCACTAACTGGTCGAGCCTCTCGGGCGAACCCTGCGCCAGGTCATCGCTCTCGGAGAAATCGTGGTCCAAGTGGTACAGCTCCCAGCGGTCGGCGTCAAAATCCCCGTCGTGGAGGGCGACGGGTGGAGCGGGCACGAACTCGAGCATGCGCCGCGACCAGTGCACCGTCACTGCCTTCCAACCATCAGCCCAAATCGCCCGGTGTCCGACCATTTCGAAGTACTGGTGGTGCTTGTGAGTCGGTTCGCCCGGAGACCGGAACGTGTACGCAAAGCTCACGCCGTCGAGCGGGCGCTGGCGGTGGCCGCCCACCTCGACCGGTAACGTGAGACCGGCCACTTCCAGGATCGTGGGCGCTATGTCAACGACGTGGTGGAACTGCGGTCTCAAACGTTCCGCTCCGGCCATCGCTTTGGGCCAGTGGACGATCAGTGGCGCCCGTGTCCCGCCCTCATGGGCGAACTGCTTGTACCACCGGTTCGGCGCGTTGCCGGCCATAGCCCATCCCTCCGCGTAGCAGGGCGATGTAGACGGGCCGCCCCAATCGGCCAGGGCCTCGAGCTTGGCCTCGGTGGTATCCGGCGCGCCGTTCTCGCCGGGGACAGGCGAGCGAGTGCCCAGAGGGCCGCCCTCGCCAGTGGCGCCATTGTCGGATAGGACCATAAGGAGGGTGTTGTCCAGCGCGCCCTGGCGCCGGAGCGCTCGCACGAGGCGGCCGACCTGATGGTCAGTGTGCGAAAGGAACCCGGCATAAACTTCGGCCTGACGTTCGCACAGGCGCCGCTGCGCTTGCGAAAGCTCTGCCCAGGGCGGCACGCCCGGGTTGGAAGGGGGGAGGGCGGTCTCGGCCGGGACCACCCCGAGGCGCTTTTGCTGTTCCAGGTTTTGCCGGCGCACCTGGTCCCAACCATCGGCGAAGGACCCCCGGTAGGCGTCTGACCATTCGGGCCACACTTGATGGGGCTGGTGCATGGCACCGAACGCGAGGTAACAGAAAAAGGGCCGGTTTGGCGCCACGGCCCGGGCTTGTGTCGTCCAGGCGATGGCCCGGTCCACCAGATCCTCGCTCAAGTGGTAGCGACCCCCCGTCCCGGACGGAGGCGCCGCCAGGACCTGATTGTCCTGGTAAATCTCCGGCTGGTATTGGTCGGTCTCCGCCCCCATAAAGCCGTAATAGCGGTCGAAGCCCTGGCCGAGCGGCCACCAATCGAAAGGCCCAATTGGAGTGATGTCTTCGACCGGAGTGAGGTGCCATTTGCCCAGTGCCATGGTCGTGTAGCCGGCGGCGCGCAAGACAGCGGGGATCATGGCCGCCTCTTTTGGGATCCTGGCGTTGTACCCCGGGTGACCCGAAGCCAGCTCCATTATCGACCCAACGCCGACAGAGTGATGGTTGCGGCCCGTCAAAAGCGCGGCGCGAGTGGGTGAGCACATCGAATTGACGTGGAAGTTGTTGTAAATAAGCCCGCCTGAGGCTAGTTCATCGATATTGGGCGTCGACACCCGCCCACCGAGGCCACCAAAGCAGCCCAGGTCACCAAAACCGGTGTCGTCGAGGACGACGACAACGATATTGGGTGCCCCTGCCCGCGGGTTAGGGAGCGGTGGCCAACCGGGTGAGGAGTGGCCTACCAGAGCGACTTTATTTCACCGCGCCGGCGAGCATACCGCTGACGAAATACCGTTGGAAAGCAAAGAACACGCCCAGAGGCAGGATTATCGAGAACATGGACCCCGTCGAGATGATCCAGAAGTTGTTGGCCAAAGCTCGTTCCTGGTTGTAGAGGAACAGTGTCAAAGGCACGTGCGGGTTACCACCCAGGTACACCAACGCCACCAGTAGGTCGTTCCACACCCAGATGAACTGGAAAATAGCCAGTGACGCGGCGGCCGCAATACCCAGGGGGACAACGACACGACGGAACAGCAGCCACTCCCCGGCACCGTCGATCCGTCCCGCTTCGATTAGCGCTATGGGTATCCCGATATAGAAGTTGCGCATCAGGAAAATACCGAACGGGAGGCCAAACGCTACGTGGAAGATGACAACCCCCGGGATGGTCCCGAAGGGGTTCCACCCCGTTGCGTTGCCAATATCGTGGTACAGGGAGGCGACGGGGATGAGGGCAACCTGTAGCGGCACCACTAGCAAGCCGACGATCACCAGGAACACCACGCTGCGGCCCTTCCACCGGCCGAACACGAGTGAGTAGGCCGTGAGGCTGGAGATTAGGGTGACCAGGATCGTCGCCGGGACGGAGATCTCGAGGGAAGTCACGAAGGAGTTGAGCACGCCCCCCGGGGCAAAGCCGGACGGCACGCCACCTCCTAGGGTGCTCGAAGTCCCGCCCGTGAACAGCTCCTTGTAATTTTCGATCGTCAACTGCGAAGGATCGGTAAAGACCTTCCACCAGCCCGATATTTCGTAGAGGCTCGAGTCCCGGAACGAAATGATCAGCATCGAAATGCTCGGGACCAACCAGAACAAGGCCACCGCGCCCAGCAGAATATTGACGGTCAAATGAGACGGGCGCAGCCGCCGGAGCAGGCTTCGTTTCCCCGGCGCCGCCGGGGCTGAGGTAGCGGCGGGTGGGCCCAACGTTGTGGTCGTCATTGGCCTCTGATCCTCTTCAGGTTGAACAGCATGGCGGGTATGACCAATATGAACAGGATGACGGCCAAGGCGCTGGCCAGACCGGTATGGACCCCACCTCCGAAGCCGAGGTAGTAGACGTTCGAAGCCAGGGTGCTGGCCTGACCGCCCGGTTCGGAATTGTCGGCCCCGAGGTTGATGATGATGTCGAATATTTTCAATACGTTGATGACCATCGTCACCAATACGACGGTCAGGACCGGCGCCAGCATGGGCATCGTTATGCGCCGGAACGTCTGCCACTCGGTGGCCCCGTCCACATGGGAGGCCTCGAGCACCTCACGGTCGAGAGCGGCTAACCCGGCCGCCACCACCACCATGGTGAAACCGGCCCAAATCCACAAGTAGGCCAGGATCATCGATATGGTCACCAGCGGCACGCTCAAAAGTGCCTGGCCGGTTTGGCTGAGACTGTTCGTCGGCGTCAGGGATTGTGGGCCCAGCCAGGCAACCCCTGAAAACCCGGTTTGGAAGTTGGAGGCGGTGATCCTGACGTGGAACTGCCCGGCACCCACATTCGAGAAACTGAAGTTCCCGTGCGAGTCCGTGTGCACCGTCGCCGTACTATCGCCGTGACTATTTATCAGAGCGACCTCCAGGTTGGGGAGGCCGACCTCATCGGGGAAAACCTCGGTCGTATTGGTGGGGTTCGAGGGTGAGAACGCCCGCCAGACCAAGCCGTTTACATTGCCCGAAGCCGCCGTAGGGGCCTTCGCCGGGAGGGCTCCAAGGGCCGAGAGCGTGTTGGGGCTGATACCCGTGATCCCGATCTTGACCGTACCCCCCGCCGCTGCCGCCGCTGAGCTGTCAATCGACCCGCCTGGGCCTGCCACCCCACCGCTGGCAATAAGGGACGAAGCGGTTTGACCCGATTGCAGCGGGTACGACCCCGGCGGGTGAATCCAGTCGTCCACCGTTTGGATCACAGCGTTGACGACCCCAATATGGGGGTCCAGGGCGAAGATCTGCGTATAGATGAGCGACGAGGCCGTCACGCTGAAGACGATCGGTATGAAGATCACCGTTTTGAAGGCAGTCGACCACTTTATCCTCTCGGTCAACACCGCCAGCACCAGACCGATCACGGTGACCACGAACGGGAACACGATGACCCAGATCACATTGTTCCGCAACGAGATCAGGATGTCAGCGGTCGAGAACAGTGCCTTGTAATTGGCGAAGCCGACCGCCTTGGTCGCCGTCTCGTTGAGGAAACTGTCCCGCACCGTGACGATAGCGGGATATATGACAATGGCCAGGAGGAGGATCGCCCCCGGGACAAGGAACCCGAGGGACGTCAGGTGGTCCCTGAGGTTTGAGCGGCGGCCCTTGCCGCCCCCGCCCTTTTCCTGTTCAACCGGGGCTACATCTGGTGCAACGACAACGGCCATCTTCACCAGTCCTTCATTCGAAGTGCCCGGGGCAGTCGACCCCTTTCAGGAGCCTGCCCCGGGCTATTCGAGGCCTACTGTACCAGTGGCCTAATGAAGGTGCACGGTATCAGTGGCCTAATGCGGCGGTGGCCTGCTTTTGCATAGTCGCTTCGATGCTGGTGACATTGCTGCTGCTCGGGTTCTTTACGAAGTTGAGCATGTCCTGCCACAGGCTTGGCTCCCAGCTCCCCTGCAGGTCGTCGAGGCTGAAGACGAAGCTCGTCGCGTTCTGCAGCTCGGAGGCGTCAGCCCGGGTGACCGGGTCAGGGTAAGAGCTCAAGGGGACCTTCTTGTTCGGCGAAGTAAAGCCACCGATGTGCGCCCAGATATCGGCTGCCTCTGGGCTCCCCAGGTACTTGACTAGAGCCTTGCCTTGCGGAGTGGACTTCAGCAACATGGCGACGTCCCCTGCGCCCTGGATGGCGGCGCTGTTTTTCTGGTCAGCGGCCGGGGCGGGGAAGGGGAAGAAGTTGTAGCAGGGGGTCTTGCTCGGGTCGGCCGTGCAGGCCTTGCCGTTGGCGTTGTTCCCGGCCACGTAGTTGGTCGAGTTGCCGGTGATCTCAGAGACCACAAAGTCGCCTTCGATCACCATGGCAGCCTGCGGCATCGTCCCTGGCTTGGGGAAGACCTTGTCCACGCATAGCGGGTAGGTCTCAGAAAGAGCGCCCTTCGTGCCACCGAGGAGGTACGACGGGTTGCCCACGAGCTTCGACAGAGTGGTGAACGCCGTGGTCACCGTGGGGCTCGACCAGGAGATGTTATGAGCCGCAAGAGCGTTGTAGTTGGTCGCTCCGGCCGTCTTTAGGTACACGTTCTGCCAGAGGTCAGCAACCGGCCAACCAATGTCAGTGCATAGCGAGAACGGGGTTACGCCGGATGCCTTCAGGGTGGCGGCGTCGGTCACCAGCTGCTCCCAGGTTTTGGGAGCGGTCTTTATACCGGCGGCGGCGAACTCGGCCGGGTTGTACCAGATGGTGTTCTTGTTGGCCCCCTTGAACCACACACCGTACAGCTTGCCCTTGTAGGTCACGAGGTTGTTCCACGCCGACCCGTAGTCGGAGGCCTCGCTGCCGATTACCGAGTTAAGGGGTTGGATCTGGTGCTTTGCGGCCAGCGCGAGCAACGTGCTCGGGCTCGGGACCAACGCCACTTGCGGCGGTGCCCCGCCGGCGACGGCGGCGTCAATGGCGGTGTCCATGTTGGAACCCTTGCCGCTGTAATTCACGTGGATCCCGGTCTCGTCCTCGAAGGGCGCCAGGACGGCCTCGAAGTCCTGCTGTTCGGTGCTGGTCCACTCGGCCCAGATATTCACGGAGCCACCGATGTGCGACAGAGCCGCGCTTTGGGTGGCGGCGCTGGCGGCCGTGGCGGGGCCGACAATGGCGCTCCCGACGGCCAGTAAACCGGTCATTGCCGCAATCGCAAATGGCTTACGCTTCCACCACGCCGAGAGATCCGCCCTTGTTTCTGTCATCTGCTACCTCCCTCTTTTTGATCCTCGGACACTGGCCGAGTTTCCTTCGACCGCCAACGGCGGATCAGGCCGGACTATAGCGGGCAACGATGTCAGTAATAGTTCAGGCCGGCATAATATAGCCCTGGCCTGCGGTTTCTCCGCGTGTCCGTTTCGCTCGCCCGGTAAAGATGACCGGCCTGCTCGATTATTCGCGAGCGGTCGTTCGTCCGGGCACTCAGCGCGTTCAGCGAGCGGCTTCGTGCAAGTGGCTGTGAGCGGTCAGGTATTGCGGGAGGACGGATTCCAGTACCGATATAAGCGCCTGGGTCGCCGCGCTCGGCTTGCCCCGCTTGCGTAGGGCCATGCCGACGTGGCGGAGTGGCAGCCCGGCCACGCTGATGGTCCTGTACCCTTCGGGCAGGTCGGAGAGGCCCTCGGGGAGGTCCCAGAGCGTAGTGGCCGGGAGCAGCGCCGGGCCGTACCCCCGCAAGGCGAGCGTGGCCAACAGGCGTAGGCCGTCGATGTCGGCGTTGGAACATAGCGTCACGCCGGCTTGATGGGCGGCCTCGTCGAGCTCCTGGCGGAAGCCAGTACGGGGAGCGGGCAAGATCAGCTCGACCCCTTCGAGGTCTTTTATGTGGAGGGCGTCGGCAATTGCCAGGGGGTGGTCTTTGGAGATCAGCAGGACGATGTCTTCGTCGAAAAGTGGGCGCAATTTCAACTCAGGCGTCCCCAACGGCAAATTGACGACGGCGCAGTCGAGCCCTCCGGAGGCCAGCAACACGCCGAGCGCCGAGGAGGTGGCCTCGGTGGTAACCAGCCTCACGCCCGGGTGGACGGCAGCCAGCTTGTCGAGCAGGAGGGGGACGAGCCAGCGGGCCGTCGTGGCGATCATGCCGAGCCGCACGCTCCCGACCACGTCGGCTCGCAGGGCCGCCACGTCGGCCACTATGGCCTCGAGTTCAGCCTGTACGGCACGGGCGCGGGCTTCGACGGCCACGCCCTCCTCGGTCAGCCGGCCGGTCTGGCGGTCTACCAGTTGCACTCCCAGCTCTCGTTCCAGTCGCTTGATGTGGCCCGAGACGTTGGACTGCACCGTATGCAGAGATGCCGCGGCGCTGGAAAAGCTCCCGGAATCGGCTATTGCCACCAGAGCCGCCAGCTGGCGCAAGTCCACATGGCCAGTATGGCGGGGACAACGGGACCGGCGCGACCGGCAGCCCGGTGGCAACGAGGACCGGGAGTCGACGGACCAAGATGCCTCCGCAGGGTGGTCGTCCGACCGCATAGGATGCGACATGTTGCCGTGCGGCTGGCGGCGGGTATTTGATGGTTGGGTCATGGCACTTGGACCGGAGCCAACCCCCGTTGACGGCGGCCCCGCATGGCCGGTCTCAACCTTGATCGGCGAACCCCACTCCGACGGCCCGATGATTTGGCCGGCTGGCTGGCCCACCGTGGACCTGAGCGAAAACAGAGGACCGGGCGTGATGGCCCCGGAGCGGGCAGCGCCCCCTGACCGAGGGCCCGCCGTCCCTACGGGAGAGCCTCCTACAGATCAACTGCCAAGACAGGAGCCGGCCGATCGCGGCGTCGTGCCGCCCCCGAATGTCGGCGTGGTGGCCAACCTGCAGGCCCGTTCGCTGGGTGAGCTGGTGGGCGGCGCTATCGCGGCCGGCTTCGTTTTCTTGTTAGCGGCCAGCGTGGTCTCGGCCTTCGCCAACGTACCTGGACAGGGGGTGCGCGCCCGGCTGCTGGTGGCGTTCAACTACGCCACCTTCTATATGGCGGTGGCGCTGCTGTTCGGCCTGGTCTGCCTGCTCCTGCTCGGCCGTTCCGCAGCTCGTGGCGGGCTCGCCCAAGTGGCTCCCGGCAAACCGGAAAGGCCACCGGCCAAAGACGTCCTGGTCGCCGTGCTGGCGGCCGAGTCGGCGCTGGTGGGCCTAGGGGCTCTCGTCTCGTTCATCCTGTACGTGTCGCTGGCAGGCAGCTTGCCGGACGCCGGGGTGGGCCACATGCTGGCCGAGCTCGCGGTAGTGCCGGTGGTAACGGTAACGCTCCTGTGGGGCTGGGCCGGCGGGACGTCGAAGCTGAGACGCTTGTTCGGGGTCGGAGGCCCGTTGCCGTCGACGCCGGAAGAGCGGCGGCCGGCCGGGCCGGCGGGACCGCCTCCGGTAGCCGGCCGGGACGCGTAAGAGCGGGCCCATAATCGGCGTAGCCCGGGCGACCTGCACCATCCCGGGGCGCACGGAAGCCATCAGAGGATTGCTCGGCCGGCGATGTGGGTAATTCCCCTACCAGGAGACATAAACGTCTAGGGGCGGTGGCCGCGGCTTGCGTTCAGGCCGGGCCGAGCCTGGAAGGAGGTCTCCCGATGCGGAACAGCTATGGCGTGACGTCCGAAGCCCACTGGGTGTCACCATCAAGCCCTCAACTCGTGCGCTGGGGGAGTGTTTTTGCCGGCACCATAATCGCAATTGGTGCCTTTATCTTGCTGAGCGCACTGTGGTTGGCATTATCGTTCGCCAACCACGATTCCGTCGTCTATAACAACCTCTCCTGGTGGATCGGCGGGACGGCCATCTTCTCCATGTTCGTGGCCGGCCTGATCGCCGGTTTGAGTTCAGGAGCACGAGGAATTGGAGCCGGGAGCGTCGGCGCGCTCACGACATGGGCCCTGGTCGCCATGGCCGTTGTCCTGGTGGTCGTGCCCACGTTTGCTGTTGGCCACGTTCCCAATTCTGTGTCAGTGAGCGGGCATGTCTACAACATCAATTACCTGACCTATTGGACCGCCTTTTGGAGCCTCCTCATTGGCCTAGGGGCGGCCCTACTCGGCGGAGTTTTGGGCGGCGCCGCCCCCCGCCGGGTCGACGAACCCTACCTCGACCTGCAAAGGGCAACGGCGCGCGAGACGACCACCCCGGTCGTTGACCGACGAACGCCAATGTTCGAGGAGCCAGTCCCAACCGGCGCCCACACCGCATCTGTTGGCACCCAGACGCCTTCGAGCGTGGGGACGCCCACGACAGACCCTACGGCGCCGGCTACATACGAACTTCCTTGACAGAAGCTCTATATGGTGGCCCCTCAGGTCTTGGGGGGCCACCGATTTTCGTCGGCGGACGACCGTTCCCGCGGTCTGTCCTTGGGAGAAGGGCCTAGCGCCCAGGCCCGGCGCCATTGCGACGCCTGCGGCCCAGTCAGAGGGGGAGTGCTTCCTTTGGCCGCCCGCCGGCGGGCCGACCACCAATCGGACGCGGCCTCGTCGGCCAGGAAGGCGATGGCACCCTCAAGACGCCCGACGAGTTGTCGGGCCGGCACATCAGGGATTATCGGGGCACCGAACGTCACCATCGTGCTACCGATATAGACGCGCTTGGCTCCGCGCGGCAAGAGCCTCCCGGTGCCTTTTATGTGTACGGGCACCAGCGGCCGTCCGCTCCGGGCCGACATCCAGGCGGCTCCTGCGTGGTGCGCCTGACCCCAACCGTCGGGGCTACGTCCGCCTTCCGGGAAGATGAGAAGGTTCCAGCCGGCCGCCAATAACGCCTCGGCCCGGTCTCCAGACCGGCGGTTGGCCTTGACCCGCTCGATGGGTACGGCATTCAGTGCGAAGGCGAAATAGGCGCCTTTGACCTTGGAGTCGAAGAAATAATCGGCCGCCGCCAGCGTGACGATGTGGTGACGCCATGGCTCTGGCAGCACCGACAAGATAAGTGGGGTATCGATATGGCTCGTGTGGTTGGCGGCAAAAATGACCGGCCCCTCGACGGATTTGAAACGGTCGAGGCCTTCTACTGACGGCCGAGCCACGGCGGCCACAATGGGCCTGGTAACGAGTTCTGTGTACACCACCCGGGCGAGGCGCACCGGGTAGCGCCTGGCCCATTCGGTCTCGTAGTTGACCCCGAGTTCTGACCGCTTTTTAGGCCTCGCTACCGACGTCGGCCAGGTGGGCGCCCCGAGCGGGAAAGGTAAAGGACGCCTCAACGCGGCCAACCCAAGGTCCCGCCTAATGGACATTGGCCAGCATGACAGGAGGGCAATGGAAATAAGTGATCGTCGGGTCCCGGCCGACTTGGTCCTCGGCCATTTCGAGGGCGTCCGCTAGTGTCGAGGCCGGCTTGAAGCCCATGCGTCGCACGGCCCTCCTATTACCACCGACGATGATCGTGTTACCGGCGTACTCGAGGGCGTGTGCTCCCCAGTACCACATATAAAACGGGTGCACCCCGTGATAGGCGTAGCTCGTCCGGTAAAGGTGGCGGTACCACTCGTCCGTGGCGAAGCGTTCTTCGTACAGTTTCTCGATCTGGAGCGGGTCCGTCGTGGCCGAAAGGACTTCTTCGAAGAAATCTATGTAGGAGGGATGATGGACAGGATGGAAGGCCCATGGCGTCGGGTGTGAGACAATCACGACCCCGCCCGGCCGCACCAGCGGTTTGCCGATGTAGAAATTGAAAAAGTAGCCCAGCCCCAAGCACATGACGAGGATCGGGTTCATGATGGAGCCGACGTTGTAGGGGCCGATATGGGGCAAGCCGAAAATGACGACGTCGCTTTGCCCTTCGACGTCGACGAGCTGTTGGCGGTGAAGGGAAGCAATGGTTGAAGAGTGGACCGCTTCCACCTCCCCGGCCTGGACGCTGGTCATCTGCTGAGGAGACAAGATCGACTGGAACAGCGCCCTTTTCGCCGACGGGGTCAGGGCGTCCGTACCTCGGCTGGCGGCCAGGAACGTGGTGCGGTCCCGTACCCCCCATTCCCATTCGCGTTTTTGCAGGAACGCCATTTGAGACGGAAAGGTGTCGTTATTAAGCGTCGTTTCAATCTGAAAGACCCTTACCTGCTGGCCCAGAAGCCTCCCGATCCGCCAGGCCGACGAATGCAGCTCGGAATTCGGGCGGTCCATGAGCGACCGGCTGTGCTGGAGGGTACGGACGTTGTGATGGTGGCGGACGCTCCGGTAACTCATCAAGCCCGTGGAGGTCGATTTGTGGCCCCCGTCCATGGCCACCAGGTTTATGTTGACGTAGACGAGCAGGTCCGACTCGGCTACCCTCCGGTTCACCTCGACGTCCTCACCTTTGTCCGTTTGCCCGAGCATTACGAGGCCGGAAGGGTCCTCGGCGTCGTGTTGCAACAACGCACCGTAGGGGGCGAAAGCGTCGAAAATCCGGTCGCCCAGGCAGTGCCTCAGCTCTGAGTCGGTCATGCGGCGGTGCAACCCGAGGGCGGCGATCAGGACCACGTCGTCGACGCCTGCATCGGCAGCCATGTCCAGGACCGCCTCAATGACCCTCTGACGGTTGTCGGGCCTGCGCATCGGCGGCAGCGGTAAGGAAAGGTCGTCGAACGCGATCGTCAAGCGCATCCCGGCGTACAGAAGATCCGGTAGGGGACGGCTGTCGCCGAGGGGCTCTAGCAACGCCCGGCGGATGGCCGCGTCCGGGTCGGGGAGGGGCGCAAGCGCCTCTGGCGCGTATACGACGCGGCTGCGCTCGGCGGGCAGCCTTTCCAGGCGAAAACCCTCGCCGTGCCAGACGAGCACGGGGGGAGTGGAGCGGTCGACTTCGAGAACGAACCCGGGGCGGGGCATCGGTGAGCGCTGTCCCCTTTACCTGATTGACATTTTCTTCTCGTCCCGAATATCAAAAGCGACTTTTATCGCACCCCGGCGGCCGGCCGCCGCCGCGTGCTCGATCGCTTCGACAGGGCGCTCGAGAGGGTAGGTGACCGACAGTAGTCGCTCGAGGCGAGCCGCCTCAGCGAGTTCCAGGGCTAGGTCGAAACTGTGACGCCCGTCCATTGCCGGTTCGGGGCCATACGTGTAGGCGCCAAACAGGGAGACTTCCCGTTGCCAAAGGGGCGTGAGGTCCACGTGGGCAGGCGCCGGCATCCCCGCCAGTACGAGGGCGCCGCCGGGCGCCGTGACTGCCAACGCGTCGGCCACAGAAGCGGCGCTACCGACACAATCGATGACCAACGGAGCGCCGCCCGACAACTGGCCACCCTCACGGATCCAGGACCCCGTTGCCCTACGTACGGCCCGCCGCAGTTCGCCTGGCTCTGCCACCGTAGTTGCGCCCAGCCGAACGGCAAGATCCCGTTGATGGGGGTGTTTGGCAATGGCAATTACACGCGTGACGTCTTCGCGGAAACGAGCTAGGGCGGCGATGGTGCACAGCCCCAACGTGCCGGCGCCGATCACTACCGCTGTCACTTCCTGGCCGGCCAATGCGTTGGCCCCCGCCGTCGAACTGAGGGCGGCGTGGATGGCGCACGCCGCCGGCTCCACGAGGACGGCCGCCTCGTCCGCCAGTCCGTCAGGAACGCGACGGAGTTGGCTTTCATGAGCCACGAGGGAAAGCGACCAACCTCCGCCCGTCTCCCGGCAGTAGCCGGTCTGCAACCCGGGGCTTATGTGACCACCCGTGAGGTTGACGCAATGACGCCGGCGACCGTCCGCGCAGGCGGGGCAAAGGGGCTTGATACCCCGGGCTTCGCATGCCAGGACAGGTTCGATGACGACCCGGTGGCCATCTTGGGTGTCGGCGACGACCTCGTGGCCCGGCACGAACGGGAAGCTCACGATGGGTTCGAACCAGCGCGACGAACGTGCGTCGACCGTAGCCAGGTCGCTCCCGCATATCCCGCTCAGCCTTGGGGTCAACCGAAGCCAACCAGGACCGGGCAGTTCGGGCGGGGCGACGTCAACCAGGCGGAGGGGCCCGAAACGCCCGCCCGCACCGGGTTTCCAACCCGACGCCACGCGGGCCATAGCGAACTTGGCTAGCGTGCGTTGGACTTGGAGCGCCTTCATATCTGCCTTAGACCCACTCGCGGGCCGTTTTGGCTCACAGTTGGGCCGAAGGGCAGCCACGGGCGGCGGTAGCCGCTGGCGCGGGGCCAGTGCTCTACGTGCCAACCCCGCTTGCGAGCCAGGGCGGCCAGCTTGGTTTCGGGGTTGACAGCCACCGGGTACCCGGCCGCCTCGAGCATCGGCAGGTCGCTGGTCGAGTCGGCGTAGGCCACGCATTCGGCCAGGTCGAGGCCGTGCTCGTCCGCATAGCTGGCCATGATGAGCGCCCTGGCTTCACCCGTTGGGGGCGCCTCGTCGAGTTCCCCCGAGAGCACGCCATTGTCAGTGCTCATGTGGGCACAGATCACGTCATCGAAAAGGGGGCGGAACGGCTCGATCACGAAGTCCAGGGCGCCCGTTATGAGCAGCGTCCGGTGGCCCAGTGCCCGGTGCTCACGGACACGGCGGACACCGGCGGGGAACGACTTGGCCACGAGCAGGTCGCTCGTCAGTTCCCAAGCATCGTCGGTCAGGTCCTCGAGGTTGGCATCCTCGTACCGTCGGTAGAACCAGCGCAGGAAATCGCCCCTGTCGATCATGTCGAGCGAGAGCATCCGGGGCGCTTCGAGCAGCGTCCGGAGCGTGAACCGGGCCCGCTCCGCCGCGCCCATACGCCGGGTGGCGAACCAGGCGTACGAATCGACGACGTTGGTGGCCACCAGAGTGTTCTCGAGATCGAACACGGCCAGCTGTCGGTCCGGCGAGAGCACGGCCCGCCTGGCCCGCTCCTCCCGGCTCTGGGAGGGCGCCCCGGGCCGCGGCCGGCCCTGGCCGGCCAGGCGCACCCGAGCGTGGGCGACGACGGCAGGGACGTAGATGTCCTGGAAGTAGCGGGGCCACTCGACGATCGCAGGGTCGAGGCAGAACTCTTCGCGTTCGGCGGGGGACAGAGTCGTGTTCAGGTCGAGCAGGCGGTCGATGCTAAAGATCGCCTCTATTTCGGTATAGGCGCCATACAGCTCGACGTAGCTGAGGGCACGCTGGGCTTCTTCACGGCGCTCTTCGATCCTCGCCGCCAGGTCCGCCTGACTGCCACGAAGGGGCAGCGCCTGCAACGCTCGCTCGGCTCCCTGGAGCACGCGCGTGGCCTGCCGAAGCTGGTTTTGCACCCGGCGGCGGCCCGGAAACGACCATTCGGGTACCACGATCGGTTGGCCCTTGTCGTCCGCCAGGGGGTGTTCACTGAACCAGTCATGGCAAAGGGTGACCAATTGCCGGTAACGCAGCGGGTTGCGAGCCCCGGAGGCGGTGTGCACCACGTCTGGGGCCGACAGGGGGCCTCGGGCCGCCACTGCCAGGATGGCCGCCACTACCAGGTCGACCGGGATGACGTCGATTATCCCTTCCGGGATCCCGGGGAACTCCCTCAGCAGGCCTCGGGCGTAACTGATGATGATCGGGTCGGCCATCCGGAAACCGCGGATCCAGCCTGGGTATGGTTGCGAAAGGGCGGCCTCGATGATCGAGGGTCGCACCACCGTCACCGGCAGGTCGCCGCGTCCCTCCATCAGGGCCCATTCACCTAGGGCCTTCGAAAAGGCGTAGACGTCGGGCCAGCCGACCGCCTGCGCCCTGGCTTTTCCGAGCTGGACCATGTGGTCCTCGGCCCAGTCGGCACGCAGCTTCTCCGTCCTTTCGGCCAGAAGAGGCACACCGGCGGCGCCTAACTCGGCCCGAGCGGCGGACCGCAGGCGGGCTAGCTGTTTCGGGTCGCGGCTGGCCGCTTCGGCGTCCGAACGGGCACGCCTGGCGGCGTCAACCTCGTCTCGCCACGCCACTCTGGCGGCGAAGGGCGTTTCTGACAGGAGAGCTTCTGGCGCGGGCCCTCTCCTCCCGCCGGCGACGTAGGCGGTAGAGACTGCGATCAGATGGGGGAGCGCCTTCGTGGGAGAGCCACCCGCCGTCTGCCGCAGGACAGCGGCAACACGGGACGGCCCAAGAAGGTTGATCTCTACGGCCGCGTCTATCGGGGAGTCGAAACTGACGGTGGCCGCGGAGTGCACGACCGTCGAGCAGCTCGAAAGCAGTTGACGGCCATCTTCGTCCAGGCCGAGACCGTCTACTCCGACGTCACCCGCCAGCGGGATGACCCGGCGCGAAGCCTCATCGGCGAAGCGGGCGCCCAACTCGCGACGAAGACGGTCGAAACAGTCGTTCCGGAGGAGATCCCGGTCCACCCGTCCTGCCGCCCCTCGCCGGCCGGGCCGGACCATAACGACGATCTCGGTCTCGGGTAAGCAGCGCAACACGCGTTCGGTCAGCGCCGTACCCAGGAACCCGGTGGAACCAGTGATGGCGATGCGCCGGCCGTCCAGCGCCTCTCGCAGCATCCCCCGTGTCTACCACGCCCACTTGGTGCCGCCGCAGCTTGCCGCTCTAGTCGGGTAGCAGGAAAGAGCTGCGCCGGCTCTAGCGCTGCGGGCGTGCCGGCCGGCTCAGGAGCAGCCGGCTCTCGGTGGCGTCAGGGCAGCCAGCCGACCTCGGCACGCGGCGCTAAGGCCGGCGCTGACCCGCTTTCGGCTTTGACTGCGGGCGGGTGTACCGGCCGTTGTTCTGTGGCAGTGGCCGGCCGGAGGCGCTCACGGCGACCTCGTCCTTCTTGCGTGAACGGCTGGTGGAGGTGGCCGCCTGGCCACGAGACGAAGACGATTTTTTCCCGCTCGAGCTCGTTGTCGAAGTGCTGCCGCGGCTCTGGTTGGCGGCACCGTGGGCGGCCAACCAGGCTTTTTGCTCTTTGTTCATCCTGAACATAAGCAGCCAGAGCACGTAGCCCGCAGGCACCAAGAACGTGAGCCACATGCCGTCCGAGAGGGTCTTCGGCAGCGGCGCCCCGATCCCAACTGCGGCTGCGACCATAAACGCGATGCCCGTCACATACCGCTTGCGCCAGTAAATCGTCCCCGCGGCGGCCAGGGCGATCACCACCAGCAGGATCGCCGTTGCCGGATGAGTGATCGTCTGGCTCACGACCTGGGTCTTGCCGTGGACCTTCTGGCTTACCTGCTCGGAGTCAGTGCTGAAATATGACACCAGGCCAACAAGGACCAAAAAGCCGGCGACCATGAGCCCACGCACCGGCTCGGGGTCCTGCATGCCGGAGGACGCTTTGCGGGCCTGCCTAATCAAGTCCATGCGGCTGGCCCGCTTGGTCGCTTTTTGCTGGCGCTCGCTTTGGTCCGGGGTGGCTGCCATGCCCGCTGTCGCGGCGGTAGCGGTTTTGCCGCTGGCGGCTCGGGCGCTGGCGCCGCCCGTTTCGTCGTCGGCTACGTAGTCGTCCGCTGCATCGGGATCGGCCATACCCGGATCGTCGTCGACCGACGAGGCGTCCTCGTCGTCAGGCGCTGAGGACCCACGCCGAAGGAAGTTCACTCTTCCTCCGCTTCGCCGTCTCCCTGGGCTTCGTCCTGGGACTGGTCGGCCTGACCACCGTCGCCTAAGAGCCATGGACGCACGGTGACCGTGCTCTGGCGCGGCCCGAGCTGCTCGAGCTGCGCTTCTACAGGCAGGTCCTTCGGAGGGTCGCCAGAGGTTTGCATGATAATGGCGGGCTCCTTACGGTCCGGCTCGAACACGTTTTGCAAGCCGAACGCGAAAGCCGTGAGCACCGCGCCCGTGGCGCTCCGTTGACGCCAGCGTTCTATCGAGTCGGGGAGCCCTGAACGCCTGGGGGCCTCATTTTCGCGGATCTGCTCGGTGCCTTCGGGGGCGGCGCGGCGGACATGCCGGCGGCCGAACTCGTCCACCGTCTCCTCGAGCTCGCCTTCGCCCTCTTCATCTTCTTCGTCCGCCTCGAGGTCGTCCGCGTAGTGGAAAAACTCGGCGTCCTCGGTAAAAGTTGCCTCGTCCTCTACCCATTCGTCGAGGTCGTCGCTGCCGCCGCCGTTGGTCCTGGGGGCGCCTGCACCTTCACCGTTTGCCCGTTCAGGGTCTCGCTCGGCCACCTTCCTAAAGTACCGCTTCGCAGAGGGCTGGGGGGACCCGGGGCGAACGTCGACATCATCGTACTTAGACCCCTCACTGATGGGCCCGGTGCTCGCGGCCTGTCGCTGGGGACTGTTCCTACGCAAAACCATCAGAAACCGTCCCACGCGGCGCCGGCCCCAGGCGGTAGATGCGTTGATGGTTGCGGGCCCTCTAGCCGGGTGCGAGACTGGTCGGCTACACCGGCCGCAGTCGACGTAACGTCGACTGCGGTGCTCGTGCCCTGCGCAGGCCCAGTGGCAGGTCATCGAGCGACCCGGGCGCTTGGCTCAGTTGGTTAGAGCGCAGCCTTCACACGGCTGAGGTCGGAGGTTCGAGTCCTCTAGCGCCCACTCGAAACAGCAGGTCACAAGGGTGAAGGTGAAGCCTCCGGTCTCCGGGGGCGCGGATGGGACAACAAAAGGACAACAGCGCGACGACCGGGAGGCCCCGATAAACGGCATCGCGCTGCGCCGATAAACCGTTTCGAACCCGCCCCGGACAACGCGCATCTCATTGCGGACGAATCTGCTTGACCGAGGCCATTGGCACGGCTTTAGCGGCCCTGGCCATTTCCTCCAGGGCGTCGGTAACGGCGTCCCGGCGCTAAGGGTTCACGTGACCGTAGCGGTCGAGGACGACGTAGGTGGAAGTATGCCCGGCTCGTCGGGCAATGTCGACGGGGTCCGCCTTGGCCGCCACCCACAGCGCCACTCCGGTATGCCTAAGGTCGTGAATGCGCAAGCCCTCCAGGCCGGCGAAACCACAGTCGCCGGGGACCAGAAGCGGCTACGCCACAGGCCAAGTCGGACGGGGCCACCTTCGGGAGCGGGGAACACCCATCGGTCCTTCGGCCCGCCGCCATCTAGTTGGCGTTCGAGAGCCTCGGCGACCAGTGGTGGGATGGGTAATCGGCGGCGTCCGGCCTTAGTCTTGGGCGGCCCGAAGACGAGCGCGCCTTTCACTTCGGTCACGATCTCAGCCACGTCCACCGTCCGGTGCATCACGTCGACACGTTCGGCTCGCAGTCCGAACAACTCCCCGGCACGCAGACCCGCGTACGCGCCGAGGAGGACATCGGCCGAGTAGCGCGGGTCCATGGCTTCGGCCAGGGTGGCTATCTCGTCGGGGGAGAGGAACCTTATCTCGGTGCGCTCCACCCTGGGCAATGCGACGCCCTGACAGGGTGAGCTCGGCAGGTAACGGGACTCGACTGCGAAGGTCATGACCTTGCCCACGATCTGGTACGCCTTGACTACCGTGGCCGCGGCCAGGCCACGGGCGGTTAGTTCGGCTACCCATTTGGTCGTCGCCGTGAAGTCGACCGCAGCCAACTGGCGACCGCCGAAGGTGGGCAGAACCTAGCGCTTGAGGTAGCCCCGGTCGCGTTCGCGAGTGGACGCCCGCAGGGCCACCGTGGTGGAGAACCACTCCCACGCCAGCTTGTCGAAGATGATGCGAGCATGAGGCGATGAGCTGGATACAGGGGACCGACACGTACGCATAGGCGCAGCGGTGGCGCAGGTACGCCTCGGCTACATGGCAGTTCTCACAGTCCAGCCGCCCCGTCTTGGGCTCCGCGACCGCGAGCCGGCGGTGATGCGATTTGGCCTCAGAGCAAGCTCCGGCGGAATCTCGCCTGGACTGCGCTCCGCGCCTTCTCGCCCCCATCGAAAGGTGCCGCCACCATCGTCATAAGCCCCCATGCGACCGTAGGGGCATCGTCCCGCCACCTACAGTGGCGCAAGTATCGCGAAGCGTGCCAATGTCGAACAGTTCGACGCTTCCCAATTGTTGAGCCAAGCGCGAAGGGCTAAAACCTAGCCACATGAGCGTGAAGTGGGAACCGCTTGACCCCGCCTTCATGGCCGGCCCGTACCCCACGTACGAAGCGCTCGTTGAACAGGAGCCCCTCTACCAGAGCCCGTACGGACCGCTTCTCGTATCCCGCTACGAGGATTGCTTGACCGTGCTCCGGCACCCGGCGGCGTCCAAGGACTCAAGGAAGGCCCCCGGCTGGTCACCGCCCCCGGAGATCCCAGAGGAGCTGTTCATACCGAGCGTCTTCAGCGCCGACCCTCCCGACCACACCCGGATGCGCGCCCTCATGAACCGCTCCTTCACCCCGCGACGGGTCGAAGGGCTCCGGCCCCGCATGCAACAGATCGTTGACGAAGCGTTCGACCGCGCCGCCGAGTGGGGCAGCATGGAGGTCGTCGGCGAGCTGGCCTTCCCGCTCCCGGTCACGATCATCTGCGAGATGCTGGGCGTGCCGACGGCCGACGTGAAGAAGTTGAGGGCTTGGTCAGCCAATGCGGTCAGGGCCACGGACCCCGGCTTCACGCTGTCCTCCGAACTAATGGCAGCGCATGCCGCCGCCTACGAGCAGCTGATGGCCTACTTCCGCGACCTCATCGCCACGCGGCGGGACGACCCTGGCGATGACCTGCTATCGGCGCTCATGAAGGCCGAACAGGATGCGGACCAGCTAAGTGAGCCTGAGCTGGTGTTCAACAGCATCCTGTTGCTCCTGGCCGGTCACGAGACGACCGTCAACCTGATCGCCAACGGCGTGCTGGCTTTCGCCCGCTACCCCGAGCAGTTCGACCGGCTCCGCGGGGACCCGTCACTTATCCGCAACGCCGTCGAGGAGGTGCTCCGTTTTTATCCCCCTGGACACCTCGATAAACGATTGCCAGTCGAGGACATCGAGTTGTCGTGCGGCACCGTGCCCGCTTTCGCCGACCTGTACCTGGTTCTTGCGGCGGCCAACCGCGACCCGCGACAGTTCGACGACCCGCAGAGGTTCGATATCGCCAGGTCCAACAACCGCCACCTCGCCTTCGGGTTCGGCATCCATCACTGCATCGGAGCGCCGCTGGCCCGCCTCGAGGGCGAAGTGGTTTTCTCGACGCTGGCCCGACGTTTCTCGACAGTCGAACTCCTGTATGACCCACCACCGTACAAAGACAACGTCGTGCTGGTAGGTGTCGTCTCTCTAGAGGCCCGGCTGACCACATAACCAGTTAGCTCCTAGGTAAACAAGCACGTGGGGTGCTTATAAGCGAACCCCTAAGGCCAGTGGCAGTATTTGTGCCGTGGTAGCCCCAATGCTCATCTCTCCGGCGGCGGCCCTGCCGGCGGGGGAGGAGTGGGCGTTCGAGGTCAAGTGGGATGGCATGCGAACCATGGTCAGCGTCGGTTCAGCCGTGCGGGTCCATAGCCGCCACGGCTATGACCACAGCGCCGCCTTCCCCGAGCTAGCTCCTCTCAGTTCCCTCGCCAGCCGTTCCAAGGTGGTCCTCGACGGTGAACTCGTCTGCCTCGACGCGGCTACGGGACGACCCAGCTTCGAGCGCCTGATGGTCAGGACCCGCTACCGGCTGCCCACCCTGGCCGCCCGCAAAGATCCAGCCACTTTCATAACGCTTCGACGTGCTCGCCGTCGACGGGACAGACTTGTGCGCCCGCCCGTGGGCCGAACGCCGGCAAATCCTCCAAGACCCCTACGCGATCTCCGGCGACACCAACGCTTGGCGGCTCAGCACCGCCTTTGCCGGCGGGGCAGGCCTACTGGCCGCCACCGCCGGCATGGGCCTCGAGGGTGTCGTCGCCAAACGGGTCACGTCGCGCTACTGGCCAGGAGGGCGCTCCCCGTACTGGCGCAAGGTCAAGCATCGAACGCCTGGTCCACCATTTCGGCAACGACGCAGCCAGCCGCCGCACGCCCACCAAAGGTGATGATGTGAGGCGTGATGGCATCTCAGGCTTTAGGGCAGCGAGCCGGGGGAGGAGATCGCGTCGCCTGCGTCACCCGGTCCTCGAGGTAGGGCAGCCACTGCTCCCGCAAGAACGTGCCGTACCTCAGCCTGGCCGGCGCTCCAGCGACGCGCTCGCCGTTGTCCTTGGCCGCCAGGAAGGCCGTCAGGGCGTGCTCGGCCTCCGCACGGGTCTGGTAACCCGAGTGCCATTTCGGTCTTCGTTTGCGGTTCTCGTCGCGACCGTGGTCGATTATCACGGCCCAGTTGGTGCCGCGTTGGCGGATATGGCCGCGCATTTCGCTTCTCCTTTGTGGTTTACGAGCCGACGCGCCGTCGACGATTAGTGGAAGGGGGTCGCGATGGGACAACAGAGGACAACACATCCGGGGACCTGCAGCGACATGGCGAGACTTAGGGGGGCATCAAAACCGCAGGTCACGGAGGGTTTGCAGTCGAATCCGCTGGCCGCAAGAGTGCCCTGAATGGCCGTCACACGGGCTGAGGTCGGAGGTTCGAGTCCTCTAGCGCCCACTCACCCCAACAGACCAGTAAGCACTGGACCGCCCCAGGCGGACGGAAGCGGGGCGCCCCGGCGGGCGGAGGAGGCGAGGACCAGGGACCGGAGGCCAGGACCAGGGACCGCGAGCAAGAGGGCGGGCAGGCGAGACGCGGCCCCGGAGGGCGGGCCGGCGGGGAGACGGGAACGGCTACGGGCCTATGGATGCTGCCAGGCTGGGGCCACGCGATTCGGCGTTCGGCGCTTGCCTGGGAAGTCTTCCGCCCAGTCTCGTTCCCTTGCTTACGGTAGGAACTCCGGCACGGGCCGGTTCGAGGCATGAGCCGCTTAGGTCATCTCCGCAGCCGGCGCAAGCGGATCGCTACGCTACGCTACGCTTCGCCTCACAGCGGAACGCAGAGGTGATCAATGGCCCAGGAAGGGGAGCGGTTCAACACAGATCGGGCAGCCAATGCTGCGGCAGACGCACGAGAGGCGGCCGATCGGGCTAAGTGGGACGCCGCGCGGGTGGCTGAGCGGGCGGCCAATGCTGCGGCGGACGCACGAGAGGCGGCCGATCGGGCTAAGTGGGACGCCGCGCGGGTGGCTGAGCGGGTAGCCAATGCTACGGCGGACGCACGAGAGGCGGCCGATCGGGCTAAGTGGGACGCCGCGCGGGTCGCTGAGCGGGCAGCCGCTGCTGCGGCGGCAGCACGAGAGGCGGCAACCGAGGCCGAGCGGGCCGCAGAAGCCGCGCTGACAACGGATGCCGAGCGGGCAGCCGCTGCTGCGGCGGAGGCACGAGAGGCGGCCGATCGGGCAGCCGAGTTGGCAGCCGAGGCCGACGCCGGAGAGCCCGGCTCCGCATCGTACTGATCCAGCAGAGCGTGACCTTGCACCGTCCAGGGCGTCGGCGGGCGCGTCATCGCTACTGGAGAGAGCGTCGGCGCTCCGGTGCCGATGTCGCCAAGGCCCTCGCACTGGGCGGCCCGAGGTACCTGCTGGTGGGTTCGGACGATGGTGTCTTCACCTTCGGGGCCACCCGCTTTTACGGGTCGTTGCCCGGGTATCGGCAACCACGTGCACGACATCCGGGCCATCCTGCTTCTTTCACGAGACGCGGTTACGTGCTGGTCGGCCTGACGGGGACGCTTTCAATTTCGGCACCGGAGCCAAGTTCCACGGCTCGTCGCCGGGAGAAGGGGTCAAAGTCTCCGACATCGTGGGCATTGCCCTCACCCCGACAACGTCCGCTATTACGTGGCCGGTACCGCCGGCCATGCCTACGGCTTCGGCGACGCTCACCCCTTTGGGGAGCCCTCGGCCCTTCCCTTCAACCTTCCCGTGGCGTTGACGATGCCCGAGGTGATGCCTCAGGGACGTCGACTACCTCGCTCCGTGGGCGAGACCAATCGCCAGCTCACAGTGCATAGAGCAGGCTTCCGGTCAGCGGGTCCTGGCCATAGCTGGCGCACAACTCTGCGAGTACATCTTCGTGGCTGAAGCCGATGTTGACGACGGTGTCGTTACCGGCGTAGTAGACGACGAGGGTGCCGTCTGCTCGACGGAGCATCCCACAGGAGAACACCACATGCGGGACGTGCACGTACGCATCCTCGGGTGTGCGGCAGTCGGCGGGGGACGGGAAGAGCACCGGGATGCTCGACATGCGCACCCGGCGGGGATCGGTAAGGTCGTGGAGCGCAACGCCCAAGACGTACGGGTTGCCGTCCATCGTCGAGCGGACACCGTGGAACAGGTTGAGCCAGCCGTGGGAAGTGCGGACTGGGGGCGCGCCGGGGCCGACCTTGTCAGAAAACGCGCTCGGGCCAGCGCCGGTCCGCATGATCGGCTCATCGTCGACCTTCCAGGGACCGGTACAAAAATCCTCCGTCTCACCGACATGGATCTGTGTATAGGCGCCGCCGACGTCGCCTTGGCTGTGATCGTTGGGGCGGAAGAGCCCGACGCAGCGCCCGTCGAAGCGGTCGGGGAAGATGACCACGTTGCGCATGTCGCGGTCCAGCATGGGCCCTGGCGGGCGAAGCTACGCAGGTCGTCTGTCGTCGCCAGAGCGACTCTTACTCGGTTCCTCACTCGGGCGTGGTAGGCGCTGTAGGTCACAGCAATCGTCCCGTCGATGGGGTTGAGCCGAGCGTCTTCGACACCTCCTGACTCCATGTCGACGATGTCGCCAGCGCTGACCGCGGGTCCGAAAGAGTCCTTCAGTGTGGCTGGGACTAACGCCGGTCGCTGGTCGACTCGCCAGTTGGTTACGCCGTCACGGCTTCGGGCCACACCGAGGACGCTCATCCCGCAGCGCAGGTGCGATCGGAATAGCAATGCGGTCTCACCGCCGACTATCGCGGCACCGGCATTGTGGACGGTGACGACCTGCAGGCCAGGGTCGCGCCATACCGAGTTCACGTCAGCGGATGTCAGCACCGGGTTGGCGGGGAAGCGCAGCACTGGGCTCGTGAGCGACACGGCCCCCTGGACGCCCCCGAGGTCGATAATCCGCTCCACGCTTGCCTCCAAACTCTTGGGCCGGTTAGGTGCCAATCGCCGTCGCCTCGACAATATGTCCCTTTGCCGGACCTCCCCCGACTAACACGAAGGAGTTGCGCTTTTATGAAGGCGAGGTAAAACAGGGTTGCGAGTGGAGCTTGGCTTGGGCGAATGTCACGAGTTGGCCCGCGTCCTCATCCCAGAGCTTGAACTTGACCGCACGAAGACCGCCTCGGACTGAGACCGTCGGGACGCCAGCGAAGATCGCGTTGGCGTCGTGGGCCCGCTGCAAGTTGTAGTTCGGGATCCGCGGGTTGAGGTGATGGACATGATGCAGACCGATGTTGCCCGTGAAGAACTGCAGCAGCTTCGGGAGCTTCAGGTACGAGCTGCCACGCAGCGCGGCCTCGGCATAGCTCCAATCACCCCGGCGCTGCCAGTAGGCGTCCTCGAACTGGTGCTGGACGTAGAACAGCCAGATACCGACCGACCCTGCCAACAACCCCGCTGGCGCCCACACGATCAGGAAATCCTCCCAGCCGATCAGCCAGCACACCGCTCCGACGATGACCACCAACGCAGCGTTGGTCTCGAGCACGCTGTTGCGTATTCGCGGTGGTGAGCCGCGGGCCACGAGCCTCGGTTCGATGATCATCGCGAACACAGGCCCGAGCCCGAACATCACTACCGGATGACGAAACAACCGGTAGGCAAGCCGTCCGCGCCACGAACGAGCCTGGTACTCGACGACCGTCAACGTCTCGACATCCCCCACACCGCGGCGGTCGAGATCCCCTGAGGACGCGTGGTGCCCGACGTGCTCGAGGCGCCATGGCCGAAAAGGCGTGAGCACGAGCAGGCCGAGGACCGTGCCGACCCAGGTGTTGGCTCGCTTGGACGGAAGCAGCGAACCGTGCACGCAGTCGTGAAACACGACGAACACCCGGACCAGGAACCCGGCGGTCGGTATCACGAGCGCGACCACAAGCAAAGGAGAGACGCGCAGCATCAGGTACATCGCCACGCATAGCGCCAGATACGCCCCAGCGGAGGTGACTATGTCAAGCAATCCGCGTCTAATACGAGGCTGGGTGTAAGCGGACAACGCGTCATGCGACGCCGAACGGGTCGATATGGCCGTCATTGCACGATCCAATATACAGACGGTCAACGATGCAGATGCCGCAACGCCCCTCGCCGTCGCACTGCGCGAGACTTGCTCCCGAGCGCGGACCTGGCCCATTGGGTGTCTAGTGCGTGTTGAGGGCCGCGAGTCCTCACGGCAAATGCTGGCCCTCGACGCAGGTTTCGGCGTGACCCGTGGACGTAACGATGAAGGGCACATAGCCGGGGGCGACTTCTGCAACTGGCGCCTCGGAAAAGACTAGCCCGATGGATGAACCGATCGTTGGAACTCGAAGCGCAGAGCACGCATCTCGCGCGGTAAGCCGCGCGCGCGCTGAGGGCTACACCTCGACCGGGAAACTGCGCGCATCTCGCATCGCGCATCCCGTAGCCAGTCCCCAGGCTTTTCACAGCTCGCGAGGGTCCTGAACGGTCGGCCCGGGAGCGTGCACTTATCAGCCCAGAATGATCAGACGTCGTGGTGAAATAGGTGCGGTGGGGTGAGCTATCGCCGCAAGGACGTCGTCAGTCAAGCACCTCCGGTAGGGAAATGCGCCGGGCCGGATTGTGGATTGTCGCGCTCCACTGAGATCATTAGATACTGAGCTCAGGAGACCGCGAAGCAGGTTTCATCATGGCAGAACGCGATCGATTTCCTGGCAGATGCTACTCGGTGATCGGCTGGAGCTCTTATGTCTCTCTCGCTATCTGCTCTCGCCACGTGGCAGCTTCAGAACAAGGCAACCGGGCCGCTGATTCGCAGATGGCCAAGAGCCTTCCCTCCCAACCAAACCTGCAGCGTTCGACGAGATGGGAGATTATCGCACCGAGGTCGTCGCAGGAGGAGAACGCGCTCGGACTCGACCGAGCGAGGACGAAATCTATCAGGTCAATACACTTGGCTCGGTAGTTGTCGGTGAGTCCGCGCTCCTTCAGCTCCCTCCAGAGCTCGAACGTCTCTTCTAACGCCGGCCTGGTCTGAATGAACTTAGCGACGGCTGCTGGGAAGTGCGCGCCGGCAGCGACGAACCGTACGAACGTCGCGGCCGCCTCAGGACCCCCAGCGGCAGCGGAAAGATGCCAGTCGGTCCGAGATGTAAATGTCGATCCATCGGGGCCACTGATCTTCTGCGAACGTCGGCGTGCTATTGCGCAGCAAGATCCGCGTCCGGCGTCACCGCGTCGGTTGAGGTGGGCGAGGTGGCGGAGCCACTACAGCATTGCTGGCCGCGGTGTCGTCATCACCCAAATTACCTTGATTTCAGGTCGGGGAGGGGGGCAGCCCAGGCGTGGCCGGTTGAGCGGGGTGGTGCAATGGCGGTGCCAAGCGAGCTTCGGCCACGGCACGGCTGAGCTTGTCCCTCCGGTTAGCTGCCTGAGCGTTGCCGGCCACCCGTAGCGACAGGTAGGCGCCCGCACCCGCGGGGATCGGCAGCCAGAAGTTGACCAGCCGGTAGCAGATCACGGCCACGATGGCGGTCCCGCGTGTGGCGCCGAAGGCGACCAAACTAGGTACTAGCACCGCTTCGACAACTCCCAAGCCTCCCGGGGTAACAGGGATAGCGGCCAGCACGTAGGCGAGGCCGTAAGCGACGAGCAGGCCGTCGGGGTTCTCGAAATGGCCAAAGGCGACCAGGAAGACAAAGAGCGACCCGGCATCGAGCAACCAGTTGGCCGCGGCCCACAGCACTGCCCGGCGCAGGAGGGCGCGATCGGCAGTCATAGCAGTGACCCGCTCCGCCATCTGGTGCATGACGCGGTCGGTCGCTTGGGCAGCGCCTGGTTTCAAGAGCGGCAGCCGGGCCACCACCCAGCTCACGATGAGCGCCGCTCGCTCCTTGCCCTTGGTGAGGAGGAAAACAGCCACAGCGAAAGTGGCCATCAGCAAAGCGCCGACAGCGGCGGCCGTGGCATAGACCGGGTTGAACCCGTTCAACGGGACCGAAATGAGCAGGGCTAGCCACAAGATGGCGTTGAGCACCAACGCCGAACCGATCCCCTGGACCGCGAGCGCCAGCCCGGTATCGCTGCCGCTGATGCCCTCACTAGTGAGTAGGCGGTACCCGAGACCGTCCCCGCCCGCCGTCCCGCCTGGCAGCACGTGGCTCACAGCCAGCGTTGAGAGCTCGATCCTCCAGATCCTGGAGAAGCGGCTTGACCGGGCCGGGAGGACCGCTTTGGTCAGCTGGGCGTAGCAAGCGAGGCTGGCCGCCTCGAGCACCACGCCCAGTGCAACATAACCGAGGTTCACCCGTCCCAACAGATGTAAGGAGCGGCGTACCCCGGCGACCTGGGGCAGCACCAGGTACTCGAGCACCAGGGCCAGCACGACCAGGAGAGCGCCGCGCCGGAAGGGGTGCTCACTGACCAGTCGCCGCCACAATGAAGGCGACTTAGGGTCGGGCTTCAATGTGGGCTGCCCGCCTGTAGTGCCGCGCTGAGCAGCGCCCCGTCCACGCCCCACTTATGCGGCAAGCGCATCCTACTGAGCGCCCACGCGCCACCACCTTTGTCTTGTGGCTACCAACCCGGGCCCATCATCCATGGTCATCGACCTCCACTGGAGGCAGGTCTCGCACCTCGTCCTTGGTGAGGTTGAGCTGGACGCCGGCCGCGACACCTGTCACTGCACTTATCGGAATGGCAACCCTCTATTGGCCCCAGAGGTGGCCTTCGTCGAGGAGCACATGGGTGACGCCATGGTCGTCTGGGTGGATGACCAGCCCCCGGACCCGGCCGATGGCGCCGTCGGTGGCCAACACTTGCTCCCCCCGGCGCACCTCCACCTCACCCAGGGGCACTCGGTCATTGGTGACCACTACAGGGCGATCGGCGCCCCTCATCATGCCGCTACCTCCCATCCCGAACGCCGACCCGCTACGCCCGTAGTAGGGCCACGACAGCATTTGGTCTTGCTCGTAACCCGATTGCCCACTCCCGCCCGATATGAACTGGGTCTCTTCGGCTTCCTCAAGCTTGTCGAACTCAGCGGTGGTACAGGCCAGTACGACCCCAGCGGTGGTCGAGACGACGAGGTTTATGGGTACCAGATGGCCTTTTGCCCGGCCGTGCTTGGGTCCGACCACGAGATGGGTCAGGGCGCGAGCCACGGGGTCGATGACCACACGTCTCAGCTCTCCGCAAGGGCCGTCGCTGGAGGAGACCTCGCTCCCGATCGTAAATTCTGTTGGTCCGTTCATCATGAACTACCCTTTCTTCCAGAGCCAATTTGCACGTCTTCGTCGCGGCTGGCCCGGCCAAACATGACCGAGCGCAACGTGTTTCTATGCTCCCGAGTCGGGCCCACGGCCACGCTTATGATCTGAGCCGTCGTCGCGGTAGCCGCGGACGCGCCGGCGCCGGACGTAGCCCCCAACGGGTAGGTCGGAGTACCGGCCAAGGGCACCCGCACTTGCTCGGCTGGCTCGTCAATCAAATTGGCGAGGGCCCATCTCCCGCCACCGGTGAACTGGCCATAGCCGCTCTCTCGGCAGAACCGAAATGTCCGACAGGGGCTTGCGGACGAGACCAGGACCCGGACCCCGACTCTTGGGTTCTCGACGCCGCTACCGACCTGGGAGACAGTGCCCACCGCGTCATGGCCGATGATTCGCCCACCCACCTTGGTCGGTAAATCCCCGTTTAGGTTGTGTAAGTCCGTCCGGCAGATCGTGGTCGTTCCCACCTCCACGATGGCCTGCAGCTTCGGGTCGGCTACGCCCTCCCACACCTTGACAACCGCGCCGTGGTAAACGATCGCCTTCATGGCGTGCTCCCGGGACGGTTGCATTGGCGGTCGCTCCTCACGGGAACCCATGCCAGCTGGCCCCGTCGGTGGCCGCCAGGGTTCTGGACCGGAACCCTGGCCAATGCCGGGGCGGCAGGTGAGTACCGGAACCGCCAGGTCCCGCGAAAAGGACAGGAGGTCACTCGCACTCCGATGGATCGCGTCACCCTCTTTTCCACAGGTCTCCTCGGCTTTGCTCTAAGGCGTCACCGGGGGCTGGGGCAACAGTAGGGTGCGACAGATGTTCCTGACTTGACTCTACACGACCCACAAGCAAATTTGGCTGCGAGAGAGACAGTTTTCCCAACGACAGTAAGGCATAAGCATTAGGCCGCTCCCCCCGTCCAAGCTTTGTCCCAGCCCACGGTCCGCTCAAAGACCGGAGGGTGCGAGTGGAAAAGGCGACGGAAGGGAACCCCCATGATGCTGAATGGCCGTCGGTCCAGATAGGCCCGGGTCGCTCGGCGGTTGGGCGTGAACGAGCCCGCCTTGCGCAACTGCTAACGCACTACCTGGTCAAAAAGAGCCAGGCACCCCGGACCGTTGGCCGTGAGCCCCTCCGGCTTCGAAAGAACTGGGCCTCGTCAGCAGCTCGTACCAATAGAAGGCGTGCCTGTCTGCTCTCACCGCGTCCTCACCCCGAGCCCGATGAGCCCGATGATTAGGAAAATGCCTGCGAAGATCCCGTTGGCCGTCTATGGCGGTGACAGGCAAGGGGGTGTCCTGAGCCGCTCCTTCCGCCGCAACTTCGAGGTGACCCAGATCTCCTCCCGAGGTAGTTTTTCGACGGCATGCCCGATGGCCTCTTCGTTGCCGTAGACAGCCGCGCAGTCAAAGTGCCTGTAGCCGACGTCGTAGGCGCCTGGCACGGCCGCCGCCACCTCAAGAGCGCTGACGTGGTCCGAGCCGAAGGCCCTCAGCCCAACGGCCGGCATCAACGCACCGCTGGCCAGCCGGCGTTGGGGCACTAGAGCAGGGTCAACGGTCATATCTGCAGAGTGCTCCGTCCTTGAGGCCGTGGTGGCGGCTTTCTAAGACGACGCGTGCCTCGGACGCGATGGACGACTACGAGGTCCCACCCGGGCGCCGCGACGATCATCGTGCGGTGACGGATCCCTTTCGGGTTCGCGGGGCCCGGCGTTGTGGTGCCTGTGCCCGATGGGCGATTTGCTCTGCGTCAACGGCGTGATCAGCCGCTCGAAGCGAGCTCGCCCTGATGTTGAGCGAAGTGGGCAGCAGGACAGTCCTCGGCGACCCGGAGTAGCCGTTTAGCCGGCTCAGGAGGAGGCGGGCACTTTCGTGACCGAGGTCATAGGCCGGCTGGCTCACCGTGGTGAGCGCTGTCCGGAGCAAGTCCGTCCACGAGATCTCGTCGTAGCCAACAACCCCTATTTCCTCCGGGATCGCAAGCTTTGCCTCTTCGATAGCCCGTAACGCCCCCGCCGTCATCCGGTTGTTGGACACAAAAACGGCGTCCGGCTGAGGCTCTTGCTCGAGGAGTCCCTTCATTGCGTTGTACCCCCCCTGCTCCCGGAAGTCGGCCACCCGGACCAAGGACTCGTCAACCGGCGCCCCCGCTTGCTCCAGCGCCCTGCGATATCCCTGAAGGCGTTCGGACCCGGTCGTCGCCGATAGGGGGCCGGCGATGCAGGCGACACGGCGGTAGCCGTTCTGCAGCAGGTGCTCGACTCCTAGAACCGCCCCGGCTAGGTTGTCTCCTACAACCATGTCCGCTCGCTGGCCCGGAAGCTTCCGGTCAGCCAGGACAACGTGTATGCCGGCGTCGAACAGAGGCGCCAGATCGGTGGATGGGCCAGAGGGCGTCAAAATCACGCCAGCTACGTTTTCGGCTATTGCAAGATGGAGGTAGCCCGCTTCCTTTGAGAGGTCCTCGTCCGTATTACAGAGGAACATCGCATACCCGGCCTCGAACGCAACGTCCTCAACGCCACGTACAACGTCGGCAAAGAACGGCCCTGTCCGGATGTCTGAGATTACCAGCGCCCATACGCGGTTCTGTCGCAGCCGAAGACCTCGGGCTGTTTGGTTCGGGCGATAGTTGAGCCTCCTGGCTGCGCGGGTGACTTTTGCTGCCAGCCGGGGGTCAACGCGTTCGTTCCCGTTCATTACGCGCGAGACGGTAGATGTTGAGACCCCGGCCTCCCGGGCGACATCGAAGATGGTGGCCACCACCGTCGCTCACGCTCCTCTTCTCCCACAGTCACTCGGGCGGGCTCCGCGCCGAGGAAGTTTGCCAATAACTCAGGCCCAATAATACACGTTCTCAGAGGCAACGATTTCTCAGGCTGACGGGGATGTCGGGTAGCACTGAGGTGCGCCTGTAGTGTCAATGGTGGGGAGATTAAAGACCGCAGTGGCTTGAAAGTGACAAGAGAGTGACCTAAACCGCTCGACGAGCCACTTGACACTGGCACGAAACCATAGTACAAAGCGTCAGGTAACGTTTTCTGAAGGGGAGGAGGGGAGGGTCGCGAGATGGGATGACAGAGTGGAGGTTTGTTAAGTACCACCTGGTTGACAAGGACAGTGCCCCCGCAATTTTGGCCATGCTCTTCCGTGTGAACCAGTCGCTCAGGTCGCCAGGGGGCGTCGCCAGGTTCGCGACCGACATTTTGCGACCAGGGGAGCGTCAACGCCTTTATCGATAGTCCTTGTAGAGATAGGGAGGGGATCCCATGAAATTGTCACCGAAGAAACGTAGGAATGCCCGCTGGCAGAAGGTGGCCGCCACGGGCGTGGCCATGAGCGTAGCGCTGGCCGGTTCCGTCGCCACTACCAGCCCCAGTTGGGCCAGCTCGTCGCCCAGCGGCAATTTAACTTGGTTCTTCTGGACCGGTAGCCCGGGAGAGACCGCCGTCTGGCAACACAACACCAGTTTGGTGAGCAAGGCTTACCCCAATTTGCATGTGTCGCTCGTCACTACTAGCTTTACCGACTACTGGTCCAAACTGCCGATCGAGGCCTCGACTCACTCCATGCCGTGCCTGGCCGGGCTGCAGTACGGCTACACCGGTGCGGACGGCAACCTGTTCATGCCGCTCAACTCCTTCATCCAGAAGTACCACTTCAGCCTGAAGCCCTTCGAGGCCACGATGATCAAGGAGCTATCGGAAAACGGCAACCTCCTGGCCCTCCCTTACGACTTCGGGCCCGTGGTGATCGCTTACAACGAGGACCTGTTCAAACAGAAGCACGTTGCCCTTCCGCAGGACGGCTGGACCTGGTCGCAGTTCATGAGCGACGCCAAGGCCCTGACCGGAGGCGGCACCTACGGAATGCTGCCCGCGGTCAGCCTGGAGTTCGCCTACAACTTGACGGGGACGCCGGACGCCTACGTCCAGGGGGGCAAGTTCAACCTCACCAACCCAGCGTTCGAAAAAGGCGTGCAGCTCCAGGCGGCGCTGGACTACCAGGACCACGTCACCCCTGCTTTCTCCGAAGCACCCAACTGGGCGACGACGGAGTTCGACAGCGGCAAGGTGGCCATGGAGGTCAACGGCCCTTGGTCCCTCATCGACCTCAAGGGCCAGGCAAGCTTCCCCGTCGGCTGGGTAGAGTTCCCGGCCACGGCCACCGGGATGCACACCTACAACGAGGGCTCGGGTTTCGGCATAACCAAGGACTGCGCCAACCCGACGGCGGCCTGGAAGGCCCTGACCGTCCTGGTAGACCAGCAGGCACTGGCGTACGCAGGCGCTCGGGGACGGGCGTTCCCGGCCTGGTTGGCCGACGACAACCTGTGGACCAAGTTCGCCGGCGGCAACGCCGGCCAAGTAATGGAGACGGCTTTGGCCAAAGCCCAAGCCCAGGAAGTGACCACCAACTGGACAGCCTTCCAGACGGCGCTGACCAAGTACGAACCGCTGGTGCTGAACGGCCAGATCAGCGCAGCCAAGTTCGCCACCGAGGTCCAGGCTGCGTCGGGGTCAGGCGCCGGCATTGCGCCGGGTAACCTGACCTCCATCCTCGGTAGTTGAGCGCTTCGTCGTGACTGGCGGGCACCGCAAGCTATGACGGCGACCGCCGCCAGCTCCACTGCCGGCCCGGCTGCCGCTACCCGTCCCCAGTACACGGGCGGGAAGGCGGCGGCCGGCCGGCGCGCCCGGCTCGAGCATGATTCTCGCAGCGCGGTCGGGTTCCTGTCGTTCAACCTAGCCGGGTTCGTACTGTTCACCCTCGTGCCCGTCGGCCTGTGCGTCTACATATCCCTGTTCAACTGGCCGCTGACGGGGGGGCATACCAAGTTCGTCGGCCTCGGTAATTTCAGCACCGCTCTCTCTAGCTACGGCTTCTGGCGGATAGTAGTGAACACCTTCTACTTCGTCGCTGTGTACACGACGCTAAACCTCATCGTGTCGCTGGCCCTGGCCTCGGCTCTCAGCCCCCGGGCCAAGGCGGTGAAAGGCAAGGCCTTCCTGCGGGTAGCCTTCTTCCTCCCCGTCGTGACCCCGCTGGTCGCCAGTTCGTTGGTCTGGTCGCTCATGTACAACCAGGGCGGGATCATCAATGCGGCGCTCGGGGTCGTCGGGATCCCTGCCGTCCCCTGGCTGAACTCGGGGGCGTGGGCCATGCCGTCGATCATCTTTATGTCCTTGTGGCTCGGCTTTGGCTACAACATGATCTTGTTCATCGCCGGGATGACGAACATCCCCGATGCGCTGTACGACGCCGCCGCGGTGGACGGCGCCAGCCCCCTCCGGCGTTTCTTCTCGGTGACGATCCCGCTCCTGTCGCCGTTGATCTTCTTTGGCACCCTTCTGACGCTGATCACGTCTTTCCAGGTTTTCGTGCAGGCTTATGTGCTGACGGGCGGGGGGCCCGGCAATGCTTCGACCACAATGGTGCTCGACCTCTACGACGAGGCGTTCCGGTACTTGCGCCTCGGCTACGGCTCCGCCATAGCCGTGCTGCTCGCCATCATGATCCTGATGGTCACCGCCATTATGTTCTGGGTGCAGAAGAGGTTCGTGTTCTATGAGCGCTGACGCTGTCACCTTGTCCTCTTCTGTCCGGACAGCCCCCGTAAACGCCCGTCCGGGGCCTTCACGGGGTCGTCGGGCTACGCGGACGGTGGGGGCGGTCGTGCTCAACGTACTGCTGTACGTCATCGCCTTCATGTGCACGTTCCCGTTCCTGTGGATGCTGGCCACCGCCTTGAAGCCCGAGGACAATGCCGTCACCAACAATTTTTTCTTCGGCTACAGCCTTACGTGGAGCAACTTCAAGCAGGCCTGGGACTTTTTCCCCTTTGGCCAGTTCATGGTTAATAGTTTTATTTACTCTTTTGGCGTGACCGGTGTAGTACTGGTGGCTTCGACCACCGGTGGCTACGCATTCGCCAGGCTGAAGTTCCCAGGTCGCGAGAAGCTTTTTTCCGTCTACGTGGCGACACTACTGGTACCCGCGGCGGTGACCGTGATCCCGCTGTTCTTGCTCGCCACCAAGCTCCACATCTACAATACCTACCTCGGGCTCATCTTCCCCGTGTCCTTCAGCGCCTTTGGCACCTTTTTCATGCGCCAGTTCTTCCGCACCCTCCCCGAGGAGCTACGCGACTCGGCCCGCATGGACGGCGCCACTGAGTTCTGGATCTTTTCGCGCATCATGCTCCCGTTGGTACGGGCGGGGGTGGCCGTTTTGGCCGTGTTCACCTTCGTAGCATTTTGGGGAGATTTCCTATGGCCACTAATCGTTACGCAGAGCCCTAGCCTGTACACGCTCAACCTCGGCCTTTCGGAGTTCCAAGGCGAGTACGGAGGTTATTGGAGTTACATGATGGCTGGCTGCGTCCTGACGGTGCTGCCGGCGATCATACTGGTGATCATCTTGCAGAAGTACTTGGTGAAGGGGCTTGCCTTCTCCGGGTTCGGCGGGCGCTAGGACGAGGCGGGAGAAGACAGCGGTGTCCAGGGAAGGTTTAGCGGACCACCTCGGGTGGCTGTACGAAGCGCGCCTCGGGATGTTCATCCACTGGGGCCTCTACTCGGTGGCAGCTCGCCACGAATGGGTCAAGAACCGCGAGCGCATCAGGGACGACGACTACGACGCCTACTTCAAGCATTTCGACCCCGACCTTTACGACCCCCGGACCTGGGCCCAGGAGGCAAGCAACGCGGGGATGCAGTACTTCGTGGTCACGACCAAGCACCACGAGGGTTTTTGCCTCTGGGACTCCCAGTACACCGACTACAAGGCCACCAAGACCCCCGCGGGTAGAGACCTGCTGGCGCCTATGGTCGACGCCTTTCGGGGTGAAGGCCTCCGAGTCGGCTTCTACCATTCGCTGCTCGACTGGCACCATCCCGACTTCCCCGTCGACGGCTACCACCCTCAGCGCGACGACGAGGAGTTCAAAGCGAAGAACTCCGGGCGCGACATTGCCAAGTACCGTCAATACCTGCATGGGCAGGTTAGGGAGCTGCTCACCAACTACGGGAAAATCGATTATGTTTGGTTCGATTTCTCCTACCCGTACGAGCGTCGCCCCGGAATCTGGGGCAACAAGGGCCGCGACGACTGGGGCTCCCAAGAGCTCCTGACGCTGGTGCGTCAGCTCCAGCCGGAGATAGTCGTCAACGACCGCCTAGACCTTCCGGCGCAGGCCGACGTCGCCACGCCCGAGCAGTACCAGCCGTTCACACCCGTGGTGGTGAGGGAGGGAGCGGGCTTATGGGAAGCCTGTCAGACTTTGAACGGCAGTTGGGGCTACGACCGCGACAACCTGGACTGGAAAACCCCGGGCCTGCTGGTGCGGATGCTCGTCGACGGCGTGTCCAAGGACGGCAATTTGCTGCTAAACGTGGGCCCCACCGGCCGCGGCGAGTTCGACGAGAGGGCGATTACCACACTGCGCCAGATTGGTAGTTGGATGAGGCGACACGGCCCTTCAGTCTACGGGTGCGGGCCGGCGCCGTTCGCGTCACCTCCGGACTGCCGTTACACGATGAAAGGCAACCGGTTGTACCTCCATGTATTTTCCTGGCCGTTCCGCCACCTGCACCTACCCGGGCTGGCCGAGCGCGTCGAGTTTGCCCGCTTCCTGCACGACGGCTCCGAAGTTGAGCGACAGGTCATCGACCCTGGGCAAGTGGCGTACAACGTCTCGCTCGGTGGGCTGCCGCCCGGGACCCTGACCCTGCTTGTCCCCGTGCGGCAACCTGATGTCCTCGTGCCGGTAATCGAGCTTTTCTTACGCGCCTGATCCTTTGTAGATGTGGGGGCGTACTTCCGCCCCGTGGCTGGGACCTCGCCGCCTTATCGTGACCCAACCCAGAAAGAGGTACAGATGAACCTGAGTAGGCTCGACAATGGGCCCCGCCGGCATGTAGATGAGGTCGTGGAGCGAGGCCCGTTCCAGCCGTCATGGGGCTCGTTGCAGGATTATGAGCCTCCGGGTTGGTACGCCGACGCCAAGTTCGGCATCTTTATCCATTGGGGCGCGTACTCCGTCCCCGCCTTCGGGAACGAATGGTACCCGCGCAACATGTACCTGCCAGGTACTCCCGAGTTCGAGCACCACCGGTCGACGTACGGGCCGCAAGATAAGGTCGGTTACAAGGACCTGATCGCGCAGTTCACCGGTGAGCAGTTCGACCCTGACGACTGGGCGTCACTGTTCCGTCGGGCAGGTGCCCAGTTCGTGGTCCCCGTGGCAGAGCACCACGACGGGCTGGCCATGTACGACACCGCCTATTCAGACTGGAGCACCGTGAAGGTTGGGCCGCGACGTGACGTGGTCGGGGAACTGGCCGCTGCTGTCCGTCGGGAGTGGCTCGTGTTCGGAGTTTCCAGCCACCGGGCCGAGCACTGGTGGTTTTTCAATGGAGGCATGGGTTTTCCTTCCGATGTCCAAGACCCCCGTTATGTGGACCTGTACGGTCCCGCTCAAACGGAGTCAATGCCTCCCAACGAGCAGTTCCTCGACGATTGGCTGCTGCGGACGTGCGAGGTCGTTGACCGGTACCAACCGCAGCTCGTCTGGTTCGACTGGTGGATCGGGCAGCCCGTCTTCGAGCCCTACCTGCAACGTTTCGCCGCCTATTACTACAACCGGGCGGCCGAGTGGTCTCGTGGCGTGGCCATCAACTTCAAGCTTGACGCCTTCCCGGAGGGCACGGCGGTGCTCGATGTTGAGCGGGGCCAGTTGGCCGGTATAAACCGTCGGCTCTGGCAAACAGACACCTCCGTCGGTACGAGCTCCTGGGGGTTCGTCAATGACCATAAATACAAGACCGCAGCATGGCTGCTGTGCGACCTCGCCGATGTCGTGAGCAAAAACGGGGTGCTCTTGCTGAATATTGGCCCGCGGCCAGACGGGACGATCCCAGAGCTGGAGCGCGCCATACTCGTCCAGATCGGTGACTGGCTCCGCGACTACGGTGAGGCGATATACGGCACCCGCCCCTGGAAAGTGTTCGGCGAGGGCCCGACTGACGTCAAGGAGGGCCAGTTTACGGACACGGCGCGGGGCGAGTACACGAGTTCCGACGTGCGTTACACCACTCGAGGCGACACACTTTACGCGATTATCATGGCCCCTCCCACAAATGGGCACGTCGCGTTGGCCAGCTTGGCACCGCGCGCAGGCTTGTTCGATGGCGTCGTCTCTTCGGTGCGGCTCATTGGGCGTGATACCGAGATGGTCTGGTCTCTGGGCCCAAATGGTCTCGAGGTGTCCCTTCCTGAGCGGCCTGTTGAGGCTGGACCGTTCGCCCTGAAGATCGAGAAACGGGTGGGCGACGGGTAAGGCACCTGGTCTCCTCCGCTGGTAAGCGGCGCTTCGACGATAGTCGCTGTCTTTCCCGTTCTCGAGGGCGATACCGCCGTTCGATGTCGAGCTCGGACGGGGCGCCGACATGACGATCGGTGCTCTCAGAGATCGCGCACCACCGCCCCTTCGCCTGACACCGTTTTGGTGCGTTCCCGTCCGGGAGCGTCAGGGCGCTGTAGCTGTCTCATCTTTAAGAGGCCACCGGCCAACGCACGGCGATCAATGTGGCCAGTCCGGCAGCTTCCTTTGCGCGTCCCGTCCGGTCATCAGCCTTCTCAGCCGTGGTCGGGCTTCCTTCTCTCTCGACGCTCACCTAGAGGCCCCTGTGTAACACCATCGGCCCGTGTTCACCGCCGCCATGGCCGATTATTGCGGGAGTCGGCTCAGCTAGACCAGCGAGGGGAAGACCTCCTCTCGGAACAATTGAAGCGGTTCCAAATCGAAGGGATGACCGAGAGCGAAGATAAAATGGCTGATGCCCACGTCAGCATAGCCGCGGAGCTGAGCTGTCACCGCCGACGGGGTTCCGATTAGCCACGTAGCGCGCAGTGCCGACAGGTCGACCTGGTGGCTGGCAGCGATACGTTCAGCCAGCTGCTCTGCGCCGTCCCGGGAAGGCGCCAACGCGAGCGTTGTGTGGATTGAGAGCTCTATGTCATCAATGTCCCGGCCAGCGTCTTCGCACAGGCGTCGTAGTGTCGAGGCAAGGACGCGACACTTCTCCGGGGACGCGATGACATTGAGCCGGTCGGCATGCCGTGCTGCCACGCGCAGGGAACCAAGGCCGGTGCCCCCACGGTAACCGGAGGATGGGGGCGCTGGAGCGGCTTCGGTTCACAGGGAGCGTTGTCGGCGTTGTAGTAGCGACCCCGAAAGGTGACCCGCGGTTCGGTCCATAAAAGCTTGGCTAATTGCACAGCCTCGTCCAGTCGCGCATAGCGTTCGGGTAACGACGGGAACTCCATGCCGTAGGCCTGGAACTCCTCCTCTGCCCATCCAGCGCCGAGGGAACACTCGGCTCTGCCGCCGCTCATTTGGTCGACCTGTGCCAACGCTTTAGCCAGTATGGCGGGATGACGGTGGACGACGCCGTGGACGAGGGTCCCTAAGCGCACCCGTGTGGTGGTTAACAAAGCGCGCCCAACGTCGTCAGCGTCTCGAAACATGCGCCGTCCACATCGCCAGAGAACGGGAGGAGATGGTCGAACGTCCATATGGAACCGTACCCCAGGTCCTCAATAGCTTGAACGGATCGGGCGTATTCACGCCAGTTCGTCCGCTGCCCCTGGACATGAACGCCGAAATGTAGTGCTCGCCCTCGGACCTTCACACTAACCCTCCTACCTTCGACCAGGGTGACGCCGCTCAGTCGATGGACCAGGGCGGCCCGAAGTTGCCTTCACGTATTTACTCCACGCCCGAACCGCTGAGCCCTCGCATAAAGGCCTTCTGCACCGCTATGAACACCAGGATCATGGGTAGTGTTACGATCACCACCGAGGCGAAAATAACGTTCTGTGGTGTAACCTCACCCTGGTTCGTGGTGCCGACGAGCCCCAGCGTCTGGGTGAGGACCTGGAGGGAACCCCCTTCGGCGGCCACGAGCGGCCACAAGTACATGTTCCAGGCCGTCAGTACCGATATGGCAAGGTACGCGGCCGTGGCCGGCTTGGACAACGGTACGACCAGGCGCCGGAAAATCGTCCACCATGTGGCGCCGTCGATGCGTGCGGCGTCGAACAGTTCCTCGGGCAGCTGACTTATGTACTGGCGGAACAGCAATGTACCGAAAGCCGTCTGGGCGGCGATGGGGAGGATCAACCCGGGATAGGTGTTGACCATCTTTAGTTCGTAAGTGACGATGAAAGTAGGGATCAGTGTCGTCAATATGGGGATGAACAAGGAAACGCCGAACATGGCAACGATGAACTTGCGTGCCCGGAACTGCATCTTGGCGACGACCAGGCCGCCGCTGATGCACAGGAGCCACTGCAGGCCGACCACCCCAACCGTAAAGATCACCGAGTTCAGGAAGCTCCGCAGCTGGATCACTTGCGTCATCCCCGAGAAGGCATCGGCGTAGTTGCCAAAATGAAACGAGCTGGGTATTACCTGGGGGGGCTGGACCGAAAGCTGCGAGTTCGACATCAGCGACCCAGAGACCATGTAGAGCATGGGCGACGCCAGCAGGAGCCCGATGACGACGGCCAGGAAGATCCTGCCGCGTCTGCTAAAGCGGGTTGACCGGATCATCTCCGGGTCAACTTCGACAAGGCCCACAGGAGGAGGAGGATGCCTCCGATAAGGGCCACCTGAAGCACTGAAAGGGCGGCGGCGTAACCGAAAAAGCCGTAACCGAAGCCGGTGACAAAGATGTAGTAGATAAGTGTCTGCGTGGCGTAGAGCGGGTCGCCCTTGGTGAGGATGTTGACCAGGTCGAACGAGCCGTTCGTAAAGGAGAGGAGAGCGACAATGGCGACGAGCACCGTCATGTAACGGACGCCCGGCCAGATGATATAGCGCGCCTTTCGGAACGGGCCGGCGCCGTCGAGCGAGGCGGCTTCGATGAGGGAGTCCGGGATTCGTTGCAGAGCGGCGAGGTAAAGTACAGTGGCCGCCGGCAAGCTCAACCACACTGTGATGATGTCGAGTGCTGGCAGCGCCCACGTCGGGCTGGCCAGCCAATCAGGCGGCGTGATACCAAACCTGGAGATGACGTAGTCGAGGACCCCGAAGCCGGGCCCGTCAAGGAAGATGTAGCGCCAGACCACCGCTGAGGCGGCGAACGACATGGCGGCAGGTATCAGGTACAGCGAGCGGACCGCACCGACGAACCGGAACCGGACGTTGATGAGCATGGCGAGACCCAGCGCGATGAAGACGGTGGGCACCACGCCGAACACGATGAACTTGAGGGTCGTGAGGACGGCCTGCCACACCAGGGGGTCGGCGAACATGCGACGGTAGTTCGCCAGCCCCACCCACTTGGGGAGGCCGTTCGTTATGTCCCACGTGGTAAAGCTCAGTAATAGGCCGCCCACTATGGGCACCAGGACAAAGACCGAGAACAGCGCCAGGTTCGGGCCGATCAGAACTAGACCCGCGACGCGGTTATGACCGGACCTCGGCGAGGGCTTGCGTGCGCGCCGGCGGTCTTCGCTGGTTGAGGGTACTGCGCTCGTTCTACCGGCGCCGAGGTTATTTGTGCCGCTGCTCACCCCGTTTTGCCCCGCGAAGGCCGGTAAGCCGGCCTTCGCGTGCCCGTCCGTTTCAGTCTTCATCCGGCTGGAGCAAAGGACCTGTCAGCTGTTCAGCGCGTACGCTGCGGTCATTTCGCTCTGGAGGTTTGTAAATGCCTTGGCTATGCTCTCGTGCCCGGTGGTGGCAGCCGTCACGGCGTTCGGTACATCGGTGTTGGACAACGTGAACACAGTGCCGGGTGTCTGGGGGGCAATAGTGGCGGTGTTGGCTGCAATCACATAAGCCTCGCTATTGGCCGGCCCACCTGAGAGGGTACGCCACATAGCCGTTGGCCCGTTTAGGGAAGCCACCGCAGGCACGACACCGAAGGTTTTCTCAGCCACAGCTTGGCCCGGTGCAGAGTACAGATAGCGCAAGAACGCAATCGCCAATGGGTTATGCACGGCACCCGGAGCTAGGCCCCAACCGAGGCTGCCGCCGCCGGTCGGGATGACCTGAGTGCCGCTCGCCCCCGTGACTGACGGCATCGGCACTACGTTGTACTGGAACTTGGAGCCGATGGATTGCTGTAGCCCGGGAAGGTTGCCCCGTACCTCGATCGACATCGCGGCCTCACCTGACTCGAAGAACGGTTCGCAACCAGACGACCCGTTCTTGGCCTGCTGCTGGGCCTCGGGCACCGCGTCACCGTTCAGCATTGGCGCGATCATCATGCTCCACGCTTTGAGCGCAGCCGGCGTATCGAGCGTAGCCTTGGTTTCCGTAAACGAGTTCACTCCGTAGGCCTTCAGGACCGGGTTGTACTCGGCCTGCCAGTCTGGGCGCTCACATATGCCGTACTGCGTCTGGGACGCCCCCGAGCCGATCTTCAGCCTTGTCGCATCGGCCAGCATTTGCGACCAAGTCCAGCCGTTTTGAGGAAATGGCACGCCTGCCTTTTTGAACTCGTTCTCGTTGTACATAATGACGGTCGCATCGGCCTCGTTGGCCAAGGCGAAAACGTGACCTACGCCGAAGGGGGCACCCGTTGGCGGTATGTACGAGGCCTCAAACGTCGGTAGCCAGTAGTTCTGCCGGTAGGGCAGCCCTGCCTTCAGGTCCCCGGTTAGGTCGCCAAGCAGGCCGTCCACTTCCAGGGTCGGTGTTAGGACGTCGTAGGTCTCGTCGATCATGGGTTCATTGCCGGCAAGCCTTTCGGTTTGCAGAAGGGGGACATAGGTGCTGGGGGTGTTGACGACGTTGGCCGCCTCTATGTGCACATTGGGGTAGAGCTTCTCGAACGCAGCTATGACTGGCTGCATGACCGGCGTGGTGAAGGTGAACACGTTCATTGTGAGCTTCCCGCTCAGCTGTGGCCTCACAGTCGATGCATTAGCCGCGGCGGCGGTCAGCCCGAAAAGCAATGTACAAGCACCGGTGGTCGCCACAACTCGATCGAACAGCGGGCTACGACGGCGGAACCGGGCTAAGTTCCACATCGTTCCGGCAGGGTTGTTTGCTGCGATGAGGTCAGGTGTCATTTGGCAATCCCTTTCTTCGGTTTGATATTTGGTAGGTCGACGCTAGGTACCGTCGGCGCGAGGAGGTTCCTTGTGTGTCACATGGAGACTGGTTGCCTCGCTCGGTCAGCAGCCTCGGCCGCGGTTTACAGGTTGGCCAGTTGGAAGTCATCACGCAGGTAGATCGGGATACGAAGAAGTGGTGCAGCAGCAGTGACCCACCCACCCCCGTGAAAGGTCTGGTCGGTCGACACGTCGGTCCACTTGGCGCCTTCGGGCAGGTAGACATGGCGTGACCGGGCGCCCAGCTCAGTGACTGGGGCAACTAGCACTGACGGCCCGAACAGGTACTGGTCCTCAATGCTCCAGGCGGCCTGGTCTTCGGGGAAGTCGAACCAGAGCGGTCGCATGGGTGGTACGCCCTCGTTGGCGACGACCGCCATTTGCTCCAGGACATAGGGCTTTATCCGCTCCCGGGACCGCAGTACCTCAGCCAGGATGTCGTAGACGTCTTCGCCGAAGGACCACACTTCGTTCGGGCCCCCCGACATGGCCTGCGACAGTGGGCTGCGTGGTAGGCGGTCCCCGTGCAGCCGGAACAGCGGGCACCACATGCCGTACTGGAACCATCGGACGACGAGCTCGCGGTACTCGGGGTCGCTCGGGTCGCCGCCGTGGAACCCGCCGATGTCCGTCGACCACCACGGGATGCCAGACACGGCCGCGTTGAGGCCCGCACGTACTTGCGCGGCCAGCGACTCGAAAGTGGCCGGGATGTCACCTGACCACAAAAAGGCACCCCACTTCTGGCTCCCAGCCCACGCCGAGCGGGTCAAGGTAACGACCTCGCTCTCGCCGACGCTCCGCATACCCTCGTAGACCGTGCGGGCGTTGTCTGCCGGGTAGCGGTTCAAAACCTCCGGCCCGGGGCCAATAGCCAGCCGAAGGTTGTCGACGTGGCCCGGCTTGAGCTCAGGTTCGCAGGCGTCCAACCAGAAGGTCTTGATACCGTACCGGTAGTAGTTGTCCCGCAACTGCTCCCAGACGAACTCGCGAGCATCGGCGTTCGTGGCGTCGTAAAAGGAAACAGGGACGCGCGTCGTAGCATGGCGGTCCGGCCAGTCTGCATGGTGAGGGGCGCCCCGTTCATTGCTTATGAAATAACCAGCCTTCAGCATGTGCTGGTAGTTGGCTGACAGCACACTCACCGATGGCCATACCGACACGGCCAGGCGTACGCCCATCTCTTCGAGTTCGTCCACCATGGCCTGGGGGTCGGGCCATTCGCTGGGCTCGAAGCGCCAGTCGCCAAGCTGGCTCCAGTGGAAAAAATCTGCCACGATCACCGATAGCGGGAGTTTTCTGCGACGGTACTCGCGCGCAACTTCCAGTAACTCGTCTTGGGTACGGTAGCGAAGCTTCGACTGCCAAAACCCCGCCGCCCAGCTCGGCAAAGCGGGGGCGTGGCCCGTGACGTCCACGTAACGGGCTGCGATGTCGGCCGGAGAGCCCGCAGTGACCCAGTAGTCGATCTGGCGGGCGCTGTTGGCTACCCACCTCGTCGCTGTGGCCCCAAATTCCACTCGGCCCACGGCCGGGTTGTTCCAGAGGAACCCGTAACCTCGGCTGGACACCATGAAAGGGATACTGACTTCGCTGTTCCGTTGCACCAGGTCGAGCACGATGCCTTTTTGGTTGAGCCGGCCGTTGGGGTGTTGGCCCAAGCCGAACAGCATTTCTCCTTCGTAGGCGGCAAAGGACTGTTCGATCTGCTGGTAGCCGTTGCCCGTGGCCGTGAAGTTGCGCGGCCCAGGCCACCAGAAATGAATAGGTTTCTCCGCTAGTAGCTCAGTGCCGTCGTCAGTGCTTACAAAACGGATGTACCCGGCCGCATCGACTACCGCGGTAAGGGACCCGACGGTAATGCTGGCCGTCCCGCCGTCTGTCAGAATTACTGTCTTGTCCGCTGCCGGCTCCATCAGGGCACCGTGACCTTCGACAACCCCGCCGAGGCCAGCGCGGACCCGCAGGCTGTCGTAGCCCCAGCCCTCGATCCGTACCATTTCGGGCCCAGAACGCCAGGTAAGCGCGCCACCCGTGTCGGTGAAGCGAAGCGTTGGCATTTCGTCAGAGGATTGCGGGAACAGCTGTGTCACGGCACCCCTTCTTTGGTACTGCTGGCCAGCGTCGCGGCGCTGGTTCATGAACTTGAGAGCTGCTTGGCTCTAGCGAGAGCTTGGCGTTGGGCGGCCAGGACGCGGCCACCTGAGCGAGGCCACAGCTAACTGTCCCGGAGTGGTTGCTTTCACGCTCATTTCACTACTGAGACAAAAGCAAATCCCTCGAATCGCAGAGTCGTAGCGCTAAGCGGGCACGAGGTCGGAGTCGTTGCCCGCTGCGAGCACGCGTTCCTCGCCGTCGATAGATGCTGTCACCTTCTGTCATTATTACCCCCCTCAATAAGCAATTTGCTAACTAGCGAAGTCGATATCCTCGACAACGACGACATGGGTTCTTTGGCCACGAGCGATACTCCTTCGCCTGTCGAGCGCGTCCAAGCGGTCGAAGGCCTGTGCTGTCAGGCGGAACACATGTCCTGCCCAGACAGCAGCACTCCCTCTGCACTGGCAAAACCCGGCGCGCCGGATGCCCTCCAGGCTCACCAAGGGACGCGCTTTCGGGCACTCCTGGCAGCTTGTCCCTTGGCAGTTCGGTCCGCCCAGCTTCTCGTCCAGCTGGTGATCTCGTGATCGAACCGCATAGGTAACTGGAACATTATACGAGCTATGAATGCAGGTCAAGGCGCGTCTAACCGGTACGAGTTAAGCGCCTCTTGACGGCCCTGATGGTGGGCGCCGCGCCACGCCGCGTGACAGACGAGGACGGCACGATCTTGAGGCCGTTGGCCTGCGGGTCCCTGGCGCTAGGCGGGTGCGGTCCCAGCACGCCGGGCGCCGCGACCCACACCGGCGGACGGATGGCGGGCAAATTCGGACGGACGACGTAAAACCGGGCGACCGCCTACCGGGCCCCAGTCGCACCGACCACCTCAGAACGGAGCCGTGAAAAGAGCGTTCTAGTCGCTTTTTGCCGCAGATCTGTGCAAGGCAGGGCGAGCCGCCCGGGGATGGAGGGGCGCGGCCCCGGTCGACTCTCGCAGGACGATCGGTGGTTGTAGGAGGCGGCCGACGGAGGGACGTGACCGGTCTTCCAAAAGATCAACTAGGAGCGTGACCGCCTCAGCGCCCATCTCTTCGAGGGGGTTTTGGGCGGCGGTGAGACGTGGGGACAGCGCTTCGGGCCACCGGGAATCGGCCAGGGCGATTATCGAGATGTCGCCAGGTATCCGGCGTCCTGCCAGTGCGAGGGCTTGGTAGATACCCCATAGAGCATGGTGCTCTATGACCACGATGCCAGTGAAGCCGCCACCCTCAGCGAGCAGTTCTTCGGTTACATGGAGGCCTGCCTCGGGGTTAGCGCCGCAATATCTAACGTCCCCGTCTACCCCGAACTCCTCACAGGCAGCGTAGAAGCTGTCCTGAGCCCGGCGTGCGGGCCCAAAACCTCGAGCATAGAGCTGGTCAGAAGTGTTCACCATAACGATGCGCCGATGATTGAGATCGATGAGGTGCCGTACGAAAGCTCGCGTCAGGGCGCCGAAATCCACATCGACCCACGTATAACCGCTGGGGTCGGCAGTGCGCCCCACAGTTACGAATGGCAGGCCCGCATCCCGGAGCAGGTCCACTCGCTGGTCTTCCAAACAAACCTCGACCAGGATGACACCGTCGACCCGCTGCTCCTCGACGAGCCGAGCAAAGACGCGCTTCTCCTCTAGCGACGTTGACACCAGCACGTCGTAGTCAGCCGCACGCGCCTGTTCCACCACGCAGGCGATGAAGTCGACGTCGAAAGCTGAAAGTGACCTTCCTTGGGGAGGTATCAGTAAGCCGATGGTATTGGTACGCCCATGGGCGAGCGCCCGGGCCATCGCATTTACCCGGTACCCCCGAGTCTTTATCACCGCCTCCAGGCGCGCCTTCGTGGCCACAGAAACCGGGCGCTTCCCCGATAGGAACGCTGACACCGTAGCAGCGGACACTCCCGCGTCCCGGGCGATGTCGCGGATACTTACCCGTGGACTGCCGTTGCGGCGCGGATCGCCTGCGTGTGCCATGGGCTCCTTTCTTGGCACCCTAACATCTCGCGAGATGTCCACGCATCGTAGAGCAAAGCAAATCCTCGTCGGAGGGCTATCCGCATCGCCAACGACTGTCTCGTCCCGACCCGAGTGCTAGCACAGCAACCACCCTCGGGCCCTGACTCAGCTCGAGCCCATGGTTGGGCATCTGGGCTGCGGCCGCCGGCGGGGTTCGGCGACTGGCCTTCGGCGCTGCAGTGGCAGCGCAACAGGCATCGCCGCTTGTCGGCGACCGTCCAGCCAGACCGCCCTCGCTCATCGCCCGTTTCGCGGCGCAGACGTCGGCCCAAGCCGACGAGCTTGGCAGCGCCCAGTGATAGCCCCCCACCACGCTCGGGCTAGTGGCCTTGGGGTCGAGGCCGCACTCGGTGAGCAGCGCTCCACCACCTCGACATGGTCCTCGGTTCTGCGGACCATCCTTCGCTTCGCCCGCCTCGAGTTCACAAGTGTCTTTGTCCTTGACCACGTATGCCGCGGCTCAGGTCAGTGACGATGGCGTAGGCGCTGCGCTTGGTGATCCCGACCGTCGTTGCGATGTCGCGCAGGCGGGCCGCAGGGTCCTGGGCGAGGCGGACCAGGGCCCGGGTACGGTTAGTGAGGAAGCTCCACGCTTTATCACCCGTCATCTTAGCAAGAAAATTCCGGAAATAAACTACTAGTAACTGTGAACTAGAGTATGGTGATGGTTAGACGTCCGAGGTAAAGACGGCCACAGACCGCCAGCTGTTCGAGCGTCGACCAAAGGACCACCCATGTTGATGCCATCCCAACCGTACCGCGACCTTGGCCCAGCCGAGGAGATGGCCGGCCCACGCCGGGCCCGCCCGGTGGCAGTCGATGCCTACCGTCGGGGCGACGAGCTGAAGGCCGAGCTCGACCTGCCCGGCGCCGACCCCGGCTCGATCGAGCTGACCGTCGAGAACGACCTCCTGAGCGTGAAGGCGACGCGCACGGCGTTCTGGGACAAGGCCGATGTAGTACAAGTGGAGGAGCGCGCCTACGGCCAGTTCGGCCGGCAACTGTTCCTCGGCAAGGGCCTGGACCTGGAGCACATCAGCGCCATCTACCACGACGGCGTGCTCACGGTCACCATCCCCGTGGCCGAGCAGGCCAAACCGCACAAGATCGAGGTCACCCACGTGGGCAGCGTGGCCCAGGCCGTCGAGGCGGCGTCGAGCGCCACCAGACCGGAGGGCGAACTGTCCAACGGCGCGTCCGCACTGGTTGGCCCGCCCGGCTAGGACGGGCCCGGGACGGGACCGCAAAAAGTGCTTACCGCTCGGGCCCATACCGACCGTCATCGGTACCAGTCCCTCGACTAGACCGGCCCAACGCCCAGGCTGCGCCCACGCGTACGCCCTGAGACGAGGCGGTCCCACCCGTGAGAGCGGGACCGGGACGACGACGGGCCACACACAAGCGCTAGCAGGCCAAAAGGGCGGCCTTTGAGGGTCGCCCTTTTGGGTCGGCGGCCTCCGGCACCGGAGCGCTAAAGGTCGTCCCGGGCGCCCACGCCCAAGGCCAGGCCCAGGCCACAGCCCTACCCGCCAAACACCGCCGAGATATGGCGCAAACCGAGATATGGCGCAAACAAGGACAACCGATGAACAACCCCATCGCACTACTGGACGACCCATCGAAGCTCACTACCCCACGCCCGCTGCAGTGGCTGGCGCGCTCAAAGACCATGGCGGTCATCTGGACGGCCATGCGGGTCTGGCTCGGGGCCGTGTGGACCAAGCCGGCGCGGCCAAGCTCTGGGGGGCCGAGAACCCCGCCTTCTTGCACCACAACGGCGCCGGGGTAGCCGGCTTCGCCACTCATGGTGCCGCCGCCTATACCTGGTGGGGGAGCTTCCTGCATAGCTTTGTCGTGCCCAACGCCGCCCCTATCGGCGTGTTCATCGCCGTGGCCGAGTTTGCCATCGGCATCGCTTTGGTGCTCGGGTTCTTTACCCCCCTGGCGTCGCTCGGCAGCCTGGCCTTGCTCTTCACCTACGTCATGTCGGGCACGGCCAGTGTGTGCGCGTTCTACGCCCTGTTCGCCATCGTCATCCTGGCCACCTGGAGGACCTCGAGCTGGCTCGGCGTCGACGGGTTCATCGGCGGCTACGTCCAGCGCCGCCGGGCTCGCCGGCTACTGGCCTGTTCGGCACCGGCCCTAAGCGTGGTCACAGCCCCCGCCGTGGCCGCGTAGCGACGTGCTGCGACCGGGTCTTGTCTTGGCCCGAGCGACAGCTCGACGGGACCGGCAAATTTGGCCCTCGGAGAAAGTGGAAGGTAGTTCAACATGACCGGTCCGACAGAATTTACGATCGGCAGCGAGGTCTGCTCTAGCGACGGGCCCTGCGGGGCGCTGGCCCGGGTGGTTACCGACCCCGTCGCTCGCACCCCGACCCATCTGGTGGCCGGACCAACGCGCGGCCGCGTTAGACATTGGGAAAGTCCGTTATAGACAAGAAAGAAGTACGAAAATGAGCCTCCTGCTGCCACTGTTTGTTGTCCTGCTCTTCTTAGCCGTAGGGTTCGCGTGGCATTTCCTATGGATCTTCGCCGCCATTTTCCTAATCATCTGGCTGGTCGGGCTTGGGCGGGGACGCGGGCGGAGCGCGGGCAGGCATGGGTTCTATTGGTTCTGACCCGCTGACGAGGCTCGTGGGCCCTCTCCGACAGGTGTGACTAACGCCTGCCACGGAGCAGACGCCCAGGCCGCCTGCGTTGCCCTCTGCCCTGGCGTACTCCGCTTATGGCGGCTGCTTTCCCCGACGCTCCCTACGCCACCCTCCACTCACCACCCCGAGAGGGGACCAGAGTGGCAACAACCACCAAAGCGAGGAACATCACCCAAAAGCGAAGGAAAGCTAAAGGGCCGCCCGATGCAGGCATTGACGTCCTTCCCTCGCTCGACCGAGGAGTTACCATGCCGCACGTCCCAGAAAATATCACGAGCGAAGGGCCCGACGGCCGCCAAGACGTACACAACAGCGGCGTCGACACGCAGCTAGCGGACGCCCACCTGTGCGGCCAGACCGACCTGCAGACCGGGCGGATGTGCACCAAGCCGGCCCGCCACGACGGGACGTGCGAGTTCCTCCCGAAAGACGCCGCCCGGGCCGTCGCTGACGACCTCCAGTCGGGCGCTGCCTACCGGGCCCGTGAGGGCAGTACCTGAGTTCTTCGGCATGCCGTCCGCCATCATCAGCCCGGCCTCGCCGGAAGAGTAGCTACGCCTTTCGGCCTCCAACCACGCGCTCTTCATGGTGGACCTCGTACAGGGGCACAGTGGTCGGAGGGTAGTCCCGGGCCGAAGGTGTGCCAGTAATCAAGCCCCCACCCGCTGACAATTTCAGGCGTTGTTAGGGCACTCCTGCTGTCCCGCAAATGGCCCTTATTGGCCCAGGCGCGTTGGGGCCAACCTCGGCTCAGGGGCATAGTACGTTCCTGGGACCCTGACGACAACGTGACGGACAGGCCGCGGTTGTGAGGCCGACGCTGCCGTTTTCTGTTGGCCTGGTTGGCCTGCCTGCACCGCTCCTGGTCGAGGCTGGCGTTCCGAGTCGAGCTGGTGCTTTTGGTCGGGGTGTTGAACCCCTGTGGCGCCCTCGCCGACGAGCTTGTCCCACGGTAAGTGGCATCTCCGTGATGAGGCCGTGACAACGGGTTGTCACAGCCATTTGCTCAGCAGTGCCGCTCCAAAACGTGTAGGGTCCTTGATGGCACGACAAAGTCCCCCACGTGTTGGGCCAGCGCATGCTGGCTGGGGCGGTACTCCAGACCCCGGTAACGCGATCTTCGCGGCGCCTCAGGTAGGAGAACACCATGGCCTCCGTCGGGCCTTCTTTCTTTACCGTCCCTGACCGACCTCCCTCGCGCCGGGTGGGTCCCGAGATAGGCGCCATCGTCGTGTGGCTTTGGGGCGAGCACGACGTTTCGACTGATACCGCGCTATGTCTAACCCTGGCGCGCGCCATCGCCGTCGGCCGCGCCGGGGTCATCGTCGACCTGAGTGGTGTGGAGTTCATGGGCGCATCGACGCTCGGGGTCATCGCCCGGGCCCGGCGAGCTCCTCCGGCCGGGGTCAGCCTCGTTGACCGTGCGGTCGCCCTCGGCCTTCCTCCGACGTGTCATGAGCGTATGCGGCTTGAACGACCTCCTCGGCCCCAGCCCGGAAATGGCGGCCGACGTGACCGGGGAGGCGCTCGGCTCCTGGGTGGCAGTGCCGGCGGCCCACCGGCCAAATAGACGCCGGGGCGAGAGCGCAGACAAACAGGCGCAGACCGGATGACAAAGGTGGCACCAGAGGGGGGCGGCGCTCACCGCGAGGGAAAGGATCAACCAGCAGAGCTGGGCACCTACAGAAAAGGGGAAAGATGACCTATGAGCGCCAACACCGGCATTATTGGCTGCCCCCCTCCGGGCACGGCCACAGTGGCGACGGTTCGGTAAGTACATGACTACCAACGACTCGCTGGAGGTCGACCACTTCCTGGGGACGTGGCTCCCGTTCGCAGAGGTGAAAATGCGAGATGCCACTGAGAGCCATCTCAAAATTGAGGAGATGGCTAGGACCGGCTCGATTGAGCTAGCGGCAGTTGCTCACCTGTTGCTTGTCCAGGAGGTGAGAACAGTAGGGGAGTTGTCGATGGGCGCCTACGACAGCGAGGTCGCCCGCATGAGAGCCTTGGCCACACGCTGCACGGCGGAAGACCATGGGGCCCAGATGGCCGGGCATTCCGAATTGGCCACAGAGAGGAATCCGTTCCCGGAGGAGACCTTTTCAGTAACAAGCCGTGACCAAAGAGATCAAAGAACTGGGCTCCCGTAGCCCTGGGGTTGCCCCGGTACCGTGAAGGCTCTGATTTAGCTACCTGAGCTTGTTACGACGGGGTACTGAGTACCAGCGGCGCCTGTTGCGCGCTTTAGAAGGTGTTGTAGGGGCTGGTTTCACGCCGTGTCCGCTTTGTCGGTTGTCCTGGCTGCTATTTCTGGCGAAAGACCAGAAGCGGCCAGAGACGTCCGGCCCTGGACGCGTGCACGGCACTCGGACGGGCCCCACGGGTCAGACCACGCCCACAAGTCGGAGCTCTTCCGGCCGAAAATGCCCACTCGTGCCCGCGAAGAGCAAGCCCAAAGCGCCACATGAGTGCCCAATCGGATCAAGCAATTCCGAGCGAGCGCGCCGGTCGTCGCTGGCCTCGTCTAGCGCCCGTGGACACTCCCTGACGGCGCCGACGTATTCCGGCCGTGACCGACTCAAGACCGCTCCGGTCCGGCCGACCACGAAAACATCGTCGAGGTCGACGGCTTTGGGCCACGCAAGTACAGATTATCCGCGATGAAGCCTCGATAAACTGGGTGTCAATCTTGCATCGGTCACCTGCCGACGGCAGGGGAGATAGCCGTCCACGGGTACTCGGGCGATGGCGCTCAGGATCGGCCAGAGGCCGCACGATCTGGCGCCTGGCCTGACGCTCCTATTGCCGGAGCGATGCCCGTCGAGCCGTGAGCACTGAAGAGAGCCCAACGTCGGGTCAGCACGTGATGCTCAAGACTTGTCGGCCTCCGAAATCTCGGTGAACAGGTTACCCTGTGCCGCCCCCGAGCCGGACTTGCCGCCGCCGGGGCCTCGAAGCACGAAGGCTATACCAACGGCAATAACGGCTCCCCCCACGGGCCCCCGGCGTATACCCAGTAGGCGGTGAAGGTCCCGCTCACCAGGTCGGGCCCGAACGTACGGGCCGGGTTCATGGAGGCGCCCGAAATAGGGCTGGCCCAGAGACCGGCCAGGGCGATATAGCCTCCCACCCCCAGGGCGCCGAATATGCCGATGTTCTGCGCCCCCGAGGCTGTGCCCAGGATCACGCTAACGAGGCCCGTCGTCAATGCGAGCTCCATCCAGAACGCGGCCAAGTTGGAGTAGCCGTGGGCAGGGTAGTTAGACCCGTACATGGACGAGACGTTGATGACGGCGCGCAGGAACAGGGCGGCGAGCACGGCCCCGACCAGCTGCACCAAGATGTAGCCGGGCACCCGCCACCACGGGAAGTCACGCCGCAGGGCGAAGGCGATGGAGACGGCTGGGTTCAGGTGAGCGCCAGAGATCTTGCCCATGAACAAGATGATCGCCATGACCATCAGCGCCGGGGCCACGACGGCGGCCGTACGGCTGATCATGCCCGGGAACGCGTGGCCCATCATGCCGCCCCCGGCGGCCACCAGCACGAGCAGGAAGGTGCCGAAAAGCTCGGAGAACAGGCGGCGCCATTCCTGGTGCGGGTCGTTGAAGTCAGCGATGCGCTCTTTGACCTGCTGCTCGTAGCGAGCGAACAGTCCGGGGACTTCGTGTTGCATGCTCATCGGCACCTCACATCGGAGCCCGGAGACGGCGCTCTGAAGGCTCGTGGGCTGTGGCTCTGCTCCGCTTGCCAAACGACCAGGGACAACTGGCACCAGCGACCTCCGGCGCCCGTTTGCCGTGGGCCTGGGCACCTGTCCGCATTCAGCCGAACTGATGCCCGGCATCAGGCGATGAAGGTGGCCGGGATCGTCGGGATGCACACCCGGGCAGGGCCCCTTACGCTCCTCTCGCCTGTTCGCTTACCCTCCTTGAAACTGGGATGCTACTCGTCGGCCATCCCAGTCCGGTCTGGCACGACAACTGCTGTCGGGCCTACCGGCCCGCGACGTTGGGCTCTGGCGGCCCCGACAACCGGCGGCGGCGTTGGTCGGCCCGGACATGGCGCCGGGAGCCTCTTTCTTCGAAGTCGACCCGCCGGGCCCGGTGCGGGAAGGTCTTGCGCCCCATGCCGTGAATGGCGTATTTTTTGGTTCTCTCGTCGTGGTGTCGCCGCTCCAGACCCCGGTTACGCCTCCTCGACGTCTGGTCCCCTCCGTCGCTGTCACGTGTGGGGGGTGGTTGACCGACCCGAGGAGGATGCCATGTGGGAGCACTTGGAGAAGGCGCTAGAACGAAGAACCACGGCGCAGGGACCGGCAGGCGCAGCCGACGACTGCTCGAGCGGACCGGCTTGGTCCGGCCTTCAGTGCGCCAAAGGAGGCCCCGGCCAATCTGCGGTGGCGGACGTCGCAAACCTGGACCATGGTGTGCCTGTTGTGCCCGGTGACGGCGGCGAGGCGCCCGGTGGCGTGGTCGACCTGACTTTGGACCTGTACGTCGCCAAGGAGCGCCAGAATTACGAGGCTGTCCCTGAGACGCCACTCCCGCAACCCACTGGGGGGCGGCCCCTTCGGGGACGAGCCGGTACATTTCGACCCGGTTGCGCTGGGAGCCGGTCGATTACCCTTATGCGTCCGCCCACCTTATGTGCAGTGCTGATGGGTTGGCGCTCGTCCGGGTGACCGGGCAAATCGACCTTTGCACTGCACCGCAGCTTTTGGTGGCCGTCAACGAAGCCCTCGTCGATGGCGCCCGCTCAATCTTCATCGACCTCGCCCAAGTATCCTTCTTCGGTGCCGCCGGAGCTATGGCGCTACTTGTCGCCAGGCGGCACTGCCAACGCCGAGGTGCAGAGTTCGTGCTCCTTCGTCCGTCGCGCCCGGCTCTGAGGGTCCTGGCACTTACGGACCTCGTGCGGCGGCCAGTAATCGACTTGAGGGGATAACGCCCCCGGTGAAGAGGAGCGCCCCTGGCGGTCCGACATCACAAGGGGTGCGTATCTCGAGTTGGTGGGCCC